>JAKAFL010000004.1 GCA_021817945.1 bacterium | reverse complement strand
CCAGCACGGTGGCGGTAAGCGAGGCTTTATGCAGATCGACTCCGATGGTTTTCGTGGTGGCGGTATTCATAGTCGTTCCAGCAAACGGGGAATTCGTCCCCGGTGCAAGAGCAACATAGCCTTCACCTTGATTGAGCTATTGGTGGTCATTGCCATCATTGCCATCCTGGCTGCCATGCTCCTTCCCGCCCTGGGCCGCGCCAAGGAATCCGGAAAAACCATCGCCTGCCTGAATAACGAGCGCCAACTGAGCATCGCCAGTGAGATGTACGTGGACGATAACCATGGCTATTATCCGCCTCGTTCAGATGTCAGCCGCTGGCCCAATGCCATGTACGACCAGTACGGGCGCAACGTGAAATTGCTGCTTTGCCCCAGCGAACCCACGGACCACCCCATGACGGCCGGCGACACCGGGGTCACCAATGTGGCGGATGGGTCGCCCAGAAGTTATTTCATCAATGGCTGGAATGATGTTTTTGCCAATGGGGGAACTGACCCGCAGGGTTTGAATTTGGGTGATAGCATGAAACAATCCGCGATTGTGCATCCCAGCGACACCTTTTTACTGGGCGAAAAGACCGCCACCCATGGTGATTTTTACATGGACTTGAATGAGGGTTTGGCGGGGAATGATTTTGACGGCATCCTGGATCAAAGTGCCCACGGTGCCAGCGCTGCGGATCGCGCGGCAGGGTTGGGTGGAGGCGGGTCCAATTTTGCCATTACCGATGGAAGCGCCTTGTTCATTAAATTCCCGCAGGCCTTGAGTCCCATCAACCGCTGGGCCATTTCAGACGCCAACAGGATCGGCTACGCGGCTTATTGAATGCGGGGAGGGACTTGATCTTGAGGTCCCGGCTCCGCCCCTGGCTTTTTCCATGGTGCAGCACGGGGCCGGCTTGATTCAGCCCGCATCAACTGGTTGTTTCCTTCAATTTATCCACCTGTTGCTGGTGCACAGAAGTGGCCTCATACCTCGACCGCACGTGAAGTTTTTCGTAAATGTGGCGAATATGGGTGTGAACCGTGGCGTAGGTCACCCACAGGGTGCTGGCAATTTCATGGTAGGTATGTCCTTGGGCAAGCCAGTCCAGAACTTGTTTTTCCCTCAGGGATAACTTTTCATAATCCTTCGCCGGGGAATCAATTTTTTGGAAGGATGCCACCACCTTTCGGTCGATATGGCTGGTCATGGGAGATCCTCCCGCATGCACATCCCGGATGGCTTCGATGATTTGCTCCGGGGTGCTTTGTTTCAGGAGATACCCGCTGGCGCCGGAGGAAAGGGCATTAAAGATAATGTTGGTGTTTTCATACACCGTCAGCATCACCACCTGGATGTTTCGAGTCATTGATGGAGCCGGGCGGTTAGGTTGAAAGAAGTTCGCATTTGTCACGGCATTGGGATTACCTTTTCATCATGAATCAACTATTCGATCTTTCCGGGCGTGTGATTGTCATCACGGGCGCCACAGGGGCGCTGGCTGGCTCGGCGGCGGATTATCTTGCTTCTCAAAAAGCCCGTGTTGTTTACCTGGGCCGGACGCAGGACAAGCTGGATGCCGCCATGGCCCGGTGCAGGAGTCGCACACGTGATGCCCAGTGCATGGGGTTGGTGGCGGACGTGCTGGATCGTCCGGCGCTGGAAAAGGCGCGGGATGTCATTCTAAAGGCCTGGGGTGCCATTGACGGACTGCTAAATGGCGCCGGTGGCAACCAGCCTGGCGCAACCATTCCCCCGGATAAAAATTTTGCCGACCTGGACTTCGATGCATTCCGCCAGGTGGTGGATCTGAACTTGCATGGAACGGTTTTGCCTTCCCTCATCTTCACCCCGGCGATGATGCAACAGGGCAGGGGGGCCATTGTCAATTTTTCGTCTGCATCCGCGCCTCAGGCGGTCACACGGGTGGTGGGATATTCAGCGGCCAAGGCGGCGGTGGAGAATTTTACGCGCTGGCTGGCGGTGGACATGGCTCGCCGCACTGCCGGCAAGGTCCGGGTTAATGCCGTGTTGCCCGGATTTTTCATTGGAGAACAAAACCGGCGGCTTTTGACCAATGAAGATGGCACGCACACCGAACGCGGGCGCCTGGTGATCGGGAAAACCCCCTTTGGCCGGTTTGGTGAGGCATCAGAATTGCACGGGGCCATTCATTATCTTTTGTCAGAAGCCTCCCGGTTTGTGACGGGTACAATATTGCCTGTGGACGGCGGATTTGGAGCTTATACCGGGGTTTGAAAGTGGATACAAAACCGGACAGCGCATCGTTTTTGGCCGAGGGATTCAGGTGGTTTGGGCCGGAGGACCCGGTGCCGCTGGGCCATATTCGCCAGGCTGGTGCCACAGTGGTGTTCAGCTCCCTGCACCAGGTTCCCTATGGCGCAGCCTGGCCGAGGGATTTAATCCGGCAGCGCAAGGATGCCCTGGCCAACGCGGGGTTGAGATGGGAGGTGGTGGAGTCTGTGCCGGTCCATGAAGACATCAAAACCGGGCGCGGCGACCTGAAACAACTTTTCCATAATTACCTGGAATCGCTTCAAAATCTGGCATTCGAGGGCATTTTCGTGGTGGTTTACAATTTCATGCCGGCGCTCGACTGGGTCCGCACGGAAATGAACCATCGCCTGCCGGATGGATCGGAGTGCATGCGGTTTGACCCGGTGAAATTCGCTGCTTTTGAGATCCATGCCCTGAAACGCCAAAACGCTGAGGCGGATTATTCCGCAGAGCAGGTAAGGCAGGCTGGAATTTGGTGGAACCGATTGGCCAACCGGGATCGTGAGGCTTATGTGCAAAGCATTATTGACGTCTTTCCAGGGGTGAAATGGGGGTTGAGCCTGGAAGACATTCGGGCGAGGCTGGCCGCTTTTCATGGGATGGATGAAAAAAGCCTGCGCTGCAACCTGGCCCGCTTCCTGGAGGCCATAGTTCCCGCTGCGGAGAGGATGGGTATCCGGCTGGCCATCCATCCTGATGACCCGCCTTTTCCGGTGCTGGGCTTGCCCCGGATTGTCTCCACCGCATCGGATGTGGAGGCGCTCTTCAAAATATCTTCCAGTCCGGCCAACGGTTTGTGCTTCTGCACCGGCTCTTTCGGGGCAAGGAAGGATAACGACCTACCCATGATGGCGGCCCGATTCGCCCCGCGCATTCATGCGGTGCATTTGCGCAATGTGCAGCACGAACCGGATGGATCTTTTTTTGAGGCGGATCATCTGTCGGGCTCGGTGAATATGCCTGCGGTCATGTCGGCCTTGCTGGGCGAATCCGACGAGCGCCGCCGTTTGGGGCGGAACGACTGGCAGATTCCCTTCCGTCCTGACCATGGCCACACCATGATGGATGACCTGGGCAAGCCCCAGGGGATCACCCCCGGTTATTCCTGCATTGGGCGCATGCGGGGTCTTTCCGAGTTGAGGGGATTGATGCATGGACTGCGCCATGCCCAAAGAGTTCAGGTTTTGAAATCCTAAGCGCTTCAATTCATGATTCCTGTGCCGCTTCCAATCTCCATGCAACCTCATCCAAGACCATCGCGGATACTCCTGTTATTGGCGGCGTTCTGCTGCGCAAACCTCCTTGTGAATCAGGCGGACGGTCAAACTTTTCCCATGACATCCACAGCATCGGTTCAGCCGCCAGCCAAAAACCTTTTTCATATCTATCTTCTGATGGGACAGTCCAACATGGCGGGACGCGGCCCCATCACTCCCTGGAGCCAGGAAACCAACCCCCAGATTCTGGTCATGACCCCGGACGGACACTGGGTGCCGGCCAGGGACCCGCTGCATGAGCAGGTTGGACGCACCCAGCCCGGCGTGGGCCCGGGTCATTCTTTCGCCCAAGCCATGCTTCAGGCGGATCCCACTGCGACCATTGGCCTTGTTCCCTGCGCGGTTGGCGGCTCACCGCTCCGGCGTTGGGTGAAAGGAGGCGACCTTTACCAGCACGCCCTGGAGCAGGCCAGGCTCGCGAGGCAGGCGGGCATTCTCTCAGGCATGCTTTGGCACCAGGGAGAATCAGATTCTTCAGCAAAGGCAGATGCCGAAACTTACGAATCGCGGCTCGCAGGGATGATCCGGGATTTTCGGCAGGATCTGGGTCAGCCGGATTTACCGGTGGTGGTCGGACAACTGGGGACATTTTTGAACCCGCAAAAACTGCCCTATGCGGAAATGGTGCGCACGGCCCTCCTGCGCATTCCTGAAGATGTGCCGCATACGGGGATTGCTGATTCCGCAGGATTGGCCGACAAGGGTGATCATTTGCATTTCAACTCTGATTCGCAGCGCGAATTGGGCGTGCGCTACGCGCGTGCGATGCTTCAACTTCAGGTCGCTGCCCTGATGAACTCGGCGGCTTTGACCGTTGACCTCTGGCCCGAGGGGAAAATGCCCGGCCATGGTGCGGATGCCCCTGAAATGTTGCGCACACCCGAACGCACCGATGCCAGGCGCATCACCAATGTAAGTTGCCCAACCTTGTCCCTCTACCCGGCGCAAAAGGAAAATGCGCCGCTGATGTTAGTCTGCCCGGGCGGCGGGTATAATTACGTGGTTTTTGACAAGGAAGGTTCGGACATTGCGGCGTGGTTGAATTCCAATGGCATCAGCGCCGCAGTTTTAAAATACAGGACCCCCAATAACAGGGGCGGCGCTTTCCAGGACACGCAACGCGCCATCAGCCTGGCGCGATCACGGGTTGCCGCCTGGAAAATTGACCCCAAGCGGATAGGCATCATCGGTTTTTCGGCGGGCGGCAATCTGGCGGCGAAAGCCAGCAGTTTGTTTGACTCGCGCGATTATGCCCCGGTGGACGGCATTGACGAGCTGAGTTGTCGTCCAGATTTTGTGGTGCTTGTCTATCCAGCCTACCTTGAAGATCGCAACGGGCACATCTCACCCGATTTGAACCTGAAGGCAAAAATTCCGCCGACACTGATTGTGCACAATGAAGACGATAAAACCTTTGTGAATGGCAGTAAATTGTATCATGCGGCCCTGGATGAGGCGGGAGTGCCAAATGAATTCAAATTATACACCACCGGCGGCCATGGTTACGGTTTGCGTTGCACAGGCACCGCCAAGGCATGGCCCGGAGACGCGCTGGACTGGATGCGGAAAAATGGTTTTCGATGAGTAAAAAGGAATGGCATGAGTTGGATCCACGAATCACTTCAGATTTGTAATTTCTCGCAGATTCATCGGACGCACTGCGCGGTCCTGGTTGTGGCGGCCTGCCTGGCTGCGAATCCGGTTTCAGCGGCGGTGACAGGTCAGGCCCCAGGGCCGCAGGTCGTGACGCTCAACGGCGATGCCGCTGGCAAGCGCTTCGACGGCATCGGTGCTGTGGACGGAGGCGGCGCGACCTCCGTGCTGCTCAAGGATTATCCCGAGCCGCAGCGCAGCCAGATTCTTGACCTGGTTTACAAGCCCAAGTTCGGCGCATCCATAAGCGCGCTTTATGTGGAGATTCCCGGTGACGGCAATTCAACCCAGGGATCAATGCCCAGCCACATGCATACGCGCGGCGACCTCAATTATCAGCGCGGCTACACGTGGTGGATTTTAAAAGAGGCCAGGAAGCGCAATCCAAACCTCACGCTCGACGGCGCCGCTTGGAGCGCCCCAGGCTGGATTGGCCATGGTGATTTCTGGTCCCAGGACGCCGCCAATTACTATGTGAAATGGCTTCAGGGACTGCGCGATGTGTACGGACTCCAGCTCGGCTCCATCGGCTGCCGCAATGAAAAAGGTGTCAATGATGACTTTGTAAAAAAATTCCGGGCGACTTTGGACGCCGGGGGATTCAGCCGGGTCAAAATCCACGGATTCGATAATTGGCCGGCCAACAGTCTCGATTTTATTAGAGACATGCAGACCGATAAGACCCTGAGGGACTCAATGGACATCGTCAGTGCCCACACCCTTATGAGGTTTCCCGTTTCGCCGGAACTCCAGGCGCTGGCCATTCGGATGAACAAGCCGATCTGGAACACCGAAGAGCACGTCTACTTGAATGGATTTGATTGCGCCATAAACATCGTCCATGCCTTCAACGAGAATTTCATCCGCAGTGGGGTGACCAAAATTGTGAACTGGTATGGCATTGCCGGTTTGTATCCAGTTGAACCCTACTCGGAAAAACCGGCCATGCTTCTGGCGCGGTCGCCATGGAGCGGGCACTACGAAGTGCGCGAAGCGCTGTGGGGCTATGCGCACTACGGGCAGTTCGTCCAAGTCGGCTGGAGCTATCTCAACGGCGGCTGCGGCGGGCTGAACGGCGGTGGAACTTTCGTGACCATGAAATCGCCGGGCACCGATTACAGCATCATCATCGAGACCAAGGACGCCACCGGTCCGCAGCAACTGCGCTTTAAAATTGGGTCCGGCTTGTCCGCCAGCGCCCTTTGTGTCTGGCGCAGTAATGCGAAAGAACAATTCATCCGGCAGGCGGACCTGGGTCTGGTGAATGGTGCCTTCACCGCATGGTTGCAGCCGGGTTCCATCTATTCCCTCTCCACCACGCGGGGCCAGCAGAAGGGTTCTTTTGAAGGTGTGCCCCGCGCTACACCGTTTCCTTTTCCTTACCACGAGACTTTTGCTGAATATGCAAATCCGGCGGATTGGGGTTTTCTGCCCCGTTACACGGCAGACATTGATGGCGCTTTTGAAATAACTCAACAACCGGATGGAAGCGGAAAATGCCTGCGCCAGACTGTTCCCTCGCGTCCCATTTCATGGGCGCCGGACTGGCTGCCTTACACCATCCTTGGCAACGACCAATGGCACGATTACGAAGTCAGCGCGGATATTTATCTGAATCCTGGAGATGCTGCGGGTGTCATGGGCAGGATCCTGGATGTTGGCCCTGGCTATCGCAGTGTTCCCAAGGGCTATTTTTTGTTGCTTCAAGATAACGGCTTGTGCCGTTTGGTGCTTGAGCGCGGCCTGGAAAGACACCGTCAAAAACTGGAGGGAGACGCCGAACAGCAGTCACTTATCCGGATGCAAAATGTTGACAGCCCTGGGGGAGGATTGGAACTTGGTGCAGTCCAGCTCTCGAATATAAGACCCGATGAATGACATCATTTGAAATTGCGCTTTGAGGGCCCCATAATTAAAGGGTTTGTGGATGAAAAGCCGGTGTTCACCGTCACCAATATGTTTTATTCCCATGGCATGGCAGGGTTGCTCGCGGGTGGTGGAAAGAAGCGGTTCAGCACACCCTATTACAAAAATCTGATGATCACCCCTCTGAACTCTCCCTGTCCAGCCCCTGCATCTCTTCTGCCCGGACAAATCCCCATCTATCATCCTGAAACCTTAGAATTTCCATGACTCGCCATCCAGACTCTGCTCATTTGCCATCACTCCGCCTTGTATCCTGGAAGCGATGGAAAGCGTCCATTGTTCCAAGTGACTTCGGCTTGAATTTGCGCGCCGACATCATGGCCATGAAATCCATCATCTGCCTCGCAACCCTGCTTTTAGGCGCGGGATTGGTCGTGGTCTGCTCCGCGCAAGCCGGGAATGCCGCGAGTTTCGAGGTTTTACACGCTCCATCGCAGGATACTGACACCATCAACCTGGCCGGCCCGGATCCTGGCGACCTGGCCGCAATTGTGGTGGACACCAACGATTACGAGGTGGTTCAGCTTGCTGCGGGCTTGTTTGCAGGAGACGTGCAGCGGGTAACCGGCCGACTCCCGGAAGTGAAGCCCGCACCCACGGGCGCAAGCCAGATGATTATTGCAGGAACGCTTCATCACAGCGCGTGGGTGGATGCCCTGGCCGGGGCCGGAAAATTGCAGGACTTGGATAAAGTCCAGGGGCGCTGGGAGGGGACGCTGTGGGAAATGGTGACGAATCCGTTTCCGGGCGTGGATCGCGCATTGGTGATTGTGGGAAGCGACCGGCGTGGGACGGCCTATGGGTTCATGGATCTATCTGAACAAATCGGCGTGTCGCCCTGGTATTGGTGGGCGGATGTGCCAGTGCGGCATCGGGATGACCTGGGTTTCAAGGTGACTTCGCCACATATGGATTCACCGGCCGTCCAATATCGGGGCTTTTTCATCAATGACGAGGATTGGGGACTCAATCCGTGGGCGTCAAAAACGTATGATCCTGTTTTTGGCAACATCGGTCCGAAGACCTATGAAAGGGTTTTTGAATTGATGTTGCGCCTGAGGCTTAACTACATCTGGCCTGCCATGCACAAATGCAGCACGGAGTTTGGCGCCGTTCCAGAAAACGCCAAGTTGGCCAACCGCTACGGGGTGGTGGCCGGTTCCTCCCATTGCGAACCGATGCTTTACAATAATGTGCATTGGAATGAGCAAAAACAAGGCCCCTGGAATTATGCCCTCAATGGCGAGGCCATTCGCCATGTTTGGGAGGATAATGCCGAAGCGCGCGGGGATTACGAGGCGGTTTGGACGCTTGGCATACGCGGCATTCATGATTCGCCCATGGAAAAACCTCCCAGAGACCTGCAGGGCAAGCTCAAACTCATGTCGAAAGTGCTGGCAGACCAGCGCAGTCTGCTGGCCCGGCATGTTTCAAACCAATGGGGGCCGGTTGCCCAATGCTTCGTGCCCTACAAGGAAGTTCTGCCCATCTACGATGCGGGTTTGAAAGTGCCGGAAGATGTGACCCTGGTGTGGGCGGATGATAATTTTGGCTACATCCGGCGATTGAGTTCACCATCGGAGCGCCGCCGTGCCGGCGGGGCCGGGGTTTATTGGCATCTCTCCTATTATGGCGCGCCTCATTCCTATACCTGGATCAACACCACCGCGCCGGCGTTCATGTGGGAGGAGCTTCATAAAGCCTGGGAAAACGATGCGCGAACCTTGTGGGTCATCAATGTGGGAGATATCAAGCCGGCTGAAATCGGCATTGATTACTTCTCGCGCCTGGCTTGGAACCCGGATGATTTCTCACTCGGCGGACAACGGGTTTTTCTCCAGGATTTTGCCACACGCACTTTTGGCACCCGCCCCGCCGGGGCCATTGTTGATCTACTCAATCAATATTACCGACTGGGAACATTTCGAAAGCCAGAGTTGATGGACCGGGAATGGGCCCTTTCGCTGCCTGGGGACCAAGCAAGTCAGTTGGAAGCGGATTACCGGAGTTTGATGCAAAAGGAAGAGGCCATTCGAACCATGCTGGCTCCGGGCGAGCGCGATGCCTACACCGAGATGATTGGGTTTCCGGCGCGAGTGCTGGCTGATGCCGGTCTTATATTCATGGCGGATCGTCGGATTCAATTGGGGCTGGCCGACCAGGGCGGGGGTGATGTTATTGCCAGCCTGCGGGCGGACCTGGATGCGCAGGTGAACGATTTTAACCTGAAAATTGCCGGGGGCAAATGGAACCGAATCATGCCCGGACTGGCCACCGGGAAGGAATTGGGTGCCTGGTCCAGTCAGGTGCGATGGCCTTGGGGAGAAAAGGCCGGCGCAAATCTGCCCGGCGGAAACACTTCGATTACGCCGCCAGCAGGGCAGGCATGGCGGGACGCTGCCACTGGAATTGCACGCCATTCCCGGGAGGATGGCCGGTGGTGCGTGGTGGAGGGATTGGGACCGTCCGGGCGGGCGGTGGCATTGGAGCCTGCCAGCCTGGCTGCCTCGTGGAATGAGCGGGATGGATCCGCGCCCGCGCTCGAGTTCCCTTTCACCTGCACAAAGAATTCCGGCTGGGCCTATCTGGACTTTTTGCCAACATTCAGGATTTGCCCGGGGATGCGCCTGAGGGTGTCCGTGACGGTGGACGGTAGCCATCCCATGGTGGTGGAGGTGCCGGGTTCCAGCGGCGCGGAGAACGAAACTGGCCGCATCCGCTTTGAGGGTGTTCAAAATAATTATGTGCGCGCAAAGGTTGCCTTGGCCGATCTCCCGCCGGGCGGGCACGTTTTCGAGATTCATGCCATGGATCCGGGCGTGGTGCTTGACCGGGTTTCACTCCCATGAAAGCAATGGCCACAATGGGTCGGCCGGCTTTGAGACCGGTGTCTTCCGTATTTTGTGGGGTTTTGCCGCGGCTTTTTTCCAAACGCAGGACGTCCGGGCTATGTTTCAGCGCAGGCGTTTTGGATGGATTCTGTTGGCAAGCCGGGTATGATCATGCCGAATCATCCGCCTATTGCCAATGACAACGTCCAATCACAATGCGACCGGATCAAGCCTGGTTTTTGCGCGAATTAACCCTGGTCAACGGCTCCTGTTTTTGGTGGGGTTGATGGTTTTGGCAGGGATGCTCCGGGGCGTTGCCAGCCCTTCTAGTCCAGTTCAGGCAAACGGGTTTGAGTCACTTCCCGCAAGCCGGGATGTATCAACCGGCCAGGTTTCAATCGTGGACATGGGCGCCGTGGGCGACGGTTCCACGATGAATACCAGGGTCATTCAGACTGCCATTGACCACGCGGCTGCAATGGGCGGTGGCACGGTCGTTATTCCCAGGGGCGTTTTTTTGAGCGGCGCTCTTTTTCTGAAGCCCGGCGTGAATCTTCACTTTTCCAAGGGAGGGGTTTTGAAGGCTTCAACCGACATGACCAATTTCCCCCCCCAACGAGTCCGCATCGAGGGGCATTTTGAGGCCCATTATACACCGGCCCTGATCAACGCGGATGGCTGCGACGGCCTGCAAATCTCCGGAGAGGGAACGCTGGATGGCAATGGCAAGCCCATCTGGGACCAATTCTGGCAACTGCGCCGTCATTCAAAAAATCCCGGCAATTTTCCAAATCTATCCATACCCAGGGCGCAGCTATGCGCCATCAACCATTCTGAAAAGGTGCTCATACAAGGGGTGACATTCAAGGATTCCCAATTTTGGAACCTTCATCTTTACAACTGCCGGAATGTCACGGTGAACGGCTCACGGTTCCAGGTGCCGGACGATTACAAGCAGGCGCCCAGCACGGACGGCATTGACGTGGATAGTTGCCAGGATGTCCGGATTTCCAACTGTTTCTTTTCCGTGACGGATGATTGCATTGCCCTGAAAGGATCCAAGGGGCCGTTTGCCATGAATGACGTGTCCAGCCCGCCCGTTGAGGATGTGCGCATCACGGGCTGCACTTTCAAGCGGGGAGGAGGAGTGACGCTTGGCAGCGAGGCCACTGTGGTGCGCAACGTGGTCGTGGAGAATTGCCGGTTCATTGGGCCGGTCAATGTCTTGAACTTCAAGCTCCGTCCCGACACACCCCAATGCTACGAGGACATCCATTATGACAACATTGTTTTGGACGCGTCCGGTGGAGTCATTGTTTCCATTAAACCATGGACCCAATACTTCAACCTTCAAGGCCAGCCCCCGCCCCAGTCCGTGGTGCGCAACATTTCGTTGTCCCACGTGACCGGCCATTTTGGCGCCTTTGGACTCATTCAAGGCAACCAGGGGCAAACCCGTTTCGGTGACATCCAGCTTGAAAATTTCGATGTCAAACTGAAAAATGGCAGACTCCAGGCGCCCGGATTGAAATCCCTGGAGATGTTTCATGTCCTGGTCAATGGCAGCATGCGGCCCTCCGGCAGGTTGGACAGCGCCAGACCTCCCGGGCAAAATGTCCCAGGCGCCGGTTGATTTTCTCAAGATGAAACCGGCGCTTCTTTCAAGGATGACCAATCCGCAGTGGGAGGGAGAACCCCGTCATCTTGGCCCGCAGTCGTCATGACTTTTCGCAAAATGGCCGGGGGCATTCTTGGGCTGGTGTTTATCCTCGCTTGCGGAGGCGTTGGTTCTGGTGCGCCCTCCGCCAGGGCCGAAGGTGGCGTGACGGATGTCAACCGAATCAATAATCCGGTTGCCGGGCCCATCCTCCAAGGCCACCTGGAACGAACTCTTCGTTATCATCCCGATGGCGGTGATTTTGTCATTCTCAACGGCCCGGAGTTTTTCAACCGGCCACTTTATGGTCCTACGGGCGGCTTTCGGGTGGATGCGGGCGACAAACCGGAATTTGCCTTCTACCTTCCGGGGCGGGGCGGGATTTTGCGCATGGGCATCTGCATGGGCAAAACGGTCCGTTGGTTGGATGAAGCCGATTCCATCGCCGCGCGTTACGGTCCTGGGGGAATGGTGTATGAGGTTCGGGATGCAAAGCTGGGCGCGGCCGTGCTGTGCCTCACCGTCGCACCCATGGCGGATGTGCCCGGTCTGGCGCTGCTGGCCCAAATCCGCGGCACTGCGAATGGTCCCGTCGAGCTTGTATGTGAATACGGGGGTGCCAATGGCGATCGGGATCGCAGCAACGTGGATATCGGCTGCGGCAAGGTGCCTGTCTCTCAATGGTTCCAGTTCAAGGCCCGGTATTGCCTGGGCAGCAGGATTTCAATCCAGGGCGGTTGCTTTTTACTCCATGCGCGCGGCGGTTTGATGGAGGGCTTTTTTTCAGACGGAACCCGGGTTTTTCAGGGTGACGCGGCAGGTTGGAACAGTTTGGAATCTCCAGCTCCGGATGCGGAAAGCAGCACGCCGGTCGTGGAGTCGGTATCAATCCTTTCAGCCGACAGCCCGGTTTATATTCTTCTGCAAAAATCGTCCGGTGCAAATTGGAATCAACCGTTGAAGGCACCAGATATGGCGGCGGTTTTTGAATCAGCGGTGCAGCGTCAAAGGCGCTTGGCGGGCCAAATCTCGATTGACACCCCGGATCCCTTCATCAATGCCGCCGGTTCGGCCCTGGGCATCGCGGCCAATGCTGTTTGGGATGACCGTGTTGGGGCGTGGTTGCATGGGGCGGTGGCATGGCGGGTGCCGCTATTGGGTTGGCGGGGAGATTACATTGGTGATGATCTGGGCTGGCACGATCGTGCCCGGCGTGATTTTGACCACTGGACTGCGCGCCAGAACACCAATCCCATACCAGCCACCCTGCCCGCGCCTGAGCCCGGCGCCAACCTCTCGCGCAATGAGACGGCTCTTCATTCCAATGGCGACATGTCCGGCACGCATTATGACATGAACCTGGTTTTCATGGATGCGCTCTTTCGGCATTTGCTTTGGACCGGGGATCTCGATTACGCCCGGAAAAAATGGCCGGCCATTGAACGGCACCTGGCTTGGGAGCGCCGCCTGTTCCGTCGGGAATACCCTTCGGCGGAAGGCGGAACGCTGCCTCTTTATGAGGGTTATTGCTGTATTTGGGCCAGTGATGACCTGGCTTACAACGGGGGTGGTGCAGCCCATTCCACCGCCTATAATTATTTCCAAAACATCATGGCAGCCAGGGTGGCCAGGCTCATTGGCCGGGACCCGGCACCCTATGAGCGGGAGGCGGACCTGATCCAGCGTGGCATGAGGGAAAACCTGTGGCTTCCGGACCATGGCTGGTTCGCCGAGTGGCGGGATTACCTTGGTCTCAAAAAAGTCCATCCTGATTCAGCGGTGTGGACTTTTTATGAAACCATGGATTCCGGCCTGCCCACGACCCTTGAAGCGTGGCAAATGTCCAGGCAGGTGGATGGCCAGATTCCGCATTTTCCATTGGAAGGACCCGGAATTCCTGCGGGGTGTGCAACCCTTTCCACCACGGACTGGATGCCTTACACGTGGTCGCTTAATAACGTGGTGATGGCTGAAACCATGCACACCGCCCTGGGTTTCTGGCAGGCCAACCGACCGGATGGAGCCTTTTCACTTTTTAAGGGGGCAATCCTCGATTCCATGTATTGTGGTTTGTGCCCCGGCAACCTGGGGGCCATGACGGCGTTTGACGCCCACCGGGGCGAGGCTCAACGCGATTTTGCCGATTCCATCGGCATCACTTCCAGGGCTTTGGTCGAGGGCCTTTTCGGTGTCAAACCTGATCTCCTGGCCGGCATCGTCACGGTTCATCCCGGTTTCCCGCAGGATTGGACTCGCGCAAGCCTGAAGCATCCTGATTTTGATTTCCAATTCCACCGGTCCGGTTTGCAGGATGTGTACGAGTTGGTCCAGCATTTCCCCAAAAAAATCCGTTGGAACCTGCAAATCCCCGCTATGCGCGGGTCAATATCCAATGTCCTGGTGAACGGCAGCCCCGTGCCATGGCGTCCGGTGGCCGATTCCGTGGGCCAGCCGTGGGTGGAGATTCTCACCGGGTCGGACGCCAGGCAGGTGATCGAGATTCGATGGTCCGGCCAGCCAATCCCGTTATTTGAAAACAAAAGGCCGGCGCTTTCCACCAACAGGGTGTTTGACGCCGCCTTTGGCTCCGCCCAAGTCCTGGCGGTTTCCGACCCGCAGCGGGCCTTGACGGGGTTGGTCCAAACCAGGCATGGCATTCAAGGCAAGGTTTCGGGTGCATCCGGCCAGCGCACCGTGTTTGTCCGGTTATCACGAAATCAAATGAGTTGGTGGCAGCCCGTGACCCTCCAAATCAATGCGCCATCCATCTTTGCCGGCACGGTGGACTGGTCGGCGCCCGTTGCAGGCTCCTTGGATTGCGTGGACATGGGCGGGGTTTTTAACGATGTCGTGACCCATATCTTTCGTAACCAGTATCTTAGTCCCCGTTCCCCGTTTTGTTCGCTGGCCAAGCCCAAGCAGGGCTATGGCAGTTGGTGCCATCCTGATGCCACTTTTGATGTGGATGATTCCGGCCTTCGTGCACTGGCGGCGCGTCAAAAGGGTATGATTTACCTGCCGGACGGCGTTCCCCTGGCCACTCCGGGCCAGCCCGGGGTAAGGAATGTCGCCTTTGTCTCGCAGTGGAATAATTATCCGGCCTCCATCTGTATTCCTTTGCATGGCAGCGCATCGCGAGCCTTTTTATTGATGGCGGGATCCACCAGCGCCCTGCAAAGCCATTTTGAAAACGGAACCATTACGGTGACCTATGACGATGGGGCCACTGCCCGGTTGTCCCTGCAAAACCCGGATAACTGGTGGCCTATTGACCAGGATTATTTCATTGATGACTTTGCCTTTGCCCGCCCTGGGCCTTTGCCGGTGCGCGTGGACCTGAAAACGGGATTGATCCGGGTTTTGAAAATGAAAACATTCAAGGGCAGCGGGGATTTGGTTCCGGGCGGGGCGGCCACCGTGCTCGCCATGGACCTGGATCCCCATAAAAGGCTCAAGACCCTCGAACTGAAGGCGATGGCCAATGAAATCGTCCTGGGCTTGATGAGCGTGACCTTGCAAAGGCCCTGACCAGCCCGGACCGTTCAATCTTGAGGGACCGGCTGGCCACCGGCGCTTTTTCGCCCGGCTTATCCTCCTTTTCGGGTGCGTCGCCCAATATTTTGCCGCATCTTGACCATTTCAATTTCGCTTTTCGGGATAAAACCCGCGCGGAACTGCTGCGCCTCGAAGCCTCGAAACAATCTTTCGTTGGCCCCCGGGGGATGATAAATAGAAGCCGTGCAAGTTTTAATTGATAAGGCATCCACATTGCTGGAAGCGCTTCCATACATTCAAAAGTTCAGGGGCGAAACCTTTGTGGTTAAATATGGCGGAAGCTTCATGGATTCGCCCGATCCTGCCGTTCGTAATGGAGTGGCCCGGGACATTGTTTTCCTGGAGGCGGTTGAGATTAATCCCGTGGTGGTTCACGGGGGGGGCAAGGCCATCACTCGGGCCATGGACAAGGCGGGTCTTCCCACCCAGTTTATTCAGGGGCAACGAGTGACCGATTCCAAGGCCGCCCTGCTGGTGGATGAAGTCCTGTCCCGGGAGATCAACCCGGAGGTGGTGGCTGCCATCAATGCCCTCGGGGGCCGGGCCGTTGGTTTTGCCGGACCCGATATTTTCAAATGCCGCAAGCTGTGGCTGGATGACCCCGCCGACGCCAAAAAAAAATTGGACATAGGCTATGTGGGCGAAGTGGTGGAGGTGAATGTCAAGCCGCTGATGGAATGCATCTGGTGCGGGCACACCCCGGTGATCAGTCCCACTGCCCTTGGTGCGGATGGGCATGTTTACAATTGCAATGCCGACGTGGCCGCAGCCATGGTGGCAATCGCCCTCAAGGCCAGACGCCTTGTTTTCATGAGCGATGTCCCAGGCCTGATGCGCAACCCCAGGGATCCCTCCACGGTCATCAGTCATTTGCAGACAGGCGAGGTTCCCGCCCTGAAATCCTCGGGCGTCGTGGACAAGGGCATGATCCCCAAGGTGGACAGCGCCGTGGCCGCCCTCAAGGCCGGGGTGGAGAAGGTATCCTTCGTGGATGGCCGGGTTCCCCATGCCGTCATGCTGGAGATTTTTACCGACCAGGGCGTCGGCACCGAGGTTGTGCCCTGAGGAGCGCGATGATTTTTCGTGACCCGTCGCCCGCGCAAGGGCAGATTCTGGCTTGCCAGAAATGAAAGATATTTTGCCAACCCCTCCCGCCATGATGCACAACGTCCATGATTCCATCCGGGATTTGTTTTCCCGCCATGTTGTGCCCAGTTATGGAAGGTTCGATTTGGTGTTCGACCATGGGAAAGGCGTGGAGGTGTTTGATGTTTCCGGCAGGCGCTATCTGGACATGGGGGGTGGCATTGCGGTCAACTGCCTCGGGCATGCGCATCCGGCCATCACGGAGGCGCTGGTGGAGCAATCGCGCAAGCTGGTGCATGTGTCCAATCTTTATTACACGGCGGAGCAGGGCAGGCTGGCTGCGGCCTTGACCGGGGCTATCGGCACAGGAAAGGTTTTCTTTTGCAACAGCGGGGCGGAAGCCAATGAAGGCTTGTTCAAGACTGCCCGTAAATTCGGCCATGACCAGGGCCGGTATGAAATTCTCACCGCCTTCAATTCCTTTCATGGGCGTACCCTCGGGGGCATCGCCGCCACCGGGCAGGACAAAGTCAAAAAAGGCTTTGAACCCATCATGCCCGGGTTCAGGCACATCCCTTTCAACGACTTGAATGCCGCCAGGGAGGCGGTTTCCCCATCCACCGTCGCCATTTTGGTGGAGGGAATCCAGGGTGAAGGCGGCCTGACGCCTGCCACGGCTGAATACCTCCTGGGATTGCGCGCCTTGTGTGATGAAAAGCAAATGCTGCTTTTGATGGATGGGGTTCAATGCGGACATTACCGCACCGGCAGGTTCCAGAGTTTCCAGAGGATTCTGGAAAATCATTCCGGCGCGCAAGGTTTCCTTCCAGATGGAATTGCCATGGCCAAATCGCTGGGTGGAGGCTTTCCGATTGGCGCCTTCTGGCTGCGGGCGCCCATCGCGGACCTGCTCGGGGCCGGGTCCCATGGAACCACCTATGGCGGGTCTCCACTGGCCTGTGCCGTGGCGCTTGGGATTCTCGAGGTCATTGAAAAAGAAAAACTCGCGGACCATGCCCGGCAAATCGGTGGTCGTATTTTATCCGAATTAACCAGCCTTGCGCGGCAGCACCCGGAAGTTTTGGCCAGTGTCCGGGGTCTGGGCCTGATGACAGGTTTTGAATTGGTGGAATCACACCCCGCTTTCACTGCCAGTCCCAGGGCTGCCTCCCTCCAGGTTTGCGACCTGTTCCATCAGGCCGGCCTCCTCACGGCGCCGGCCGGTTCCAAAGTCATCCGGCTCCTGCCCCCATTAAATCTGAGGCCTGCCGAGGCTGATGAGGCCCTGGCCATCATCAAAAAAGTCGTGCAGTCCCTGGATGGACGGGCTTGAATATTCCCATCATGAAATCGTTCTTTGCCGGTTTATTGTTGGTCATGGGGCTTTGCCTGCTTTCCGGCTGCCAAACCAGTCCTGCCAATGCTTCCCGCCACATGGCCCAGGTCACCCTCCAGGGTTGTTCTGAGGCCAACATTCTTCGTGCTGCCCAAAAAGTGTTTGCCCGGCACGGGTACCAGCATGTCTCCGACCTGGACTTTGACAAGAAAGGCTCCTTTTACCAGACATTCCTTTATGGCGGCTGGGGGGAGGGTGGCGTTTGGATTCGCATGAAGGCAAGTCTGGACCCGGATCCCGAGGGGGGCTTTACCCTCGGCTGCGATGCATTTCGCGTTACCGAGCATGACAACGGCGTGATGGAGGAGGAACATCCGGCAGGCTTGGGTTACCATTCGGAATGTGTGAAGATTCTTCAGGAAATTCAAGCCGCGCTCCAGGCTCCCGCCACCGGGGCCAACCCCTCCTGATCCTCCATGCGACCGGCCATTTTGAAACAACTCGGGCGCGTGGACCCTGTCATGCGACGGCTGATCCGCCGCCACGGTCCCTGTCGGCTGGATTTCCAAAAACGGCGTCCCCCCTTTCATTCCCTTGTCCTGGCCATAGCCCACCAGCAATTGCATGCCGCCGCCGCCGAAAAAATACTGGGCAGGTTTCGCGGTCTTTTTCCCAAACGCAAATTCCCCAAGCCGGGGGACCTGGCCGCCGTGACGGACTCCCAGCTTCGGGCCTGCGGGTTTTCCATGGCCAAAATTCGGGCCATTCGCGATCTCACCGCCAAGACGCTTTCCGGCGATGTGCCCGGTTCGCGGGCCATCGGAAAGATGGACGACGAGGAAATCATCCAGCGGCTCACCGCCGTGCGGGGTGTGGGGCGTTGGACTGCGGAAATGCTGCTTATTTTTCAACTCGGCCGGGAGGATGTCCTTCCTGTGGATGATTTTGGCGTGCGGAACGGGTTTGGCCAGGCTTACCGGCGCGGCCAGATGCCCAGCCCATCCGCGCTTCGGCGGTTCGGTGAGATATGGAGTCCCTACCGGACCACCGCCGCGTGGTATTTATGGCGCGCGGCGGACCAGGCCCGGCAGGAAAGGGCGCAAATAAAAAAGGCGGTTAAAAAGAAGTGACGTTGGATCGGTATTGGGCTATAGAAATGTCTTTGGGGCGGAAATATCCAGGCTTGATAAAGCAGGTTTCCCGTCCCGGGCCGGGCAGGGGATTGTCCTCGCCGGGCGCATGGCTATTGTTTGCACGTGATGGGTCATTGACGGGTCTTGAATCAAATTCATGAAGCATTTGTTGTCATTGGAAACCCTGCCGCAGGCGGATTTCAAGCAAATCCTGCAATCGGCTGGCGAATTCAAAAAGAACCGCGGCAACTCCACCAGCCAGCCGCTGGCAGGACAGACTTGGGCGCTCATCTTTGCCAAGTCCTCCACCCGCACCCGGGTTTCTTTTGAAACCGGCATACGTGAATTGGGCGGAAATGCGATGTTCCTCAATGCCAATGACCTTCAATTGGGTCGCGGCGAACCCATCCAGGACACGGCCAGGGTCCTCGGACGCATGATCCATGGTGCCATCATCCGCACCTATGCCCAGAAGGATGTGGAAACCTTTGCCGCTTTTTCCAAGATACCCACCATCAATGCCTTGACCGATGATGAACACCCCTGCCAAATCCTGGCGGACATCATGACTTTTGAGGAAAAAAAGGGGTCCATCTCCGGCAAAGTGGTGGCATTCATCGGGGACGGCGCCTGCAATGTTCCCCTCTCTTGGATTTTTGCTGCGGACAAAATGGGATTTGAGCTTCGCATAGCCGCACCCGCATCCCTCCAGCCGGGTCAGGACATCCTCCGCCGCGCAGGTGGCAAAATTTCCTGCACCACGGACATTGAAGCCGCCGCCAAAGGCGCCGATCTCCTTTACACCGATGTTTGGGTCTCCATGGGCAAGGAGGCCGAGGCCAGGGACCGCCTTAAAATCCTCGCCGGGTTTCAAATCAACCGTCGCCTTCTTCAATGTGCGAATCCGGCTGCCATGGTCATGCATTGCCTTCCGGCTTACCGGGGCAATGAAATTGATGCGGAAACATTTGAGGACCATGCTGATACCATTTTCACCCAGGCCGAAAATCGGTTGCATGTCCAAAAAGCCATCCTCAACTGGGCCGTAAGTTCATAGAGCCTGTCTGAAAATTGGGAAGGGTGCTGCGGCTGGGGATTTTGGCCTTGGGCGAGGCGGAGCCTCGGCCCATCCCGGCAAAGGGCTGTAACGACGGCGACAACAAAGCCCAAGGGCTAAAGCGCCGCCACCCGAAGGGTTTTCGTGCCCAAGCCAGTCTGGCGTGGTTGTTCCTCGGTCGCAGACCCGCGTGGGGGATGCTCCCTCGTCGCACCCGGCCAGACCGGCTTGGGCACAAAAACAGCATCCTTCCAAATTTTCAGAAAGGCTCTCAGAGACTGTTTCAAAATTCGAGTTTGATAAGAAATCAGCCCGGCCTGGCAAGCTGCCGGCTTCCAGACTTGCAGGTTGAAGGCTTGTGTCAACTTGATACCCGCCGCTCACTTTTGGGGGCTCAAAAAAGGGACCAAAATAAGGATTGACAGGTTGGATGCTGGAGTTATAGTGGGGCTGTTCAATTGCTCAGGCGGAGGTTCAGATCAATTAACGGCAAATTAACGTCATGAAACCTTTCAAAAATCAGATCAAGTGGATTTTAGGTTTGGCCCTTTCATTTGGATTGGTCCTGCCGAGCATGGCGCAAATTCAATTTGCTTCGAGCGTCGGTTCCACAAATGGCGCTGCGATGGTTCCAAAACTGGGCGGGAATTTGCCTCTCAGCGGGGCCGCATTTTACCTGGCTAATGATTTTCCGCAGGCGTCAAGTTTTGCGCAGCACATGCCACAAAGTTTCGTTGGCGGCATTTATTTACAGGCTGCGCAGCCTCCGCCGTACCAGAATTTTTACTCAATTTCCAGTGGGGACGTGTCTGAAATCTTCGCGGTGACACCTATTCAATTCTCAATGATCGGCGATCCAACTGAAATCCCTGATGTGGTGATGCCCGAGATTCCCGAGCCATCTTCATTTGCGCTTGCAACAGGTGGGTTGACGGTTTCGATGGTTGCAATCGCGCTCATTCGCCCTCGTCGCCCTCGTTTCTCTTCCCGCCTGTCTTAGATCAATGACCGAAAAGATGTGGGGATGGGCGGCTAGAATTATTCGATTTGGGCAAACCATACCACAAGCGGTCTGGTAAGATTTTTCCAAAGAGTCTGCGCCCGGTAGTTTGGGCCAGATTGGCCTTTCGAATTTCGAATTTCGGACCAAGCCAAAACGGTCTCCAGCCGAAAAACCCCTCATTTCTTCAAACCAATCACGCCGCGTCTGCTATAATGGAAAGGCTCTAACGCCGCATCATGCCTGGGAGTCCCCCTCCCATCTTAGCCATCCATTTGGACATCTTTCCCATCTTGCGCATCATTTGCTGCATCTGGAAATACTTGTTTAACATGGTATTGAGCTCCGTCACCGTCACCCCGCTCCCGCCCGCGATCCTTCGGCGCCGGCTGGCATTGAGTATCGAGGGGTTGCGTCGCTCCTTCAGGGTCATGGCGCATACCATCCCTTCCATCCGGCGGAATTCCTTCTCCTGCTTGGAAATGTCCATTTGCTTCAAGGCCTCGCCCCCTCCAGGCAGCATCTTCACGATGCTTTCCAGCGACCCCAGTTTCTTCATCGCGCGCAATTGTTCCAAAAAATCCTCCAGCGAGAATTCCCCCTTGCGCATCTTCTCTTCCAGGCGCTTGGCATCCTCCTCATTCACCACCTCGGCGGCTTTTTCCACCAGGCTGACCACGTCGCCCATTCCCAGGATGCGGGAAGCCATCCGCTCGGGATGAAAAGGCTCAAATTCATCGAGTTTTTCCCCCACGCCCGCAAATTTGATCGGCTTGCCCGTCACCGTTTTCAGGCTTAATGCCGCGCCGCCGCGGGCATCGCCATCCAGTTTGGTGAGTATGGATCCGGTGATGTTCAGCGCCTGATCAAAGTGGGTGGCCACATTCACCGCCTCCTGGCCGGTGGCCGCATCCAGCACCAGCAGGATTTCCTGCGGACGGACCAGGTCGCGAAGCCGGACCAGTTCCTGCACCAGCGGCTCGTCAATTTGCAGGCGGCCCGCCGTGTCAAAAATCACGACGTTGCGGCCCTGGGTGTTGGCGTGGGCCAGCGCCTCGCGCGCAATTTTTAAAACATCCGTCTCCCCTTTCAGGCAAAAAACCGGCACATCCACCTGTCGCCCCAGGGTTTCCAGTTGATCCATCGCGGCGGGACGATACACATCCGCCGCCACCAGGAGCGGCGCGCGCCCCTGCTTTTTCAGAAGCCGCGCCAGCTTGCCGCTGGTGGTGGTTTTTCCCGACCCATGCAGGCCCACCATCAGCAGGATCGAGGGGTTTCCATCCAGACGCAGTTCGGAATGGTCCGAACCCAGCAGCGCAGCCAGTTCGTCGCTGAAACACTTGATGATTTGCTGCCCGGGATGGACGCTTTGGATGACCTCCGCGCCCAGGGCCTTCACCTTCACCCGCTCAATGAAATCCCGCGCGACCTTGAAGTGGACATCCGCCTCCAGCAGCGCCATCCGCACTTCCTTCAGCGCCTCGCTGACATTGGCCTCGGAAATCTTGCCAAGTCCCCGCAGGTTCTTAAACGCGCTTTGGAGCTTTGAACTTAATGCGTCAAACATATCCCCAGTTTAAACCGAAAAACGAAATTCAAAAGGCCAATTTGCCTCAATCTACCGGGCGCAAACTCATTTGAAAAACCTCACCAGCGCTTTGGGTATGGCTTTGATTTTTTAAAGAGTTTCCGCTACAGCATCTTGCCGCATCTTGACTTTTTCCATTTCGCTTTTCGGGTTAAAAGCTGTCTTGGTTTTTCCGGGTCGTTGCGGGCGGCGTCCAAGGTGCAATTCGTGCCTGTCATTTCTGTCGTTGGTTTGGATGTATTCCTCCCTTGCGGGAGGTGATCCGTTCGGTCACCCATCTGGTTCCGTCCCAAGGAACCCCGTCTAGGTTGGAAGCCGTATAGGGTGGCATTTTCGTGGGATACATATCATTCGGTAACCGGAACCGAGATGGGACTGCTTCCCAATTTCGTTTTCGTGTTTAACAATTGCAAACCAATCCCCCCGGCGCATTGCTCAAATCTGTGTGCGACATCATGCGCAAGGGCAAGGGCCTCGATGGTGAACCCGGCAGGAAATCGAGACAGGATGAACAGCATGGACAGGATGCAAAAATGGAAAGTCTTACTGTCATGAAAGGGGCAGTCTCGACTGACTCTTTCACCGCGAAGCTCGCTTCGGGCGCCGTGTCTGTGCCCAGACATTGTGCAATGCCCCGGAATTTGCTCCTGGGATGGTTTACTGCCGCTCATTTTTGAGCCATTTTTGGTGAAGGCGCAGGAAGACAAAAAAGAGTGTGGGAGTGGCGATGAGTGAGAGCAGGACGGACATTAACAATGAACCGATCACGGTGATACCCAAGGGTTGCAACATCTGGGCGCCCGTGCCCACCCCATAAGCCAATGGCAGCATTCCCAATCCGGCAGCCAGGGAGGTCATCAGCACAGGCCTGAGCCGGCGGTGTCCGGCTTTGATCAAGGCATCGGCTGGCGTGATCCCTGAAAGGATGAGTTGATGGTAATAATCCAGCACGAGGATGCCATTTTTGGCCACAATGCCCACGCCGATGATCATGCCCAGCAGGGAGACGATATTCAGAGTGATGCCGGTGATCCAAAGGGCGGCCAGGGAGCCGACCAGGGCCAGGACTGCGCCGAAGACAATGGCCGTGGGTTCATAGAAGGAGCGGAATTCAATCAAGAGGACGGTGAAAACCAGGAGAATGGCTGCGCCAAGAACCATGGCCAGGTTTAGAAAGGATTGTTGTTGCTGTTGGTAGAGGCCGCCATATTCCACGCTGCCGGGCGGGAGCCAGTTGGCTTGATTTAATCTGGCCTGGATTTCGCGCATGGCAGTTCCCAAGTCCACGCCTTGCAACCTGGCGGTGACCATGTCCTCCTGCCTGAGGTCTTTTCGGTTCAGTTCGGGTTCACCCGGCGCGACTTCAACCTCGGCCAGTTGTTCCACCTGGAGCAGGGCTCCATTGGGGGCACGCACCGTGAGGTGTTCGATCTTGTCCACCTGGTCTGCCGAGCCGGGCCTGGCAACCACCCGCACATTGACCAGATGATCGCCTTGCAAGAAGGTGGAAGCCACCGTCCCGTTCATGGCGGCATTGACGGCATCGGCCAGGCTTTGAGTGGTAAACCCGAAGCGTTGGGCCGCGAGTGGACGAAGGCGAAGGTTGATGGAGGGCCCGGTTTCAGTCAGGCCGTTGAAGGTATCCACCACGCCGGGGATTTTTTTGATCTCCTCCTCCACGAGCGATGCGTGAGTCTGAAGCCACGCCGGGTCGGGTGAATACAGGTAAATCTGGATTGGATCCGGGGCCATTTGCAGATCGCCCATGAGGTCATCCAGGTAGCCATGAAAGTCCCACTGGATAACCGGGAAGCGCTGGTTGAAATCCTGCCGCATTTGTGCCAGGACTTCGTCGGTGGTGTGGTTTCGATGAGGTTTGAGTTTGATCAAATAATCCCCGCGGTAAGGTTCCGTGATGAATGGGCCCAGCTGGGTGCCCAACCTTCGGGAATATCCCTCGATGTCCTTGTTGGTGCGGATGCTTTGCTCCGCCTCATCCAAAATCCTGGAGGACTCCGTCAGGCTGGTTCCGGGCGGCGCGTTGAAATCCATCACGAAGCCGCCCTCGTCGAAACTGGGAAGAAAATCGGTCTGCAATTGGAGGTAGATGAAGACGCCGCAAATCAGGAGGACACCGCATCCGAGCAGCGTCAGCCATGCATTGTTCAGCGCCAGTCGCACGGCCTTTTCATAGATGCGCAGCACGGGGCGCAGCAGGAATCCGGCTTCCTGGCCTGTGGAGGAGGCTTTCATTTTGCCCCGGATGAGCCAGGCTGCGAGCGAGGGGGTCAGGGTCACGGCCAGCAGGAGTGAGATGAGCAGGATCACCACCATGGTCAGGCCCAGCGCCCGGAAAAACACCCCGGCCATGCCATCCAGGAAAGCCAGCGGCAGAAAAACCACCACCGGTGTGAGTGTGGATCCCACCAGGGCGCGGATAATCTCACCCATGGCGGCATGAATCCCTGCCAGGCGATCGCCGCCCTCAGTCAGCTTGTGGCACATGGCCTCCACCACCACAATGGCGTCGTCTATGATCAGTCCTATCGAGGCGGCTATCCCCCCGAGGGTCATCATGTCAAAGCTCATTCCGGCCAGTTTGATGACCACGCAGGTGATCAGGACGGAAATGGGGATGGTGACGATGGCCGTCCAGACGCTGCCCCAGTTTTTCAGGAAGAAAAAGAGGATGAGCACCGAAAGGATCACCCCGAAAATCATGGCATCGCGAACGCTTCCCACGGAATCCTGGACGAACTGGGATTGGTCATAGAAGAAATCCAGGTGCATGTCCGGCGGCAACTGCCGGTGCAACTGGTTCAAATCCCGCCGCAGGTCTGCTGCGATTTGCAGGATGCTGGCCTCGGGCTGGCTTTCGATGTTGAACAAAACGGCCTGCCGCCCCTGCGCCGTGATGTCCATGTAGGCGGGCGCGGGCTGCTTTTGCACCTCGCCAATGTCCCGCACCCGCACCGGGTGACCGGGAGTGCCGCCAACGGGCAGGTTTTCCAGGTCCTGCGGCGTGCGCACCCGTCCATCCACGGTGGTCAGGTAGAGATGGTAGTTTTGCTCGACCATTCCAGCGGAGGCGTAAAGGTTGTTGCGGGCCAGTGCGTCGCTCACATCCGAGAGGGCCAGGTGCGCGGCCAGCAGGCGGCGGGGATCCACTTCCACGTGGTATTCCGGCTCGCGTCCGCCGAGGATTTCCACGCCGGAAACGCCCGGGATTTGCAAAAACATGGGTTTGATGTGGTAAACCGCCTCGTCGTACAAGTCCATGGGATTGCGGGTTGAACTGGTGAGGCTGATGCCGATGATGGGGTAGCTCAGGGAGAAGGCCACCCTGGAAACATCGGTTTGGGCGGATGCGGGAAGGTCGCCCCGGATTTGCGAGAGCTGGCCCATCACATAAAGTTCAGCCTTGGACATGTCCTGGCCCCAGTTGAAGAGGACGTTTACCACGGCGGATCCCTGCATGGTGGAGGACTGCACCGAAGTCACGCCAGGAATGCCTTTCATGGCTTCTTCAATGGGACGGGTGATGGTGGCCATCATTTCATTGGCGGGGGTGATGCCATCACTGACCATGACCACGACCCTGGGGAAATCCGTGCGCGGAAAAACTGAGGAGGGGGTGTGCCGTGCGCAGAAAAATCCCGCCAGGCAAAGCATCAGGGCGATAAAGGTGATGGAAATGGCATGGCGGGTGGCAAACTGCCCCACGCGCGATCGGGCTTGGGAACTCATGGTGCCGGGTCGGTATGGGGATTGGTTGGGTTGGTGTTTGAATCGGTGTCCAGCACATGGATGGGCGTTTGGTCCGGGAGGGCGTAGGCCCCCACCGTCACCACCCTGTCGCCGGGTTTGAGATCATTGCCAATGACTTCCACCCAGTCATCCTGGCGCAACCCGGTTTGAACGGCCACCTGGCGCGAATGGCTGCCATCCACCAGGGAAAGAGTGCTATGGCCCGACTCATCAGTGACCACGCTGGCTGCCGGTGCGGCCAGGCAATCCACATGCCTTGCGGTCTGGATTTCCAGTTTTACAAACTGGCCCGGACGCAGGCTGGTTTCCGGTGGCAGCAAGGCCCACGCATGCACGGTGTCATTATTGGTATCCAGTGCGGGACTGATGCGCCACAGGACGGTTTGAATCCCAGGTTTGCCTGCAATCCTGACTGGAAGACCTGGCTGGAGTGGGGCGGATTGGTCCATGGGCACCTGCATTTCCACGGCGAGGCGGCGCAGGTTCATGATCTCCACGGCGGTGGATGCGGGGTCTGTGGCTGCGCCGGGCTTGGCGGAAACGCTTACCACCGTGCCGTCAAATGGGGCTCTGATTTCCAGCAGAGCCAGTTGGGCCCGGGCATCTTGAAGGGCCTTTTGTGAGGTGTCATGCTCAGAATAAAGCAATTCCTGCCTGGCGACTTCCTGAGCGGCGTTTTCGGCGGTGGAGTTGCCCCCATTCAGGGTCACCAGCACTTGTCCATTGGTGACTTCCTGGCCGGGGATCACATTGACACGGGCCACCACTCCTGCGGCTGGGGCAGCCAGTGGCGCATCCGCCGCCGGCTGGCCCGGTCCTGCGGGCGAGGGCAGGATGGTTCCGAAAACATCAAGGAAGCTCTCCAGGGTCAACCGCTTCAAAGGCTCGGCCTGAACCGTCACCAGCGGGGTGACATCCGGTGCCTGGTCATCCGCATCCGGCGCGGCGGCGTGGGTGAATTCATAGTGGATGCCAAAAATGGCGAGGCTGGCCAGCGCCAGGAGAAGACAAAGGACAATCAATCTGGATTTCATGGCGAAAGGGGATGGTTGGTGTCGGGTTTGGGTTGGATGCTGGCAGGGGCGGGGGCGAGTGGATATTGAATCACATCCTCGAGTTGGCCCAGGGCCTGTTGGCCTTGAATGACCGCATTGATATCCGCCTGGCGTGCGGCGGCAAATCCCACTTCGGCTTCGGCAACGGCGGCGGGCGCGCTTTCGCCAGAACGGGCTTGGGCGCGCGCAGAATCGAGCAGTTTGCGGGACTGTTCCAGCATGGCATGGGCAGCCTGGATTTGTTGTTGCGCGGCATGCCATCCGGCCAGGGCGCTGTCGAGGTCCGCCTCGGCGTTGGCTTGCACTGTCAGGAAATGGGCGGCAGCGGCCTGGCGATTGGCCTCGGCTTGGGCCACAGGTCCCTCGTTGTGGTTGAAAACAGGCAGGGAAAGGGTCAGGCCCAGGCTCCATTCGTTGTCTCCGGCGCTGCCGTTGTTCCAGGCATAACCTGGTCCCAGATGGATGTCTGGGTATTGGTTGGCGATTTCCAATTGCAATGCTGCCTCGGTGGCGGCGTAACTGGCCAGGGCGGCTCGGATATCAGACCGGTTGAGCAGGGTTTCCCGGCGAATGTCTGACTTGTTCAGGTAACCCGGCGCGGCATCCAGTTCTTTGAAATCGAGGCGGACATTCAGGAGGGCTTTGGATGGCAGGCCCAGGGTGCGGGCGAGGTCCAACCTGGCTTGGGTGGCTTTGGTTTGGGCATCGAGCTTTGCCAGAAGGGTGTTGGCAGCATTGATGCGTGCTTGGGTCAGTTCATACCCGGAAAGCGACCCCGCTTTGAACTGGTCTTCCAGCAATTGGACAAGCCGGTTTTGTTCCGTGGCTTCGTCCTCCAAAATGGAAGTGATCAGGAGTTGGGCATGGAGGTTGGCCAGGGCCGCGCGCACCTGGCTGCGAACCTGCCATACTGCGCCAGCCAGTGTCCACCGCGCCGCCTCGGCCTGGGCACGCGCCTCTGCCATCCGTTTCCCCCGTTTCCCGGCGGTCTCCAGCGGAAGATCGAAGGATAACGGCACCAACCACGGGCTTGGGCTGCCGGGAATTTGGGAATCATACCCCGGCGTGACGGTCACGGATGGGTTGGGTCGCTCGCCTGCCGTGATTTGAGCGGCTTGGGCGGATAAAAGTTGCGTGCGCGCCTCGGCCAAGGCCGGCTGAAAGTCCAGGGCTGCCAGAGTCAACTGCTTCAAATTCCAAGGTTGTCCAGCCTTGGGCATCGCAACCCCGTTGGTGGCCAAAAAGGCTCGCAGTCCGGGGCTGTTCAGGCTCCGCCCGTCCCAGTCATCCAGGCTTTTGCCTGGATCCAATGGTTGCGGTTGATAGGTGGCGCAACCCGCGCTGGCCACCAGCACTGTCATCCAGATCCAACGCACCACGGATCCAGTCCCCAAAATCTTGCGCGGACCCGTCTCGCAGGATTGGGTGGTGTGATGTGGGGTTGCCATGTCAGCAAGGGCGGATTTCAAGGAAATATTCAAGGCTTCACTGGATTTGTCGCCGCAGGTCTGTCCTCGTTAAAAAGTGGCAGGCGCAACGAGGCGGTGGTGGTTTTTTCCGGCACGGAATCCAGGGTGATGGCGCCGTGGTGAGCCACCACGATCCAGCGGACAATGCTCAGGCCCAAACCGCTGCCCTCCCGGGAAACCGTATTCCCGGTTTGATCCGTTTGCTCTGCTTGTATCCTGAAAAACCGGTCAAAGACCAGTGGCAATTGCCCGGGTGGAATGCCCGGGCCGCTGTTTTGAATGGTGAAAACCGCCCAGCCTGGTTCGCACGTCAGGCTCAGCTCCACAGAGCCATTCGTGCGGTTATGTTTTATGGCGTTATCAGCCAGGTTCAGGAGCATCTGCCGCAAGCGGTGTTTGTCTCCCAAAACCACCGCGGGCTGGCATGCGCTCAGCCTCACTTGGATGGAATGCGGTTCAGCAAGGATTTTCAAATCGTCAAAATTATCGCGCACCAGTTCGTGCAAGGGAAGTGGTTCCAGTTGAAGTGGCACCTGGCCCGCGTCCGCCTTGGCCAGAAGGGTGAGATGATCCACGATCCGGGCCAGCCGACGCAGTTCGTCCAACTGGCTGGCCACGCGGTCGCGTTCCGCTGCGGATGCGGAATCCTCCCGAAGCACGGTTTCCATTTCCGCGCACAGGATGGTCAGCGGCGTTTTCAACTCGTGGGAGGCATGAAGGGTGAATTCCCGGGTTCGCTTGAAGGAATCATCCAGGCGGACCATCATGTCGTTGAAAACATCGGTGAGGCGGTCCAGTTCATCGCCATTGCCGGTTCGCGGTATTTTCTGGGCCAGGTTGTTTTCGCGGACGGCTTGGACTGCGGAGGTGAGTTTGATGACTGGCGCGAGGGCGCGCCGGGTGAGCCACCACCCCCCGGCCAGTCCCAGCGCCAGGGCCGGCAGCCCAACCTGCACCAGCATTTCCATCGCCTCGCTCAGTGCCCGTTCGGCAGGACGATGACGGTGTTCATGCCGGAGTTGCTCGTCAATTTCCTGGTAGGTGCCCCAGCCCATCAGAAAAAGGGAAAGGGACAGGATGCCTGCGTACCAGAAGGTGAGTCTTGTCCGGACAGTCATGTCTGCTCCTTCAGAACATAGCCCATCCCGCGAACGGTGTGCAGCAGCTTGGGTTCAAATGAGGCGTCAATTTTTTCACGCAGGCGGCTGATGTACACGTCCACCAGGTTGGTGCCGGGGTCGAAATCATAGTCCCAGACTTTTTCTATGATCATCATCCGGCCGCAGAGGCGGTTGGTGGAACGCATGAGCAATTCCAGCAGGCGGTATTCCCTGGAGGTCAGCTCGATTTCCACCCCGGCGCGCTGTGCCCGGTGGGTGAGTGTGTCCAGGGTGAGGTCTGCCACCCGCAGGAGTGTGGATTTATTGTCGCCGGTCCGGCGGGTGAGCGCGCGAACCCGCGCCACCAGTTCGCTTAGTTCAAAAGGCTTGGGCAGGTAGTCATCCGCACCGGCATTCAATCCCGCCACTCTCTCATTCACCTCGCCCCGGGCGGAAAGCAGCAGGACGGGGGTGCTGTTTTTCTGTGACCGCAACAGTTGCAGCACACTCAGGCCGTCCCGACCGGGGAGCATGATGTCCAGCACGATGGCGTCGAAAGGGGTGGATTTGGCGGCATTGAGAGCGTCCGCCCCGTTTGTGCAGAGGTCCACCGCAAAACCTTCGGTTTGCAGGGCCTTCCGCACAAACGAGGCCGTCTTCCGCTCATCTTCCACCACGAGTATGCGCATGCTCTGGGCTTCCCTTCACCGCTTGGTTCAGTGGCTGTCTGCCTCGTTCATCCCGTAAACCAGGATTTTAAAGGAGTCCGGAACCATGCGGCCGCGGCGTTCGCCTTCGACAGGAGCTTCCATCTTTGCCGTGGCCAGGTAAATCCGGTGTGTCAGGGGATCCACTGCCATGGTGCGCGCGCCTGGTTCGGTCTTCAAGGTTTGAACCACTGTCAACTGATCCCCGTCCTCGCGGGCGATGGTGGTGGTGGCGCTGCGTCCGCAGGATGCAAATGCCAGCCCTGTGCCGGGATCAAAGGCGTTGGCATCCACGCCCTCGCCAATGGGAACCTGACCCAGCACCTTGCCATTGCGGCTGTCCATCATGATCATCAACTGGTTGTCGCAGCCAAGGAAAAGGCGATGGTTTTTGGCGTCCAAGGCCATGCCGGATGCGGATTCGCCCGGGGCGATGGGCCAGCGATCCACCACGGTGTGGCTTTTGACATCAATGACGGCCACCTCGCTTTTGTCCTCCAGGTTGTCGTACACCCTTCCAGCGGCAGGGTCTGCCACGGCAAATTCCGGTTTGCCCCCCAAATCAATTGTCGCAACCACCTGGCCCGTGCCGGCGTTCAACACGGATGCGGTGCCGCTGCGTCCGTTGAAGGCATACACCTCGGATTGCGAAGGCTCGAACAGAATGCAATCTGGATTTTTTCCGGTGGCGGTCTGGGACAGGGTTTGCAGGGTGGCGGGATCCACCAGGCTCACGTTGTTGCCGCGGCCGTTGCTCACAAACAGTTTTGGAATCTGCGGGTCCACGGCCACACCGTGCACGCCGGGCGTGTTGGTGATTTCACCCACAATGGTGTCTGACGCCGTGTCAATCACCACCACTTTCATGGCATGCGACACATACAACCGGTGCGCAGAGGGATCCACGCTGACATAATCCCAGCCGCCTGGGCCGCCGATTTTTATTTCCTTGATGAAATGATAGCTGTTTTCCGCCTGAGCCGCCGCCGCCGACAGGCAGAGGAGGGTGGTGATGAATGCCGGTCTGCTGGTTTTCAATTTTTTCATTTTAGCTCCCTTGTGTTGCTGGTTGTGATGGTTTTAAAACTTTTTTGGTCCCGTTTTTCAGTCCTTGTCGGAGTCCTTTTCCGACTTGGCTTCCCGGTTTTCGTCGCTTGCAGATTCTGCTTGGGTGGAGAGAATTTTTCCGGTGATCGCATCCACGTTCACTTCAGTCACCTGGTTGGTTTGGGGGGTGGTCAGGTCAAAGGACCATTGGAGATGGCCATGTTCTTTTTCCAGTTCGGCGCTCTTGATGGCGGCGCCAGGAACGCTGGCGAGGGCGATCTGGCTGGCGGCTTCCTTGGAAATGTGCCTGGAATGGCAGGCGCAGTGGTTGCTGGCGCAGCCGGCAAGCAGGGCTGCGGCCAGTGCCAATGGAATGAATTTGATAAGGTTCATGATGATGTTGTTGTTGTTATTTTTAAATGTGCAATCTGCATCCTCATTCAAATTCAATTCCATTAACCTCTCCTGAAGGGATCATGACAATTTTGTCATGATCCGGCCATGGCGCGGCGAGATTCACTTTCTAATCTGGATTTTTCACCGCAGTGGGGCCCTGCTTTTTCCAGGAGTCACTTGCTTCCGGGTTTGATGGCGGGAATTTGGGCGAGGTCCGGGGGCAAATGACCCGGATCAAAGGTTTCCACCGCCAGCGAAATCAGGCTGGAGGTGGGCACCCCGAACTGCACCGTGCCATTGGATCGGTCCACCAACATGCCCACGCCCACCACCATGCCCCCCAGGCTGCGGACAATGTCCAGCGTCTCCTGAACCCGTCCGCCCTTGGTGACCACATCCTCCACCACGAGGATTTTTTCGCCCGGCTTGATCTGGAACCCCCGGCGCAAGACCAGCCGTCCCTCTTCTTTTTCCACGAAGATGAACCGAAGGCCCAACTGGCGTGCCACCTCCTGGCCGATCACCAAACCGCCCATGGCGGGTGAAACGACGGTCACAGCCCCTGCCTGCTTCAGCCGTTGGGCCAGCGCTGCCCCGAGCTTTTCCACCACGGGCATTTGTTGGAGCGCCAGCGCGCATTGGAAAAATTGGCGGCTGTGCAAACCGCTGCGCAGCACGAAATGTCCTTCCAAAAGGGCGCCTGTTTCACGAAATATTTGCAATGCCTGTTCTGTTGTCATGCGTGGATTCTAAGAGCACGCCCGAAAATGACAAGGCGGGCTGTTTAACCCGAAAAACGAAATTCAAAAAGCCAATCTGCACCAATCTATGGAAAAACCTCACCAGACCGCTTCGGGTATGGTTTCGATTTTTCCAAAGAGCCTGTCTTAAAAGGGGGAAGGGTGCTGCGACTGGGGATTTTGGCCTTGGGCGAGGCGGAGCTGTCGGCGCATCCCCGTGGCGGGCTGTAACCACGGCAACAACAAAGCCCAAGGGCAAAAGCGCCGTCGCCCGGAGGGTTTTCGCGGCCAAGCCGGTCTGGCGTTGTTGCTCATCGGTCGCAGACCCGCGTGGGGTATGCACCCTCGCGTCGCCTGGCCATACCGGCTTGGGCACGAAAACAGCATCCTTCCGAATTTTAAGACAGGCTCAAAGAGTTGCCGTCCCCGCATCTTGCTCATCTTGACCCTTTCCATTTCGCTTTTTGTGTTGATTTCAGTTCGCACTGGATGTGAGCGAGAACCCCTCTCCCTAACCCTCTCCCCCCGCTTCGCTGGCGGGGGGAGGGAACCAGGGCTTGATGGGGGGATAAAATGTGAAGCGGGACCATTCCGCACCAAAGGCTGGCTTCGGGATTTTGGCTGTCGCCGGCGGCGGGATCAGTTACCGTATTGCCCGTGCCAAAAATGATCAAATGGCTGGTGGCGCTGGCGTTGCTGCCAGTGTGCGCCGGGGCTGTGCTCGCCCTGGGCCAGGTGGTCCGCGCTTGCGGGGCGGCTGACATGGTCTGGGTTCCAATGCTGGCAGGGGGCGCCTGCTGGATGGTGATCTTTTTGATGCTGCCCAAACCCATGTGGATTTATGTGTTTGGACATGAACTCACCCACGCCATTTGGACCTGGGTGCTTGGAGGTGAAGTTCGAAAAATGAAGGTGACCTCCAAGGGCGGGCATGTGGTGGTTTCAAAATCCAATTTTTTGATTGCCCTGGCTCCGTATTTTTTCCCCCTGTACGCCGTTTTGGTGGTGTTGGTCTTCCTGTTGGGGCGCCTGATCTGGGACTGGCGTCCTTATTTGATCTGGTTCCATTTGCTCCTTGGCGCCGCCTATTCCTTTCATCTCACCCTCACCTTTCATATCCTGAAAACCCGCCAGTCGGACATCACCTCACAGGGCTATTTTTTTTCAGCCATGGTGATTTTTTTGGGCAATGTTTCCGTTTTGATCTTTGGCCTGCCCCTACTTTCATCGCGGGTGGGTTTGTTCACCGTGGCAGGCTGGTGGTTTCAAGACACCGGGGCCGTATTCCACTGGCTCCAGAGAACGGTTTGAGAGCTTGTTTGAAAAAATTGGGGCTGGTTTTAGGTAAAGGTTTCGATTTTTTGTATTCAAGACAAAACGCTGTGTCAGGAGAAAAAATCCGTGGACCGGGTTTTATTCCATGGATGGAGGATGCCACTCGTTTTGGATAGGGATGGGTATTTTTCGTTTTCCTTCGTTTCCTTGATGTGGGTTTCACAAAATTTCGAAATCTCTTGTGGGTATTGGCAAAAATCATAACGCCTGTCCTGTGTATAAGGCCCTGTGGAAATTGGCGGGATAGCAAGGTTTCGGAGGCTTCAAATATTTATGATACTTTTTACATTCAGAGCCCTGCCATTGATCCAGTCGGATTTGAGCATAGGGATCGCACTCAAAGGACTTTTTACCTTTTGTCTGCGGCACCGGCTGGTTTAAACGCAAACTGCTGAAAATTATCATCCAATATAAACATCGAGGAATCTGGATTAGTTACCTGGCAACACGCGATAAAATTTTTGCGGACCTGCATGTACGTCAACCGTATTATCATCCCAATCTTGGATGGGTTGGGTTAGAATGATATTGGTTTCCGTTACCCATGAATTTGTATTTCCAAGGTTAGACGTGCTTTGAATGACATAGCTGTAGCCAACGGTGCCTTGAATGATTACGTCCGCACGTAATGCAAACGCGATATTTGCTGGATTGACGACGACTTGCTCTGGAGTGTTGGTCGTACTACCAAATTGGCTACTTACAACCACCGAATAAAAACCTGCGTTTGTGAACTGAATTCCAGACAAAATAAGATTCGAGGAAGTTGCGCCAAAAATGGACTTACCATTAAAATACCATTGGTAGGATAAATTGCCACTTCCCCAAGCCTCAGCGCTGAGCGTATTGGTTTGACCCCAAAAAGCGACAGCACCCGGAAAGGGCGATTCCAAATAAGGGTAGAGGTACAAATTTGCAATAGAACTCGTCACAGAACCATAGTCATTGGAGACGATCAAAGAATATTGACCCAATACTTGGGGGGTTACATTGCTGACAATCAACTCGTTTGAATTTAAATTCAAAAAATTGGTGCCATTGAAAAGCCATTGATACGATAAAGGAGGAGTTCCTTCTGCCTGTGCAGAAAACATGGCGTTTCCATATGCGTTGGCAACTTGATTTTGAGGCTGGTTATTGATGGATGGCGGAAATAATAAAGTGAGGTTTATAATTGAGCTTGTTATACTTGTCTCAGAATTGTTTATAACGACAAAATATTCACCCAGGCTGCTTTTATTTACATTTGTAATAGTGAAACTGTAGTTGGTTTGATTTATTAAAATTCCATCGGGAGGGCCAATTTCAACGGCTGGAGGACTAGAATACCCATATCCTGCATTGGTTACAGTAATATTCGTAACCAAGCCATTGGCTATTGAGGCGAAAGCCTGTGCGCCGCTGCCTCCCCCGCCGACAAAGCTTACATCTGGTGCATTTCCGTATCCAAAGCCTTCATTTGTCAAAGCAACACCATAAACAAAGTTGCCAATTGTTTCTGCGTATCCGCCTGCCTGGCCGGCTCCATCAGAAGGGATAAAATACCATTGGTAGGAAACAGGAAGTTCACTTGCAACTGAAACGCTTAAGGTGTCATTTTGTCCATACTGTGCAAATCCATTTGGCTGAGTTAATATGTTGATTTGTGTGTTTGTTATAGCCTCCACTTGCACCGAAACAATGCTGCTGGTAATACTTCCATATGGGTTAGAGACAACCACGGAATAATTACCTGCGTTCCCGGACTCTATGTGTTCCAAAGTTAAGGTATTGCCGCCGGGTTGCGTAATTTTTCGGACTCGGCTATTACTGTAATCGGCAATGAAAAGATTGCCAATATTATCAATAGCCACTCCATATGGAGACAACTGAGCGTTGGTGGCCAAGCCACCATCTCCACCATAACCGCCAGATCCATTGCCTGCTACTGTTATAATAATTCCATTGGTATTCACTTCGCGAACTCTGTGGTTATTAAAGTCTCCGATAAAAATATTTCCAAAATTGTCTAAAACTAAACCAAGGGGAGCATCCAGTGCCGCATTGGTTGCTAAACCTCCATCACCCATAAATCCTGCAATCCCATTTCCTGCCACAGTTGTTATAATTCCATTATTATCTACTTTCCTGATACGATTGTTATGAAGATCAGATATGTATATTCTCCCAGACGCATCCAAAGATAAACCCCAAGGGGCATTTAATTCGGCGTTTGTTGCCACGCCTCCATCACCTGAAAACCCTGCCGCTCCATTTCCTGCTACAGTCGTTATTATGCCTTTCGAATCTACCTTGCGGATGCGGTTGTTGCCTTGGTCAACGATAAACAAGTTTCCAATTCCATCCAATGCCACAAACGAAATATAATTTAATTCAGCATTGGTAGCCATGCCGCCGTCTCCTGAAAAGCCAACCATTCCATTTCCTGCTACGGTTGAGATAATTCCATTTGTGTCGATTTTCCGGACGCAGCAATTATTTTGATCCGCAATAAACATGTTTCCAAAGTGATCCATAACCACTGAGTCTGGCCCATTTAATTCAGAATTCGTTGCATCACCTCCATCGCCTAGGTAACCTGCTGCACCGTTTCCGACCTGTGTCGTGATGATCCCATTCAAATCTAATTTGCGAATTCGTTGATTAAAATAATCGGCGATATACAGGTTCCCAGATTCATCCTGAGCAGCATCTGTAATGTGGGACAATTCAGCGTTGGTAGCAATGTTGCCATCTCCTGAATAACCCTCTGTACCGTTCCCTGCCAAGGTTGTTATAACGGTGTTCAAGGAATTTGTTTCATTAAAATACCACTCGTATGTAAGTGGTCCGGCGCCGGTTGCCTGTACCATCAATTCTAAAGTGCTTCCTGCCAAGGCTATAGAATCTTGGGGTTGGATTGTAATTGCTGGGGTTTGAGCTTGTGCAGAGGAGGATTCGCAATTTAAAAATGCAAGTACAAATAGCTGGAAAAAATAAAAAATATGAGGTTTCATAATTATGGTGGTTTTGAAACTGCGTAATCACACTCATTAAGTATTTTTTGATTGGGTTTTATGCAAGGTTCTTTTTTAATGGGACATTAATAATCCTATAGTTTAAATTCAAAAGATCAAAGAGAAAAGGTTTTCTCTTTAAAAAACGGCAGCTGGACCCTTTGCAAATGCTTGCAGGTATTATTTATAATATGTTGTCTAATAACGGCTTGTCAACAGGCGGGTGAATTCGAATTTGAACAACATGTTTTTGGAAAATGCATGAGCATCTCAACTGAGGGCTGGTGCTGGTTTTTCATGTTTTTGAAAATGTTTCCGGTTTCCCATTTATTTGCGGCTTCGGCGAATATGACGTTTACGAGGCGCAGGATGCAGGCTTCATTAGGAAAGAGGCTGGCGACGCGGGGGCGACGTTTGAGTTCTTTGTTGCGGCGTTTGAGCGGGTTAGTGGTTCTGAGCTGACCCTGGTGGCTCCATGAGAAAGCGTTGAGCTTCGGAGCCTGGCGTTGTGGGCGGAGATGATCCGGTCGATCGAAGATGGAGCGTATGGCGTTGGCGACTTCATGTCTGCGTATAAATAAAACAATATGATGCGCACCAGAGAGCTTTCCCCACTGGTTAGAATGAAATTTTAAAATCGGGTTTCCCAAAGGAAGGTGGCGTTTTTCTTTGCTCTCCTTCTTGAAAATGTGCTGAACTATTGTGTGGTTAAGTAAGAAAACAAACAGTTTGCGATCATTCAATCCATCTTTTCTCGCTGCAATTCACGCACCCTCCAACGTCTCGAAAGATGGCGGCAAGCAGTCCAAAACGACCGCGATGCCCGCGTCGCCTTGCGGTTGGATGTAATCATGCTTAGTTTCCAAAGGTTGACCACCGGTCCCGTCTCCGGGGCTCTCCAAGTGGACCGTACCCGGGTGCACGCCTGGATCAGGGCATGGAACAAACATGGCGAAGAGGACTTGCTGGAGGGTCATCGGAATGGAGGCCCCGTTGGCTTCGATGCGGGAAAATGCATCAAAGGTCGCAAATGCCACGCGCTGGTGGACACTTTGGGTTTGGTGTTGGGCGTGATGGTGACGCCCGCCGACACGCGAGTTGACTCAAATAAAAGACGCATGGGGGGCGGAACTGGGTGGAGGCAAAAAAAGGCGTGTTTTCCCGGCGAATGCTTTCTGGACACAATCCAACCCCGATGGGTAAACTTGGGTGAACCACTTGGGGAAGGCAGCAGACGATTATGAAATATCATCTGAATCGTGACGGTCAGAACCTTGGGCTGTTTTCGCTGGAGGAATTACGCCGACGGCGAAATTCGCTTCCGTACCAGCATGATTCTGCCCGGTGCCGACATAACCGACGCCATCGCCGAGCACCTCATCCTGTCCAATCTCTGTATCGTGGACGAGCGCATGTCCCAGATCATGGCCGTGCTTTATTCCGGCGCGTCACCCGAAGACGCCTTGAAACCCAAGTCGGCGGTGCCGGATTCACGACTGAGATTCGATTTCAACTAAATCACCAAAGCCCTGATTAAAACCACTTTCAGGTTTCAGGTTCAGGTTTGTTCACATGCATATTTCCCCTTTCAGATTCCAAATTTCCGCTCACTGCTTTGTTTTATGTTTGCGCCTTAACGCCAAACAATTAAAACTCTCCCCCGGGTATGCCTCTGATTTCCGCCATCACCGGTCACCGCACGCGGCGGCGTTGCCATCTCTTTGCCCCCCCAAATTCCGCCTTCGAGACTTGACCCCTCCATGCCCCGCATATTCGACAACATCGCCCTCGAACTCCTGCCCGCGCTCCGGGAGACGTTGGAAATTTCCCAGCGTTCTGATTTTTGCGTCGGCTATTTTAATTTGCGCGGCTGGAAAGCCATAGATGGGCTCATAGAAAAATGGCCGGGCGGCGAGGGTCAACAATGCCGGCTTCTTGTCGGGATGCAGCGGCCCGCCCAGGAAGAATTGCGCGCGGTTTACAGCCTGTTGCCGCAGGAAAATGAAATCAGTCAGCAGGCCGTCATTCGGTTGAAGCGCCGGCTCGCCGAGGAATTTCGCGCTCAACTCACCTTCGGCGCACCCAACGACGAGGATGAAGCCGGCCTACGCCGTCTCTCGGCCCAGCTCAAATCCGGCAAGGTGGTGGTGAAATTATTTCTCCGTCACACGCTCCACGCCAAGCTGTACCTCTGCTTCCGCCCCGACCCCAACAACCCCATCACCGGTTTTGTCGGCTCCAGCAATCTCACGTTGTCCGGTTTGTCCTATCAAGGCGAATTGAACGTGGACGTGCTCGACCAGGACGCCACGAAAAAATTATCCGGCTGGTTTGAGGACCGCTGGAAAGATCGCTGGTGCATTGACATCACCAAGGAATTGATCCAGGTGATTGACGAAAGTTGGGCCCGTCCGGAGTGTCCGCCGCCTTATCATATCTACGTCAAGATGGCTTACCACTTGGCGGAGGAAGCCCGCGCCGGCCTTTCCGAATTCACCATCCCGGCGGATATGCGCGGCACCCTCCTGGAATTTCAGTCTGCCGCCGTTCGTATCGCTGCGCGTCATCTGGAAAAACGCGGCGGCGTGATTCTTGGCGACGTCGTCGGCCTCGGCAAAACCTTGATGGCGACCGCGCTGGCCCGTGTGTTCCAAGACCCGCCGCGCTCGCTGGAAACCCTCATCATCTGCCCCAAGAATCTCGTCGGCATGTGGGAGGATTACGCCCACCGCCACCGCCTGATTGCGGAGGTGGTGTCCATCACGCAGGCGCAAAACGAATTGCCCGATCTCCGCCGCTACCGCGTCGTGATCATTGACGAAAGCCACAACTTGCGGAACCGCGAAGGCAAGAAATGGGCTGCTGTGCGCGATTACCTGTCCCGAAACGGATGCAAGTGCATCCTGCTTTCGGCCACGCCCTACAACAAAGCCTATCTCGACCTCGCGAACCAGCTCCGGCTGTTCCTGAATCCCGACGACGTTGTCGGCATCCGGCCCGAGGAATACTTGCGCCGCGACTGCGATGGCCGGCCCGACGAATTTACCCGCCGCCATCAGTGTGCCATCAACTGCCTCAACGCCTTTGAGAAAAGCAACCACCCCGACGACTGGCGCGAACTCATGCGCCTGTTCATGGTCCGCCGCACGCGCAGTTTCGTCGAACGCAACTACGCGTTCACGGAATGTCCCCAGTGCGACACCGTGCTGCAGCCCACGCAGGATATATGTCCCAAGTGCGACCAACCCAAGGCCAGGGAAGACCGCCGGTTTTTGATACTTGAGGGCGGCAGCCGTTTCCATTTCCCCAAGCGCCAGCCCAAGACGCTGACTTTTCGCATTCGCGACAACGACCCAGACGACCAATATGCCAAACTGTATTCCGACAAAGTGGTTGATACCGTCCGCGTCCTGCATTTGCCGCGCTACGGCCTCGCCAATTATCTCAAGCCCACGCTCGACGTGCCGCCGTCGCAGGACGAGGCGGAGTTGATGGACAACCTTTCGCGCGCCGGCAAACGGCTCATCGGTTTTTGCCGCACCAACCTGTTCAAGCGGCTGGAGAGCAGCGGCCATTCGTTCCTGCTCTCGGTGCGGCGTCACATTCTGCGCAATTTTATTTTCCTCCACGCGTTGGAAAACAAACTGCCGCTGCCCGTCGGCACCCAGGATCAGGCATTGTTCGACACCCGCACCGAGGATCACGACAGCGAAAGTGGGTTGTTCGGCTCGGATGACAAAGCTCCCGCCAAGCCCACGGAAATCACCGCCAAATCGCTCGCCGATTTTGCCGCCGCCGGGGCCGAGGGCTATCAGATGCTCAAGGACGAACACCATCGCAATTTTGAATGGTTGCGGCCGGACGTCTTTGTCAAAGACCTCGCCACGCATTTGCGGCAGGATGCGGAACGACTTTTTTCCATCTTGGAGCTCGCGGGCCGCTGGCAACCTGGCCAGGACAAAAAATTTGAGGAACTTTTCAAGCTCCTGGCCAAAAAACATGCCGACCAGAAAGTTCTCATCTTTTCCCAATTCGCCGACACGGTGTCGTATCTGGCCGAGCAGTTGAAATCGCGCGGCCTGGAATCCATGGCCGGTGTCACCGGAAACACCGAGAACCCGGCCAATTACGCTCGCCGGTTCAGTCCCGCCAGCAACAAGGCGCAGGACAAAGGCTCGCCCAACTACGTTGCGCCCGCCGATGAATTGCGCGTGCTCCTCGCCACCGATGTCTTGAGCGAAGGCCAAAACTTGCAGGATGCTGCCATCGTGGTGAATTTCGATTTGCCGTGGGCCATCATCCGCCTCATCCAGCGGGCGGGCCGTGTGGATCGTATCGGCCAGAAAGCCGAGCAGATTCTTTGCTACTCCTTCGTGCCTGCGGATGGCGTCGAGCGACTCATCCGGTTGCGCTCGCGGGTCCGCCAGCGCTTGACAGAAAATGCTGAGGTTGTCGGCACGGATGAAACCTTTTTCGAGGACGAAAAACACGACACCGTCATCCGCGACCTATTCACGGAAAAATCCGGCATCCTGGACGACCCGGCGGATGATGAAGTGGATCTCGCGTCGCTTGCCTACCAGATTTGGAAGAATGCTTGCGACACCAATCCGGCGCTCAGAAAAATCATCCCGGATTTGCCCGGCGTCGTGTTTTCCACCAAGGCATTGTCGGCCATCGCCGCCAAGCCCGCTGGTGCCGCTGGTCCCCAGCCCACTTCCGGCGCGATGGTTTATGTCCGCACGGCCGATGGTAACGACGCGCTCGCCTGGGTGGACGAGGAGGGAAAAACTGTCACCGAGAGCCAGCACGAGATTTTGCGAGCCGCCGCATGCGAGCCGGCCACGCCCGCGCTCCCGCGTCTGGCCAACCACCATCCGCTCGTGCAAAAAGCCGTCGCCGGCATCCAGACCGAGCATATCACCACCGGCGGCCAGCTCGGCAAACCCACCAGCGCCCGCCGGCGAGTGTATGAACGGTTGAAAGATTACGCCGCCAACGTCAAGGACAGCCTGTTCGACATCAAGCCGCTCCATCTCGCGATTGATGAAATTTACGAAGCTCCGTTGACCGAGGCCGCGCGGGACCTGCTTAATCGCGAAATGCGCTCCGGCATCAATGATGAAAAACTTGTCGCCCTCGTCCTGTCGCTTGCGGAGGAAGACCGCCTCTGTGTGACCAAAGACGATGTCGAGGCCCGCGAGCCCAAAATCATTTGCTCGCTGGGAATCCGCAAAAATTGACATGAAACGAGGCAAAACATCCATCATGGCCGTTCAGGGAGCCTCCGTCAGGGTGCTGTCGCAGGACCAGCAGGATATTATTTGTCTGACGGACATCGCCAAATATAAAAACCCCGATCATCCGGACGATGTCATCCGCAACTGGCTGCGGAACCGCAACACCCTGGAATTTCTCGGTGTTTGGGAACGCTTGAACAACCCCGGGTTTAATCCCGTCGAATTCGACGGGATTAGACTCCAGGCTGGACTGAATAGTTTTATCCTCACCCCCAAACAATGGATTGAAAAAACCGGCGCGGTGGGCCTTACTTCCAGCGCCGGACGGTACGGAGGCACCCACGCCCACAAGGACATCGCATTCGAATTCGCATCCTGGGTGTCGGTGGAATTCAAGCTCTATCTGATCCGCGAGTTTCAGCGGCTAAAGGAGGATGAAAACAACCGGCTCAAGCACGATTGGAACCTCCAGCGCACCCTTACCAAGATCAATTACCGCATCCACACCGACGCCATCAAAGACACCCTCATTCCACCTTCGATCACCAAGGCCCAGGCGGCCGCGGTGTATGCCAGCGAGGCTGATCTCCTCAACGTCGCGCTCTTTGGACAGACCGCCAAACAATGGCGCGACGCCCATCCCAACGCTGACGGCAATCTTCGCGACCATGCTCCACTGGAACAACTCGTGGTCCTGACCAATCTTGAAAGCCTCAACTCCGTCCTCATCCGGCAGGGACTCGCGCCCGGGGAACGTCTCCGCACGCTCAATGACATCGCCATCACCCAAATGCGCAGCCTGCTCGCCGCCAGCGGCATGAAAAAGCTCAAGGGTGGCCCTCCTCATACCTGATTCATCCATCATACTTTATTTATCCCATGCCCCTCGATTTCCAACGCGCCCGGCCGCTGCTCCAAAACGGCAACCTCGCCAAATTATTTGTCGAAGAACTGGGTTGGGAACCCGCCCGCCAGAAACTTACGCTCCGCGTTGGCGAGACGGACTATGACTTCACCGCCATCGCCGAAAAGCGCGGTTTTACCGCGTGGTCCTGTGCGTGCGCCAATGGCAAGTTGCCCGACCACACCACGCGGTTGAAACTCGACCGCGCCCTGACGCAGACCAGTTTCGAGCATCTCATCGTTTTCCCGACCCACGACGGAGCCACGCAATCATGGATGGGGGTGCGGCGCGAACCCGGCAAGCCACTCGCCGCCCGCACGCATGAGTTCAACCGCGCTCAGCCCGGCGACTCGCTGCTCCAGAAGCTCCAGCACCTTTACATTTCCCTCGAAGACGAGGAACGGGGCGATGTTCACACCCTCACCCTTTCCGAAGGCGCCCGCGCCGCGTTCGACATCGAGAAGGTCACCAAGGCGTTCTATCGCGACTTCGACACGCACCGAAAGGCATTCCTCAAATTCATTGATGGCATCGGCGAGGTCGCCGACCGCGAATGGTATGCGTCCGTCATGCTCAACCGGCTGGTGTTCGTCTATTTCATCCAGCGCAAGGGCTTCCTCGATGGCGACATCCATTACCTCCGCAACCGGCTCGACCGCTGCAAACGGGAACAGGGCAAGGACAAGTTTTACACCTTCTACCGCTACTTCCTGTTGCGCCTGTTCCACGAAGGTTTTGGCAAACGCAAAAAAGACCGCGCCCCCGACTTGGAAAAGTTACTTGGTAGCATCCCGTATCTCAACGGCGGCTTGTTCGACGTTCACGAATTGGAACGGCCCGAGCGTTACGGCAAGGACATCCAGATTGATGACGAGGCTTTCGAGCGCGTCTTTCATTATTTCGATCAATACCAGTGGCATCTGGACGAATTTCCGAACGGGTTGAGATATTCAGAATTGAATTCCAAAATCAGCGACGACGACACCGGCTTTAATTCCAATACTATCAGAGGCAGCATTTGGAATCTGGATGCCTGATGCAAAATGAATACAGGGGTCGAAACAATCACGCGTGAAGATGCCCGCCATCCAGCGCGTTTGACCCAACGCTTGGGCGCAGCTGCCCCACCTAAATTAACCGCGCTCGGCAACCTCGACTTGCTCGCCCTGCCCAAAACCGCGCTTTTCTGTTCCAGCCGTTGCCCCGGCAACGTCATCCTCCCCATCTACGACCAGGCCGCCAAGTGGCGGGATACCGCGCGCTGCGTCATTGGCGGTTTTCATTCGCCGGTGGAGAAGGAGTGTTTGCAAATCCTGCTTCGCGGCGATTGCCCGGTCATTCTCTGTCCCGCTCGTGCGATGCTAGAACGGCTGCCAGCCCAATGGGCCATCGCCGTCGCCAGCGGCCGGATGTTGATCCTGTCGGCGTTCGATGCTCAGGCGAAACGCATCACCGCCGAATTCGCCGCCCGCCGCAACGAGTTTGTCGCTGCCTTGGCCGACGAGGTTTTCATTGCCCACGCTACCGTCGGCGGTCAGTTGGAAAAACTAATTCCCTGCTTGCGTGTATGGGGCATACGTTTGGTGACGCCATCCCATCTATGATCGAAGCCTACTTTAAACAGTTCTTCGTATCCGTGTCAGCAACCCGTCTGGAGAGGCAGTCTGGCTGTGATAAACTGCTGGGATATCAGGAGATTTTGATGTGAGCGGGTTTCCAGGCGGCGGGCGAAAGCTCCGCCAACCTGGCGCTTGGCCAATCCCCAAGCCGGGGTGGGATATTCATTAAACAGGCCCGCAAATTCACGTCCAATCGGCGGCACGTCTCCACGATCAAAGCGATTGCCGCCGCCTTCGGTCCGGCTTCCTCACTGCCTATTTGCAGCCAGTTTTTCCAGCCAAATGCCACCGGCTCCATTGCCTCGACGCACAGCCGCATGCCGGGGTTCGGTTCCTCCGGATGCTAATATGCGACGAAAGAATTGTTCAGGAATGCCACGCGCTGGTGGACACTTTGGGTTTGGTGTTGGGCGTGGTGGTGACGCCCGCCGACACGCGAGTTGACTCAAATAAAAGACGCAAGGGGGGCGGAACTGGGTGGAGGCAAAAAAGGCGTGTTTTCCCGGCGAATGCGTTCTGGACACAATCCGTTCCCGAGGGGTAATCTTGGGTGAACCACTTGGGGAAGGCAGCAGACGATTATGAAATATCATCTGAATCGTGACGGTCAGAACCTTGGGCTGTTTTCGCTGGAGGAATTACAGCAGCGGCACGCGGCAGGGGAATTCAACGGCACCGAAATGGTCTGGACGCAGGGCATGGCCAATTGGCAGCCGCTAGGCTCGGTTTTGTCGCCTCCTTCAAATCCAGCCTCCGTGCAAGGCACCCCGATGACCAAACGACAAAATTTCAAATTCTTTCCTGTCTATTTCTGGGCAGGGCTTGCCATCGTCTTGTTATTTGTGTTCGTTTGGGCATTGGGAAATGGGATCATCGAGCCATTTTTTAAAAGCTTGTCCGTCCGTCCGGATTCGGCGACCGCACAGGTCTCGGCCATGGATGCCGCCTGCGAACCAGTGGTCGTCAGTTCGAATAGCCTGACGGAGGAGGATGTTGAGAAGATCAACAGGGAGTTTCGGATTCGCCAGTATCTCGATGGTTATAAATTGCGCGGTGAGCGGAACCCGGAATGCGATGCGCTGGCATTGGGGATGATTTCGAACTGGATCGCCTGCAATTTCGGCGGAGTGGTGGATACAAATCTGCCGCCGTTGCCGGTCATGGCTGATCAGTTGGCAGAGGACACCAATTGCACCGATCCGCTGGTGTTGACCGTGGCAGGGGTCAACGCGGTGGAGTTGCATGAGGCCATCCGGCGCCTGGAGCGCGCGGTGAAAGGCTTCCAGAATTCCAGGCATCTTTGCTACCCAAAATGTTACGCTGTCGAAATGCTGGTGGGCAGAATGATTTATGATAAAGACGACCGTATGCCGGTTCTGGACGCACAAGCCTTGGAGTATTTCCATGACGCGTTCACAGACGGAAGTTTTCAACCGGGAGACCAGCCGCTGATTGCCGAGATTTTTGTTTCGGGCTGGGGCAGTCCCTTTTTTAATCGCAACAGCGCATCGGTCTGTGCGATGGTCCAGAGACTGGGAAAACCTTATCAATGGCTGGCATTGGTGTTGCAGGGGGAAACAGAAATCAACGAGGCGTGGCTGTCGCGTGGCGGCGGCTACGCGAATACCGTGTCGGATTCTGGCTGGCAGGGATTCAACCAGCACTTGGCGCGGGCACGCCAATGCCTGACCCAGGCGTGGGAGTTGAACACAAACTGGGCGCTGGCGCCCGACCGGATGATTTACGTTTCACTGGGGGATTCGAACATCGGGGAGATGCGAAAATGGTTCGACCGCACCGTGGCGGCGCAAATTGATTATGCCGATGCCTGGAACCAGATGCGCTGGGGGTTGCGGCCCCGCTGGTACGGAAGCCTGGATGCGATGCTCGCTTTTGGTGCCACGGCGCTCAATACCCGGCGGTTTGATACGGATGTTCCTCGAAAATTCTTTGACTCCTTATCCGATGTGGAATCGGAAATGAATTTGCCGCAGGGGCAGCATATTTACGAGCGGGAGGACGTCTGGCCAAACCTCAAAACCATGTACGAAGGATATATTGCCGTCCCAGACCAGACGGATTGGGCGCGTGACGGATGGAGAGGCGCTTACGCGGCTGTTTCCTACCTGGCAGGCAAATATCAGGTGTCTCGCGGGCAATTGGAAAAATTGAACTGGCAGCCGCACCCTTTCAACCTCACAGGATGGGGGCGGGACTTGAGCGGCTTTCCTCTTGAGGTGGCGGCACGAACCGGCTCGCAGTCCAATCAGGTGGATGAGGCGGAGCAGGATTGCACATCCGGCGACGCTGGCGGGGCGCTGAAAATATTGGGTGAGCTGGCTTCGGCTGCGAATGTGGATGCCATGACCCGGTCGTATGCGCGGGAACGCCAATATTCCCTCAGCCTTGAGCAAGACCTCGCCGCCGGCAAATGGGTTTCATTTTTGCCTTCCGACCCCGCGTTCACCGGGTGGCAGACAAACTTCGGCGATTTTAAAATGCTTGCGGACGGTTCGTTGGAGGTTCATTCGGATGAATCCGGCCATATGATTTACTGCCGGACTCCCATTGGTATGGAATTTGAAGCCAAAGGTGAATTTGACATCATCAGCAGCACGACCAAGGCATTCCAAGCCGGCATGGTAATGGGGCTGCCACAAACCATTGACACCCAGACTTGGGATGCCTTTCGCATCAAGCGCAACTCCGATGAAGGCGATGTGGCGAGTTTTTCCCAGAATTGGATCAAACACCAGATTCTCGCTCCCATCAGGGACTTGAATAGCCGGAGCAACTCATTTTATCTTCGCTTGCATGACGGTTTGGTCACCGCCTCGGTGAACGGCCAGACTTTATTCGAGAATACGGCACCTGCTCGAAACTACTACCTTGTCACCAACCGATTTCTGGTTGGACTTGGCGCATTCAATGATTCCGATTCGACGGTGATACGCTATCGTGATGTTGAAATCAGGCGGTTGCAGGCAAATTGAGCCTTACATTGCTCAGGCATCGTACATTTCACCCGCAGCACCAGGAACCGCAGTGAACAGATTTGATTGCCAGGATTAGTCTCATGACCCGCTGTTAAAAAGTGGGAGAGTGATGCTTGGGGGATGTACCTTTTCGGTGCATTTGTGCAAAACGGGCAAAAGCTTGTCCGAAAGGGTGGTATAAATGGTAATGCGCCCAATCTTGCGCTTTTTCACGCAAGGGGCGTTAATCCTGCCAACCGTCAATGTTTCAATGAACTAAATCTGCGGCGGCGCGCCGATCTGGGGCGCGTTCGGGCAGCAAATCTGGACTAGAAACCACGCTTTCAGCGCGGTTGAAATTCGGTTGCAACCGGGATTCCTCAACGCGGGAAACAGTTGCTTTAGTTGCGGCAAATCCGCGTCGCAGAGGACGTGGCGCTGGCTCAATGGCAGCAGCAATGGCATTATCGGATGGAATGACTTCGCTCAATGCTCTGCGCAGATCAGCGAATTGAAATTTTTCCCGGTTGTCTTTGCGGGCAAAATATCTAGCGCGTGTCACCAGTGGGCCTATGGACGCGATATATCGCACAGAGCCATTGGCATATTCTACCAGGGCATCAATGATTCGCGCTTCCACGCCGCCAGCCAAGGCTTTGGCGATCTTTTGAAGGTCATCTTTAGGCAGCACGTCGGGCAGCTTTTCATAATGCCCAATCCGCCCGGTAAACTGTTCGCTCGTCCAGCGCGTTTTTTGCTCGATTGCGCGTTGATTGCTAAAAAATTGGGGTGTGGTCACCAAAGCAACCGGAACACCGCGATTCACCAGCGCCGTTAAAATCCAATTGATGCGCGATGGCAAAGAGCGCGAATCAATTATGTTTGGCCAAAGATAATGAGCCTCGTCAAGCACAAGGACCAATTGGCCGGATTGCAGTGTTTCCTCTATCCGCATGCGTAATTCTTGACCTTTCGCCTGAAGGCAGACACTAACCCCGAGCGCTTTTGCGATTGCCCGATAAAATGACATTTCATCCGGCGAGGATTCCAATTGAACGTAACGGGCGCGGCCTGGATGCCTTAAACACCAGTCCGTAACCGCAAAGGTCTTGCCAAACCTTGCGCTTCCTTCAATCAAAGTCAGGCTGCCAGTTTCAGCCGTGTAATCCAGCGCCTCATGAACGCGGCTCCCTAGGCTGGTAACTACGGTTTTTTGGCAATGGTTGCTAATATCCTGTTCCATCTCTTCCCGCAGCGTTGAAACGAGCGTTGGAAAATACCAGGGTTTGCCATCAGCCACGGGCAATTCTGGATCAAGGCAAAGGGAAAAAAGGTGCTGGGCCAACTTGGCATTGGCTTCCGCGTGACAATGGCCAATAAATGCGGCGGCCGGATATTTTGAGGGATGCAGCGTGGCCGCAGCTCGGGCCTCGGCTTCCTGCTCCGGAGTCTTGACCAATAGTTCAAGGGGGCCGAAATCACTCATTTCGTCATTTTCGCCGAAAAGCGGAAAAAGCCCTGATCCGACCTCAGTCCGAACCTTTTTAACCTCGGGTGCCGAATAAATCTGGTCCGGCCGCATGCCGATTTTTTGCATAGTGGGCGTGGCCAACCGCTGCGAATATTTGGCGATCAAATCAGCCGCGATCTGTTTCATGCCGCATTCATGTGACCGGCGTTGCAGGTACCAGATCAATTCACAATCTGGAGCAGCATTCAGTAAACTTGTGCGCTTAGCCACGAGATTGGCCATGGCCCCACGTTCAAATTCAACACTGCTGGCAAACTTTTCCTGCCGGAATTTGCCAGGCTCTTTTTGGGTGCGCGTAGAACTCATAAATTCAAACCCCGGACAAGGCATCAAAATTGTTGATCCGGCTAAAAAGATCGGATTTTAATTGAGCTAATTCCTGGCGCATTTGGCCCACTTCATTTCCACTTTTCCCCATCTCTTTGATTATGGATGTTGCATCGCGAAGAGCCTGGACAATATCGTTTTGGATTCTTAAGGCTTCTTGCTGGCTCCCGACATGCGCTTTCAAATCCGACTGAATGCCGGTGATGTCCCCGGCAAATCGAATCTCCCCAGAAGACTGGTCCCGAGATCGCAGAGAAGCAGCATCCTGGATGTTTTGCCAGGCTACCGACCCCACATTGTTCGGATCATCCTCCCCCTCGATGCCCCTATTAAGCGTGGTTGCTTTCGCGGCCGCATCCTCAGCCTGTTTCCGAAGATTTTTTCTTTCTTCAACCTTTTTTCGGATGGCCGCCGCCTGCCTCTCCGCTCTTTCAGCCTCACTTTCAGCGTTCCTTGCGGCAGTGTCTTGGATGTTTGCCGCCTCATTTGCCTGTGCATCCGTGGAGAAAGCTCCCACCTGGGATTCCACCTTGAAATGTTCTGGAATGTTGGCTGCAATCTCCTGTACTGATCCAGTGTCCAGGGTGTTCTGAACCTTCCGCACTCTTTCGGCTAAAGCACGGGCATCCTTGGCCGCCTTCCTTTGTGCATCGGCAATATCATCGTATTCCTTGGCTTGCGCCTCGGCCACGGCATCATTTTCAGGCAGTTTGATCGCCTCGGCTTTGTTGGATAGGGATTTTGCATCCCTTGTGGCTTGATTAGCCTCGTTTTTCTTCGCGATCAAGTCTTGGTTCCGGGCATTTATCTCGGCCTGGACCGTTTTATCATTCGCCCCCTGTTCGATTATGGCCTTTTTGGCCTCATATTCAGCAGCCCCAATCTGGCCTCCAGCCCGGCTCACATCAAGATCGGCAATAGCCTTTTCCTTTTGGGCTTCAATCAATTGTTTGGTGGCGGAAAGTTCTGATCGAATTGCCTTGTCTTGACGCTCAAAAACCTCCGATGAACTGTTAAATTCCCTATTTGCCCCGGCAACAGCCTTGGCCATGCCATCATAGGCCACCGAAAGGTCTTGAGCTTCTTTTATATGATCTCCAAGGGGCGGTAATTCAATGCCGCCCAAGGCTCGGGCCAGGGTTTCGACCCGTGATTTCCAGATTTCAGTTGCAGATACAATCCCAAAAATCGCCAGCGCTGCCGGGTTGAAAACAGCACTGATGGCGTCTCCTAAAGCCGGATAAGACCGGGTCAGGCTTTCTGTAGCCTCGCGCAGTTCCCGCTTTTTATGGGTGAATGACTCGGTTTTTTCCGTTGCCTCTTCCGTTACTTTGGAATGTTCCAAGGTTGCATCATTGAGGTGCGTCGTTGTTTGGCCCAGAGCTTCAAGCTTGGCCTTGGCCTCCTCGGCTTGATCTTTTCCAATGAACCCCATCTCAATGAGGATTTTTAGAGTTTTATCAGCGTCCATAAATGTTGATATGGGTTAAATTTCAGTTCGGTTATCTGTTTCGCCATCTTCGTCGCCCAGGATTTGGGCCAATTTTTTGGCGCTCTCAAGTTGGCCGGGCCGTAATCGTTTCGGCTGGGCCATACCCAACCGGCCGTAATTATTCCGGGCCTGTAGGGTTTCAATGGCGGCCTGTTTTTGCGTGGCCTCGAATTGCTCCCTTTGCCGGGTCATTTCCTGCGCGGTTTCAGCGGTTTCGATGTCCAGCAAATTGCGGCGGGCGGGCAGCCCAACCTTGCTTTTCAGGGTGTTGAACCGGGCTTTCGGGAAACTGCTATGCGCTGCGGCCTTGGCGATTTCAGCCTGAAAAGCCGGATCATTGGAGGTTGCCAGAAAATCAACCGGATAAGACCTTTCAACTAGATATGGATGTTTCCGGTCCTGATCTGTGACCAGGATATTGTCCGGGCTTTCCGGATCAAACCAAGCGAGGACCGTTTTGCCTCGATCCTGCCCGGTGCGGGCGTTCCGGTAGATATAGTTCTTTGATCCGATCCGAAAGCTGATCCCGTTGGTGGTGACAGTTACCTGGCGCATGTAATGCGCAACCAAGTGCCAGCTATTGGCATCCAATTTTACGGGCGGGTTGTCATGCGGCATGAATTTTTCAAATGCTTCATCCGGGCTTAAGCCCTGCAAAACCTGGCCCTCCTGGCTGCTGGCGTTGTAATCTTTAATGATCTCCCCAAGCTTTTGGTGCCATTCTTCAAATGAGAAAAACAATTCGCCCGGGTGGTTTACGCGCTTAAACTTCACGTCAGCCATGGCTCGGGAAGTATGTTCGGGACAGTCGCGGCGTTCATCGCGGCCGCAATACCCGCGCAGACCTTGCATCCGGTCTTGCAGCAAACCCCCTACACGCTCCACAGGTTTGGTTCGTGCGCGGATGGCATGTTTAAACTTCACGCCCAGGTTTTCCCAGCCGGTTTGAAGATCGCCCAATGATCCAGCCATTTTCCAGCCTTTTGGTGCAGTTCCTTTAACCAGGTGCGAGCGTTGCCAGATGCCACGCTCAAAATACCAGGTGCCGGGTATGCAGAGATCGGCGCAAACCCGGTTCATCAGTGTGCGGATCGTCAGGGAATTGTAATTGCGTTCCGGTTGGAGCGACCAGGCAATAATCCGCCAGGATCGAACATCCAACATGATCAGACATTGGCCTCGCGTGAGGGTGTACCAGCCTTGACCGTCCGGCACGTAAAAATAAACAGGGAAAGTGAAATCGTCCGCGTTGACTACTTCCATTGAAGCCAGCTTGGTGTAGTCACGCTGCAAATGGGCTTTGGCGTCGTCCTGGGCGCGTTTGCCAAGGAGCAGCGGGCGAACCATTTCAATTTCATGAGCCACACGGTCCCGAAGCCGGGCCGGGACGTAGGATTTGCTTTTATGGGGCCGCATGATTAACTCCAGGGTTTTTGGAGTTAATTTAGAGTTTTCACCTTTTTGGGCCAGTTCACGAATGGCTTGCCCTAGGCGTCCCTCGCAATGAAACGCAGCGTGCCCAACGATAATATCTACGTCCTCCTGGGGAAATTCATTGCCCACGGCCACGCCTCGTTTCTGGCGGCGTCCATCCAGGAGGGCGCTGGAGTTTTCGCCTGCGCCCAGCCATTTCCGATATTTGCGGTCAACACTCACGCGCAGCGCCCGTTCAGTGGCCGAAATGCCTGGCAAGAGGCGCTGCAACTCCTTTGAAATGGCTTTGCGCAGTCGTTTCCATTCGCGTTTGGTGGCCTCTTTTGCGCCCGTGGCGTCAAAGATCGTGGCGAACAATGCGGCTATGTCGGATTCGCTGGGATTAGACGGATCGGCAAAGGTACCGATAAAATCAGCGATGAAGCCAAAACTTTGGGATACAGGCGCGGGCTGGGTGGCTTGGGTTTTGCGGACCGGGTTTTCCGGCAGATATATTTCCAGCCGGTCAAATTTATTCGCGCCGGCGTCGCGCTTTAGGGTGCGATCCAGCAAGCGACGCCAATGGCGTTCGGAGATTGAATATCCAAAAGTCCGCTGGTAAGCCTCCAGGCCCATCCGAATCAGCTCTGCTGGCGAAAAAGAGGGCAAGGACATCCGGGCAAGGGCCGGTTCCAGTGATTGGCGCAACAGCAGGGCGCTTTCCAGGCAAGGTCCGGCGATTTCGGCCAGCGGGACGGATGGCTCCCAAGGTTTATTTGTGGCCTCCAGGTAATCCGCGATTGTCAGGTGCCGGTCGGCAGCGGCTTGGGCGATCCGCTGCTGAATTTCGCCTGGCAGGGCATCAAAACCCCAGATCGGGGTTTCGTTTCCGTTCACCATAGCCATGCCGCAAGGGGTGACATCTTCGAGAAGTTTCAAGGCGTTGCGCTTAGAAATACCCAAGGCGGCAGCGATGTGCGCTGCTCGGTAGCAGTTTGCAGGAGGTGGAATAGGGTGTTGCGGGTTCAAAGCGGTTTTTAACAGGGGTTGAAAAATAGGAATGGCAGCCCGTTACGGTATCTCCCCGATTCCACTCGGTTCAATAACCCCGCATTCCCGTGACGGGCCACCAAAAATGTGGTTAAAAGGAGGCTTGCAGCCAGCCTCCCAAGAAGAAAAACCAGACCCAAGGTCAATTTTGGCCATTGCAACGCATGCAACAGCCCTTGCAATGACTGAAAACCGGCACCCCTGCCTTGATGGTGGCTGGAAATGCGACGCCTTAAAAACGATTTTAGGGCCTTTTGGCTCATTGAGGGTTCAAAGGCTTGTTTTTAGGTTTGCGGCCGCTGTGACCACGCCGGTTATCCTTCAATCCGCGAATCCCGGATTCGGCAAATCGTTTGCACCAGGCGCGCAGGCTGCTTTTTGAGACTCGAAAGGAGAAATCCCTGGCAATTCGCTCCAGGGCCTTTTCCACGCCATAGACCGGAATGGCCGCGCTGAGGGCGCAAAGGCACTTTGATCTCATTTCGGTGCGGAATTGTTCCGCGACTATCGCAGGCCCGATCTCAAATGATTCCAGCTTGCCACCGGCGGCTTTCTGCCAGGCGGCCATGGTTTTGGCCTTTAGCCGGGCCGGGGGGATGAATTCGAAGGCATTGCCATGCCTTCGGCGGGGCCAGCCTTCAGCGCGGGCGCGCCGTCGGATTGTGCGGCCATTGACCTGGGCGGCTTGCCCGATGAGCGCGGCGCGAAAGTAGAGGGGCATTTTCATGGTTAATGATTCGAGAAATCCCCTTGATGAAACGCCCAAGGTGTTCTTCCAACTCCTTGAAGGAATTCCTTGGGGGAAGACAATCCCCCAAGGGCGCGCTCGGGAAAGGACCACCGTCCAAAACATCGGTGGGATGAAAAACCGGCGCGCAAAAATGGGGTGGGTGTCTTCATTCAGCGGCCATTTGAAGTCTTTCCCAAACCCCAGGATGGTTCACCATCACCTCGGCGGGGGTGATTTGGCATGAGGCAAATTTCCCCACGATTGGCTCCCTGTTCATCACCCGCGCAAAAACCACGCTATGCGGATGTTTCGTCGCATTGATTTCAGCCTGGATTGCCTGGTTGATAATTTTTACGGCAGCCTGCCTTAGAATTCGTGGGCTGTTTTCCAGTTTTTTTGGGTTTGAAACGCATTGGGCCATTGGGTTCAAACGGTTGAACAAGGCAGGAAATTGATTTTGCCCAAATAAATATGCCGCTAAAGGGCTCAATCCTGCTTGGCAAAGCCTATTGGTCAACTCTAGAACCTGAAGGCGAGCAGAAGCAGCCCCATTCATGACGTCATCATGATTGATGGCCTCATTTGCTGTGTTGAAATCCTCAGGGAAAAATCTTTTGGCCGCATCCCAAACCACTTGAAAAGATGTATTTCCACGAGAAGCCGGGCGGTTGGCAGGCATCATCCTGTTTTTAACGATGCAGACCTTTTGCATCCATTGGACTACCGGCCCAATCACCTTGGCTGGATCAGGTTCCGTTTCAGGGATTTTTACCCCGGCGCGGTTTGTGATTGGTTTCATGCCTTTATTATTCGGCTGGTTGGTTAATGTCACGCCGTCCAACCGCAATGGCCTTTCCCTGTTTTCCCCCAGCGGCTCCATATCCTTCCGAAGGTATTCAGTTGAAAAAAACCGATAATCACCACCGTCAATGGCTTTTTGACCTGTGGCTGTCCACCGAATCTGGCCGTAAATACCATCCTTGCGGCCCTGAAGCCCGGTCAACCAGCCAAACGCTGTAGTTGCTTTGTCTGGATCGTTTTTAAAGTGCTCCTGATCCACCAGGAAAGAATCGCCATGGCTCAGTTTTCCGGCTTTGGCGTCATCATTAAACCGGCTGACAATGGCGTTAATGGCTTTTTGGTCAATGACTTGAACAATATCGCCGTTGGGATGCTCGCCAGCGGGTTCGATCATCACCCATCCGTCTGCTGGCATTTGAAAAGGCGAGGTCATAAAATTAAACGGAAACCTTGGCTAAATCCTTCGCAAAATCCAGAAGCTCCCGGCCTTTCCGTTCAGGCGGAAATGTCAGCCATGATGTAGTTCTGATTCTGTAATTGATTGGGCCGATTTTTTTGCCAATTAATGACCTCCCCGAAATGCTTTCGGCCGCTCCCTGGCAAGTCATCAACCCTAAAATATTCTCAGAAACAATGCGTGGTCCGCCCTTGGAAATCTTCCCAAACTCCTCTTCGCTTATAAAGAGGCCAGCAAGCCTCTCGGCAATCTTCCCCTCCAGGGATGCCCATATCGCATCCATCTGGTCTTTCAAATCGTTTTCTAATGCCGCAACGGGTCCTTTGAGTTGGTCCATGATTTTGGCTTCTTCGCCGGCTAAAAAATCCAGTTTTTTTGGAAAATGTTCCAATAAAGCCCGGCATTCGATGAGATCGCGGTACATCTTGGAATCATCAGGGGAGAATGACTCGACCAGTTTCGATTCGCGTTCTTTTTGGGCCTCGATTGATTTTTGAACCTTTGTTTTTTGCTCGCGGACAGCATCCAAGCTGTCCAAAAGCTCTTTTACCTCTTGCGTTTTCTTATTATTCATGGCGATTTTATTTTGATTAATTTTATGGTTTAACAGTGCAAATCTCCTGGAACGAAACCGTAATCTTTCCCAGCATGGCATCGAAAATTGCGTCAATTTCCGCTTTCAAATCCTCCTCCAAATCCGGTATGGGCCCTTTGAGTTGAGCAAGGATTTTGGCTTTTTCGACCGCTAAAAGGTTCTGCTTTTTTTGCAAATGGTCCAAATAATCCCGGCAGCCAAGGAGTTCGTTGGACATATTGATTTTATTAAGGGAAAGTGGCTTACCCATTTGCGATTCGCGTTCTTTTTGGGCCTCGATTTGCTTCTGAAGCTCCATTTTTTGCTCGCGGATATTATTCAAACAGTCCAAAAGCTCTTTTACCTCTTGCATTTTCTTTTCCTTCAAGGGTGGTATTAATTGTTTCTTATTTGTTTGAAAAACAGGTTGGTTCTCATTGAACGAAGCAACTCATTGCATAATGCCTCAAGGGCTTTTTCCTGTTCCTTGTGGGCCTCTTTAAGCTCTTCCAAAAGCTCCTCCAAGTTTTGAGTTTCTTTATCTTTCATCTTGGTTGGGGGGTGGGTAAGAGGTTGGACTTTAGGAAACGGATCAAAGCCTGGCGTGATCGCGGCACAGATGCCCGGCCACGGAACTTCCTTTCAGAAATTGCCTTTCTCAAGTCAGGCACAGGGGCCAGAAATGGGTTGAAGCCGCAAAGTCTTGCAAGTTTCTTCCTCTCAGTGAATTCTGCCTCACTTGACCAAATGGCGGCGTCCATAAAATCTTCAATGCGCACCCGAAGACGTCGAGATCGCACATCTGTGCTAAGCTCGACGGCCAGGGAGGACTTTTTGACCCCCAATACTTCAGCCAATTCTGAAATGGAAATGCGTCGGTCCATCATTTTGGACCGTAGAGCTTGGACTTGGCATGAACCATTAAATGTCACTAGAACAATATAATGGAATTACAGTAAACTGTAAACCTAAAAAAAGAATTTTATCAAAATCTGCCAATGGTAGATTTTAAGGGATGATTTCAGATCAAGAAAAATCCATTGGCAGACGGCTAAGGCAATTCCGGGAAACTTTGAGGATTACCAGGACTCAATTTGCCATTTCAATAGGAATCAGCAGCGAGAGCATGGCATCCTACGAGGCTGGGCGGGCGCGTTTGCCCTTCGGGGTTTTCCTCGATATGGTTGGAAAATATCAATTGAATCCATTTTGGCTTGCTGGCAATGATGCGATGCCGATGCGGGTCGAAAACCTTTTGGAGAACCCTAAATTTATTGATATGTGCAAGCCGTTTTCCCGTGCGCAGCCGTTCTCTGCTTTTCTTGGAATACTTGCTGGCGACAAAAGAAAGGAGCTTGAAGAGTCTCAAATTGAAAATGAAGAAGTGCGAGAATTTTTTAATAAATGCAGGGCTGCGATATTTTCAATTCGCAACAGTGACAAGCCCTCTCACATCAAAATGCAAGAAGCCAATTTAATTAGTGATAAAATCCGCAAAGCCCTTCAGGCTTTGTATTCTGAAAGGGATCGCCGGCAAGCGTTTCAAATGGATCAAACGGAGAAAAACCTGACTGTTCCAAAAAATGATCAAAATAAAGACTTGACGGATACGTCAAATTCTGGAAGTGTTGGTTTTGTGCAACTTCCAGGACTGCTTGAAAGGTTAAACCGGCTATGCTCTGAGTCAGGCAAAATGACAGAGCTGGCAACTTTTCTAAAAGCTCCCTTACCTAGCGTCTCGCGCTGGCTGGCTGGTAAACGGGAGCCTGGTGCCGAGGTCACCCTAAAACTCCTGCAATGGGCACAGGACCAGGAAAAAAGAAAATTGCCTATTCAAAAAGCAGAAAAAAATGAAAACAAAACTTAAATCAGGCCCAAAAACTCGCCGCAAACTAGATTGCGAAACTCCATTTATTGAATTGAGAAATGGCAACGTAGCCCAGGCACCACAATTTTCCCACCGTTTGAATGGATTCACCGCCAGGAAATCCACTTCCTGTTTGACCGGCCCTAATTCCCTGGTGAAGCCCTTCAAGTTTCCATCCAATCCGTATGAATACAAGGTCACGCCGTTGCGCGAATGCCCAACGCCGGAAAATTTGAAGTTTTGCAACACGCCAATTGATGTCCTCCGATACTGGCGCTTGCATATTGCCACCCATCCTTATTTCAACCCAGATTGCGAATGTCTAGCCGTGCTGCTGTTGAACGCGCGCCTGCGCATCAAAGGGCACAATCTCGTTTCCATCGGCACGCTGGACACCGTTCTTGCCTCTCCACGCGAGGTGTTCCGCGTGGCCGTCATCACCGCTGCCGCCTCCATCATCGTCATGCACAATCACCCCAGCGGCGATAGTTGCCCCACTGATAATGACATCAGAGTCACGAGACGGCTATTAAAGGCAGGCGATTTTTTGGAAATCAAATTGCTTGATCATATCGTTGTTGGTCAGGGCAATACTTCCTCACTCCGCGAATTGGGCTATTTCTACAGCGTTTGAAAACCTATCCGCATTATCCCTCCAACTTGAAATGACCCACCGCCCCAACCGGCCTCTTTTGAAACGATTTTTTCTTATCGTTAAATCATTGCCGGTGGGGCGTCCCACCACCCTCGGCGCACTCGCCCATGAACTCGGAGTCAGTTACAGCACAATCCAGCGAGACCTCAATTTTTTGGAAATGCGCTTCAACTTCCCCATCGCACGCGATTCCTCTGGAGTCATGCTCCGCTCCCCTGTGAAACTCTGCCCCTCCTGTCAGCGCCGGCTTACCGACTCAAACCCAAGCCCATAATTCCTGGAAAAATCCGTGAACGCCGCCCAAGTCCAGGGCGGCGTTTTTATTTCCCTTGGCATGGTCCAGCAGCCAGGCCTGGCTCCCTGATCTCCTTGGAAACCTCCAGTAAAGACGCCTGAAACCGCCCTGCAATGGCATTTAACCCCCCAAAAGACTGCGGCGCACGCCGCACCCCCCTGATGTTGTCAGTGCATTTGTGCAATTTGATGGTTCAAAATGTCCAAGCTCATAAACCTGTTGATTTCATTAGTGATTATGCGCGGACATTTTTCCGTTGAAATTGCACAGATTGAAACGCGCGAGTTTTTTTGCATTTGTGCAGTTTGAATGTCCGAGCTTACGAAACCCCTTTATTTACAGCCAGTTCAACCCAATTCAAGCCAAATCAACCTAAATCGTGGATTGCACAATTGCGCGGTGTGTTTATAAGGAGGTTGTCTGGATGGTGCGCGATACAGGGTTCGAACCTGTGACCCCTACCGTGTCAAGGTAATGCTCTACCACTGAGCTAACCGCGCTTTAAACCATTTCCAATGCTGGGCTCATGAAGCCGGATTCATGTGCCTGAAATCCCGTATTTTTCAACAGCCGCCGTGAAAGCTGCCATGCAGACATTCCGCAACGCGCTGAATCACCGGGCGCCCATTATGCCGCTGCCTTTCTTGGTGGCAAGCAATTTTAACCACCGAAATGGGGCGCGAATCACTTCCAAATTCAACTTTCTCCGACTTTTTGTAGCGGAATCAAATCTGGATGCGAAAGTTTTTTGCGAACCTTAGGTTTTGGATTGGGGTTGGGCGTAGGAATTTTGGTGGAAAGGCGGTGAAAAGGATTTATTGCGGCCGGACTTGGTTTAAGCTGGGGTGACAACATGAATATTTTAGTGATAGGTTCGGGCGGACGGGAGCATGCCTTGGTTTGGAAGCTGGCGCAGTCCCGACACGCCTCGCGGATTGTTTGCGCACCTGGCAGCAGCGCCATTTCCGAGGAGGTTTTGGCTTCCAATGGCAGGCGGGTGGAGTGTGTGTCCATTGGCACGCAGGATTTGCCCCTGCTTTTGAAGCTGGCGCAGGAAATGAAAAGCGACATGGTGGTGGTGGGGCCGGATAACCCGCTGGCGCTGGGGATCGTGGACTTGTTTCAGGATCAGGGCTTGCGGATATGGGGGCCTAATCGAAAGGCCGCGCAATTCGAATCGTCCAAGGTCTTTTCGCAGAAATTCATGGAGCGGCACGGCATTCCCACGGCATCTGGCGGCACTTTCAACGATGCCGGGGAAGCCAGGAAATTTGCCGCCAGCTTGGGGGGCAAATGTGCGGTTAAAGCGGATGGACTGGCCTTGGGCAAGGGCGTTTTGTTGTGTCATTCCACGGATGAAGCGGATCGGGCCATAGATGAAATACTGGTATCCCGCAACTTTGGTGATGCTGGCGCCAGCATTGTCATCCAAGAACTTCTGGAAGGAATGGAAATATCGCTGCATGCCTTGTGCGACGGCAAAACCGCGAGTCTTTTTCCCACTGCCCAAGATCATAAGCGGGCCTTGGACGGGGATTTGGGATTGAACACGGGTGGGATGGGAACCTATTCGCCCACGCCTTTTTTGAATGAGGAGGAGCTTTCCCGTGTGGGCCGCATGATTCTTGATCCTTTTTTGAAGGGTTGTGCGGCGGAAGGCATTGATTTCAGGGGGATATTGTATCCTGGCGTGATGTTGACCCGAACAGGTCCCAAGGTGCTGGAGTTCAATGCGCGGTTTGGGGATCCCGAAACCCAGGTTTACCTTCCGCGGTTACAAAACGATTTGGTGGAAGTGCTTGAAGCCAGCTTGAATGGAACCTTGGCGCGTCTGGATTTGAAGTGGGATGCCAGGCCAAGCGTTTGTGTGGTCATGGCCGCTGCCGGGTATCCTGGTCCCATTACCAAGGGACAGATCATAACCGGGTTGGAAAAGGCTGCGCTCATGCCCGGGATCAAAGTTTTTCATGCTGGAACAGTGCGTGCGGGGAACCAATGGCTGACCAATGGAGGGCGGGTGCTGGGAGTGACCGCGTCCGGCACAGATTTGAAATCCGCCTTGTCAGCCGCATACACTGCCGTGGAAACCATTCAATTCCAAGGCGCTCAATTTCGGAGGGACATAGCCGGAAAAGCCGGAAAAGCAAGCCTTTAGGAAAAACAATCCCAGCCTGGCAAAGCCGAAACCTTTATTACAGGTGAATGAAGCATGGCGATGGACCGGATTGAACCCGATAAATGAAATTCAAAAGGCCAAACTGCCCTAATCTACCGGGCGCAAACTCTTTGGAAAAATCTCACCAGACCGCCTTGGGTATGGTTTCGGTTTTTCCAAAGAGTTTCCGCTCCAGCATCTTGGCCCTTTCCATTTTACTTTTCGGGTGGATTTGAGTTCGCACTGGATGTGAGCGAGAACCCCTCTCCCTAACCCTCTCCCCGCGCTTCGCTTGGCGGGGCGAGGGAACCAGTGGCGTTGGGTTGGTTGATGCCTTTGAAAAAGCAGGTCAATTGGGGGAACAACTTTGACGCGAGAAATTTTTTAAGTCCATCGCCAGCCCACCGTTTTTTTCTGTAGGAAGAGATGGCGCTGAGTTTTCCAAATGCGTATTAAACCCGATAAACGAAATTCAAAAGGCCAAACTGCCCTAATCTACCGGGCGCAAACTGATTGGAAAAATCTCACCAGACCGCCTTGGGTATGGTTTCGGTTTTTCAAAAGAGTTTCCGCTCCAGCATCTTGCCGCATCTTGACCCTCTCCATTTCGTTTTTTTTGGATTCAAAAAGGCCGTCGAAAACAGGTTCGTCGTCTGGCAGAGAGTCATTCCAAATCGTCTCGCCAAAAGCCAAACATACTCGCTCCAAGATGGTTGCATCATTTCTAAAACCGCCCCGGTGTCAAGCTGCTCACCACCGATCGGTTCAAACTCCTGATTTTTGGCTGAAATTCCCTTTACACGAAGGCCACGACCAATTAACCTGACCCTTTATACAACTATGGAATCGAAGTCTAAGACGATCGAACAATTTAAGGTGCACGCCAAAGATACCGGATCGGCGGATGTGCAGATCGCATTGCTCACGGAGCGCATCAATCATTTGACCGGCCATTTGCAGGGAAATGTCAAGGATCACAGCTCTCGCAGAGGGTTGCTGATGATGGTCAGCCAGCGGCGTCGGCTGTTGGATTATCTTCATAACACGGACTTGGGCCGTTATCAGGCGGTGACCAAGAAGTTGAAACTCCGCAAGTAAAGCACACCCCGTGCAGCGCTCCCTGCGGGGGCGGGTGCATGGATTTTATTTAACGTGGGACGGGGAAATGAATCATGGGGTAACCATAGGTTCCTGCGTTCTTCAAAACTGGGGTCCTTCCGTGTGCGGGCGGGGGAATCCAGCCAAACCAACAATCCCGCTCAGAATCGTCTGCTGCCTCCAGGGAAATTTCAATCAGGTCCGCAAGGATCGCGGGATTGATTGAAGTTCCTCGGGTGGCAGCGGGCCTAAATAAACATGTCAGAGAAAATCATCGCCTCCTTGGGAGGCAAAAACATCATTCTGGAAACCGGCAAACTGGCCAAGCAGGCCGATGGAGCCGTGACGGTGCAGTTGGGCGACACAATAGTGCTGGTGGCCGCCGTGGCCGCCACCAAGGCCAAGGAAGGCCAGGATTTCTTCCCGTTGACGGTGGATTACCGCGAGAAAGCCGCAGCGGCTGGGAAATTCCCCGGCGGGTATTTCAAGCGGGAAGGGCGCCCCACGGAAAAGGAAATCCTCACCTGCCGGTTGACCGACCGGCCCATTCGACCCTTGTTTCCCAAAGGCTGGTATAATGAAGTGCAGGTGCAGACGGTGCTGTTGAGCGCGGATGGCCAGAACGATCCGGATATCCTGAGCATCATTGGCGCCAGCGCGTCGTTGATGGTGAGCGACATACCCTGGGCAGGCCCATTGGGAGCCGTGCGCGTGGGACGCGTGCAGGGCCAGTTTGTGGCCAATCCCACCCATGAAGAACAGGCTGAGAGCGATTTGGACCTGGTGTACGTGGGGAACCAGAATGACGTGGTGATGTTTGAAGGCGGCGCGCGGGAAATCTCCGAGGCGGACTTCAATGCCGCCTTGAAATTTGCCCATCAGGCCATACAGCCCTTGATCGTGGCGCAGAATGAGCTGGTGGCCAAGGCCGGAAAGAAAAAGCGTGAAATCACCCTGAAGATTGTTCCCGATGAAATTTTGTCCGAAGCCAAGCAACTGGCTGGTGATCGTTTCATTCCCGCCTTGTTGACCCCTGGAAAACTGGCCCGCGAAAGCGCCTGCAACGCCATCAAGGATGAGGTTGGGGCCAAGCTGGTGGAAAAATTCGGCGCGGAAAGGGTGACCCCCTTTGTCGTGAACGACGCCTTTTATTACATCCAGAAAGAAGCCGTGCGCAGCCTGATTTTGAACAGCGGCAAACGCCTGGACGGACGCGGGTTTGATCAAATCCGCTCCATTTCGAGCGAGGTTGGCGTTCTTCCCAGGTCCCATGGATCGGCCATTTTTGCCCGCGGCGAAACCCAGGCGGTCACACTGGCCACGTTGGGCACAGGGGATGACGTTCAGGAATTCGATTCTTATACCGGCGGATCCAATGAGAAAAAATTCATTCTGCATTACAACTTCCCCAATTTTTCAGTGGGGGAAACCGGGCGCATCAGCGGTCCTGGACGCCGGGAAATCGGTCATGGTGCCCTGGCTGAGCGCAGCTTGGAGCCCATGATTCCAACGGAAAATTATCCCTACACCATCCGCGTGACCAGCGAGATCATGGAATCCAACGGGTCCACCTCCATGGCTTCCGTCTGTGGTGGAACATTGGCGCTGATGGATGCAGGCGTGCCCATGATCCGGCCCGTGGCGGGAATCAGCGTCGGAATTTGCACCGAAGGGGAAAAAACAATTGGGAAATACCAGTTGCTCACGGACATCATCGGCTGGGAGGACGCCTATTGCGACATGGATTGCAAAATCGCAGGCACCGAACGAGGCATCACCGGGTTTCAATTGGACCTCAAGTTGAAAGGCCTTCCGCATAACATCATGACCGAAGCGGTGGAAAAAGCCCGGGTCGCCCGGCTTTCCATCCTGGCTGAAATGGCCAAAACCATCTCGCAACCCCGCAAAGAGTTGAGCCAGTACGCGCCGCGCATTGAGGTCGTACGCATCAACCCGGAAAAGATCGGGGCGCTGATCGGACCCGGCGGAAAGAACATCAAGAAACTCGTGGAAGAATCGGGTTGTGAAATTGACATTCAGGATGATGGAACGGTGAACATCTTCTCCGTGTCCGCCGAAGGCATGAAAATTGCCAAGGACGCCATTGTGGGCATGAGCGCGGAGGCGGAAATTGGCAAGATTTACCGTGGGAAAGTCGTGACCGTCAAAGAGTTCGGCGCATTTGTGGAATTCCTGCCCGGCAAGGATGGATTGGTTCACATTAGTGAATTGGCCAATTTCCGGGTCAAAAAAACGGAAGACGTGGTCAAGGTGGGGGATGAAATCTCCGTCAAATGCCTTGGCATAGATGAAAAAGGCCGTGTGCGTCTTTCCCGGAAAGCAGCCATGGAAGAGCGTGACCGTGAGCAAAACGCCGGGGCGGTTCCTGCCGAAGCCTGATACGGCTCCGGTTTAACCCGGGATGGATTTCATGCGGGAGAGGCGTTAAACCTCTCCCGCACTTTTTTTAACTGGCTGAGCCGCAAAAGCATTTCGATTTGTGGTTTTTTGGGGAAGGGGAACTGGGATTGGATTCTGTTAACAACAGCCTGGCAACGAGAACAGGCGGCTTATCGTTCCTATTCCGGGGGTAAACCCTGTTTTGCCCCCGTTTGACCAGGTCTGGTCAAGCGTACAACCTTACCCCGGAAGAAGTGGTCTTTTTCAGAAAAGCTCATCGTGTGAATGAACTACAAGTTTGACTCAAATGCGGGTCAACCTTAGATTGCAGGGAGAATGCTGGCTGCTGAATCAAAAGTGGTGGCTCCGGGTACTAATGGCGCACCCGGCACTGACCCTGCTCAATTTTGGAAACTCCTGGCCAACCCCGTGGAGCCATTCCTTCATGCAGTCACGGAGCAATTGATTCGACAGGCGCAAGATTTTGATCCCGAGATAGTTCCCTATGCGCAGCATGCCCTGAATGGCGGCGGCAAGCATCTGCGCCCCACTTTGGTGGCCATGGCGGCGAGCTGTTTTGGGCCATTGACTGAGGCACATGTTAAATCCGCAGTTATCATTGAAATGGTTCATCTGGCCACTTTGGTGCATGACGACGTGATGGACGAGGCCCGTATTCGGCGGGGGACGCCCACGATTGCGGCAAAGTGGGGGAATGAAATCGCGGTGCTGTTTGGGGATTGTCTTTTTGCCCAGGCCCTCAAACTCGCATCCAGCTATCCCACCCCCGAAGTATGCAGGGCGGTGGCGCTGGCCACAAACACGGTTTGCTCGGGGGAAATCCTGCAAACACAGCAGCGAGGCCATTTCGAAGCTGCCCGGCGCGATTATTTCAGGGTGATTGACATGAAAACCGGCGAATTATTCACGCTGTCGTGTGATTTGGCCGCTTTCCTGAGCGGGGCGAGCGCAGACCATCGTGCGGCTCTTCGCACTTACGGATCCGTGGTGGGAACGGCCTATCAGGTCTATGACGATTGCGTGGATCTTTTTGGATCGGAAAGTGGAGCAGGAAAGTCCCTCGGCACGGACCTTGCCAAGGGAAAGCTTACCTGGCCTCTTTTGCTGGCTTGGGAACGCGCCAACGCCAAGGAAAGGGCTTCCTTGGAGCATTCCATCAAAAACTGGCAACCGGAATATTTTCCAACCGTCAATGCTCTCCTCGTGAAATATGAGACCCTGTCACCTTCCGTGGAAATCATTAGTCAATATCTGGACAAGGCCAGACAAACCTTGCGCGACCTTCCTGCTTCCAGCGGTAAAGAAGGATTGTTGAATTTAACTGATTTTCTTTCGCAACAAACCGGCGTTTTGGCGGTTTCATCTTGAAGTCTATGCCGGATCCTATTGCAACTGCAGAGAAGGAATTAACCGCTGAGATCTCGGAGGGGGATTTAGTGCGGCGTGCCCGGGACGGGGATATTTCCGCCTATGATGATTTGGTAAAGCGTTATCAAGAAAGAATTTACGCTACAATTTACCACATGACATCCAATCATGAGGATGCCAACGATCTGGCCCAGGAGGCATTCATCAAGGCTTTTTCCGCCCTAAAATCTTTCAAAGGCGGGTCCAGCTTTTATACGTGGCTTTACCGAATTGCCATCAACAAGACCATCAACTTTCTCAAACAGCGGAAAAATAAGATTCACCTGAGTCTCAATGACTTGGACTTTAACGCGGAGAACGACCCTGATTTGGTGGCTTTGGTTTCACACAAAACGCCACATCGGGAGGCGGGATTATTGGAATTGCAAAAAAAATTGAACGAGGCTCTACTGAAGTTGTCTGATTCCCATAGAATGGTGGTTGTGTTGCACGACATTCAGGGATTATCTCATGAAGAAGTGGGTGAAATCGTTGGGTGCAACGTGGGCACAGTCCGGTCGCGTTTGTTTTATGCGAGGCAGCAATTGCAGGGTTTTCTGGCTGAATATGCCAAATCTGTATGAAAGACAACGAGCAAAAATTTGAGACGTTGACGGTGTTGCTCAGGTTGAAGCAGCATGAGGTGCCGCCACCGGGTTATTTTTCGGGATTCTCCAGCAAGGTGATTTCTGCCATTGAAGCTCAGGAGGCTGCCCGAAAAGCCAATGACCACGGGATGGTCGCCAACTGGTTGACAGGTTTTCTCTCCATTTTTGACTCACGTCCGGGACTGGTGGGTGGTTTGGCGACATCCGTGATGGTTTTTCTGGTTCTTGGAGTGGTGTTGGCGGACCGTTCAGACAGCGATATCGCCTCCAGTTTTGCCGTTGACCAGTCCAGTCCACAGGGGTCCGCGCCTCTTGCCAGCGCCAGTGTTCCCACAGGTTTGGCACCCTCGGATGTTTCAAGTGGTGGCGGCATCACCGTCAGCACTAATCCAGTGACCAGTCTTCAACCATCCTCCGCCTTTTTTGGCCAGGACCCGTCCCTCTTTCAAATGGCAAGCTACTCGCCAGGCGGTTCAGGGCACTAAATCCTGCCCGAAGTCGTTGTATCCTCCTTCCAGTTCTGTGTTTGAAAACGGCACAGCTTTTTTCCGTTCTTTTTGATCCGCTCTCAACCTGAAAAGCGAAATTCAAAAGGCCAGTCTGCCCCAATTTACTTGGTGCAAACTCTTTGGAAAAGCCTCACCAGACCGCTTGGGGTATTGTTTCGATCTTTCCGAGCAGTTTCCGCTCCCGCATCTTACCGCATCTTGACCCTTTCCATTTCGCTTTTCGGGTTAAACGGATCCTTCAGAGTATTCGTTTAGGAGCGGGGGAATGGAGAATTTATGGAATAGAGGCGGATGCATGCTTGAAACGGGCCAAGGATTACCTTTAAATCCCTTTGGTGCGAACCCGAGTCATTGCCGTGGCAAATCAAAAAGGCGGGGTGGGTAAAACCACCACCGCCGTTAACCTGTCTGCATGTCTTGCGGCGCTCGGCCAGAGAGTGCTGCTGCTTGACCTGGACCCCCAAGGCAACGCCACCAGCGGGTTGGGATTGGAAAAAGTTGAAGGCGGGAGCGTGTACCGGGTACTCGCAGGGGAAGGACTTCTGCATGAGAAGATCAAAACGACCTGCTGCGAGCGCTTGGAAATGATTCCCAGCGAAGTGGACCTCTGCGGGGCTGATGTGGAGTTGGCACGCATGGATCAACACCTGCAACGCCTTAAAATGTGCCTGGAGCCGGTCGTGGCCCTGGCAAAACATGACGTGGTGTTGATTGATTGTCCGCCTTCCTTGGGCATCCTCACTTTGAATGCGTTCACTGCCTGCGATGGAGTCCTGGTTCCATTGCAATGCGAATATTATGCGTTGGAAGGCATATCCATGATGAACCGGGTGCTTGGCCAGTTGCGCGAGGCTGGGGTAAACCCGCTTTTGGACATCTTTGGGGTGGTGATGACCATGTTTGACGGGCGGACCAAACTGAGCAACGAGGTGCTTGGAGAGGTGCGGACATTGCTGGGGAACAAGGTTTTTGAGACGGTGATACCCCGCACCACCCGCCTGGCAGAGGCCCCCAGCTTTGGGAAACCCATCATTCAATACGATAAATACAGTGCTGGCGCTGCTGCGTACGAGCTTCTCGCGCAGGAGACGCTGGACCGGCTTCAGGATGCCGCCTGACTCCGCTTTTTTTGCGCGTCCCAGCGCATTTTACAACGTGAAAAACTTTGCATTTGTGAAGTTGTGGAGTTGCCGTCCCGGACCGGATGCCATAACTTCAGCCGGGCACGCTGAAAATTTATGGCCAAAGAAATTCTCGAGATGGCAGTGGAAACGGCAGTGTTGGAATTGCCAGACACAAAAACCCTTAGGTTCAAATGGCCCGAGGGGCACAACCCCGAGTTCAAGACCGGACAGTTCATCACTGTTTATTGGCCGGACACACCCTCGTACAAGCGGGCGTACTCTCTTTCTTCCTGCGCCTTGGACCGGGGCTTTTATGAAGTCACAGTCAAACGGGACGGCAAGATGGGGACGAGGATCGTGGATTGGGCCAAACCCGGAGACAAACTTTTTGTGATTCCGCCCGTGGGACGGTTTCTTCCGGTTTACGAGCCTGACAAACACCTGGTGTGTATCGCTGGCGGATCCGGGGTGACCCCCTTCCGCGGATTTGTGCGGGAAGCCACCCGGCGCCAGTTGGCCACGCGCATCACGGTTCTCTACAGCGTGCGGACGCCCAAGGATATCATTTTCAACCAGGAATTTCGCGATTTGGAAAAACAGAATCCTGCCTTCAAGTTTGAGGTGACCTGCACGCGTGCCGAGCCTGAGCACCAATGGAGCGGCAGGACAGGGCGCATCACTGTGGATTGGCTTCGGGCATTGGCAGGGGACATGTCCCAGTGCGTGTTTTATGCGTGCGGCCCCAACGCCTTGGTGGAACATGCCGAGCATATGGTGATTCAGGAGCTTGGGGCGGCCAAAGAACAAATGAAGACAGAGAAGTGGGGATGAAGCCGGGAGAATTCGGGTGCCAATCCGGGATGCCTGCCGCGCTGCAAACAACCGCCCAAAAGCCGCAGCCCGCCTCATTGCCCCAGGCTGCCGACGCCACTCCCAAGCGACCCAATCCATAATCCCCTAAAGCAAACCCTCCGGCTTTTTCATCGCCCAACAGCCCAAAAATATTATGGCCCGTCAAACCATGCTTTTCGAAGCCCACAAAGCCCTGGGAGCGCGACTTATTGATTTCAACGGATGGGATATGCCAGTGTTTTACACGGGGATCACCGCCGAGCACCTGGCCGTTCGCAGTGCTGCGGGGATTTTTGATATTTCACACATGGGGCAGGTGATGGTTGGCGGGGAGGCCGCCCTGGAATTTTTGAACGGTTTGCTGACCAATGACCTGCGCAAACTCGTCCCCGGCCAGGGCCAATATACCTTGATGTGCAATGAAGCGGGTGGCGTGGTGGATGACTTGTACGCTTACCGAACCGGCCCCGGTCAATATCTTCTGGTTATCAATGCCTCGCGCGTGGAGCAGGACATGGCTTGGCTGAGAGACCACGCTGCTGGTTTTCAAAACAGGGTTACCCTGGCCTGCCTTGACCGGGAAAATGGCGCCGTGGCAGTTCAGGGTCCACGTGTCCGCGAGTTCGTGGACAAAGTCATCCAAGGCTCCTCGATTTCAGGAACCCGGGTTGGGCAGGCTTCAAGCCTCAAAAAAAATCAGATCGCATCCTTCGCGTTTGGCCAGGGTATCCTCATGGTCGCATGCACGGGCTACACCGGCGAGGATGGCTTTGAAGTGATGGGTCCCGGGGATTGTGTCCGGGCGGTTTGGGACCATTTTCTGTCCGCGGGTGCCGTGCATGGATTGGTCCCGGCAGGCTTGGGGGCGCGCGACACGCTGCGCACTGAAATGGGGTATCCTCTTTACGGCCATGAATTGAACGAAACCACCACCCCCATTGAGGCGGGCCTTGGATTTTTTGTCTCCCTGGACAAGGGCCAATTTGTGGGGCGATCTGTTTTGGAGGCGCAAAAGGCCAGTGGCACGGCCCGGACTTGTGTGGCCTTCAAAATGACCGGCAAAGCCGCTCCGCCAAGGCCGCATTATCCGGTCTGGAGGGATGCGCAGTCGGTGGGCGAAGTGGTGAGTGGCACTCAAAGCCCTTCTTTGGGCGCAGGCATTGGAATGGCTTACGTGGCAACCCCGCATTCCCGGCCGGGCACCGCGTTGGAAATCGAAATCCGGGGAGTCAAACACCCGGCGATCGTCGTCAAAAAACCCCTTTACCGTCCCGACGCTGCCCGTGTGCCTGGCTCGTGAATTGAATTGAGCAAGGAGCCGTTTTCAGGTATGAATCCGTCCTGGAAGATATTGAATCCGATATTATGAGCAAAATTCCCCCTGATTTAAAATATGCCAAGTCCCATGAATGGGTTCGTGTGCAAGACGGCATCGCTGTGGTGGGCATTACCGATCATGCCCAAAAAGAGTTGACGGACATTGTTTTTGTGGAATTACCCGCTGCCGGGCGCACGGTCAAGGCTGGCGAACCGTGCGCGGTGGTGGAATCGGTGAAGACGGCCAGTGATATTTATTCCCCCCTGAGCGGCAAGATCATGGAGGTCAATCCTGCGGTGGTGGAGAACCCGGGATTGGTCAACGCGGAGCCGGATGGTGGCGGTTGGTTTTTCAAGCTGGAACTGAGCCAGCCTGGCGAGCTGGCCGGGCTGTTGTCTCCGGAGGATTACCGCAAGCAGGTTGGGGGATGAGTCAGCGGCTGCCGCTGAAGAGGCGTGTTTGGACGTCCCTAAAGCTGCGCAGGAAGTTTTCGTTGTCTGACACCGCTTTTTCAACCAGTTGCTTGAGCAGGAACAGCTCTGAGCTGTTAATCACGGCGTGGACACTGTGGATGAAGGCTTCCATGGGCACAAAGGTTTGAAAGGATTCGCCCACCAGCATGATGGTGGCGTGGCGTCTCTGGCTGCTGGGCATGGTTTCCAAGGACTTGAGGGTCAGGTTTTCCTCCCTTGTGTTGGCCCCAAACAATTCCTCCACCACAACCACCTGGTATTGGGTGGAGCTGAACCGAATTAAAAAATCGCTGTGGGTGGCTGCGGTGTGAACTTTGTAACCCAGTTCCAACAAGGCAGTCTTGGCTGATTCCAGCCAGTCCGGCGTGGTGAAGGCAATCAAGGCGGGCTTGTCTGTTTTGCTGACAAAATCAAAGGTTGGATTCGTGGATTCTGACACAGGAGAAAAGGGGTTTGAATGGTTTCACTTGATTTTGAGCAATGGCACCGCTTCCATGGCTCCGAACGAGCCGGGGCCACCGGAGGTTTTCATCCGCAGCGAACCGCTGGTGGGGTCTGATTCGCCCCGGGCCTTTTTGGAATGGTCCAGTCCCCGGGCCACCACGCTGCGCTTGGTGCAGAAGAGCAGGGCGTTTTCCTCTGTAATCTGCCCGTTTTCGTAGGCCTCAAGGCAGGCTTGGTCGAAAGTGCGCCAGCCGAACGTGTGGCTGGCCTCGATGATTTCGTAAAATGTTTTTCCCTCGCTTTCGCCGAGGCGGATGGCTTCCTTGGTGCGCAGGTTGGCACCCATGATTTCAATCAGCGCCTGACGACCGCCGCCCACCTTGGGCGCCAGACGCTGGCTAACCACCCAGCGCAGGGAATCGGCCAGGCGCACGCGCACCTGCTCCTGTTCCTCCGGCTCAAACATGCCCAGGATGCGGTTGATGGTCTCGCCCGCGTTGATCGTGTGCAGGGTGCTCAGCACCAGGTGCCCGGTCTCCGCAGCGCTGAGCGCTATCTTCACCGTGTCCCGGTCCCGCATTTCCCCCACAAGGATCACTTTGGGCGCCTGCCGCAGCGCCGCCCGCAATCCGTTCACGTACGAGTCAAAATCAATCCCCAGCTCACGCTGGTTGAACGTGGATTTGTCATGCTGGTGCACGTACTCCACGGGATCTTCCAAGGTGACGATATGAACCGCCTTGGTGCGGTTGATCTGGTTGAGAATGGCGGCCAGCGTGGTGGATTTGCCCGACCCGGTGGCACCAGTGACCAGCACCAATCCCGTTTTTTCCCGGGGGATTTCCAGGAGTGGTTCGGGAAGCTTGAGATGTTCGAGCGTGGGGATGCGCGAGCTCAATTGACGGCAGACGATGGAATAATTGCCCCGTTGCGAAAAGATGTTCACCCGGAACCTCGCCGAGTCCCCAAGGGCGTAAGAACCATCGCATGAGCCATGCCGGATCAGGTCTTCCAGTTGCCAGACGTTATCCCCGATGATGTTGAATGCGATGGTCTCCACCTGGAATGGCGTGAGGCTGTGAATGGGTGGGTCCAGCAGCACGGGCTTCAGTTCCCCATAGGCTTCAACCTGCGGGGGGCGTCCCACGGTGAAAAGGACGTCTGAAACCTCGGGTTGCGAGGCCAGGATAACGGTCAGGATTTGGTCAAGCTCGGGTTTGCGCATGGTCAGAGAGAGTCGTCATCATCGGGTGGATGGGCCAGGAGTGGACGGAATTTCTTTTTGTCCAGAGCCTTGTCATAGGCGTCCTCCGGGGTGACCCGTTTCATGCGCAGGTGCTCCATGATATGGTCGTCCAATTGCTGGTTGCCGTATTTTTTTCCGACCTGAATCATGCCTTGGATCTGGTGGGTTTTGCCTTCGCGCACGAGGTTGGCGACGGCGGTGTTGAAAACCAGCACCTCAAAGGCGGCCACGCGCCCCTTTTTGTCGCATCGTTTGAAAAGGGTCTGGGCCACAATGCCTTTCAAGGCCTCGGAAAGCGTCTGGCGGACTTTGTTCTGCTGGTCGGCGGGGAACACATCAATGATGCGGTCAACCGTTTTGGCTGCGCTCTGGGTATGCAGCGTGCCAAACACCAGGTGCCCCGTGGCCGCGGCGGTGATGGCCAGTTCGATGGTTTCCAGATCGCGCATTTCCCCCACCAGGATGATGTCCGGGTCCTCACGCAGCGCCCCGCGCAGGGCAGAGGCAAAGCTTTTGGTGTGAACCCCCACTTCACGGTGGTTCACCAGGCTGTTCTTGCTCTCATGCACGAACTCCACCGGATCCTCCACCGTGATGATATGATCTTTTCGATTGCGGTTGGCGTAGTCCACAATGGCCGCCAGCGTGGTGGATTTGCCCGAGCCTGTGGGGCCGGTCACCACCACCAGCCCGCGGTGCAGCATGGCGAATTTCTTGAACACCGCCGGCAGGGGCGACTCCAGTTTCTCGAAATCTTCAAACGAAAGCACCCGGCTGGGAATCTGCCGGAACACCGCCGCCACGCCGTTCTTTTGATTGAAAAAATTAACGCGAAAACGGGAGATGTTCGGGATTTCATACCCGAAATCCACGTCGCCAGTCTCTTCAAAAACCTTGATTTTGAAATCAGGCGCAATCTCGTACAGCATGGCTTTGAGCGAATCGTTCTCAAGCGGTGGAAAATCCACCCTCTGCAACTCCCCGTTGATCCGCATCATGGGCGGGTTTCCCGATGCCATGTGAAGGTCGGAGGCCTTCTGTTCAAACATCAGGTTGAAAAAGGCATCAATTTTTGCCATAAGCTCTTCCGTTCATTCCAAATTCCATTAACTTCCTGTCGTTCATGTAAGCAATGAAAATGCCTAAACAGGTGATATGCGAAGAAATCCTTGAATCCGGGCCAATTACCTTTGCCCGGTTCATGGAATTGGCTCTTTATTGTCCTGAAACGGGCTATTATGAGACAGACCGGGCCAAAGTTGGACGCCAGGGCGACTTCATCACCAATGTATCCGTGGGCAATCTTTTCGGGGAAATGGTGGCCCGGCAGTGTTCCGATTGGTTGTCTGCCCTTACAGATGAGACATCGCCGGTCCTGGCTGAGGCCGGGGCCCACGACGGGCGTTTGATGGCGGACATGCTCGATTGGTTTAAAAATAACAGGCCGGATTTGACTCAAAAAGTGCGGTTTGTCCTCCTTGAACCCTCTCCGAGACGCCAGGCATGGCAGCAGGCAACCTTGCAGCGACATTCCGGCCGGGTGGAATGGTATGGAAGCGTGGCCGATTTGGTTCGGGCATTGAAAACGCCCGGTTTTAAGGGGGTGCTGTTGAGCAATGAATTGCTGGATGCCTTTCCCGTCCACAGGCTGAAATGGGATGCTGTGGCTGCCCAGTGGTTCGAGTGGGGTGTGGGGCTGGCGAATGGGAACCTGACTTGGACCAGGTTGGCCCCCTGGCCTCAAACCCAGGCGCTGTGGCACCGCTCAGAACTTGTAACCTGCCTGCCAGATGGGTATCTCTTGGAAATATCCCCGTCAGCGCAGGCATGGTGGCGTGATGCGGCCTCGTTTTTGACCCGTGGATGCTTGATGGCTGTTGATTACGGGTTTGTGGAAGATTGCATCCTTCATCCCTCCCGTGCCAGGGGCACCTTGCGCGCCTATCGCCATCATGGCGTCAACGAGGATGTGCTGGCGAACCCTGGAGAACAGGACATCACCGCCCATGTGCATTTTCACTCCATCCTGGATGCTGGGGCAGGGCAGGGGTTGCGCACGGATTTTTTGGATTCGCAAGCCCGGTTTTTAGCCGGATTGTTGAGGCGGTCAGACCGATGCGGCTCCGAGGGATGGGACCCACGGAAACGTGCCCAATTCCAAACCCTGATCCACCCGGATCATTTTGGAAGGGCTTTTCAGGTGCTGATCCAATCCCGATGAATCCAAGACCGGGACGGTTCATCCCGAAAACGAAATTCAAAAGGCCAATCTGCCCCAATCTACTGGGCGCAAACTTTTTAGAAAATTCTCACCCGACCGCTTCGGGTATGGTTTCGATTTTTCCAAAGAGTTTCCGCTCCAGCATCTTGCCCCATCTTGACCCTTTCCATTTCGCTTTTTGGGTTCATGATACTGGGGCCGGGGGCAAATCCCATTGCCGTGGATCAAGCGTGGGGGGAGTGGGCGGAAAGCATCCGGCCTTGGCCATGCTGGAATGAGCAAATGTACCCACAAGATTGGAATTCTGACAAAGGGCCAGGCGCGGCAAAGGTTGGCGGGCATAATTTATACCGGGATTGGCAATTCTGGCTGTTGACTTTTCGCGCAATTTTCGCAAACTCCCTGCACGCCGAAAACTATGCAGCCTATAGCTCTTCATCTAATTGACTACACCATATTGATTGCCTATGTGGGTTTTGTGCTGGGCATAGGTTGGGCCTTGTCCCGCTACATGAAGTCCTCCTCGGACTTTCTCACCTCGGCGCGCTCCATTCCCACGTGGGTGACCGGTTTGGCGTTCATTTCTGCCAACCTGGGCGCCTTGGAATTGGTGGGCATGGCGGCCAGCGGCGCCAAGTACGGGATTGCCACCGCTCATTTTTACTGGGTGGGCGCCATACCAGCCATGATTTTTCTGGCTGTTTTCATGATGCCATTTTATTACGGGTCCAAGGCCCGGTCGGTTCCAGAGTATTTAAAAATGAGGTTTGACGAACGGGTGCGCGCCCTGAACTCACTGGCGTTTGCGGTGATGACTATTTTTGCCTCCGGAATCTCCATCAATGCCCTGGCCAAGTTGCTCACAAACCTGCTGCCCTGGCAGTTGAACCTCAGTCTGGGTATGCTGCATCTGGGCAGTTACGATTGTTACCTGTGGATTTGTTCAGGGGTGGTGCTGCTGTACGTGCTCAAGGGCGGGCTGACCTCGGCCATCTACACCGAGGTGCTGCAATTCTTCATGATCGTACTCGGGTTCGCCCCCGTGGTTTACCTGGGGATGAAGGATGTGGGTGGATGGCACGCCATGAACCAGACGCTGCAGGGCGTGGCCATGAATCCTTCCTCGGATTATTTGCAGGCCCCGGGCATTCATTATTCCGCAAACGCATGGACCAGCGCCTGGCGTCCCCTGCTTGAGGGATCTGCGCACAATCCCATGGGCGTGGATTTGTTTGCGATGGTCTTTGGCCTGGGGTTTGTGTTGAGCTTTGGCTACTGGTGCACCAATTTCCTGGTGGTGCAACGTGCCATGGCCGCCAAGAACATGACCGCTGCGCGCAACACCCCCCTTGTGGCAGCCCTGCCCAAGATGCTGTTTCCGTTCCTGGTGATTGTCCCCGGCATGATTGCCGCCGCACTCATGGCCATGCCCGAGAAAAATTACCGAATCCCGCCCCCCATCGTCTCCGCAGCCCGTTATGACGCCGCCGTGGCCGATGTGCGGAAAGCGGATCCGGCACAGATACCCGATGCCTGCAAAGCCATCAGCGCGGACCTGGGCCTGAATGTGGATCAGGTCCGCATCGGGCTTCTGATCCAAGCCAACGCCCAAGCCAGGCTGACGGATGATGATATCCGAAAGGGATTGTACGATGGGATTGCGGTGAATGACTATGACAGCGTGATTTTGTCCCTCGTCCGGAAGTATTGTCCGCCGGGTTTGCTGGGTCTGGCGTTGACTGCCTTGCTGGCATCTTTCATGTCCGGCATGGCCGGCAATGTGACCGCGTTCAACACGGTTTTCACCTATGACCTCTATCAAGCCTACATGGCCAGAAACAAATCGGACCACCATTATTTCTGGGTCAGCAAGATTGCCACGGTGGGGGGCATTTTGCTGAGCATTGCGGCGGCCTATTTTGCCTCCATGTTCTACAATGCCATGGACATCATCCAACTTGTCTTTGGTTTCGTGAATGCGCCGCTTTTCGCCACTTTTTTGCTGGGGATGTTCTGGCGTCGCACCACCGGCACAGGAGCATTTTACGGGCTTTTTGGAGGCATCGGCGCTTCGGCCCTGTTTCATGCCGTGACCACCGTGCGCGATAATCTGGGGCCGAACCATGAGGCGTTGAACAAAATGAAAGGCGGCTACCTGGGGGTTCATGGTGTTTTTCCCAGTGAGATGGCGCAGAATTTCTGGCTGGCCACCTTCGCTTTCCTGGTTTGCCTGACCCTCACTCTGGTCATTTCGCTGGCCACCAAGCGCACAAAATCGGACGAGGAGTTGAAGGGCCTTGTGTACTCCCTCACGCCGCGCGAGGTGGACCCCAACCAACCCGTCTGGCAGAGGCCGGCGGTCATGGGCTTGGTTTTGCTGGCCGGCTGCGTGCTTTTAAACTGGATTTTCTGGTGATTTCATCCATTGCATCAAAGAAAGGATTATTATCATGGGACTCGATATTCGCTGGCCAATAGGACTTATGTTCACCCTCATCGGGGTTTTGCTGGTGGGCTATGGCGCCGTTCAAGGGGCTTCCGCCACCGTTCAGGTGGCGGGTTCCAGTTTGAACATGGATTTATGCTGGGGCCTGGTGCTGCTTGTTTTTGGCGCCGCCATGCTCTTGGGCGCCAGCCTGGGCGGAAAACAGCCACCTTCCGCCTGACATGCCTTTCTTTGACGCCTCACCGTGCCCATCCCGCGCGCGGACCTTCTTTGTTTTATGAAATTGCAGGAACTCGCCTCCAAACTGGAATCGGATTTTAAACTCCATTTCCAGCGCCCGCCACAGTGGATCGCCGCCGCCCCTGGCCGCGTGAATGTGATTGGTGAACATACCGATTACAACGATGGCTTTGTGCTTCCCATGGCCATTGAGCGTTATGCCGTGATGGCCGCCTGCCCAGGCGCAAGCAACGGTGAAATCCGCGTTTTTGACACCCATTTCAAGGAAACCGCCATCATCAACATCTCCGGGCCGGTGACCAGGGGCGAACCCAAATGGTCCAATTATCTGCGGGGTGTCATCGCGGGATTGCAACGGCGCGGCTTGTCCATTCCAGCTTTGGATGTGGCCATGGTCTCGACCGTGCCGCTCGGCGGGGGATTGAGCAGCAGCGCCGCCTTGGAGGTTTGCACCGCCACGCTTCTGGAGGCGGTTACCGGTCTCTCTTTGGATCCCGTGGACAAGGCGCTCATCGCCCAGGCCGCCGAACATGAATTTGCCGGCGTCCCCTGCGGGATCATGGACCAATTCATTTCAGCCATGGGCAGGGAAGGGCACCTCCTTCTGCTGGATTGCCGCAGCCGCCGGACGGAGCTCGTTCCCATGAACGATCCATCCGTGGAATTACTGGTCATTAACACCAATGTCAAACATGAGTTGGGCAGCGGTGAATACGCCCGGCGCCGCGCCGAATGCGAGGAGGCCGCACGCCTTCTGGGAGTGTCATCCCTCCGCGATGCCACCGCCGATAACCTGGAGCATGCCCGCTCCCGGCTCAGTCCGGTTGTGTTCTCCAGGGCTCGACATGTCATCAGCGAAATCGAACGCACCCTTCATGCGGCCTCCGCTTTCAGGGAATCCAACTGGATCACCGCAGGCCAGCTCATGTATGCCAGCCACGACTCCCTGCGCGATGATTATGCCGTAAGCTGCAAGGAACTGGACCTGGTGGTGGAGATAGCCTTGGAGATCGGCTTGACTGGCGGCGTTTATGGCTGCCGCATGACCGGAGGTGGATTCGGCGGCTGTTGCGTGGCTCTGGTTCGGACCGGTTCGGTGGAGGATATTTCCAAGCGGATTGCAGAACAATACCAGGCGCGAGCCGACCGGAGCGCAACGCTCTTCAGTTCACGCCCGGCAGCAGGGGCTGCCATCCTCAAGCGCTGAAGCGGACGAAACCTTCCCGCCTTTGGCTGGTCGGCCTTTTTGAAAAATCAGGACAGATATCCTGTCCTTTCGGGTTGATTTGAGTTCGCTCTGATTGTGAGCGAGAACTCCTCCCACGCTTTGCTGGTGGGGCGAGGGAACGAGGGTCGTTGGGTTGGTTGATGCGTTTGAAAAAGCAGAAAAATTTGGAGAACAACTTTGACGCGTGAAATATTTTAAAGTCCATCGCCAGCCCACCGTTTTTCTGGGGAGAGGTGGTGCTGAGTTTTCCAAATGCGTATTGAACCCGAAAAATGAAATTCAACAGGCCAATCTGCCCCAATCTACTGGGCGCATCTTGACCCTTTCCATTTCGCTTTGCGGGCATTAATCGCCCATGCAAGTGCCCACGCGCCGTGCCGTGTCCACCCATTGATGGTCCGGTGGAACGGATTTTCTTTTTCCCGCCACTTTCTCCAAGGGCACAGGTTCCGTGCCTTCGCCCCGGGCCGCCACCATCACCCCGAAAATCCCTTCATGGACCAAGTCCCCGCAAGCGCTGCCCAGGCGGGTCGCCAGCAGGCGATCCGCCGCGCAGGGGGTTCCGCCCCTCTGTACATAACCCAGGATGGTCACCCTGCTTTCAAGCTGCGTCAGGTCTTCCAGTTGCTTGGCCAGCCTCATGGTGTTGCCTTGGTGTCGCACCTCGAGGCTCGCCAGCTCCATCTTGGCCTCTTTTTTGTCATGCAACGTCCGGGCGCGGTCCAGCTTCTTTTCGGCTGATTGCATCGCCCTCCAATCCTCCTGGCTCATTGCTCCTTCCGCGACCGCCACAATACTGAAATTCGTCCCATGACGACTGCGTTGTTTGATGGCAGCAGCCACTTTCTCGACGTAATAGGGAATTTCAGGAATGAGAATGACATCCGCACCGCCGGCAATTCCCGCGCCCAACGTCAGCCACCCCGCGCGGTGGCCCATCACCTCCGCGACAATGATTCGGTGATGGCTGTGCGCCGTGCTGTGCAGCCGGTCAATCGCCTCAGTGGCAATGTCCATGGCCGTGGCAAATCCAAAGGAACAATCCGTCATGGCCACGTCATTGTCTATTGTTTTGGGAAGGGTGATCACATTGATGCCGGTTTCCTGCAATCTCAGGGCATTCTTTTGTGTCCCTCCCCCGCCCAGGCACACCAGCGCGTCCAAGCCGTATTTCTCGTAATTTTCTGCGATTACCCGGGTCATGTCACGTGTGCGCCCGTCAATCACCATGCGGTGTGGCTTGTCGCGGCTGGTCCCCAGGATGGTCCCGCCCACCGTCAGGATTCCCGCCAAAGTCGTCTTGTCCAGGCGCAGTTTCCGGTCTTCCACCAAACCGCGAAATCCATCGCGGAACCCCACGATTTCCATGCCGTAATAGCCCAGCGCCGTCTTGCCCACGCCACGGATGGCTGCGTTCAGTCCGGGGCTGTCTCCGCCTGCGGTAAGAATTCCAATTCGCTTTGTTTTGGCCATGCAGGCACTGATTTGAAACTCTCGCCCACGGTTTGTCCAGAAGAACTTTGTGTCTCCGCAAATCGGTCCAGGTTTATGAAAACCCCGAGCCTCCTCGTGCCAAAGCCTGTCCGGCTTGATTATGCATTATTCAAACATCCCCGAGGGGCATTCTCCATTACCGCAGTTCTCCATCCGGCCTTTTGGGTAAATCCAGGAATTCCCGCCTTTCATGACCCGCTTTTCTTGAAGGACCATCAATGATGGCTTCCTGTTTGTGCTTGAGAATGAGCCATGGTTTGGGAGAGAGCCGGGCGCCGGGCGCCAGGTTGGTTGGAATGGTTGGAGTGCGCCATGCTGTATGTGGCAGCACGATGCAAATGTTCCACGGCTTGGTGAAACATCATGGCACGCTCGGCCATTCTCAGTTCCAATCGGGAATGCGCTTTCATGGTTTCACCTCCACGATGGAATTCAAGGTGCCAAATGGATTGGGTGTGGTGGGCTGCGCCCCGGGATCATGGATCCATTTTCCGTCCACAAAAAACTTGTACTCGTACCGGCCAGGGGGCAGGGTCAGTCGTTTTTCCCAAAGCCCCTCCTCGGCATTGCCGATCATTCTCAAACTGGTGGGATGCCAATCATTGAAGTCCCCGCATAAATACACTGTTTCGGCGCCGCTGGTTTCATAGACAAAATCCACGTCGCGGACGGATTTGGCATGGCCTCCACCGTTCTCTCTCACGGACTCCCTTGGTTTGTGCTTTAAACTGGCTTTTTGCATGATGATTCAGTTATGGATGATTTTGACCCGGCGATTGTCACCGTCCCGCCCACTCGGCGGTCCTGCGCCAGACGATTTTCATATACGTGATATTGGACCTGCCGGACATTAAACGGTGATGAATCAAAAATTAAAAACCCTCTATTGGCCGGGCCGGCTTTTGATTGGGTTGCCGATGGCTTTGGACATCAAGCATGGAAAGGCGGTTCTCCTGGCGTTTGACAGCACTGCGGCTTAGCCAAGCCCTGTTTGGAAGGTATGATCTTCAGGCAAAGCCTCATCAAATGCCTGACGGAAAGGCCGAAAGCCTCGTCAAGCTTCAAAGGCAACAGCCGTGGTCTGGCGTGCTTTTATATTGTGATGGGAAGCAAAAAGTTTTTGACGGAAATAGGTCAGTGAATCAGGGAGGGCAGGGGGTTGCAGGTTGCCATGCCGGCTCTTATTGACCGGCGCCTTTTTCAGGACGCAGCTTGATCAGAAGGTCTTTGGTTTCAACCGTGTCATTCACCTTTACGGCCACATCGGAGACGACGCCGTCGCAGGGGGCGTAGATGGTGGTTTGCATTTTCATGGCTTCGAGGGTGAGCAACTTGCCGCCTTTGGATACTTTGGATCCCACGCTTACAGCCATGACGGTAACGAGGCCGGGGATGGGGGCTCCCACCTCCTCTGGATTGGCGGGATTGGCCTTGATTCGCGGTTTGGTTGTGGGCTTGGCCGATTTATCCACAATGGCCAGTTGCCGGGTGATGCCATTGAGTTCAAAAATGACGGCCCGCTTTCCCTCCGCGTCCACCTCACCCAGGTTGACCAGGCGGATGAACAAGGTTTTGCCCGGCTCCAGTTCCACCGAGATTTCCTGGCCGGGTTTCATGCCATGGAAAAAGGCTGGAGTGGGCAGCACGGACAAATCCCCGTGCTCGCGTGTCTGGCGGATGAAATCGGCAAAAACAGCCGGATACATGAGATGGCTGAGAACATCATCCATGGTCACATCCCGTTTGATTCGGGCTGCGAGGTCCTCGGCGGTTTTTGCGAGGTTCATGGGTTTCAAGCCTGCCCCGATGCGGCCTTTGATGGGTTTGCGGCTGCCGAGCACGGCTTTTTGCAATTTGGCAGGCCAGCCTCCCAAGGGTTGGCCCAGGCCGCCCGAGAGCATATCTATCACGGATTCAGGAAAGGGGACAGAGCCGGGGTCCAGGTTGACCACGTCCGCCGGCTTGATGCCGCGCGTGATCAGGAACATCGTCATGTCTCCCACCACTTTGCTGCTGGGGGTCACCTTGACGATGTCGCCAAACAGTTTGTTTACCTCGGCATAAGTTTGGGCGATCTCCGGCCATTTTTGTGAAAGGCCCATTGCCGAGGCTTGTTCCTTTAAATTGGTGAACTGGCCCCCGGGCATTTCGTGCTGGTAAACTTCCGCGCTTCCGGCCCTGGGCGCTGAGTCAAAGGGCGCATAGAAGGTGCGGACTTGTTCCCAATAATCCGCCAGTTGATTCAGGGCATGAAGGTCCAAGCCGGTATTGCGCTTGGTGAATTCCAGGGCAGCCACGATTGAGTTGAGGTTGGGCTGGCTGGTGGAACCGCTCATGGGCGCAATGGCCAGGTCCACCACGTCCACCCCGGCTTCAGCCGCCGAGAGCACGCTGGCGGCGGCTATGCCGCTGGTGTCGTGCGTGTGAAAATGCACCGGTATGCCCAGCTCATTCTTCAGGGTTTTCACCAGCAAATGAGCTGCCGCAGGCTGGCATAATCCCGCCATATCCTTGATTGCAAGCATGTGCGCGCCCATCTTTTCCAGTTTCCGCGCCAGGTCCACATAGTATTTCAAGGTGTATTTGTCGCGGGCCGGATCCAGGATGTTTCCGGTGTAACAGATGGCCGCCTCGCATACCGCGTGGGTTTCTTTCACGGCATTCATGGCGGGTTCCAGGTTGGGAAGGTAGTTCAGGGAATCAAACACCCGGAAGATGTCCACACCCGTTGCCGCCGCATGTTTCACGAATCCCTCCACCACGTTGTCCGGGTAATTGGAATATCCCACCGCATTGGCCCCCCTGAAAAGCATTTGAAAGCAAATGTTGGGAATTCGCTCGCGCAGGATGCGCAGGCGTTGCCATGGGTCTTCCACCAGGAACCGCAGGGCGGTGTCAAAGGTGGCGCCTCCCCAGATTTCCAGGCTGTAAAGACCGGATATGCGCCTGGCCACGACATCAGCCGCCGCCAGCATGTCGTAGGTGCGCAGCCGGGTGGCAAAAAGTGATTGTTGGGCGTCCCTCATGGTGGTGTCCGTCACCAGCAGACGGTTTTGTTGAAGGGTCCACTCGGCGAAACGGGCGGCGCCCATTTCCAGCAGGAGCTGGCGTGTCCCCTTGGGTGGCTGCTGCTTGCGGTCATGATCAGGCACGCGGGCCGGCTGAAAAGGCCTGGCGGGCTTGAAATTCCCCACCTGCGGGTTGCCATTGATTGTCACGTCACCAAGATAGGCCAGCAGCCGGGTGGCCCGGTCGCGTTTGGGCTTGAATTCAAAAAGCTCGGGGCTGGTGTCAATCAATGTGGTCGTGGCTCGTCCACTGCTGAATTCATCATGGTGAATGACGTTTTCCAGGAAGGGAATGTTGGTTTTCACGCCCCGGATGCGAAATTCGCGCAAGGCACGGTCCATGCGTTGCAGCGTGGCCGCAAAGGTTGGCGCGCTGACGGTGAGTTTCACCAGAAGGGAATCGTAAAAAGGGGTGATCACCGCGCCGCCATAACCCATGCCGCCATCCAGTCGCACCCCAAAACCTCCGGCGCTGCGATAGGTGAGAATCCTGCCATAATCGGGCTGGAATTTATTTTCGGGATTCTCCGTCGTGATCCGGCATTGCACGGCATAGCCGTTGCGGGGCATTTCCTCCTGCCGCGGTATCCCCACCTCCGGTCCGTGCAGCGCGTGGCCGCTTGCCACCAGGATTTGGGAACGCACCAGGTCCACGCCGGTGATGACTTCTGTAACGGTATGCTCCACCTGGATGCGCGGGTTCATCTCAATGAAAAACCACTCGCTGGTATCCTGGTCGTAGAGAAATTCCACCGTGCCGGCATTGTCGTACCGGATGCCCTGGCATAGGCGCACGGCAGCGTTGCAGAGTTCCTCCCGCACGGAGGGGTCCAGGCCCACGCTGGGGGCGATTTCAACGACCTTCTGGTGCCTGCGCTGCACGGAGCAATCGCGCTCGTGCAGGTGCACCACATTGCCATGGCGATCGCCCAGGATTTGCACCTCGATGTGTTTGGCCTTGGGGATGTACCTCTCCAGAAAGACAGCCGGATTGCCAAAGGCCCGCCCGGCTTCACCCCGGGCCTCATCCAATAACGCGCCCAAGTCTCCAGCCTTGGTCACCACCCTCATCCCGCGCCCGCCGCCGCCGAAGGCCGCCTTGATGATCAATGGAAACCCAATCTCCCGCGCCACGCGCAGCGCCTTGTTTCGATCCTCTATGGCCTCATCGGTGCCGGGCAAAATGGGCACTCCAGATTTTTGAGCCAGCTCGCGCGCGGCTGTTTTATCCCCCATATTCCTCAATAAATCCACGCGCGGGCCCACAAAAGTGATTCCAGCATCGGAGCAGGCCTGGGCAAAATCCGCGTTTTCAGACAGAAAACCATAACCGGGATGGATCATGTCCACCCCCTTTTCCCGGGCCAACGCGATGATGCTGGGAATGTCCAGATAGGCGCCAACCGGTCCCTTTCCCTCTCCCACCACGTATGCTTCATCGGCCTTGAAGCGATGAATCGAGAGGCGGTCCTCCGCCGCGTAAATGGCCACCGTGCGCAGTCCCAGTTCGGTTGCGGCGCGAAAGACGCGTATGGCGATCTCGCTGCGATTGGCCACCAGCAGTTTTGCGGGGCGGAGTTTTGATTGGATGTCGTTCATTTTGAATTTGGGATAAGTCAGCAAAAATCGCGGACCAAATCAATACGGCATTTGAACCGGAAAGCGAAAAAGCGAAATGGAAAGGGACAAGATGTGGCAAGGTGCTGGGGCAGATTGGCCTTTTGAATTTCGATTTTCGAGTTTAAATCATTTCGAGATTCGAAGGTGGATGCCATTTTCAAGAGCAATCAACAATCCAACGCTTCTGGTTTCCTCGCCCCGCCAGCGGAGCGCGGGGAGAGGATTATGGAGAGGGGAAACTCGCAATCATCCAGTGCGATAAATTAACAATCGCATTTTCCGAAAGCTCAACGGCACCCCTTCCCAGCCCTCCCCATCAATGGGGATTGATGGAGAGGGACAAAGAAGCGGTGGGTTCCATGGCGGTTTTAACCCGAAAAGCGAAATTGAAAGTACACGCAGACCGGCTTGGGCGCAAAATCCCTCCGGGCGGCGGCGCTTTTGCCCTTGGGCTTTGTTGTCGCCGTCGTTACAGCCTGGCACGGGGATGCGCCGACAGCTCCGCCCCGCCCATGGCCCAAATCCCAAGCCGCAGCACCCTTCTCAATTTTCAGACAGGTTCTGAGGGGCTTGCCGGATGTTTTCCGCCGGTTTGTTCTGCGCTGCACGCCGTGAATTTTTTCATGGAGCCATTCCCTGCTTGTGCAGCCTTTTGGAATCACCTAGATTTTCGCCACAAACCATTCAATGAAATCCAATCGCAAATTGCGTTACGGCATGATCGGAGGAGGGGAGGGGGCCTTTATCGGGGCCGTTCATCGGTTGGCTGCCAGTCTGGATGGCCAGATGGAACTTGTGGCGGGCGCTTTCTCAAGCGACGCGAAAAATTCCAGGCGCACCGGCGAAAAACTGTTTTTGGACCCGAGGCGCGTCTATGACAGCTTTGAAACCATGGCCAGGGTCGAGGCTGCCATGCCCGAACAAGATCGCCTGGATTTTGTCTCCATCGTCACCCCAAACTTCCTGCATGCGCCGGTGGCTGGTTTGTTTTTGAAATCCGGGTTTCACGTGGTCTGCGACAAGCCCATGACGCTTTCCCTCAGGGAGGCTTTGGAACTGAGGCGGATTGTGCAGAAAACCAGGCGGGTTTTTGCCCTCACCCACAATTACACGGGCTATCCCATGGTTAAGGAGGCGCGTGATTGGGTCCGGTCTGGAAAAATCGGTCGCGTCCTGAAAATCGTCGCGGAATATCCCCAGGGATGGCTGCTGGACCGGATTGAAAAGCAGGGCCATAAGCAGGCCGCGTGGCGCAGCGATCCCAAAAAGGCTGGCAATTCCTGCTGTCTGGGCGATATCGGCACCCATGCAGAAAACCTGGGCCGGTACATCACCGGTTTGAAGATTGAAAAGTTGTGCGCCGACTTCACCTCTTTTGTTCCCGGCAGGAAGCTGGAGGACGATGCCAACCTGTTGATTCAATACCAGGGCGGTGCCAGGGGTGTGCTGCATTGCTCGCAGGTTTCCTGCGGGGAGGAGAATAATTTAAACATCCGTGTCTATGGCACGCTGGGGGCCCTGGCGTGGCACCAGGAGCATCCCAATGAATTGAAGCTCACCCTCAAGGGCCAGCCTGCGCGTATTTTGCGCCGTGGCAACGCCTATTTGGGCAGCGCAGCCAAAGCCGGTTCGCGCCTTCCCTTCGGGCACCCTGAAGCCTTCATTGAGGCTTTTGCCAATATTTATACCGAAGTCGCCGCAGCCATTCGCGCCCAGTCGCGCAGGGGTGGTGCTGGTGAATTTGACTTTCCCACGGTGGACGATGGTGTTTATGGCATGGCCTTTTTGGATGCTGCCGTGCGTTCCGCCCAATCCCGTTCCAAGTGGACTCCTTTTCCAAAACTGCCCATAAAACAATGAAATATCCAATCATCACCCCCATGTTGCGTTCTCAAGCCCTGTTGATTCTGGCAGCGTTGCTGATAGGCAGGGCAGGTCTCCACGCCCAGACCCCTGCGGCGCCGGAACCAAGGCCTAAAATCAAGGAAACGGTCATTAATGGCGTCGAGGGATTTCAAGACACGCCCATGCAGCCGGATGGCCTCTGGCATGTGCACGATCCTGCGCGTCCGCAGCCCCCGATTGTGAAAACGGGTGAATTCAGCGAAAAAGCCCCGGCACCAAGCGATGCCGTCGTTTTGTTTGATGGCCATGACCTTTCTCAATGGCAGGATAAAAAGACCGGCGGCCCCGTGCCCTGGAATGTGAGGGATGGCGTGGCCATATCGGCCAAGGATGACATCCAGACCACCCAGTCATTTGGGGATTTGCAATTGCACCTGGAGTTTCGCGAGCCAGTCCTGCACGGACGCTACGGCCAGGATCGGGGCAACAGCGGGGTGTTTTTGATGGGTCGCTACGAAATCCAGGTTTTGGATTGTTACCACAACCCCACCTACGCCGACGGCGCCACCGGCGCCATTTATGGACAACACCCGCCTCTCGTCAACGCCTGTCGCCCCCCTGGAGAATGGCAGACCTATGATATTCTTTTTAACGTCCCGCACTTTGATGATTCCGGACACCTGCTCACGCCCGCTTATGTGACCGTGCTGCAAAATGGGGTGGTGGTTCAAAACCATCAAGCCATACGAGGCGACACCAACTGGAGGGTGCCCGGCTCCTACACGCCGGTGGGTTCCACCGGCCCCATTGCCCTGCAATATCACAACAACTCGGTGGCCTTTCGCAATATCTGGGTCCGGCCCATGGCCGTGGACCAGGAACCCTGATCTTTTAACGGCACTTCCCAAACCCGGTCTTTCATGAAAACGTATATCTCCCGATTTTGGTTTTCCATCCTGCTTTTGTGGATCAGCCTGGCTGTTGCACAAGCCGCCCCCAAACGACTACTCGTGGTCACCACCACCACCGGGTTTCGTCATGATTCCATACCCACTGCGGAGAACATTATTCAGCAACTCGCCACCCGCAGCGGGTTGTTCACCGTGGATTTTGTCCGCCAGCCCCCGGATGAGCCTAAAAACCCCGGCGCGAATGCCTCCGACGCTGAAAAGCTTGAATACACCCAGATGGAGGCGCGATGGGAGGCGGAGTTGCGCCTGGCTTTGGAGAAATTATCGCCAGCCTCCCTGGCTCATTATGATGGAGTGGCATTTGTCAGCACCACCGGTGACTTGCCCATTCCCGACAGGGCCGGTTTTCTGGACTGGATTCGCCAGGGGCATGGTTTCATAGGCATTCATGCCGCCAGTGACACCTTCCATGGCTGGCCTGATTACATTCAAATGCTCGGCGGTGAATTCAAACGGCATGGTCGCCAGGTCTCCGTGGTCTGTCTGAACCAGGACCCTTCAAACCCCGCCACATCGGGCCTGCCCAATGCCTGGAAAATTGATCAGGAAGAAATCTACCAGTTTAAAAACTACGACCCCTCCAAGGTTCACGAGTTGCTAGTCCTTGATCGGCATCCCGAAACCGGTGCTCCGGGGCGTTTTCCCGTTTCCTGGTGCAAATCCTATGGGGCAGGCCGTGTTTTCTACACTTCCTTGGGCCACAGGCAGGACATGTGGAATGACGATCCGGGATTGAAAGACCGCAAAAATGACCCCGCCGTTTCGAAAGCCTTTCAGAATCATGTTCTGGGTGGCATCGAGTGGGCTTTGGGAATCCAACCCTGACCCCACTGGCGATTCCGGCGCCCCGCAGGTGTTTCTGGGTGGACTGCTTGCCGCCTTTGCGTGCATCAGGCTCCGACCCATTCCAGACTCGCTTCGTTGAAGCGGGCACCAGCAATTTGGGAACAGGCAAAAAGCCGCCAGCACGGGATGGAGGCTTGGATGAAGATCGGCGCAATCAAGTTAGCGGAGTGGATGTGCCAATATCGTATTGGCGGGCAAACTCGGGTTGGGTTAACGAAGTTTGCCGGTAGGCGGCAGGAATCCTTTCACGGCTTAATCGCTTTCGGATGTGTGGTGTATTCATCCCACAAGAATGCCACGCTCCACGGCTTCCAGACCAGACGGGGTTCCCGGGACGGATACTTTCCAGCGACCGAAAGGCGGTGCCCAGCCCCAGTATGCCCCCTCCCACAAAGGCCAAGTCGAAAGAATTTGAAGTCATGATTGGTCAGCGGCAAAAAGATTCAATAAGGAGACTCGACATTTGCACTTTTTGGAGCATGGCCCGGATGGCATTTGCTTATATTTCTTCAAGTTTGTTTTGAAAATAGTCGGGTGGAAAGCAGGAATTTCATGGGCAATCAACCAATTTCCTGGTGTCTTTTAATTTGAGTCAAGTCGGGGTCAACTCGGCGCCTTTAAAATACGAAAAAAGTCTTGCTAAAAAGACCGGCCAGTGTATCATTACGATCATAACGGATTATATTCAACGCTAGCAAGTCTCTGCTAGGGGGCTTTTTGACCATGAGAACAATTTTTGAATTTGTGAAAATAAATCCTATGTAAATCGAAGTTTAAACCAAAGAGTGATTTATTAAAATTTAGCTTAGCCCTCTCAGGTGTCATCAAAAAACCTCCAACTCTACCAATGAAGAATATATTTGCATTATGAAACCTATACTTGGAATCCTCGCATTGTTGACGCTTTTCTCTTGGAGTATTCAAGCTCAATCATTTCTTACAAATGGACTGGTGGCCTATTATCCGCTTCAAGGAAATGCGAATGACTCCAGTGGAAATGGAAATAATGGGACGATTTATGGTGGAGTGACATTGACAACTAACAGATTTGGCAATGCGAATTCAGCCTACAGTTTTAACGGGACGAATGGATATATTGATATTGGCCAGCCAGTCGGATCTTCACCTTCGCAATTTAGTGAATCGGTTTGGGTCAAGTACAACCAGCTTTATGCCACGACGGTCGGGCCCCAAGTGGATCCTATCATATCGCAACGTCAACAAGACGGAAGTTCTTGGGCTGAGTTGGGAATCCAGATTTATAGCGCCACGAATGGAGTGGCCACTCTAACTGCAGATGCCACGGATTTTTATGGACCCTGCAGCGGTGTGACTCAAATTCAGCCCAACACCTGGGTTTTCATATGCGGAGTGTTTTCAAATAACGTTTATCAAATTTACGTTAATGGCAACTTGGAAAACACCTCCACCGCACCAATTTTTTTGCAGTCAACAGACCACATGTACTTGATGTACCAAGCTTCATGGGACGACTTTTTTCAAGGTTCCCTGAGTGATGTCCGGATTTATGACCGCGCCTTGTCATCAAAAGAAGTTGCAGAAATATATCAGTACCAATCCATACCCATTCAAATACCTCAAAATCCAACCAACACTAGTGTTCTGGAAGGCCAAAGCGCCACTCTGAGTGTTTTAGCTTCCAGTTCATTGCCAATTTCCTATCAGTGGTATTCCAGCGCCCCAAATTATTCAAGTTTCGCTGGAGCTTATGCTCAAGCCATTTCTGGGTTTGTCTATGGCGCCGTTGTGACGAACGGCGGCGCTGGTTATGGCGTTGCACCGAGTGTGAGTTTTTTGGGAGGTGGCGGTTCGGGTGCGGCAGGTTTTGCCACGGTGAGCAATGGTGTTGTGACCGGCATCACGGTTACGAACGCTGGAGCCAATTATACCAGCGCGCCAGAGGTTGTTTTTGGACCGGCGAATGGTTTTATTAGTGGCGCAACAAATACAACTCTCACTCTCAGCAACGTCAACGCAGGTGACGTGGGCGATTACTACGTGGTTGTTTCTTCCAGCCAAGGCGGTATTTCAAGCAGCCTTGCGAAATTGGATATTCTTTTTCCACCATCCATTACGAACCAGCCTCAGGACGCAGAGGTTGAGGCTTACGGCTCTGCCCTCTTTTCTGTCTCGGCCTCTGGCACAACCCCGATTTCATTCCAGTGGACATTCAATGGCACAAACATTCCAAATGCAACTTCTGACACCTTAAGCATCACTAATATTACCCCGGCCAATTTGGGGGCTTATGCTGTGATCGTAACCAATGATTATGGATCAGTCACGAGTTCCAACGCCAATTTATACATGTATCCTTACTTGGAGACACCTTTCTCCGGTGCCATCACCTATTGGGGACAAACAAATATCCTGAGTGTTGGCGCATGGGGCAGCGGGAACCTTGGTTACCAATGGTATTTAAATGGAAATGCAATTGATGGGGCGACGGGTTCGACACTGGCTCTGCCAGCCATCCAATTCACCAATGCTGGTTTATACAGCGTTGTCGTGAGCAGCAGTCTTGGAAGCGTGACCAACACGCCCGAGCAGGTTGTGGTAAACCCGGCAAATACCGCTCTTCAGCTTTGCGCCAACGTCGTGATTCAAGGAACAGTGGGTTACACTTATATTATTGAAAGCACAATGAATTTGGGTGACACCAATTCTTGGGTTGTTGAGACCAATTTGACCCTGACCCAGCCCATGGAGTTTTGGGATGACACCAGTGTGGATGTTCACTCCAATGCTCAAAAATATTATAGGGTTTTACCGGCGCAATAGAATTGCTTGGGCTGACCATCTCATGGGCAATGAGCGGGATTGCCTTTATGCGGAAATCCCCCTAAAAATGGGCGGTGACCAAGGGGTGCGTTTGCATCATGAATCTTTCCACCCGAATGCACCTGCGAATTTCCGGTTCATAACTGGCAAAGGAATTATTGAGCGCTTCGCTAGGCAGGCCGGTGAACAATAAGCACCGCAGGACTGCATTTGAGGTTTAAGAAAACTTGGACGTGATGTCTTTACCTTCGCTGACGATTCTTTTTTTGCTACCCTTCGTGGATGGGAGTTTGGGTTGTTTGGCCAGTTGATTTGAACCTTTCTGTTTGCTACGCTTGAGGCGGTTGAAGGCAAAACTGATCACCACCATACCCACATGCAACAGCGCCCGATTTTTGCGTAAGACGCTTGAATCGCTTGCGGCACAAACCCTGTCACCTGACCGGGTGATTGTGCTGGATGATGGATCGCGTGATGAAACCGAGCAAGTGGTCCGTTCTTTCACTGGTTTGGCTTGTGAATTTGTCAAAAACCCATCGGATTTCGGGCTTTTTCAAAATTTCAACCGGTGTCTTGACCTGGCTCCCGAGACTGAATTCCTTCACATTCTGCATGCCGATGACATCATCAAGCCTCAATTTTATGAGGTGATGACAGGTCTGCTTAGGGAAGGAGTGGAAAAAAGCCTTGAGGCAGGGGATGGGACAGGGCGGGCGATTGGGTGGTGTTTGGATGAACGGATGGATGAGCATGATCAGCATTTAAACTTTTCTGGAAAGCCGGACGGCCGGGTGGAGCATCTTGGGCGGGATGAATTTTTGAGGCGGAAGGCTGAAATAGGCAATCAGGCATTTTGTTCCACCTTGCTGCGGACGAATTATAAGCCCGTACCGTGTCGGTTTCCGCTGGATTACCCGATTCTTGGGGACATGGTGTTTTGGGCCGCCTTCGGAGCGGAATGCTGCAGCCGGATTCATGTGCGTCGGGCCCTGGCATGTTATCGGTGGCATGGCAACAATGAAACGCTGGTGCGCGCGCCCACCATTCAATCACTCATTTTCGATGAGTGGCGCACCATGCAGGTGAATGAAGCCCTTCGCGAGCGGGGAGGGGGTTGGTTGCGTAGCATGAAGTTGAAGGGATTGATGGCCGTGCGTTCTGGCATCAAAGCCAAGCGGGTGCGCCAGAATGGTAACATGGAGTATTCGCGGGAGATTGTCCGGGCAGCCAGGGGCCTTGTCGGCCTGCCGTTATGGCTTTGTGGTCTGCTATTGGTGGAGGCGCGTGATATTTGCTTGTTCGCTATTTTGGGCAGAAAACGGCACTCCAAAAATATTTACGGCTGATCCAAAAGGCCCTACAACCCTCCTGAACGGTTTTTCAGGTTGTTGTCGTTTGCCCTCATTGATTGGTTTTTTCCAGCCGTTGGCGCGAGTCCAAGGCCAGCAAAATTGCCAGCAAAACCCCGAGGAGAATGGCGGCCAATGTCAGGATCAATGGCTTGAGATCCATCTGGAACCGGAATTTTATCGAGTGAATGCCTGGTGCCAGGCATATGCCGCGCATGATGTAATTACAACGCAGGAGTTGGACGGAATGGTCATCCACTGTTACGCTCCAATGAGGGTCGTAGCGATCATTGAGAAGCAGGATGGAAGGTTGGGTGACGTTGGCTGAGAGGGTGATGTGGTTGGGGTCGTAGGCCTGGTAGGTGACGGTGCCGGCATTGGTGTTGGCGGCCATGGCGGGGAAGTTGGTGGGAGGCGTGTCCAACAAAAGCGATTGGGTGGGATGGAAAGCCGGGTCTGCCAGGGTTTTGAGGACGGTCGAGTCATTGGTATTGACCTGCCATGCCCCGTACAGGCTGGCCCGGGGCAGTGCTCCGGTGAATTCAAACAGGGCCAAATCCCCGTCAGAGTTTGTGTAGGCGGTCAAATCCTCCAGGCCCTGAGGCCGAATCACGCCCTTTTTAGTGTCCAAGTCAAAACGCTGAATAATGCGAAAACGGTTTTTACCCGGGTCCAGACGGCTGTTGAGAACGTCCAAAAATCCGGCTGCGCCAAGCAGGTACCGGGTGTTGGTCAATTGCCAAAACCGCCCGTAAAGACTCATTTGGGTCATGGATTGTGGAATGAAATTTTCCAGGTAGGTTTTTAAATCCTCCGGCATGCGAGGCATTTGGATGATATCAAGGGACTGGATGTTGTAATAGGGAAAGTGATGTTGTGCCCATTCAATCCGGTACATGCCCAGCCCGCCAAAATTGTTGTCGTAATCCTTCAACTGCGTCTGCGCGTCAAAGGGCAGCACTGCCACGCGGTTTTCATAGGGCTTTTGCGCCAGAAAACTCTCCACTGGATTCAGCGTTCCCACCTCGTATTTTTTGAAATAGTCCCAATGAATGATGTAGGGGAGGTCTGCGCGCACGAAATCAAACAGCATCAGGGCGAGTAAAAGTCCCAAGCCCCACCTGGCCCTGCGGCCATTGAAGATGCCCGTAAGGGTGAAGGTGACCAGGGACAGTGTTATTCCCAGCAAAATGACGAACCAGCCTGCGGAGGCAATGCTGAATGAGGCTATTTGGCCGGCCATGGATTCATCTGGAAATCCAACTTTTTGCAGGTAGGCCACCAATGCCTGTTTTTCCGAACCATAAATCCACCACGCAATCACGGTGAGAACTAGAATAATGCCGCTGCCCGCCACCCATCTCCGGTCAAATGCCGGACAGTTTTCCCACCAGCCTTTGATGGATGAAAGAGGCGCGGTTTTCATCCGGCTGTTGAAATGATTTTTGCAAAGGACATTCATCCCATAGGTGAAAAGAATGGCCCATGCCAAGCCCAAAAATATGACGAATTTGGTGGGGTTTCGAATGGTGGAAAAATAGGGGAGTTTGTACAACAAAGCATAGAAAGGGGCAAATCGGCCCCAAGCCAGAAGAAGGGAACAGACCAGGACGATGGTCCAAAAATAAATCCAACGGAGTTCTGATTCTTGAAAGACCGACTCTTTGCGGCGCAGGGCTTGCAGGACTGTCCAAATGCCCACCACCACAACGACGATGCCGCAGTAATTGGCACTGCCCGTCTGCCTCATCCAGTCGGGTTCAGGGAGGGGGCCTGAAGCGCCCGATTCCAAAAAGCGGTCATTTACTGGCGCCCGCCCCATGCCTCCCCAGTAAAGCCCACCCTCGTAAAAAGGTTGGAGTTCCCCTGGCATTTCGTTGGGCGTATCCATTTTATAGCCGAAAAGCCCCGGCACAACCAAACCAAGGGTTTCCACCTTGGGCAGGCTCCATTGGGTGGCAAAATCCCAATGCGCCGCTTTTGTGGCATTGTCCTGGGATGTGCCCGCCACGCCAATGACGGCCACTCCCAGCAGGGTCACCACGCTTTGAAAAGCGATGAAAATGGCGAATAGAGCCACCAATCCAACCTTCCAAACCCCGTGAACAGCGCGTTGCAGTCCCGGGCCTGTGCCGTTGGCTAGGGAATGGTAAAAAGCAAACAAGGCCATTAAAACGCTGGCCAATGCCCCGATATCCGAGGATTCCATGACATTCATCCCCACGCAAAGGCCGGCCAGCGCCAACCGCATGAGGGAGATGTAAAGCGGGGTTTCGGGCGTATTGGCCATGACCAGCGCCATGGCAAAAAAATTGAATCCCATGGCGATTTCCAGGCTTGCCACCCCCCAGCAGGCTCCTCCAAAAAAGGTTGAATTAAACATCACTGCCAGGGATCCCAGAAATGAAGCCATGGGTGAGAAGTTTAATTGGCGGAAAAAAAACAGGGCGCCCAACCCAAGGATGAAGATGGCGATCGGGGTGTAGGTATTGGCAAATCCCAGTGCCCCGAGGGTGGATGGCAATGGCCATTCCCAGAACAATTTGATGAGATTGCTGATGTTAGGGGTGGCTGATCCTGCGCCGTTTCCCATTGAATTGAGGTCCAACCATTGGCCCAGCAAAATTTGCGGCATCAAAGCCTGTTGGCAAACGGTCTGGCCAAACGGTGCATCATTGGAAAAGGCCACCATGCCGGACTGGAAATTCTGGCGAAACAACAACGCCAGAAACAAGGCCAATAACCCCGCACACAAAAGAAAGCGCCTGATCGTCCAATTAGATTTGAAGCTTTTACCTGCGTTGGTCATAATGCCTGGTCATTTAATTGCCGCTGACTCTAACTGGAAATGAATAGTTTCTCAAGTTTAACAAATGGTCATTTTTGAATTGATGGGGCTGCCAACGAAGGCAGGGAAAATTGAAAACGCGATTAAAATGAGCAGAAACTCAATGAGCGCAGTTTCCTTTTTGGCACATGTGAAAATGATTTGAATGAATCCAAGAGTAAAAGCCCGGCAGGGACAGGCTTTTGCAAGTGATTGAAAATGGCCTCCAATGAAACCATTGCCGCAGTGGTGGTCACCTACCAACCCAAGGAGGAGGTGGTTCAAAACCTGTGTCGCTTGAGCGAGCAGGTCCGGGACATCTTCGTGGTGGACAATGGGTCTGGCGACCAATCCCGGAAAGTGTTGGAGGAAATCGAAGCCATGCCTGGAATCCGGCTGCTTCGCAATCCTGGCAATCTGGGAATTGCGAGCGCTTTGAATCGGGGCATCCGGGCCGCGTTACAAACTGAGGCGGCCTGGATAGCTACTTTTGACCAAGACAGCTCGGTGACGGATCATTATTTCCAGCGCCTTTTAAAAGTTTACAAACTTTGTCCGCGTTCGTCCTTGGTGGGCATGGTGGTGCCCATGGGTTGGTCGGCGCGCGTGACACGCATTCTTCAATATTTCACGCCGGTCTGGAGTTTTGTCCTGACGGCAAACACATCCGGGTGCCTGATAAGGCGTGATGTTTTTGCCAAGGCGGGGTTTCATGATGAGGACCTCTTCATAGATTTCGTGGACATTGAATTCTGCCTCAAGCTCAAACAGCACGGCTGCCGGATACTGAAGGCCATGGAGGTGTCTTTGAATCACGAGTTGGGATCTCCGCGCACACGCACGGTGAGCGGGGTGACGGTTGCTTTCCGTGATCACACTCCCTGGCGTTATTATTACATGACCCGCAACCGGTTTTTATTGTATCGCCGGTATTGGCGGGTGTCGCTGCTTTGGATTGCGGCGGATGTTTTCTGGTTTTTTTACGGGTCCGCGCAATTATGCCTGGAGCCTCAGCGCAGGCAAAAACTGGCCGCAATCCGGGAGGGATTTAAAGATGCCCTGCGTGGTTGGTCGGGACGCCATCCCTTGTATCCGCCTCAATCAGGTTCCTCATGAGGTCTTTTGGCCCCGGGCCGGCGGGTCTGCAAGGTTTGCGGTGGGCCTATTCTCCAAAGGGCAGGATTTTAGGTTGAGGAATGGGAAGGATTCATGAAGTCCAAATCAAGCTTTGGGACCGGGTTGAATTGGATTGGCAGGCAAGGTTGATTTATCAATGGCAATTTTCCATTGCAAAAATCGTTTGATGTCGTTCCAATGCCCTATTTCGAATCGGAAATATTGGCGGGCAAGCCACCAATCGCCATGGCGGCGAAATCCCGCAATAAAATGGCGTTGTTCGCGAATATAGTACCTCAACTGCCAGCAGTCCGCCAAGGGATTAAAAAATGACATCCTAATAAAAGTGAAATTCCTTGCTAATATTGCCCCCGCAACCGCTTCAAGACCCATGAGGAAAATAAAATTGAACGCCAGAAGGACCAGCGGACCATTGGAATTCTTTAAAAAAGTCAGCAATTGGTTGCGATTTGCATAAAAACGGCGGAATTCGCTTGTGCGGCTGATTGGTTCAGAACTTCCAGAGGCCGCATGATGAATCCTTGCTTTGCGGACTAATTCAATGGGTTCTCCTGCAATGCGCACCCGCCATGAAAGATCCAACTCTTCGCCATACACAAAAAATTCGCGGTCATATCCCCCGATTTTCAAAAAAAACTCTTTTTGAACAAAATGGAAGCTGCCAAGAACAATCATTTTTTCGATTTTTTCCAGGTCTGAGGATGTGGTCGGGCAACCAAAAAGGTCAAACCCGGGCATGCCCTGACCCTGGCTTCCCCGTACAAATTGATTGTTTTCGTAGGCTAGTTCTGTGGCGGAAAAAAATCTGGCTTCAGAAAGCTCCGCGTGGGAAAATAGCTCCTCCAAACAATCCGGCTCCAGCCAAACATCAGGGTTTAAAAAGAAAAGATATTTGCCTCGGGCTGCCTTGGCTCCGATGTTGCAGCCCTCGCCATACCCAAAATTGCCGCCGGAAGGCAGAAAGCGTCCGTTGGACCAGTTCTTTAATTCCTCCTGGCAAATTTCCGCCGAACCATCTGTGGATGTGTTGTCAACCAATACCAATTCACACATCTCAAATATTGTCTGCTCCTTGATGGATGAAAAAAAACGCTCCAGCCAGCGCCGGGCATTATAATTGACGACCACGAGGGTAATGACAGGATCCATGGTTGTTTACGGGTCATCAAACTAGGTTTTAGGTTTTAATTCGTCAATCTTTACGTGAAAGTGGCTGTTTTTGACCAGTTCTGCTTTGAGATGATGGCCGCCATTCATCGGAACCAGAAGCTATGAATCGCGTATGCCGGAGGAGGCTGGAAGGAAATCCTCCGATTCGCGATAGCGGATCATCGCCAGGGATGAACTCCATTCGTGATTTCAGTCTTTTGAAGAAAATTTCATCGTGCCCCTGCATTGCTGCGAATTCGGCAGGGGCGATAGAATGGAAATTTAAATAGGATAGGCCGAAGCAATTTTTTTATCGGGATTCCGATAATTTGAGCTTGCCTGAAGGCATCTTTTCTTTTGATGCTCCGCCTGTTATGAGCGTCACAAAATTTTTTGCGGTCCTTTTTGGGGGATGGTTGGCAATTGCCAACCATGCTCTTGCGCAAAACCCGGTGGTGGGGCCCACCAATTACGTGACGGTCTTCTTCACAAATTATATTTCTGTCACCAATTTTGTAACGATCACAAATTTTCTTTCAACCACCAACCTTGTCATGGGAACCAACCTTGTCATGGGAACCAACCTTGTCATGGGAACCAACCTTGTCATGGGAACCAACCTTGTCACGGCAAATCACCTTGGTTTGGCAACCAATTCTTTAGTAAAGCCGATACTAGGAAAAGCTACAGTTGTGGTGGTGCCCCCTCCAAAGCCTAAATGGGATAGTGTGCTCACCTTGGGGGTGACTTTAACCCGTGGCAATAGCGATTCGTTGCTGGCCACATCGAAGATTGTGAGTGACAAAAAACTGGTCAATGATCACTTCCAGTTAGAGGGGGATGCCACCTACGGCTCTGCATCCGGAGTGGCAAACAGCGAATTATTGCATGGATTTGGGCAATGGGATCACCTTTTTTCGACGAATTGGTATGATTATCTCCGGTTGGACGGAGTGCATGATGGGATCGCTGAAGTGAAGTATCGGTTTACCTTTACTTCAGGGTTGGGTTATTACCTGATTAAAGACACGAATACGACCCTGGCTTTGGAAAGCGGGCCGGGAATTGTGGCGGAACGCTTGGGTAACGAGAATGACACTTACGCCACTCTGCGGATCGCGGACCGTTTTGAGCATAAATTCAACCATGACGCCTCACGTATTTGGGAAAACTTTGAAATTCTTCCGCAAATCAATCAGCCCAGCGTTTACATCATTAATGCGGAAATTGGGGTGGAATCTTCCATCTACAAGGCCTTGGACCTTCAAGTTTACATGGATGACAGCTACAACAGTCAACCCGCTTCGGGCTTGTTGCGAAATGATGTTAAATTGGTGAGTGCAGTGACCTACAAATTTTAATCCCGAGAATCGTAACCATACCTGAAACGGTCTGGTGAGGTATTTTCCAAAGAGTTTGCCCCCAGTGGATGGGGCAAATTGGCCTATTGAAGTTCCTTTTTCGGGTTAAAGGCTGATCTGGACGGCTTTCAAGAGGCAGATTCGGGACTCAGAGAAATGGATGAGGTTATTCCATCCTTGCCATTTCAAGCAGGGCTAAAAAAAGGTGATGCTGGAAAAAAGTTGCAGCCACGCGGCTTGTTTGGACCTGAAATGCATGGTCCTTTTGGCTTCGAATTGGCTCCGTCAAAACCCTTCCACAGAGGGGCTCCCGACCGCCAAATTCCTGCCATAAGCCAGAAATTTGTTCAAGGGGACAGTCGCGTGATTTGCCATTGGCCATCTACCGCGCGCGAGTAACAAAAACGATCGTGCAAGCGGCTGGGCCGGCCCTGCCAAAATTCAATTCGATTTGGATTCAGGATAAAACCTCCCCAATCAGGAGGTATGGGAACCTCGCTGGAGAATCGCTGCTCTAATTCCCTCCATTGAGATTCCAGGAAAGCCCGGTCCGGCACTGGTTCACTTTGATGAGATGCCCAGGCTGCGATCTGACTTCCACGGGGTCTCGAATGGAAATAGGATTCGGATTCCTTGGCAGGAAGGCGCGTCACGGTTCCTGCGACACAAATTTGCCTTTCCAAGCTTGGCCAGAAAAAAGTGAGCGCCGCATTCGGGTTTTGTGCCAGTTCACGGCCTTTCCGGCTCCCGTAGTTGGTAAAAAAAATAAAACCACGCTGGTCCACACCTTTGAGCAGGACGGTGCGTGTGGAGGGTTTTCCCTGGGAATCGGCAGTAGCCAGGACCATGGCATTGGCGTCCGGAGGCCGATGATTTTGGATGGCGCTCCACAGGTTGAACAGTGCGATGCTGATTTTTCGCCAGCGGCTGGGAGACTCCAAACCGGCGGCGTCTTTGAACCATGCCTCGAATTGAGTCAGGGGGTTTGGGGAGAGTCCGCTTTGATCCAGCGCCGCTTTTTTATAATCTTCGCGAAATCCAGACAAGTTCATGATCACATGGAACGGAAGGCGGTCAGTCCCAGGACCACCATGCATGCGGCGAAAGTGAGTCGCAGGGCGCTTCCCCATCGGACTCGCATTGGGGTGGCCGTCGCCCAGAACAGCCAGTCGCGCAGCCGCCATGGCGCCACGGTAAAATAAATGCCTGCCAGGATGAACACATAGGCCCAGCCCTGAAAGACGACCACGAGGCTGGAATCACCCAAGTGGGGGCGTCCGGTATCCAGCATCAGCTTGCCCAGCAGCAAAAAAACCACCGCCAGGCCCCGCACCGCCAGAAAATCCTGAACAAAAAAGCAGGATAGGATGCCGATGGCGGAAAATCCCAGGAGCATGTATGGCTTGTAGGCTGAAAAATCAGCGATAGGCTCGTTGTTTACATTCCAAACGAACCAGGCGGTGCCAGCCAGCATGAGCAAGACGCCGGCGGCAAGGTTTCTAGGAAAGCGGCGCACGAAGGTGGTAAAGCGGTCCGGAGCCAGAAAGGCGTAAATTTGGGGGATGGCCATTCCCAACCCCAAGGCAAGACATAACCAAGATAATTTCATCGGGAACATTATAGCGGGTTTGGCGATTGAATAAACGCGAAAATCACTCGCATCCTGATTCAATCCGGGTTGGGCCGCTTCTAAGTGGCAATTGACGGAGGCGCTTCAAAGGTTCACGAAGGCCGCGCTACCATAGAGAGTGAAGGAGCCAGTTCTTTCTATGCGCACATCCATCAACTGCCCGCGATGGCGTTCATGTCCATCAAAGAGCACAATCCGATTGCAACGGGTGCGCCCGGTGTAGCGGGCTGGATTTTTTTTGCTGGGTCCCTCCACCAGGATTTGAACCTGTCGGCCTATGAATTGTTTGTAGCGGAACGCAGCCTTTTCATTGACCAGAGCAAGCAGCCGTTCATTGCGTTCCTCGCGAATGGGTTGGGGCACCTGGTCTGGCAAATCCGCAGCGGGGGTGTCCCGACGCGGTGAGTATTTGAATATGAAGGCATTATCAAATTCCAGTTCGCGGCAGGCAGAAAGTGTCTCTTCAAAATCCGCCTCGGTTTCTCCGGGAAAACCCACGATCAAGTCCGTCGTCAGCCCAATATGCGGTTGGACCTGGCGCAACTTGGCCACAAGACTTTTGAATTTTTGAAAGGTATAGCCCCGGTGCATTTTTTGAAGCAGCCTGTCGCTGCCGCTTTGCAGGGGAATATGGGCGCTTTCACATAATTTAGGCAGGCGCCCGTAGGCTTCCACCAAATCATCTCCGTATCCTTTTGGATGGGGGGAAGTGAAACGGATGCGTTCCAACCCCTCGATTTCATGCACGGCATCAAGGAGTTGAACAAACGCGGAACGGCCCGATTGAATCGGGATGTCTCTTTTGCCAAAACTGGTCACAATTTGCCCAAGCAGGGTGATTTCCCGGACGCCGCGGGAGACCAGGTCCCGGCATTCCTTCACGATGTCTGCGATGGATCGGCTGCGTTCCTCGCCGCGAGTGAAGGGAACGATGCAAAAAGTGCAGTGTTGGTTGCAGCCTTGCATGATGCTCACGAATGCGGAGGCAGAAGACTTGCCCTGTCCCGGGGCGAGGTGCTCTTTTATCGTGGATTGGCTGTCCTTTTCCAGTTCCGTGGCCACGATGGATTGGTTTCGGCCTGATAGCAACTCATCCAGGTATTCACCTGCCCGATGGAATTTTTGTGTTCCCAAGACCAGGTTCAGGCTTGGCAGTTGGCCCATCAATTCCTTGCCCCGGCTTTGAGCCATGCAGCCCATGAAACCCACCACGGGATGGCGCCTCTCGCTGCGGGCGGTTCCAATGATGTTGCGCATCTTGTTGATAGCTTTTTGCTCTGCCAGGTCACGGACACTGCAGGTGTTGAGCAAAACCACATCGGCGTCCGATTCCGAGACGGCCATCACATAGCCTTTGGACAGCAGTTGGGCCGCAACAGCTTCACTGTCCCTCTCATTCATCTGACAACCGTAGGTTTTGATGTAAACGCTGGGCATTCTATACTTTTCATCATTCTATGGGGCTGGCTGAAAATTACAAGCGGCGCGGCAGCGCGTCCTCGATCCGACCCGGCTTCGGCTGCGGTCAAACATCCAAAGTCCGGCCAGCGGGTGAGAGCCAGTGAATCGCACTTGCGCCTTCGGGGGGACAATGTATTTTCCATGTTTCTGTTATTTTAATGGATAGCAATCCTTTCAGCGTTGCGGAGAAAGTCCTGTTGATCAGCGGTGATGAGGCTTTCTCCAGCACCATTGTGGACCTGATGCATCCCACCGGGGTGGTGGTTGCCGCACGCATTGACCTGGGGTTGGAATTGCTGGAGCGGGATACATTTCATGTCGTGCTTTTTGAGATACCCCAGGCCAATGCGGTGGCCCTTTTCCAACTCACCCGCCTGGCCACATGCGCATCCAGGATGCCCATTCTCATTATCGGCCCCACCGACGACGAAAATTTCTTTGCGGAGGTCATTTACTCCGGGGCCCAGGAATATTTGAGCCGGGATGGGCTGGATGGACGGCTTTTGCGCAGGGCCATTTTCTCCGCCCATACCCGGCAGGTGGAACGGTTGGCGTTGGTGGATGAAAAGGAAAATTATTACGGCATTTTTGACCATCTTGTGGAGGGAATATTTCGAACCACTGTGGATGGTCATTATCTTTTGGCCAACGTGGCTTTGGCGCGGATTTACGGTTATGACTCCCCGGTTGAACTGATGGCGCATGTGAAGGACATCGGCAGCCGGCTCTACGTGGAGGCTGGACGCCGGGAGGAATTCATCCGCCTGATGCAGGAGCAGGATACCCTGAATGATTTTGAGTCCGAAATTTTCCGCAAGGATGGAAGCACCATTTGGATATCAGAAAATTGCCGCGCAGTTCGAAATAGTGAAGGCAAATTGCTCTATTATGAAGGCACCGTTGAGGATATCACCGGGCGCCGCCAGGCGGAGCAGGCCCTGCGCAGCTCGGAATCGCTTTTCCATTCCCTGGTGGAAACCATGCCTCAAAATGTTTACCGGAAGGATATGGAGGGGCGTTTCACCTTTGCCAACCGGCAGTATTGCCGACATTTCGGTTTGACGCTGGAGCAAATCCTGGGCCGAACCGACTTTGATTTCTTCCCCAAGGAACTGGCTGAAAAATACACCAAGGATGATCTCATGGTCATTGAATCAGGCCAGACCCAGGAAATCACCGAGGTGCACCACCCGCTGGGAGGCGAAAAAATCACCGTGCAGGTGGTCAAGACGCCATTGCGGGACCATGCTGGCCGAATCATTGGCTTGCAGGGGATATTTTGGGACATCACAGAAAAACGGCGCGCCGAGGAGCAAATCCGGCGCACCACCGCTGAACTGGCCCGAAGTCGGGAGGACCTGCGCACCAAAAACCAGTTATTGGAAGAAAACCTGCGCATGGCAGGGGAGATTCAGCAGGCCATGATTCCCCAGCAATATCCCAGTTTCCCGCAGAATGTTTCCAACGAGCAAAGCGCCTTCCAGTTTGTTCATCGCTACCAGGCCGCCGAAGGTGTCAGTGGTGACTTTTTTTATGTATCCGCCTTATCCGACCATGAGGCTGCTGTATTTGTTTGCGATGTGACAGGCCACGGTATCCGCGCCGCCCTGGTCACCGCCATGGTGAGAGCGCTGACCGAGGAACTCAAGCCAGTGGCCAGGGACCCGGGTGAATTCCTGCGTAAACTGAATTTCGACCTGCACAGCATTCTCAAGAACACCGGATCACCCATGCTGACAACCGCTTTTTACATGGTTGCCAATTGCGAGAATGGCGAAATCCGTTTTGCCAATGCGGGACACCCCAAACCTCTTGTCATTCGCCGTTCCAAGCAGCAGGTGGAGCCCCTGTCCAATGATTGCGGACGCGGCCAGCCAGCGCTGGGTCTTTTTGAAAAGCCGCCATATGAAACCAGCTCCGCACGGCTTTCGCCGGGCGACATGGTCATGTTTTTCACCGATGGACTCTATGAGGTACAGGGCCAGAATGAGGAATTATACTCCCAGCAAAGGTTGGTCATGGATGTGAAAAACCTCCTGGAATTAACTCCGGGCCAGATGTTTGACGAATTAGTTCAATCCATCAAGTCCTTCTCCATCAACGGGGAATTCGAGGACGATGTTTGTCTGGTGGGCCTGAATTTCAACCATGCCTTGGGCAATCTGCCTTCCAATCCGTGACGCAATCCCTTTCCGTGGTCCGCGGGCACGGCTCCATGGCGCCTGTTTCCGTTGAGCTTCCTGGTTTTGATGATGTTCGGGCCTTGAATATGCCGGGCATTTGATTTTGACGCTTCGGCATTCCTCACGTATCGTTCACATTCAAACTGAACCAGTTCACCGGGAACTCAACGTTTTAAAACTTAGCATGATTGGACAACTATTTAAGGCGATTTTCGGATCAAAAAATGATCGGGACGTTAAAAAAATCCGTCCGGTGGTAGCCAGGGTCAACGAGATAGAGAAAGGCTTGCAATCAGTCGGGCCCGAGGAGTTGCAGGCGCGGACTCACCGATGGAAGGCTGAGCTTGCTCAAATCCAAGACGACACCGAGCTGGCCCGGCGCCTGGATGAGATTCTGCCGGAGGCATTTGCCGTGGTGAAAAATGCCTGTCGGAAAATGTGCGGCCAGGACGTGGTGGTTCGCGGTCATCCGTTGAAATGGGAGATGGTGCCTTTCGACGTGCAATTGATTGGCGGATATGCCCTCCACACCGGTCACATTGCTGAAATGGCCACGGGGGAGGGAAAAACCCTCGTGGGAACCTTGCCCGTCTATTTGAACGCCCTGTCGGGTCGGGGTGTGCATGTAGTGACCGTGAACGATTACCTTGCCTCCCGGGACAGCGAATGGATGGGGGCGCTTTACAAATACCTTGGGCTGACGGTGGGCTGCATCCTGAACAGCCAAGACCCCAGGACGCGCCGCCAGCAATATGCTTGCGATATTACCTACGGCACCAACGCGGAATTTGGTTTTGATTATCTGCGCGATAATGGCATGGCCAAACGCAGGGAGGAACAGGTGCAAAGGGGCCATTATTTTGCCATTGTTGACGAGGTGGATTCGATTTTGATTGATGAGGCGCGGGTGCCTCTCATCATCAGCGGCCCCTCGATCAGGACTTTTGATGAACAATATGCCCGTTGGAAACCCTCGGTGGAATCCTTGGTGCGCGCGCAGAATCAACTTTGCGCACGCTATTTGAAGGAAGCGGAAGAATTGATTGAAAAACTCAATCCCAAGGACGGTTCCAACGTGCCCAATGCATCAGCCTTGGAATCCCAAATTGGCCTGCTGCTTTTCCGTGTGAAAACCGGCCAGCCCAAGTCTGAAGGATTGCTGAAAATCCTGGAAAACCCCCAGTATGCAGGACTCATGAACCGGGCTGAATTGGAATTGCACCGGGACCAGAAAAAGGTGGATTTATACCGGGAAAAGGAGGAATTATTTTTTGCGATTGATGAGAAAAGCAATGAGGCCGACCTGACCGAGAAAGGGCGCTCACACATCAGCCCGCAGGATCCTGATGCATTTGTGCTTCCTGACCTGGCCACCCAGTTGCATGACGTGGATTCCGGGGCTGAGGCGGACATGCGCAAGCGAATGGAAATCAAGGCCAGGCTTCAATCAGAGTTTGAGGGCAAGGCCCAGAAAATCCATGCCATTTCCCAGTTGCTCAAGGCTTACAGCCTTTATCAGTTGGACGTGGAATACGTGGTCCAGGAAAACAAGGTGATCATAGTGGACCAGCACACCGGTCGGTTGATGGCAGGGCGCCGGTGGAGCGATGGGCTGCACCAGGCTGTGGAGGCCAAGGAGGGGGTGGCCATTGAGCGGGAGACCCAGACCCTTGCCACCATCACCATTCAAAATTATTTTCGACTATACAGAAAGCTTGCCGGCATGACGGGCACTGCCGAGACGGAAGCGACCGAGTTTTTTGACATCTATAAGCTGGGGGTGCTCACCATTCCCACCAACCGGCCCAACATCCGGAAAGATGGCCATGATTCCGTCTATAAAACGAGGCGGGAAAAATTCAACGCAGTGGTGAAGGAAATTCAAGCCATGCATGCCGCCGGTCGTCCCGTGCTGGTGGGCACCATCTCCGTGGAGACGAGTGAGATGCTGTCGAGGATGCTCAAAAAGGAAGGCATGGTCCACTCAGTGCTCAATGCCAAATACCACCAGCAGGAAGCGGAGATCGTAGCCCGTGCCGGGCAACGCGGCGCCATCACAATCGCCACAAACATGGCCGGTCGCGGCACCGATATTAAACTAGGCCCCGGCGTTCCTGAATCGGGCGGTTTGCACGTGCTGGGGACGGAGCGGCATGAGTCACGCCGCATTGACCGCCAGTTACGGGGACGTTGTTCCCGCCAGGGAGACCCCGGAAGCTCCCACTTTTTCATTTCGCTTGAGGACGACCTCATGCGGTTGTTTGGATCGGACCGAATTGTCAAGCTCATGGAGCGTATGGGCCTAGAGGAGGGGGAGGAGTTACGCCATGGAATGCTGAACCATTCCATCCAGCAGGCCCAAAGAAGGGTTGAGGGGCATCATTTCCAGCAGCGCAAACGCACGCTGGAATACGATGACGTCATGAACAAGCAGCGGGAAGTGATTTACGGGTTTCGCAATGAGATCATCAATGCCACAGATGTGAGAGACCGGCTGATGGATATCATCGAGGAGGTGGTGGTTTCCAAGGTGGAACAATGCACGGAATCGGACAGGGAAAGCGGCGAATGGAAAATCCGGGCCCTGGCCGACTGGGTCAATCTCAACTTTCCATTGGGCTTGACCGAGGAGGAGTTGATCAAGGTTGCCGCAGCGGGACATGAAAAGCCGGTGGACGGATCGCTTTTTGACGGGTTGAACGAAGGGCAGTTTGCCCTGTGCAATTTCGTGACGGAAAGGATCCACAGCGCTTATGAATTAAAAATCAGTTTCGAAGATCCTGAAAAGCTGGCCACCGTGGAGCGGTACACCATCCTGAGTGCCATTGATAAATTATGGCAGGAGCATCTTTATGAAATGGACAGCCTGCGCCAGAGCATTGGTTTAAGGGCCCATGGCCAGCGCGATCCGCTGATCGAATACAAGGCGGAGGCCTTCAAAATTTTTGACGACTTGATGGTGAACGTCAAAAGTGAAATCTGCCACAATGTTTTTCGCAGCGCCTCATCCATGATGGCATTTGAGAATTTCCTGCGAAATGTGCCGCAACAGGCCTCTCAAGATAGCACCAAACCGTTTGCCAAAGGCGCTGGCCAGTCAGCGGGTCCTGTCAAAGGCAGCGAAATGGTGAGCGAGGCGGCCCAAGCCATGGAAAAGCAGCCCAAGCCAAAACCAGTGCGCTCCGGCCCCAAGGTGGGACGCAATGACCCATGTCCCTGTAACAGCGGAAAAAAGTATAAAAAATGCTGCGGACAATGAGGACTCAAACCGCTGTGCGGGACGCCTCAGGCCAATTCATGAATTCTCACCGGATCGGTGTGGACCTCGGCGGCACCAAAATAGAAGGCGTGGTCTTGGATCCTGAGGGGGTCGAACTCTTCCGCAAGCGGGTGCCCACGGAACGGGATCGGGGTTATGAGCATATACTTAAAACCTTGAAAGACTTGTCTGAGGAGCTTCGATGTGTGGTTGGAAGCCAAAAGTTTACATTCGGCATTGGGACGCCTGGCACCATTTCCCCCAAAACCGGACTGATGAAAAATTCCAACACGCTGTGCATGAATGGGCGTCCGGTTCGCTTGGACTTGGAGAAATGGCTTGGACATCCCATTGCAATCCAAAACGATGCCAATTGCTTTGCCCTGGCCGAGGCTAAACTAGGTGTTGGACGCGGCTGTGAATTGGTGTTTGGGGTCATTATGGGAACCGGTTGCGGTGGTGGCCTGGTTTACCGGGGCGAACCTTTGCCCGGCCTTCAAGGCATTGCCGGTGAGTGGGGCCACATGAGTATTGATCCGCTTGGCCCCCTGTGCTTCTGCGGACGTCGAGGATGTGTGGAAACCTTTATCAGTGGGGCAGGTTTGGAAAACCGCTATCAGGAGAGGTATGGAACCCGAAAACCGCTCAAATTGATTGAGAAGGAATTTTATGAGGGCAATGATGATGCAATCGCTTTCATGCAGGAATTCTTCAGTCATTTCGGCGCAGCCTTGTCCAATCTTATTGGCGTTTTGGATCCGGATATGATTGTTTTAGGCGGAGGGGTTTCCAACTTTAATGCGATCTACAAAGAGGGACTTGCTGAAGTCAAAAAACAGGTGTTCACCGATGAATTGCTCACGCCCATCGTGAAAAATACCCTGGGAGATTCCGCAGGCGTCCTTGGAGCGGCTTTGATAGGAATTTAATCCTACCTTAATTAAACCAAACAGCGCCATCCAAACCAGCAGAAGCGGAAATGAGGCGATTGATCGTCCGGTTCTCAGGCGTTTTACAAGCCAGGAGGCATGTCAATCCGCCTGAATTTGCTGGCTTGCAAGGCCCTTTCCAAGTTTAATTTTCCGGCATGAAACAAAAAGCGTACGCAGCCGCTGGTGTGGACATTGATTTGGGCAACCGGGTGAAAGCCACACTGCCTCAATTGCTGGCATTCACCCATCGCAGGGAGGTGATGGGCAGGGTTGGTGGCTTTGGCGGTTTGTTTGCCTTGGACGTTAAAAAATTCCGCCAGCCCGTTCTTGTTTCATCGGTGGATGGCGTGGGCACCAAGTTGAAAATTGCCTTTGCCATGAACCGACACGATTCCATTGGCGCGGACCTGGTCAATCATTGTGTCAATGACATTGCCGTGCTGGGCGCCGAGCCGCTGTTCTTTCTGGATTATCTGGGCACCGGGAGGCTGAAGCCGGATGTTTTTACTGAAATTCTCAAGGGGTTTGCGCGGGCCTGCGCTGCCAACCATTGCGCCTTGATCGGGGGCGAAACCGCCCAAATGCCGGGCTTCTATCAACCTGGTGAATACGATCTGAGCGGCACCATTGTGGGTGTTGTTGAAAAATCCCGCATGCTAAACGGACAAAAGGCGGTCCGGTTGGGTGATGTTGTTCTTGGCATTGAATCCAGCGGATTGCACACCAATGGATATTCGTTGGCACGAAAAATTTTCCTGGACCAGTTAAAGTGGAAACTTTCCCGCCGGGTACCAGGCCTGGATGGCACACTGGGGGATGCCCTTCTCAAGGAGCATGTCAGCTACGGCCCCTTGGTTCAGTTTCTTCTGGCCCGCTTCAATTCCAAGTCAATGTCCTTTTCCGAGCGGCCCATCAAGGCATTGGCACACATCACCGGAGGGGGATTTGTGGACAACATTCCAAGGGTGCTTCCTCAGCGTTTGGATGTGGTGATCCACAAGAATTCATGGCCCTTGCCGCCACTTTTCCAATTGCTGGCCAGCGAGGGGCGCGTACCGGAGGACGAGCTTTACCAGGTCTTTAACATGGGAATTGGAATGGTGGTGGTCGTTGCCCGGGAAATTGCCCCCAAAGTGCTTCATTCCATAAAAGCCCATAAATTCAAGGCATGGCAGGTTGGTGAAGTGGTCAAGGGTAGTGGAAAAACCCGCATGGTGTAGGCATCGGCAATCAACTATGGCGAAGCACGCTGTTTCAGGCTTGCCGGGGAGGGTTTCCTCCTTGTCGCACACGTTGTGAGACGACTTCTCCTTTGCCGGTGTTTTTGGTGGATCCCAGAACAGCCACCGGGCGAAATCCAAGTTTGGCCGCAACCATAAACAGGCGAGTAAAGTTTTAATGAGTTCAGCCATTTTGCCCGTGGCGTTGCAAAAATGCGCCAATGACTTTGCGACAATGATTTTTTTCGGCACATAAACACACGGTTGCCGGCGTATAGTCAGGGTTGGTGGCAGTTTTTTAGGAGTTGGAATTTTTTAAAAATTTGAATTTTTCCTTTTGGTTTGGGAACAGGCTTGCTAAGACTGCTGCATGACTCAGCCATCCAAAAGAAACGCCGGATACAACCGTCGCACTTTCATCAAAACGACCACCTTGGCCGCAGGGACCCTGGCGTTTGGGGTGCCGGCACTGGTGCGGGGCCGCGACCTGAACAGCAAGTTGAACATTGCCGCCATCGGAGCTGGTGGAAAGGGGGCAAGTGACACCAATTGCTGCAACACTGAAAATATTGTTGCCCTGTGCGATGTGGATTCCAGCCATTGTGCCGGGCAGATCAAGCGCTATCCGGAGGCGAAATTCTACCAGGACTTCAGGCGCATGTTTGAGGAGTCTGGAGACCGCATTGATGCTGTGCATGTTTCCACGCCGGACCATTTTCATGCCATAGCCGCCTCGGCCGCCATGGCGTTGGGCAAGCATGTGTATGGTCAAAAGCCATTGACCCAGACCATTTATGAAGCCCGTTACCTGCGCCGCATGGCGAGGGAAAAAGGCTTGGTGACCCAAATGGGGAATCAAGGAAGCGCCGCAGATGGACTGAGGAGGGCCGTTGAATGTATTCAAGCGGGATTGATCGGTCAGGTCTCCCAGGTGCATATCTGGACCAACCGCCCCATCTGGCCGCAGGGCATGGATCGCCCGGAGGGGGAGGACCCAATTCCTGAAACATTGAACTGGGACATCTGGCTGGGGCCGGCGCCGGTTCGGCCCTTCAAATCCGGGGTTTATCACCCTTTCAATTGGCGTGGATGGCAGGATTTTGGCACTGGCGCACTGGGCGACATGGCATGCCATACGGTAAACATGCCTTTTCGCGGGTTAAACCTGGGTTATCCATCACAAATCGAGGCTAAGTTGCTGGGACCCCTCAACCACGAAACCTACCCCATCGGCTCTGTGATACGGTTTGAATTCCCATCGCGAAGCACCCCCATTCATGGGAAATCCTCGGGCTGGTTTGCAGATTTGTTTGGCAGCGAACCTCACTTGCATCAGCGGGATGTGACCTTGTGGTGGTATGATGGCGGGAAACCACTCGCTGATAATCCGACAAGCCATGATGACAGCAACAAGCCGCCACGAGAGTTGACCACCGATATTGAAGCTTTCCTGGGTGAAGTTCCAGGCAGTGGCTGTCTTTTAATTGGAGACAAGGGCACCATCTTCTCACCGGATGACTACGGCGAACAATTTTTCGTGAAGCTGGAAGGGGATTCGCACTATGTCCACTACACCAAGAGCTCGGCGGTGGCTGCGATACCGGTGACCATCCCCCGCAATCCATTCAAGGGGGACAATGATTTCCGGCATCATCAGGAATGGATCGCAGCCATCAAGAATGGCAGGCCGCAGGATTGTTATTCCAGGTTTGATGTCGGAGCGCGCCTCACGGAGATCATGCTTTTGGGGTGTGTTGCCATGAGGGTGGGTAGAACCATTGAATGGGATGGTCCCGCCATGAAAGCCAAAAATGCCCCGGAGGCGGATGCGATTATCCGGCGCCAAAACCGCGAAGGCTGGGTTTTATCCTGATTTCCATGAATCTGAGTCGTCGAGAATTCATCAAGTCTGCGGGAACGGCGGCAATAGCCGCATCCGCACTGCCGGCAGGCGCTGCTTTGGAGGCCTTCGGCGTGACGGTGGCATTCGTGGGGTTGGACCATATTCACACACCACAGTATTTAAATGCGGCATATCGCCACCCCGGTGTCCGGATTAAATACCTGTGGGATGAAGATCCGTCGCGTGCCAAAGCTCAGGCCGGTCAGGTGGGTGCCACGGTTCCAGAACAAATCGAGACCATTTGGTCTGATCCCGAGGTGCAGGGGGTGGTCATACTCTCCGAAACAGACCGGCACAAGGCTCTGGTTTTGGCCGCTGCCCGGGCTGGCAAGGGAATGTTTGTGGAAAAACCGCTTGGTATCAACCCAGAGGAATGCGCGGACATGGTGGTGGCAGTGGAAAAGGCCGGTGTGACTTTCACGACCGGTTACTTTATGCGAACGGACCCCATGCATTTGTTTCTCAAGGATGAAGTAGCCAAAGGCCACTTCGGGACCATCTCCCGGGTGTGGGCTTCCAACTGCCATAATGGATCCCTGACAGGCTTTTTTGATCATGACTGGCAGTGGATGGCCGATCCCAAGAGAGCAGGGGTGGGGGCATTTGGAGACTTGGGGACCCATAAGCTGGATATTTTAATGTGGATTTTTGGAGATGTGGAAAAAGTGACAGGTCTGATTGAACCCGTAACGCATCGTTATGGGGACTGTGATGAATCTGGTGAGGCGCTCCTTCAATTCAAAAGTGGTTTGGCGGGCAGCTTGGCCGCGGGTTGGGTGGACATTGAGGATCCCGTCAAATTACTGATCAGCGGAACGGAGGGGCATGCAGTGATTTTTCGTGGGCAATTGTTTTATCGCAGCCTTCACCTGCCAGGGAGCAGTGGGCAAAAGCCGTGGCAGGATTTTCCCAAGGGACCGGACGAGCCAATTGACCAATTTTTGAACACGCTGGCAGGAAGCAAAGACCAGCCGTTGGTTTCCATTCAAGATGCGGCTTCCAGAGTAAACGTGATGTCAACGATTTATGCAGCGGCAGCCAGCGGGCAGTGGCTGAAAGTGCCTCCTGTTTGAGTTGGCCCACTAATTGCTTTGAGTGGGGGTGATGATTGCAACAAAACCTCCTGCCAGCCGGAGTGTCCTGTTTCAAAGCTTACGGGTAGTGTGCCCGTGTAATCATTTGCGTGCCGCCCGGCTGGATTTTTACGGAACCATAGGATTGGTCTGCGCCTTGAGTGTGGCTGCACGTCTCGTGCAGGCGCTCCTAGCGGATTAATCCATGCAAGTCCAAGTTCGACGCTCAGGGCATTGAGCGGATGGACTCGTGGTTGGACACATCATAACCAGCCAGGCTCAAGAATTTTGGGGCAGCACTTTATTTGAGTCTGCGTGTCGCGGGGCGGTTTTCGGCTTTGAGGATGGCCTTTAGGAGCCCGTCCATGGTGTGTTCGCGTGCCTCCAAATCCATTTTCACCCCCATCCCCGCCAGGCATTTGGTGGTTTCAGGTCCAATGGACGCCACCCGCATCTCAGGAAATGCATCGAGCAAGGAGGGCAGGTTCAGTCGTTCATGAAAAAAGGTTGCGGTGGATCCGCTGGTAAAGGTCAGCCAATCAGCTCCACGGGTTTTCAGATCTTGAATGGTTTCCTGAGCCACGTCAGTTTCTGCGATGGTCTGGTATAACCCAATGTCATCCACGATGGCTCCCATTTCCTCCAGCGCTTGGGGCAATTCTTTTCCGGCTTTTTCAGCGCGCAACAGGCAGACTTTGAGGTTTTCAATGCTTCCCTCGCGGCCCATGGATTCTGCGATTTTGTGTCCAATATGTTCTTCCGGCATGGCATCCACCTGGAGGTGAAGTGCCTCCAATCTTGCGGCAGTTGCCGGGCCCACGGCTGCAATTTTGGCTCCTCCTAAATCCCGCAAATCCTTGAATTGGCGCAAGAAATACTCGAAAAAGCGATCCACGCCATTTGCGCTGGTGAATACCAGCCAATCATAGGTGTTCAAGGAGAGCAGGGCATCCACCAAAAATCCCCTGTTTTGGGGGTTCTCAATTCTGACCGTTGGAATGCAAAGCACCTCAGCGCCCAGCTCGACCAGGCGGCGATTGAAGGATTCAGCCTGATTGAGGGCTCTTGTCACCACGATGCGGCGGCCAGATAGCGGACGATTTTCCGCCCAGTTCAATTGGTGACGAAGCGAGACGACGCTGCCAAGAATTGTCAGCGCAGGCGGCGTGATCACGCCTTCGACCAAATGGGCTATTGTTTCCAAAGTGCCTGTGATAGTTTTTTGGGATCCGCAGGTTCCCGATTGAATCACTGCCACAGGTGTCTGGGCTGCAATACCGCTTTGAATCAAATTCTGGGTCCATTGAGCCATGTTTTCCAGGCCCATAAGCACAACCTTGGTCCCAGGCATCCCGGCTAGGTGTTGAAATTGGAGTTGGGCATCCGTATTGTTTCCGTTTTGATGCCCGGTGATGACGGTGAAAGAGGAACAGTGGTTTCGATGGGTGAGGGGGATGCCTGCGTAGTTGGGCACAGCCGTGATGGATGAAACTCCTGGAACCACTTCAAACGGGATGCCAGCCTCGGCCAGAGCTTCTGCTTCCTCACCTCCCCGGCCAAAGACATAGGGGTCGCCTCCCTTGAGTCGCACCACGCATTTGCCGGATTTTGCCCTCTCAATCATGCATTCAATGATTTTTTCCTGGGAACATTCCGAGCGGCTTCCACGTGCAATGATTTCAGCCTGAGCCGGCGCCAACTGCAACAGGGTTGGGTTGACCAGGCGGTCATAAAGCACCACCTCGGCCCGGCGCAACAAATCCGCGCCGCGCAAAGTCAACAATCCAGGGTCACCGGGACCTGCGCCCACCAAATAAACCGTTCCCAAGTTTTTCACCCGCATATTTTATTCAAAAAAGATGGATTATCAAAGTCAGAAGTCCTTGAGCAGGACCATCGGTTTTTCAAATCGAGTCAACGCCATTGACCGTTTGGCTTTGCGGCGCCTCAGCTTGGAATTTCAGTCTGGCAGGCCAATTCGTCGCGCATGGGCTATCCAGTTTTTGTTCCGAAAGGGCGTTTGGGCTGCCTTTTAAAAGAAAATCTAAACAGTGAAGTCGAGACTTTGGGCTTTGAACCGTGCTGCCTGGCGCATATATATTGCGGGTGTTTCAAATGAATGAACCCGGCATCAACGCATCCACGAGGGTTTGCGGGGTGTTTGGCTGGCCCATTCGGCACTCCGCATCGCCAGCCATGCACAACGCTGCCTTTGGCGGGTATGGCATGAATTGGAAGTACCTTGCCTTTGAGGTGCGCCCTGAAAAACTGCGGGAGGCTTTGCTGGGGGCCCGCAGCATGGGTTTCATGGGTGTAAATCTCACTTTGCCTCACAAGTTGCTGGCCATGGAAATGATGGATGTGCTGGATGGCACTGCCCTGGAGTGGGGGGCCGTGAACACAGTGCGTTTCGAGGGTCGCGCCCCCGACGGTTCCTGGCATCCCTTGGCTGGCTTTGATCAAAATCATCCCTTGGAACTGCGGGCGCAGGGCTTCAACACCGATGCCGCCGGACTGGAGATGGGTTTGCGCGAGGATTTGCAACTGGGTATGGCCGGGCTTAAGGTGATCGTGCTGGGGGCGGGTGGCGCAGGGCGAATGGCTGCTTTGAAATGCGCCAGCGCGGGGGCGCAAAGGGTGCATGTCATCAACCGAACTACGGCCCGTGCGGCAGAGGTGGCCGTTGAGGCCGCCAGGCGTTTTCCATCAGCCACGATAAAAATGGATTATCCAAGTGATTCCGTGGACCTGCTCATCAATGCCACATCGCTGGGGTTGAACCCCGGGGATGAGTTGCCCTTTGATTCTTCCGTATTTTCCTTGTCCCGGGTCGGGGCGGTGTACGACATGATTTATAAACCGGCTGAAACCCGGCTAATTGCAGCGGCAAAAAAGGCGGGTTGTCGGACGGCCAATGGCATAAGCATGCTCGCAGGGCAGGGTGCGCTGGCCTTTGAGCTTTGGACAGGAAGGCCGGGGCCGTTAATCCAGATGAAACGGGCAGCAGAACAAATGATTTATGGGAACGAATGCCATTTTTGATCCTCACGTTTGGGCGGCGGTCCCTTTCCATTTCTGGTCCGTGATGTTTTTCGCGCTGGGGACCATTGTGGGGAGCTTCCTCAATGTGTGCATTTATAGGATGCCCTTGGGGTTTAGTGTGGTTTCACCCCCTTCATTTTGCCCGCATTGCCGTTATTCCATTCCATTTTACCTGAATATGCCGCTGGTCACCTGGGTGGTATTGGGGGGGCGGTGTAAGAATTGTAAAGCCGCGATATCCCTGCGTTATTTCATGGTGGAGATGCTGACGGGCCTGCTGTTTTTATGGGTCTGGCAGGTTTTCGGCCACAAGGCGCCTGAACTGGCACCCGCGTACTGGTTATTGTTAAGCGGCCTGCTGGTGGCGACATTCATTGATCTCGAATATTTCATCATACCCGATGAAATAACTCTGGGTGGCATTCTGGCGGGATTGGTCGTGTCCATCATGTTGCCCGGATTACATCACACCAGCGCCCGTTTGGAAGCCTTCAAGCTCGCCCTGCTGGGCGCCGTGATTGGCGGAGGAGTGGTTTATGGCATTTTGCGCCTTGGCAAATTACTTTTTGGCCGGCAAAAAATGGCGCTTCCTCCCGGTTCCCGCGTTTTATTCACCGAGACAGCCCTCCACTTGCCAGACCGGGAGATTGGTTACGAGGATTTATTTTACCGCCAGACGGACACCATCCATTTTCATGCTCACAGTCTGGAATTGGTTGATCGCGGTTATAAAAATGTGCTGGTGAGGCTGTCTTCGTCCAAACTCCAAATTGGGGATGAGAGCTTGAACCCTGAGGATGTTCCTTTTCTGGATGCCGAATGTTCAGAAATCATCCTGCCTCGGGAAGCCATGGGCTTGGGCGATGTCAAATTCATGGCGGCCATCGGGGCATTTACCGGTTGGCAGGGGGCCTTATTTTCGCTGATGCTAAGCTCCATGATTGGAGCCAGCGTTGGCGTGGCGCTCATCCTGATGCGACGCAGGGAATGGTCTTCGCGGATACCCTATGGACCCTATATCGCCCTGGCTTCACTGGTTTGGGTCTTTTGGGGAAAAATGATTTTGGGCTTCCTGTTTCCAAGTTGAATTCAAAAAGGTTCAATCCCCTCCTCTGAATAGCCCAATGGTTGGATCAAGAGTGCTGTCCGCCGGTCCGAGGAGGTTCCTTTCAAAAAATTCCTGCAAGCGTCTCCATCCGTATGGAGTGCCTGCAACTCCATGTCCTGCGTTAGGCATGTCCAGAAAGTCAAAATCCTTGTCCGCCTTGATGAGGGCATTCACAACTTGCAGCGTGCTCGAAGGATCCACGTTCTGATCCAGCTCCCCCACCATGAGCAACAATTTGCCCTGCAAATTGTGGGCGTCCGCGACGCACGAACTCCTTAAGTAGCTTTCGTCCACCGGCCAACCCATCCATTGCTCGTTCCACCAGATTTTATCCATGCGATTATCGTAGCAGCCGGAATCCGCCACGCATGCCTTGTAAAAGTCGGGATAGTCCAGGATTCCACGAAGGGCATCCTGACCTCCAGCCGAGGTGCCAAAAATCCCAACGCGAGTCAAATCCATGCAGCGATATTTTATCGCAGCCGCTCGGATCCACGGAATTCGGTCTGGAAAACCAGCGTCCCGAAGATTTTTCCAACAGACATCTTGAAATGCTTTGGAACGATTGCCCGTGCCCATGCCGTCGGATTCCACCACTACAAAACCGTCATCCGCCAATTCCTGTGCCGAATAGTGGCTTTGAAAGGCTTCCGGGGTGTAGGAATCCTGTGGTCCGGCGTAAACGTCCTCGATGACCGGGTATTTCTTTAAGGGATCAAAGTGATTTGGCCGCCAAATCACACCGTAAATATCCGTCTTGCCGTCACGCCCTTTGGCATCAAAGCGTTCTGGTGGTTTCCAGCCGCTGGCAAATAATTCACTGGCATCGGCTGTTTCCAGGGTGCGAATCAGACTGCCATCCGTGCCATTGCGCAAGGCATTCACCGGAGGCAAATCCACGCGCGACCATGTGTCTATGAAGTAACGGCGGTCAGGCGACCATTGCACCGTGTGCGTGCCATCGCCCTTTGTCAGGACGGTCAAGCCGGTTCCGTCAAAATTCACGCGGCATTCCTGAAGATAATATGGGTTCTGACCAGGCACGATGCCGCCGGCTTGGAACCAAATCTGGCGTTTTTTCTCGTCCACATAATCCACCTTGCGCACCACCCAGTCGCCGTGGCCAATCTGGTTTTTCACCCTGCCTGATTTGGCATCGTAGAGATAAAGATGGTTCCAACCATCACGTTCTGACATCCAGATGATTTCCTGGCTGCCGTAAAGGCGATTATAATAAAAATGGCTGGAATAGTTGATGAAGGTCTTGCTCGATTCATCCACGATGGGCTTGACGGCGCCTGTGTGGGCATCCACTGCCAGCACCCGCAAAACCTGGTGTCCACGCTGGTTGTAAACAAAGGTGAATCGCGAAGAATCCGGGTCCCAATTCACTTCTTGTATGGACCATGGGTTGGCGAACAGGGAGTCATTGAGCGGGATTTCCCCGTGGCTTTCCACTTCGAACATGTGCGGCTTGATGATGGGTATTTGATCGCCGGGCTTGAGGTAGGGAAAAGATGTCAGTTTGGGCTGCAACTGATCCTTTGGCGAAGATTGAACTTCATAGACACGCCGCTGTGTCCCAGGTTGAAACTGCATCGCCACCAAATGCAGGGAATCGGGCGACCAATACACCTCCGGTGCGGGCATTGCCGGGTCTGAATCTTCGTATTCCATGTTGACTCCGCGCTCAAACTCCAAATCCCGCTTGTAAGTGTTGTTTGGATTGGCATCGAAAGTCAGTTGCTTTTCACCGCCATTTTTAAGATCAAGCAAAAACAGGTTGTCACCCCTCACCTCTGCGTCCCAGTGTCCGTCCGGCGAGATGGTTGTTGATGGGGCATGATCAGTTTCCTCCTGGTTTCGGGGTGGCGGATGGTTGCCTTTGATGACCGCCAAACCAGGTTGTGTTTCCGCCTGAAACGCGGCCAAAGGGTTCCCGCCAACTCTTGTCACCAGCCAGACGTGTCCGGCATAAGTATTTTGGCTGCGGATCCCACCGGGACGCAACTGTCCGTAGGACTGGCGATTACCATTGGCATCTATCCAAAATAAATCCACTGGTTCTTTGAGGTGGTTCAAGAATTTGACACGCGTTGGCGGGCCATTGAATCGGGTCGGATGAATCGTCCCCAGGATGGGCAGTTGGCTGCCTGCGGACTCATCAGTGAGTTCAGATTCCAGATGATAAGAAGGCAATTCCAGTTTCCAATTTCCATCAAGGCCCAGCAAAGAAATGGTCCGGTCATCGCTGGAAATTTGAATGGCATCAAAGGGCAAATGCCTGGAGTCCATTTTGCCCCCGGTCTGTTTGGAAAGAGCCTCCGCCACGCGCCTGTGATCAAAAGCGGCTTCGCGTGTTCCCCTGGCTGCATCCACCAGGATGAATTCGCGTCCGTTGTCAGGAAGGTCAATGCGGTACCAAAATTGATTTGTCGTGCCATCGGGGCAGGCAAACCAGTGTGGGGCCACGCTGTCACGATAAATGCGGCCTGGGGCATCATGGTGGTTGGATTGGGCGTTGGCGACCATGGCCAACAAGGCCAGAAAATGAACCAAGGATCGAGGGCGAGCCATTTTCATAATTTCAAAATATTTTCAATCAAGGACGCTCCATTTTACATCGTAATGGTGGCTTGCCAGCCTGTCCGTTGGCTCCCATTTGAATCATTAAACCAGTTGGGATTGTCAAAAAGGCGCTGCAACGATTTGAATATGCGTACCATTTAACCACGCTCGTGTTGGCATCGCCAGCTTGGAGAAGCTTTCATGAACTTCCCATTTTAGTGGATGTGCGTGCCAAGGTGTTTGCAGGCAGGCATGCTTGGAGTGGAAACAAAACCAGGAATGGGGGCATGGGATTTTCAGGGGGCAGTCCTATCCACGAATTGACCGTGAGAAAGAGGGTTTGATTTTGAAGGGATCATCGGCCAATGGCCGAATCCGCTTGCCCAATCGGGTGAATCATGAGGATAATCCTCCCGCGCGCCACGCTTGATGTGTGGGCCTGTAGCTCAATGGTTAGAGCAGAGGACTCATAATCCTTTGGTTCTCGGTTCAAGTCCGAGCGGGCCCACCACCAGTCTCGCCGGTCTCTTCTTCGGAAACCTTTCCTGAATTCATTTGGCCGGGTTGCCAACCGAAATGGTTGAGTTTTTCCCGCAAGGTAAGCCGCGAGATTCCCAGCCATCGCGCGGCCTTGCTTTGATTGTCGCCCGCCATTTGGATGGCCCGATTGAAGAGCACACGCTCGGTGAAATCCAGGAAGCGGGCATGGGCATCGGACAATTCGCCGCGCTTGGCAGCGGCCAGGAGTTCATGGGTGAATTGGTCCAGGGATTTGGATGTGTTGGGAGCCTGGGACAGGATGTCGCTAAGCGCCTTTCGCACGTGTTCGGGGTTGATGGTGTAGCCCTGGGCCAGCAGAAGCATTTTACGGGTGACATTTTCCAACTCGCGCACGTTGCCTGGCCATGCCTGGGTCTTGAGCAATTCCAGGGCGTCCTCCTGAATGGCGTGGTGCCCAATATTGAATTGAACCCCGTATTTTTGAAGGAAGAAGTGAACCAAGTCTGGTATGTCCTCCACGCGCTCCCTTAATGGCGGCAGGCGGATCACCACCACGGAAAGCCTGTAGAAAAGATCCTCGCGAAACTGGTTTTTCATGATTGCAGCCTCCAGGTCACGATGGGTGGCGGCTATCACGCGCACATCCAGGGGGATGGTGTCCTGGCCGCCCACACGTTGCAGGGTTTTTTCTTGCAACAAGCGGATGAGCTTCACTTGTGTGCCAGGGGTCATGTCCCCAATTTCATCCAGGAAAATGGTTCCTCCCATGGCCTGTTCAAAGCGCCCGATCCGTCTTGATTGCGCGCCGGTGAAGGAGCCTTTTTCGTGGCCAAACAATTCGCTTTCAAGCAGGGTTTCCGGTATGGCGGCGCAGTTGATGGCCACGAAGGGCGCCTTACTGCGGCTGCTGTATTGGTAAATGGCCCTTGCCACCAATTCCTTGCCGGTCCCGGTTTCCCCACGGATTAGCACGGTGACCGGTTTGTCCGCCACACGTCCAATTTCCTTGTAAACCGCCTGCATCGCGCGGCTGCGTCCCACGATGGCGTCCCGGGCGGCCCCTGTGGCCCCAATGTGGACGGGTTCGGTCATCAGTCTGCCTGCGCTGACTGCCAGGTCCAGGATGCTCAGCAATTCCGGGATTTCAAAGGGTTTTAACAAATAATCAAAAGCACCTGAATGGGTGGCCTCGATGGCGGTTTCGGTGGTGCCGTGTGCTGTGATCATCAGTATGGGCAGGCGGGGTCTGGCTGCGTGAAGTTCACGAACCAGCTCCAACCCGCTCAACCCTGGCAGCTTGAGGTCTGTGATCACCGCGTCGAATGCCTCCTCGCGGGCTCTTTGCAGCCCGGTGTCACCCCGTGTTTCCACGGCCACCACATAATCTTCACTGGCAAGCACGCGTTTCAATGTGGCGACTATGGCGGCATCATCTTCCACCAGCAAAATTTTAGGGGATGAAATCATGTCAGAATTTGAGGCAGAATAATACCAAACGTGGCTCCTTGTCCGGGTAAATTTTGATATTGAAGCGCTCCATCATGTTTTTCCACAATGCGCGCCGCAATGGGCAGACCCAGGCCGGTGCCATGGTCTTTGGTTGTAAAAAATGGGTCAAACAACCTTTTTTCCGCCTCGGGCGAGAGTCCGCGCCCGGTATCGGACACTTCCAAAATCACCACGCGCACGATCCGGTCCCGGATTCGTTTTTCATCCAAACGCATACCCAGGGTGATGGTACCGTTTCGGCCTATGCTTTCTGCCGCGTTCCGCACCAGATTCATGAGGACTTGCTTGATTTGCTGGAGATCTATTCGGACCTGGGCGGCTGGCGTGGAATGCAAATCTATTTGGATGCCGGATTTTTCAAATTCAGGTTTCAAAAAGATTTGAATTTCCTCGAGGGGTTGCCTGGCAGGGAGGATGGCGAATTGGGGTTCAGGCGGGCGAGCGAATTGAAGGAAATCTTTCACAATTCGCTCAAGGCGGTTGATTTCCCCTTCAATGAGCTGGGCGTCTGAAAATTCCGGGGAATTTGGCGCAAGGTATTTCTGGTGCAAAAACAGCCATGTTTTAATGGCTGTGAGTGGATTGCGGATTTCATGCGCCACACCTGCGGCCAGCATGCCCAGGGAAGCCAGCTTTTCCTGCCGTTCAGCGATGTTCCGGCTTTCCACCAATTGAATTTTCAGGGGCGCTATCATTCCACGGTAGACGAGAGCAGCCAGGGACACCCCGGTGAGGACCAGCAGGCCCAATGCCCCCAATAGGGTGAGGCGCAGAAAATAAAGGGTCCTGAGGCTTTTTCTACGGACGTATTCGACCGCATCCTGCTGGGCTTTGGCCAATTGGAATCCCAAATCCAGCATTTTTTGCGAGCGCGTTTCAAAATCCGCCAACTCCTCCACACGCGCGATGGTCCTGCGTGTTCCATAAACCCTGGCGTGGATGGCCATGGCCGAGTTGATGTAATCCTGGTAGGCGGCGTTGATTTGTCTGAGCAGTGGCGCTTCCTGTTCGGAAGAGAGAATGGGGGCCTGCTGGTCCAGCCAGTACTGGAATTCCTGGAAGGTGGTCACGATATTGGTCCAGTCATCCCTGTGAGGTGGAAAGGCGGCATAGAGGTAAATTTCATTGTTAAGCCCCAGGATTTTTTGTTGAAGATGATCGGCCACCTGATAGCTCTGCCATTGAAACCGGGCCAGGTTTTCCTCCGAGCCATTGATGCGTTTCCACGTGTCGTGGGCGGACCAACCAATAAGCCCTACCAGCAGCAGAATGGTGGCCACAAAAATGGCCAGCCTGAGATGGATGCCTGGTTTCATTGTGAAAATGCGCTGAGTCAGTATATGGAGCAGGTTTGCTGGTCCATTCCAAAATAGCGGTTGAGCAGAAGTCTGGCCAACCTGAATCCACCGAAATATCCCATGGTATCCGGTGTTGGACTGCAAAGAAAATGATCAAGCCAGCACATAAATGATCCAATATGTCACAAGGGAAACATTCCGACCAGTCTGGGCAGGGCTTAAAAGCGCGCAAAATTCACCTCGACCAGCCATAGATTGTCTGGCACAGCATTCGCTATGCATTAAGGGGACAGGTTTTAAACGACCGCGTATTCTCGACCTAGCACGCATGAGCACAAAAAAATCAGGTATCCATAGCCAGGCTCCATTGCCCGGGAATGGCAGTCGCGCAAAATTATTGCTGGTGGACGATGATGCGGCCATAAGGCAAATCCTTTTGCGCCTGCTTGCGGATGAGGGATATGAGGTGGAATCCGTATCGAACGGGGAACTTGCCCTTGAAACCATATCCCAAAATGCCTTTGACCTTATTCTCCTGGATTTGAACATGCCAGAAATGGATGGGTGGGAAACATTTGAGCAACTGTCTGAAAAATATCCCTTGCTGCCGGTCATGGTGATCACCGCCCGTCCCAATCAGATGGCCTCAGCCTGTGCGGCGGGGGTGGGGGCGCTTTTGGAAAAGCCCCTTGATTGCCGCCGCTTATTGGATGAAATCGCGCGTTTGCTGGCGGAGCCGAGGCAAGCCAGACTGGCCAGGCTGGCAGGACGGCCCAGTTCTTTCACCTTCGTTCCCCCGGAGCACAATGAGGACTCCAACTGAACGTGATACTCATGAATAGCCGTCAGCAATAACATTTCTCCGAGAACCTCCAAATTTTAGTGTCATTTTATCATGAAAATCAAAACTCCAACCACACGGTTCCCGCTTCGCATTCTTCTCAGTTGCGTCTCGCTGGCATTATGGATCGCATCTCCTGTTTTTGCAGATTCTTCCAGTGGTTCCACCGATGGCAATATCAAAACCTGCACCGGCTTGGTATCAGCCGTGGATTCCACCGGTCACTTGCTTGAGGTCCGCTATGCATGGCTGTTCCAGAAAAAATTCCATATTGGGTCCGATTGCGCCTACGCTTTGCTGGATCCGGTGCTGCAGGATGCCTCTGGACTCCGGCCCGGCCAGATGGTGCGGGTGGTTTACCGTGATGCCGATGGTGTGCTTGTGGCCAGCCGAATCATCCAAATTCCGATTCAAGTCTCAGGCTGGGTCAAATCCGTGGATCGCACCAATTTCATCATGGTCTTGCAACCATCGGATTTTGGGTCAGACCGGCGGTATCAACTTACCCGGGCCACGCGTATCCTTTTGTTGGGCGGTCAGGAAGGCGCGTTGTCTGATCTTCAGCCCGGCAACCATGTCTCCATCACCTGCGAGAGGCCTCCAGGGATTCCCATTGTTCAATTGATCAATCAAACTAGCGCCACGTTCAGCGGTGCCCTGACGGCAATTGACTTGGACGAGCGTTCATTCAAGGCTCGATCCTTTTTTGAGAGCAAATCATTTGTTTTAGGCAACCACTGTGTGATTGACATGGATGGGGAGGGGCATGGCCGGTTGGCGGACTTGCGGCCTGATGAAAAGCTGGATGTGACCTATGACGCCGTAAATGGGGTGAATGTGGTCAACCGAATTGCGCCCGCCAGAACTCCTGAGTCGGTTTCTGGCGCCAATCAAGCCAACTCTGGCTCTTAGGCGGGACCGCTATCCGTTCAGGAGAGCATCACAGTCCATGGTCGCATGGTCTTATGGGCAGGCCATTCCCCGCCTCGGAATTTTTACCTTCCTGTTTTGAGTGGGGCAGGGGAGGTTGAACCGCAAATGCAAGAGCCTTGAGGTCAAATTGGGCGTGAACCGTCCTCCATCCTTCCCATTTTCTGTTGGGGGATCCAAATCCCATCTCCACCATTTTCTGGTTCAGAGTGACAGACCGGTACAGTCGCAGTCAAGTCGTGACTTTCGCCTTTGTTATCAATGCTTTTATCAGTTTGCAACTCCCTTCTTTCAGTGACAGGCTGTGACACCGTCTGACCCGTCGGGCCTAAATTTCGGGAGTCTATTCGGGAGTCAGAACTAAAGCCCGGCAGATTGTCCATCACTTCGCGCAACGGCAGTTGCCCGGCGTCCGTGTAGGTTTTCATCGTCAGACGCATACCGCTGTGCCGTGCCAGTTCCATCGCCACTCGCGGATGCACCTTCATGGTCGAGAGCCGCGTGATGAATGTCGTCCGCAATGCGTGATAATCAATTCGGCGTCCACGTTCGTCCAGAAACGGAATGCCCGCCTTCTCCAAGTCTGTCCGAACCTCGTCCATATCGGGGACACCGTTGACTAGCACCAGATCGTCCGCCTTGCCGTTTGCCGGCTTCTGTTGTTGCAATACCGTGGCCAGTTCGTGATGCAACGGCAACGACTGTTCTTTTCTGTTCTTGTTCACGGCGGCATGGAGACGTAGCAATCCGCCGGACTTGCCCAGCACGAGATCGGCCCAACGTAGCGTCACTGCCTCGTTCCGCCGCAGACCCGCATACAGGGGCAGCATATAGGCCAGTTGATTCTTGCCCGCAACTTGTAGCAGCCGGGCGGATTCCACATCCGACAACGCGCGCCGCTGAATCCGTTCCTTGCCGCGTGTGTCCGCCCGGTCTACCAGTTCAAAGGGGTTCACCGAGACGCGGCTTTGCTTGCGCAGCCACGTCCAGAAGGTTGAAAGCATGGCCAGATATTCATTCAGGGTCTTGGGCGCTTTGGTGGTCTGCCCCATGCGCCACGATTGAAACGAGGCTGGAGTCACGTCCGCCAGCCGTGTCCAACGACATTCACGGAACAGCAGGTGTAATCGCGTCCTTACATGACGCAGGTGATCTGCCGACCGCCCCAAGATGGTCAGTTCGTTGACATATACCGAAACCAAATTGAGCAGCGGACTTTGCGCCGCCTCTCGTTCTGATTTCGCCGGAATCAAACCTGCCGATTCGTGTTCCAGTTCCTGAATGAGCTTGTTCAATTTTTGTTGGGCGACTTGCTTGTCAGAGACGCCGAGAGGAGTGTCGCGCACCTTGTTATCGCCGGTGAGTTTCACTCGCGCGCGGTATAACCGACCAATGGTTCGTTTGCCGTTGCACAGCCGTTTGGGTTTGTAATTTCTCGCTTCCATATTTTATGTTCCTCAACTTAGTTGGCTCAATCTTTGAAAATACGCTTTGACCTGGCTTTCCAGCATCCTCACCGCGGCCAATCCGTCGTAATGGTGGTAACTCACCGTTCTCTGCCTTCCGTCTTACCGTCCGCTTGCACACACCAAAAATCCGTTCCAGTTCGGGCAGGCGGATCAGCCGGTCATTAAATTCATTTTCCGGGTTCATCTTCGTCCTTCCATTTCCATCGCTTTTCATTTTTGTCCCATTCCATTCCCCGTTCCAGTCGCTTCTGATAAAATTCAGCCTTCGTTTTGTCAGACGCCATTCCCGCCATCGCCTCGGCCAGCAGCAAAAACATATCCTGTTGCCGGTTTTCCGTGCTCAATGATTCCTCATAACGGACTTTCCGGCTCCCCTCGTCCTTCTGGTCGGTGTCTGCAAAGTAAAGGGCTTCCTCGGCTTCCTTCGCCGTTTTTGGGTCATCTGCCGATGCCACCGGTTTGAGCTTTTTTCGCTGTTCCATCAGGCTTTCATCCGGCTCATCCACATAGCCCATCCGGCGTTTCATTTCCGCCACCCACGCTTTGCATTCACTCATGGACAACAGAATGTATGGACGCATTTTGACTTTGCGTTTGGTGCCGAAGAACGTGCTTTCAACGTGGGTGATGTAAAAGAAGAACGCGGTCAGCTTGCCTTCCTTGATGCGTTTGTGGACGGCTGCCCGTTGGACGGGCACGAACATGGTGACGCCGGCGGGCGAGATTCCAACGTCCCCCTTGTAATACAAACCGAGGTCTTCAATCCACTGGCCGCATTCTGCGTGCGTCCCCTCCCGGCGGTAAGCGCGCGTGTCGGGCGTCGGCTCGCCGACAATCTCATGTAAATCTTTTGGCACCTCGATGAATGGAAACTCAATGAATCCCATATTTCATACATATGTATCTTACAAGATACAGTTGTCAACCATAAATCTGGGCGGCCTCCCAAACCAAAAGTCTTGCAGTTCGCTTTTCAACTTAGCCAGTGAAATAATCATTTGCAGATCGGAGCGTATAACGCTACAATGCGCATACGAAATAATGGAAGAGAATACCAAAAAGATTCGGCAAAATGGTGCTGCTGCTGGGTTTATTGACGCGCGGCTGGCGGCGGGTCATGTGGCCTTCCCTCTGGCTGATCTGATCAAGGAAACGGGATTATCCGTCACGGCGGCAAAGAATCAGTTGCGTCGGCTGGGCAGTCGGATTGTCAGGGTTTCACGGTTGCAGCAATTTTTTCTGATTGTCAGCCCGGAGTATCGCTCCATGGGAGCACCCCCGGTTACATGGTGGCTCGACGACTATTTTAGCTGGCTGGGGCATCCCTATTATCTGGCACTGCAATCGGCGGCCGGCACCTACGGTTCCAATCCGCAAGCACTGCAAGTGACTCAGGTGATGACTGACGGTTCCCGGCGCGAGATTAAAGTCGGACGGCTGCGGGTTCGTTTTTTCGTCAAACGCGGGATTCAGCAGACGCCGACGAAACCGTTGGCGAACGCTTTCGCCCCGACCCGGGTGAGCACGCCCGAGGCAACGGCGTTTGATCTGGTCCGGTATGCGTCGCGCATCGGGGGGATTGGGCGTGCGGTTGAAACCCTCGCTCCGCTGCTGCCGCTGATGGGTGGCCCCGAACTTAAACGTATGCTGGAAGCTGAGAACGAACCGGCAACCGCACAACGGCTGGGTTATATCATCGAGAATGCTGGTAAGGAAAAATTGGCCGGAATCATCCATGACTGGTTGCCGCCTCAACTCGCTTTGGTTCCCCTTGTCCCGGCGAAGGCTGGCAAAACAACTGCGCCCGTGATCGAGCGTTGGCGGGTTCTTAACAATTCAGGAGAACAATGATTTCACTTACCCGCCGGGATGTCCTGGCCCATCAAACGGCTGTTCCCTGGCCGAGCCAGCGTCAGGTCGAGCAGGATTTATTGTTGTGCCAGACAATGGTTGCATTGTTCGAGGATACATTTTTACAGGGCCAGATTGCGATGCGCGGCGGCACGTTGCTGCACAAGGTTCATCTCGCGCCGGCAGCACGTTACAGCGAGGACATTGATCTGGTCGTGGTCGGTGATCGCCCGGAGGGTCATATTCGCCGGGCGCTCAATCGTGTATTGAGCGGTGTGCTGGGAACTCCGAAACAGTCAGTGTGGGACGACCTCAAACTGGCCATCCGCAACACCGTTAAACCTTCGCGGGTGCTGCGGATGACTTACGCCATTCCCTCCCTGATGGAACCGGGAACGAACTTGGAAATCGTGGTGGAAGCCAATGTCACCGAGCGAACACCGCATCTCTCCGTGATTAAAATCCCGTTTGAATTTCCGTTTCGGGATGCGGCGGTCAGCACCCAGGTCAGCGGCTATGACATCCATGAAATGCTGGGAACAAAAATGCGGGCGTTGTTTCAGCGCCGGCGCGGCCGGGATTTATTTGACCTGTATTGGGCGTTGACGCTGGCCAAACCGGCGGTTGTTCCCGCCCGGATTATCGAATCATTTAAGCATTATCTAAAATTGGAAGGCAGCGTTGCCGGACGATCCGAATTTGTTGAACTGCTGGACGGGCACCTGGCCGACCGTGGATTTTGCTCGGACATGGATCAATTACTTCGGGCTGGGATTATTTATGACCCGCAGCAGGCTGGGGAACAGGTGAAAGCCAAACTGCTCGTCTTGCTGCCGGAACGCTGAAACTTAAATTGACGCCAACAGTGAGTAACCCAATCACACTTGAACGCCTAGGTTTTCCGACGCCTCACCTTGAACGCGTCATGTTGTTGCATCGGCTCAATGCAAAGACGTTGGGGTTTTTTCCAAAGGGAGCATTTGAGGAACACGCAAAACTTCGTCGAATAATTGTTGCCTTTGAATCTGACGGCAGTTGCCTTGGCTATCTTCTCTTCCGAATTGGGCGTGGACGAGCGAGTATCGTGCATCTTTGCGTCAGCAATGTAGCACGTGGAAAGGGTGTGGCGAGACTGTTAGTTGATCAGCTCAAACTAGAAACAAAATCACTCGAAGGCATTGGACTGTATTGTCGGCGTGATTACGAGGCGGATCATCTTTGGTCGAAGTTGGGGTTTGAAGCTGCTTCTGCCAAGACCGGACGCGGAAAAGACGTTGCGGAATTAACATTCTGGTGGTTCAGTCACGGACACGATGATTTGTTCTCGCGCATGGCTGAACCTGACCCCGTCCGGCAGCGAGTGGTGATTGATGCGAATGTATTTTACGACCTGCATACCCGCGAAACCCCCGAGAGTGAGGACTCCAAGGCGTTGCTTGCTGACTGGGTTCAGGCGAGCATCGAGTTGGTTGTTACGAAGGAACTCCTCAATGAAATTGCCAAAAGCGCAGACGAAGAACGACGGCGACAGAATCGTGCGGCAGCCACCGGCTACACGAAGCTGTCTGCGGATGATACGATGTTTCAAAGTCTTTGCACCGAGTTGCGCCCGCGCTTTCCTGAATCCGTCACATTGCGCGACGAAGCAGATCTCCGACAAGTTGCCTATGCAATCGCTGGCGGCGCGCCGTTTCTGGTGACACGCGATAAAGTTTTAGTCGAGCGTTGCGAGCCGTTGTATCGAAGCCATGGTCTAATGGTTTTACATCCAGCCGAGCTTATCAACCACCTTGATTCGGTCGAGCGTGAAGGCGATTACCGCCCGGCAAGGATAGAAGGCTCTCGACTGAAAAGCGCGTTACTCAAAACCGAAACGCTTGAAGCTGCGGTCGTAGATTTCAAGGCAGCGGAAGAACGCGATGGTGATTTCAGAAAAGTTGTGCTTCATTGCCTCAGTCAACCGAGGGTCATGGATGTGCAGGTGATAACGGACAACGCAAATTCCCACGTTGTTCTTGGCGTGATGGATCGCCATCGGCCGCAAATTCTGACCGTACCGGTATTGCGACACAGCAAACATCCGATGGCGGCCACGATGCTTCGCAATTTTCTGCGCGCGTGCTTGGCAGCGGCCGCAGATGAGAAACGGAGCATTGTCATCGTGACCGAGCCGAGGCTCGCCGACATAGACAAAAATATCTTGAATGAATTTGGCCTTGCATTGTGCGGAAACGTTTGGGCTAAAATCACCTTGCGATCTGTGGGCAATTTGGATTTGATTCGGAAGGTCGTGACGGATTTAAGAATCGATTCCAACCTGGAACTCGCCAAGCACACGGCTCTAAATGCGATAAACGCTGCTGCCGAATTACGTAATTCGGCGGCTTGCGCTGTGATTGAGCGCCAACTCTGGCCTGCGAAAGTAATTGAATCGGATGTTCCGACGTTCATCGTTTCGATTAAGCCGAAGTGGGCGCAGCATTTTTTCGATGCCGAGCTTGGCTCACAACTGCTATTTGGTTTACGCGAAGACCTCCATCTCGGCGTGGAGGGTGTCTATTATCGAAGTGCCGAGAACAACAACCTGACTGTTCCCGGCAGAATTCTATGGTATGTCAGCAAGGATACGGGCGACGGCTCGATGACCATCAAAGCGTGTTCTCAATTGGAAGAAGTTGTCGTCGGAAAACCAAAAGAACTATTCCGCCGATTCCAGCGGCTCGGTGTTTATGAATGGCCGGACATTTATGAAGCTGCTGGTAAAATTATTTCCAAAGACATTGTGGCGTTTCGCTTCCGGATGACTGAGCGATTCCAGAAGCCAGTCGATATGGACACGCTCGAAGGGCTGGGCATTCGTGCACCATTCATGTCGCCGCGCAAAATTTCTGATTCACAGTTCGCATCCATCTACACAAAAGGTTACGCTCTCGCCTGACATGAAAACCAATCACGCTTTTCTAATTTCAATTCGCCCCCGCTTTGCTGAAATGATATTTGCTGGCAGCAAGACGGTAGAGTTGCGCCGGGTCTGTCCGAAGGTGACTGCCGGTGATTTGGCACTGGTCTATGTTTCGTCCCCCGCGATGGAATTGCGTGGCAGTTTTGAAGTCGGGAAAATTCTCACGGCCTCACCCTTGGCGTTGTGGAGAAAAGTTGGTAAGAAGTCTGGGGTCACTCGTGCGGAATTCCTCGCCTATTTTAAGGACAAGAAACAAGCTCACGCGTTGGTTATCAAGCGTGCCTGGCAGCTACCTGCTCCGGTCGGTCTAAAAACCTTGCGCCGTAACAAAGGAGGATTCCGGCCTCCACAAAACTTTCATTACCTCAATCGGAACGAATCTTCGCAGTTGGTTTCGCTCGTCGTTCTCCAAAACAATTAAGGGCTATCCACCCTAAAGCTCAAGGCTTGCAGGTATGCTTCGTGAATTCCTAACCAGCCGCAATTTGTGACGTGAGCATCGGCAAGGAGGAACGAAACGGCGAGTGCTTCTGTTTGAGCAGATTTCGTAGTGTCCTTACGCCCAAGAGCGAGAGGGAATCATCAACGGCCTTTTGCGGAGCCATTCGTTGCTTGAAAAAGGTGCCGTTGAAACGATTGACGACATTTATGGTTTGGTTAGTCGGAGCAAAATATTGAAGCTGGAGGCTGCAAGCCCGGAACAGCAAAAGCAATTAAATGATTTCTTGGAAGAACATTCAAAAGTCGCGGCTGAACGTGACCAAGCCAAGGTGGAAGCTTCATTTTTTGCGAGCGAATTCGATCGGCTGGAGGGCGAGGTCAAGAAGTTAGAATGGCGGTGCAAGGAATCTCAAGGTCGGCTTGATGCGCGGGGGCAAAATGGCATCGCCGTGTTGCCTCACATCATTACCGCGTTGTTGCGAACCCGGCGCCAACCATGTTGCCAACCAAAAAGCTTGCTACTATGGTGGCGTTGCTGGCTTGTCGGGGCGGCGTCCGAACCTTTGTGGCTGCGTGTGGCTGGCGGTCGTTGCTTGCCTGCTTATTAGGCGCTCTGGCTGCCGCGCCGGGCAGCGTGGCGATGCTGGCGCATCGCCGGATTGCTTTCCGGGCTGCGTTAGCTCGCTGGCGGTTTCGATTTCAGGCTGGCCTCGAATTCTTCCCGTTCGTTTGGAGTCATCATTTTTACGTTGGCGATGCGCGGTCCGCGTGAACAGGATGGAGAATGTTCCTTTGGTGGCGGCGTGACACTGTCTGCCGACGTAACAGTCGGCACTGGCGTGGCCGACGGCGTGGGTTTTGCGGCCAGGGCTGGCGCGATTTTTGCACGTTTGCGTCGCTTGCGCGATTTCCCGCCGTCCAAGGCGATGCGGCCGTATTCGGCGACTCGCGCCCGGCTGGTTTTGATGCCGTTTTGTTGCAGTAGTTCCGCAATCACCGAATAAGATGCCTGCTTGTTGCGTAACGTAGCGATGGAGTCATGGAATGGCTTGAGATTGCCGAACGGGACGTGATGCGGATTAGGCCGGAACTCCTGCACCGCCTAGTGCAGTGATTCGAGATCGGGCGTTGATTGCGCTGTGGTTGATGTGTTCATAATCTTTGGATGTCGTGGTTAAAAGCCAATGACGAGAATTTCGGCAAGTCACTCGTGAGATGTTGTTTTAACCGTTGCGTGGCTGCGGCCCGGTTGTTGCACGAACGTCCCGTGAGTTGTCTCGCAAATTCCCGGCGTAGGCATTGCGTATCCATGTCCGGCGCAGGGCAAGTTGTCTTGCAAGTCATCTTGCCGGACGCCTGGCGACATTGCCGTCGCCACTGTCCGGCTATTGTCGGGAAGCTGCGTGGCTATGACGGGAGATATTCCGCGGGATGTCTTATCAGATGGTTTGCGGCTATCGCGTGACCGTCTCGCGGGACTCCGCGGAAATATCGGTGAGCTATTGGCGAGACAAAAAACCTTAGAGCCTGTCTGAAAAATCGTTTTGGGGGCGTGTGATGGAAAATAATTGCATAAAGTCCTTGATTTGACTGGGGATTTTTGGGACTCACTTTCGCGGCAGCGGAATTCAGGTGATGAAAATCGCCAAATTCGACGACGACCTCACCGACGCCCAATGGGCTTACCTCCAGCCGCTGCTCCCCAAACCAGCCCAACGCGGTCGCCCGCCCAAAAACCGCCGCCGCATCCTCGACGCCATCCTCTACCTCGCCAAGTGCGGCTATCCGTGGCGCTATCTGCCCGCCAACTTTCCCAAGTGGAAAACCGTCTATCATATTTTCCGCCATTGGATCACCAGCCACCATTGGGCTGTGCTCCGCGACGCGCTGCGGGTCTTGGTGCGGCGAACCAGCGGCAAACGAAGCCGCCCCACGGCGGCCATCCTCGACAGTCAAAGCGTCAAGTCCGCCGGACACCGCGGCGTGGTCGGCTACGATGCCGCCAAGAAAATCAAAGGCCGCAAGCGCCATCTGCTCGTGGACACCTTGGGGCTGGTGCTGGGCGTGGCCGTCACCCCGGCCAACGTCACCGAACGCGCCGGGGCGCAACTGCTCCTGGCGCAGGTGCTCGGCTGGCTCACTTGGTTGCGCGTCCTGTGGGTGGACGGCGGCTACACCGGTGAAGCCTTTGCCCAATGGGTCAAAGGCCTTCGTCCCAAGCTGGCGGTCGAAGTGGTCAAACGCTCGGACACGAACCAGGGCTTCCACGTTTTGCCGCGCCGTTGGATCGTGGAACGCACCTTCGGCTGGCTGATGCACCACCGCCGGCTGGTGCGCGATTACGAAACAACCACCGCCAGTGCCGAGGCCTGGATCTGCATCGCCATGATCCGCATCCAACTCCGCAGACTCGCTTGAAATCAGGTCAGGCATGATTTTTCAGACAGGCTCTTAGCCTTACTAAGGGGTAAGGCGTGCCCCTGTCTAAAAATACAAAACAGTGACAAGTGACCGCACCGTGACGTAAAAATTATTTCATCAAACTTTTCGCACTTCGTGAATGTAACTGTGCAAATTGACAACGCGATTTGGGCCGCGAAATTTCCGTGCCAGCGTTTTCATTTTTGCGAGCGCGCCAGGCCCAGTCTGATTGCCGGGAATAAAATGCGATCATGGTTCGTTCAATATTTCGTTATCGTCATTTTATGCCGGATCAACATCGGTGATGATGATTGCCGGTGGTGATTGATTCGCAGGTCGAGTTGTAAAGATGATGCCGGGAATGATCATGGCGGAGTTTTCCTGTGACAGTCTTCGCCGCAAACCACCGCCCAACACCCAGGCAATCACCGCCAAGGACAGCCAGACAAACATCAGGTAAAGATAGACGCCGTAATTTGAGATCAGGGCGTCCAGAAAGTTGAACACGGGATTCAGCACCGCAGCCGGATTTAAGTTCATGGCTGGCCCTCCGCTTAATTGATTATGGCGAGAACTGCCGCCTTGAGTGGGGCTGGAAGTTTTGCCCAAGCCGTGACAATTCGTGTCAGATCGGGACAGGAAGGGATTGAATTTCGGGAGTCATTTTCTGATTTCCCAATAAAAAGTGGCGGAGAGAGGGGGATCCAAACCTTCTTGGCCCATTCAAACTCCTTTGACGAGTGTGGTGCGTTTGCTACCGTCAGGCATGATTTCCAATCAGGTTTTGCCACCACCACCACGGTTTCAATTTGCCTTTTCTTTCTTTGCATATCTATGTCCGGCTGTTCCCTTGTTCTTTTGGATCGCTTTTATGCGGGCAGACCATGGTTGTGCCGAGGGCTCCGCAGCTTCCATAAATCAAGCCACGCCCCTCCATTGGTCCGCTGCCCAAGACCACCAAAACATGATGGATCAGTTGGGAATCAAGTCGCTCAGGAGGGGCGCAGATGGTTTTCATACCAATTCCCCCTATTATGAAAATACGGACGAGGCCAAGGCGAATCCATACCCGGTGCTTCCTGATCCTCTGACTTTGAACAATGGCAAGCCAGTCACCTCTGCGGCGATGTGGTGGAAACTGCGCCGACCGGAAATTGTCCGGGCCTTTGAAAGTGAAATGTACGGGAGCGTGCCGTCGCGGGTTCCACCGGTGCGTTGGCAGGTGTTATCCTCGGTAAAATCCCATGAGGGAGCTTTGCCGGTGCTGGTGGAGAATTGTGTGGGGCGTGTGGACCATGCCTCATGTCCAAGCATCCAGGTGGATTTGCCCATGACATTGACCCTTCCAGCTCGGACCATTGGGCGGGTGCCTGTCATCATTCATTTCGCATTTGGCCAGCCTTCATTTCAATGGGGTATGGGCAACCCGGCGGAAAAGGTGCATGGCCGGCATTGGGGCAATTTCGACGGCGGGGTGAATTGGCAGCAATTGGTTCTTTCCAATGGCTGGGGCTGCGCGGAATTATTCCCGACCGTTTATCAGGAGGATGATGGTTCCGGCCTGACTCGCGGAATCATCGGCCTTTGCAACCATGGGCAACCCCGCAAACCTGGGGATTGGGGGGCGTTGCGGGCTTGGGCTTGGGGAGCCAGCAGGGTGCTTGATTTTTTAAGCGCTGATCCACGTGTGGATGCGCGGCAGATAGGCATTGAAGGGCTCTCCAGGTTCGGCAAGGCGGCGCTGGTCACCATGGCTTTTGACCAGCGTTTTGCCATTGCCCTGATCGGATCCTCCGGTGAGGGCGGCGTCAAGCTGTCCCGCCGTAATTGGGGTGAATTAGTGGAAAACCTGACGGGTACCGGGGAATATCATTGGATGGCAGGCGCGTTTCTCAAATATGGCGGTCCTTTGACACCTGGAGATCTTCCCGTGGATGCCCATGAATTGATCGCACTCTGTGCACCCCGCCCAGTTTTTATCAGTTATGGGGCTTCGGGAGGCAAGCCCGGTTCAGAGGGCCCGTGGTTGGACCAGCATGGAAGTTTCATGGCAGCGGTGGCTGCCGGTCCGGTTTACCGCTTGTTGGGCAGGAAGGATCTTGGCGTGGGCGACGATTACCTTACTGCTCCCATGCCCCCCTTAAACACCGGCTTGCTGGATGGCGACCTGGCATGGCGGCAGCACGACGGCGGCCACACTGATGGACCCAATTGGTCTTATTTTCTGGCATGGGCCAACCGCTACATTCATGCTCCCCCGCTCCCAAGCGCCCAGCCTGGCTCGTGAATGCCCCGCTTGTTGCGCAACCTGTTTTTTGGTTCCATTTTCGTTGCGGCCGTTTTGCAAGTCCATAACAGGCAGGCTATTTAGCTCATTCCATTCTGCGCTGGCGGGCTGCTGAGATAGGTGGTGATGGCGATCATGACGCATTGCATGCCGTTCCAACTCACACCTGTGCGATTTGGAAATAATTGAGCTTGGACAAGCGCAATGAACGTTGGAATCCCCCTTCAACATTCAGGGATGCGTGGCCCAATCATTGCGGATGGCACCGCTTTTGCCATTAGCAATTCGGCCTCTTGATGGCAGTTTCCTTTTGGCTTGCGATGGAATTCCCCGGATAAAACAGGTCAAGTGGCCAGGGGTTCAGAGCAACGTTCGGTGGATTGGCCGTTTGTCATTCGGTGCGGCATTCGGTTGGCATTCATGGCCCTGGTAAGGGCCTCCTTGAGTTGTATGTCCCTGACTGGTTTTGAAATGTAATCGTCCATGCCTGCCGCCAGGCAAAGTTCACGGTCGCCTTTCATGGCACAAGCTGTCATGGCAATAATGTAAGTGGGCTGCAGGTTTTGTTCCCGCTCCATTTCCCGGATTTTTTGGGCGGCGGCGTAGCCATCCATGCCTGGCATCTGGCAATCCATAAGAATGACGGTGAATTTTCGCTGATCCCACAAATTAATCGCCTCGGCCCCATTTTCGGCCAGTTCCACCTCGCATCCCAGCTTCTTGAGCTGGCGGAGGCCGACGAGTTGATTCACGCGGTTATCTTCAGCCAGCAAAACCTCGGTTCCAATCAATGCATCCAGATTTGCGTTGGAATCGGCCTGGGGGATGGATTGTGCCGGGGCAGATGTGTTGGGGGACAATGATTTGGCAAAGCGCATGGTGAACCAGAAAGTGGATCCTGATCCCAGGACGCTGCGCACGCCCAACTCCCCGCCCATAAGCTCGGCAAGCTTGCGGCAAATTGCCAACCCCAATCCGGTGCCGCCAAATTTGCGGCTTGTGGAAGTGTCCGCCTGGGTGAAGGGTTGAAAAAGCTTTTGCAGCGTTTCTGGAGCCATGCCCATGCCGGTGTCGGTGATCGAAAAATGCACCTGAATTTCCCGGTCAGTTTCCTCCAGAGCCTTGATCTCGAGCTGGACTTTTCCTTGCTGGGTGAACTTGATGGCGTTGCCCAAAAGGTTGAGGAGAATCTGGCGGAGTCTGGCAGGATCGCCTGAAACTTTTCTAACCAGCTCCGGCGCCAGCGAAAATTCCAGGAGCAGGTTTTTTTCACGCGCACGCGGTTGGAGAAGCTCCACGGCGGCTCGAGCGGTTTCTTCAAGGTCGAAATCCACTTTTTCAAAGGTCATTTTGCCTGCTTCGATTTTGGAAAAATCCAGGATGTCATTGATGATCACCAGAAGTGATTCGGCGCTGTATTGCACGGTCAGGGCAAAATCCCGCTGCTCACGGCTCAGGCTTGTGTCCAGCAAAAGGTTTACCATGCCGATCACCCCGTTCATGGGTGTGCGGATTTCATGGCTCATGTTCGCCAGGAACTGGCTTTTCGCCTCGCTGGCTACAAGGGCTTTCTCCGCCATCTCCTGGGCCTTTTGAGTGGCAATTTTCAGGAGTTCGTTGGCGGTGGCCAGGTCGGTGTTGGTTTTTTCAAGTTCGAGGGTTCGGCGGCGCACCATGCTTTCGAGATCGTCCAATTGGAGCTTTGCCTGGTGGTAAAGCCGCCATTTTTCCGTGAGTGAAATGGCCAGTTGCAGCACCTCGACATTGTCAAAGGGCTTTTTGAGTATCAGCAGCCGGTCAGAAAAACCAAGTTTGTTGAGGAGATCCTCGAAGGAATAATCGGAATAGGCCGTGCACAGGACCACTTGCAGGTCAGGGTGGCGCTGCCAGATTTGGGCCGTGGTTTCCACCCCGTCCCAGCCTGGCGGCATGCGCACATCCACAAAGGCCATTGCGTAGGGGCGCCCCTCCAGAAGGCTTTTTTCTATCAATGCCAGCCCCTCCTTACCCTGGGAGGCGCAATCAATTTCAAAATGCGGTAAATCAGGCCGGGACTCTTTTTCCCCAAACATCGCGGCGTCCGCCTCATCCAGACCGTGGTTGGACGGCTTTGCGCCCAGGATTTTTTTGAAATCCTCGTGGATGGCCTGATTGTCATCAATGATGAGTATCCGATGGTTTTGATTTGGTTCAATCTTCATGTTCTACCTCTTTTTTATCCGCCGGGAGATCCAGGGTGAAGGTGGCTCCCAATCCGCATCCCTCGCTGGCCACAGTCAGTGTGCCGCCCAGTTCTCTCGCAGCCAGCGCTCCGCTGTGAAGCCCGAATCCATGGCCATCCTTTCGGGTGGTGAATCCGTGGTTGAAAATGCGCGTCAAATTCTCAGGGGCGATGCCAACGCCGTTGTCACTGATGGAAAATTTAACCCGTCCGTCGCCATTGCAAACGCGAAGGGTGATTTCCTTCTCCTGGTGGCCTGATTCATCGCATGCATGCTTTGAGTTGCGGATTAGGTTTACGAGGATTTGCAACACCTTGTGCTTGTCTGTCAAAATGCTGGGAACCTTCGCGTAATCACGCACGAGTCTTATATGATGGCGTTCCACGGATCCAATGTTCAGGCGGAGCGCATCTTCGAGCAGGTCGGAGGGATTCAAAGGTTCCATCATCCCCGATGGCTTGGCGTATCCCTGTTGCATGGCCACGACCTCCTTGATGTGAATGATGTTTTTCAACAGGGAAGCGCTTTCATCCTTGAGACTCTGCTGCTCTGCGGTCAAATGTTCCGCCAGTTTGCTCAGATATTCCGGCATTTGCCTGCCTCTCGGGTCGTTGGTGAAGAATCCGCCAAGGTCATGCTTCTGGTCGCCAAGTAATTCAGCCAGCTTGGTTATGTTGGCGACCCTGGATTTGGTGATTTTTTCGGAGATGAGCGAGGCTGAAACATTCACGCTGTTCAACACGTTTCCAACATTGTGGAGCACGCTCGTGGCCACTTCAGCCATGCCGGCCTGGCGCGAGGCGTCAACGAGTTCGCGATGGGTCTTTTCCAACTCTGCCTCGGTGTTTTTAATTGCGGTGATGTCCTTGGACACCCCAAAGGTTCCCACAATGGCACCCTCCTTATTTTTCAAGGGCATTTTGGTGGTGATGGCCCAGGTGATTCTTCCGTCCGGCCAGGTCTCCTTTTCCACTTTGCCCACGATCGGTTTGCCGGTTCGGATGATGGATTGCTCGTTCTCCAGGGCTTCGGAGGCATGTTCATTGGAGAAGAAATCCAAGTCTGCCTTGCCAACCAAATCCTCCGCGGCTTCCACGCCAAAGTTTGAGGCCATGCTCTCGCTGCAACGGATGAATTTTGAGTTCCTGTCCTTGAAATAAATTTTATCAGCCGAATTGTCGAGGAGTGATTTTAGAAGGTATTGCTCGTAAGCCAGCGCGGACTCGGCGCGTTTTCGATCCGTGATGTCAAAAAGGATGCCCTGGCTTCCCGCCGGTTTTCCCTCTGCACTAAAAACAGGGGTGCGAATCACCTGGAAATGGCGCAGGATTCCGTCCGTGTCCGGAAAATCCTCGTTGGCCTGCAAAGTTTCGCCCGTTTGCATGATTTGGCGGTGGTTTTTTTCGCTCAAACGAAACCATTCCGCCTCATTGGGGTTGTTGGAGGCACTGGCCAGTTCTTCCGGGGATTTGCCGATGAACTCCACGGGTCTTTTGCCGCGCAAATTGCAAAACCAACTGTTCACAAAAACAAAGGCCCCGGATGGATCCTGCCTGAAAATGCCTGCGGGCAATTGTTCCACTAGGGACAAATAGAGAGCCTGCGATTCCCTGCGTTCCAGGTTTTCGCGGGTTAACTCCGCCGTGCGCTCCCGCACGGTTTGCTCTATGTTTTCATTCAACGCCTCCAGCCTGGCCTGGCGCTCAGCCACAAGGTACATTTCCTTGATACTGGATCGGATGGCGATGATCAGGAAGACCACTTCAAAAGCCACCCAACCGGCATGTTCCATCGGCCTCCAAATTGGGGCGTAGTAAACGCCAAAAATGGACAAAGGCCATAAAATGCCGCGGATGAAATGGTCCGCCACCACAACCAGGGTGGCCGAAAGCAAAACGCGGCTGTCCCGGTAAAACGCCAATATGGCCAGCGATCCGAAGATGTGGAAGTGGGTTTCAATGCGCCCGCCCGTGAGGTGGATCAACAAGGCAGACATGAGGATTTGTCCCACCGCCACCACGTGTCTGGTCAGCGCCAGTCCGGGCCGGGTTCTGGCCAGGTAAACGGGAAATAAAGTGATGATGGCTCCCAGAAACAGTGCGGCCCAGACATGAGGATGAATCTGGCTGGCCAAACCGAACCAGGCCAAGGGAGAAAGCCAAAGCGCCACGGCCACGGCAAAAAACCATTGGAATATCATCAGCCATGAAAACAGGCGGTCCGTGTGGCAAATGATGTTTTGATGAAGCTCTTGAAAAAGTTCGCGAATGCGTTGATCAATGTCAATCAGAACAATCTGGGAAGGCTTGGCAATGGCATTCATTCGGAAGCGGAAAATTCGGTTTGAGAAGGCAGGAGGCAGCCATAGACTGGCGTGCGGTGAATCCCCGGATTCCTGCCTGTGGCATAAGCCAGTATGGCATCTTCCCCAAGGTTATCGCCCTCATGGCCACGGGTGCTGGTTATGCCACCTTGAAAAAGCAATTGACCCCGGGAATTGTAGAGCAACACATACCCGCTGGTTTTGGCTCCGAAGGCAGACGCCAGCTTTCCGTCCAAATCTGTTTGAACGGTTACCCCTGGAATGGACCTGGCGGTAAACCATTTCCCCGTTTCTGCCCAGCTTTCAGGCAGATTATGGGGAAGCACAAACAAGGCGTGCGCCACCAAGTCGCCTTTTCCTCGGGCCATGATGCGATTTAATTCATTTATGCTGGCACGGGTGCAAGGACAACGCGGATGCACAAACATCAGCAAGGTGTCTTTTTGGGGGTCTAACCCCACTTCTTGCACCTTGGGCCATTGGCCTGAAATTGGACCCACGGGACATTCTGCGTAGTCGTGTTGCAGTAAAAGGGTGGTCCCCGCCAAAACGGCAAAAATCCACGCTGCGCTTGCAGCACCCAACCCCATAGAAAAAGCAGGCTTCATTTTTGCTGAAAAAAAGCACCTCGCATGCCATTGAAGGATTGGGATGAAGGCAAAATGGCAACATAAATTGGCGGGGTCACTTTGTCTTTTGCGAAAAAGCCGGTGGTTGCGATACCTGTTTAAAAAATTAATAAATATCTAAACAATAACATTTTATGATACATCCAATTGGTTGTGCCTTGAGATTAAAGGCATGAAGATCCGGAGTGTCCGGCAAAAGCCTGAAACCGGGTGATGCCACTCCGGACCATCCTAGTGACTCAATGCAGGACAGGCGCTTGAGGCACCCCAAGAGGTCACTGCCAGCTTGTGGGAAAATTGGAATGCGAAGGTGCGGCTTTTGGATGGAGTCATGGTTGGAATAATGGGTTTCATAGGCTTATGAGATTGGATAGTTCATGGCAGTTTTTTGGGAATTAGATTTCCATCTTGAAGTCTTTTGCCCCTATACTGGCTTAATGAAACATTTTTCCCACATGGTGCTGGTGGCGGTCCTTTTCTGGGTTTCGATTTCTGCCAATTTGCAAGGCCAACCGATGCCTTCCATTTCGTTGCGTCCGGTTTTTCCAAAGCTTACAGAGGGGCGCCCGGTTTGGATGATTGAGGCACCGGATGGTTCCGGGCGGTTTTTTGTGGTTTATCAAAAAGGTTTGATACTGATCGTAAACCGCAGTTCGGACGGGAGTGACGCCCGCGTTTTTTTGAACATTGAGGATCGGCATCCCAATTTTTCAAATGAGGACGGTCTGTTGAGCCTCGCTTTTCATCCAGGCTTTGCCACCAACCACTTGTTTTACATCTATTACAACCAGGAAAACAACAAGGCACACGCTTCGCAACCGCTGAATTTTCCGTATCGCAGTGTGGTCAGTGAGATGAAGGTTTCCGACAGCAACCCTGACCAAGCCGATTTGGGCACAGAAAGAATCCTGCTGCAGGTGCCTCAACCCTTTCCAAACCATAAGGGCGGAGAACTTTTATTTGGGCCGGACGGGTATCTCTACCTGGGTTTGGGGGATGGAGGAGCCGGAGGTGATCCTTTTGGGAGCGGCCAAAATACTTGCACGTTGCTGGCCAAACTATTGCGTTTGGATGTCAACAGCCGCGCCACTGAGGGGTCTGGATTTCGGGAAAAACGCCTTGAATATGGAATTCCGCAGGACAATCCATTTGCCAACGAGCCAGACCGCGGTGGGTTGGGAGTGCGACGGGAGATTTATGCCTATGGCCTGAGAAACCCTTGGCGATACAGCTTTGACCGGAAAACGGGTGATCTTTGGGTGGGAGACGTGGGCCAGGATTTGTGGGAGGAAATTGATTTAATCACCAAAGGAGGCAATTATGGCTGGAGCGTGCGCGAGGGAGCACATTATTTCAAGCCGGGGCCCGTGGGAGCCCAGTACATTGAGCCAGTCATGGAATATCCCCACAACCCGGCCCTTTTGCCGCAATCCATGTTTCCTGATCACAGCATTGGTTTGTGTGTAATAGGAGGTTACGTTTATCGCGGGGGTGATTTTCCGGCCTTGGATGGCATTTACATCTATGGGGACTATAATTTGGGCACCATTTGGGGGTTCCGGTTCAACCGCAGTTCGGGGAGGGTGACGGACCAGGGCCAGTTGCTGGCACAATCTGACAATATTGACAGTTTTGCGGAGGATGCGCGTGGGGAACTCTATGCGTTGATGCAGGATGGAAAAATTGAACAGATTACGTCCCCCTGATGGCCTTGCTGATATTTCGCGCAGCAGTGGAGTTAACCTAACTTCCCCCCGTATTTGCAAAATCCCCAATAAATAGTGGGTATTGGGGATTTTGTCTGGCTACATAGCCCAATCCGGGGTGGTGGCGAAGAGTTTGATGACGTCGAGTTT
>JAKAFL010000035.1 GCA_021817945.1 bacterium | reverse complement strand
AAGAGGCGGTGGGTTCAATAGGGTTTTAAACCATTTCGAAGGTCGAAGGCCACCGCCATTTCAAGCGCACACATCAGCCCTGCGCCTCTGGTTTCCTCGCCCCGCCAGCGGAGCGCAGGGAGAGGATTAAGGAGAGGGGAAATCGCAAACAGCCAATGCGATAAACATACCATCTCATTTTCCGAAAGCTCGGTGCCACCCCTCCCCGGCCCTCCCCATCAATGGGATTGATGGAGTGGGAGAAAAAAGCGGTGGGTTCAATAGGGTTTTAAACTATTTCGAAAGTCGAAGGCCATCGCCATTTCAAGCGCACGCAACAGCCCTGCGCCTCTGGTTTCCTCGCCCCGCCAGCGGAGCGCGGGGAGAGGATTAAGGAGAGGGGAAATCGCAAACAGCCAGCGCGATAAATAAACCTTCTCATTTCCCGAAAGCTCAGCGTCACCCCTCCCCGGCCCCCGCCACCCATGGAGATTGATGGGGAGGAAGAGTGGAGCAATTGGTTTGTGGAGGTTTATAAAAATTCAAACGCGGAGGCTGAGGGGGACTCTCCCAAAAACTGAGACGCGCCCACTCAATGACGGACCGTTGCAATTAAATCGAGGGAATGCTAGGGTAACCCTGTCACACCAACCCGGCTAGAGCCATCGGCCATTTCCAGAAGGCCATCTCAAGAGGAATGGCAATTGGAAACCAGAATGGTTCGAACAAAGACTTGTTGTGCGGGTAAAATGACAAAATAAACCAAAGGATTTGCCCACAGGATTTGTCAAACCTAACAAAAGCTCCTCGTGCGACGGCATTGGAACAGTGCGCCGCAGCCCGGGGGAACCGTATCCGGCAAAGCCCCAACATGAACACTTTTGCACTTGCAGACATTGAGCAGGAAAGTGTTGTCGCCATCCAATCCATGGCGGGCCGGAAACCCGTTCAAAGGATTTTGCAGCCGGAATTGTCGAAGCTCTCAAACAATTCCCGCATGGCCGACCCGGACATTGAAATGGTGTTGCAAAGCCAGCAGGGCAACCAGGAGGCTTTTGAAGTTCTCATACGCAACCACCAGCGAATGATCCACGCGCTGACTTTCCGGATGACCGGTTCCATGGCCGATGCCGAGGACCTCGCCCAGGAAACATTCCTCCGGGCCTACGAGCAAATTGGATCCTTCCGCAACAAGTCAAAATTTTCCACATGGCTGTATCGAATCGCCGTCAACACCTGTCTAAACTGGCTGCAAAGCGAGACTCGGCGGGCGCGGTTGCAATCAGGTTGTGCCGAGGAATTATCCGCAATCCACGGCCAGAGTGACTCCGCCCCGCCGCCCGGCCCTGACATCCCGAAGATTCAGAAAGCGCTTCTAAAATTATCCGTCAAACAGCGCGCCGCCATCACGTTGACCATCTGCGACGGCTTCAACCATGCCGAGGCTGCCGCCATCCTGGGGTGCCCGGAAACGACTGTCTCCTGGCGTGTGTTTGCCGCCAAAAGAAAATTAAAGCGCTGGTTGTCACAAATGGAGGTCCCGCATGAATGATTTTGAACTGGAATCCATGTTGAAAAACCTTCCCGTGCCGGAGCGTTCGCGAAGGTATTGGAATGATTTTCCGGCGCAGGTGCGCGCGCAGCTCCAGAGCCAGCCCGCACCGGCGCCTGCCGCAAGACCCTCTTTTTCATCGCTTTTTTGGCGGTTTACATTGGGTTCGGCGTGCCTCGCAACAACCTGCCTGGCCTTGAACCAACCGCTTCACCAGTTGTCCGTGGCCGTGGCGCAAAATGAAATCAATTTGAGTTACCAAATCCAAGTCTTTCCCCGGCATCTCCATGCACTCATGGCGAGTGATCACGGATTGCATTATTTGGTCGCGAATAAAAACTGATTCCAACCCAAGACCATGTTCGCTAAAACCAAACCATCCCACGCCAGACAATCCAATGGATCTGACACCGAAGTGTCGGCTCCTGTGGTTCTGGAACAACTGGTCCGGCAGGCGGAACAGGCAGGCGCGAGCGACATCCATTTGCAAATGCGCGGAAAATTGGCGGATGTCGCCTTTCGGCTTGATGGCGTCCTCTCACCTGCACGGACCCTGCCTGAGGAAATTGCCGAGCGTGTGTTCGGCAGGATCAAATTCCTTGCCCGGCTGAAGACCTATCAGGAGACGATGCCCCAGGAGGGGCGCATTTCGCATGATGAATTAAAAAGCAAAAACGACATCCGCGTGGCCACTTACCCGACGGTGACGGGTGAAAAAATTGTGCTGCGCCTTTTCAACCCTGAAACAGCAAAATCGCTGGAGGAACTGGCCCTGCCCGGCGAGGCCCATGCGCAACTGGAGCATTTCCTGCGTCAAACCACGGGCCTGTTGCTGCTTACCGGACCGGCTGGCAGCGGGAAAACCACCACCATTTATTCCTGCCTGCGCCGCCTGGCGGACTTGGGAGGGCGGCACATCATCACCATTGAAGATCCCGTGGAGCAAATCGTGCCCGGCACCATGCAAACCGAGGTGAACGAAGCCATTGGCCTGGATTTTGCCCGCGCGGCGCGGCACCTCCTGCGGCAGGATCCCCAGGTGTTGATCCTGGGCGAAATCCGGGACGATGCCACCGCACAGCTCGCCATTCGGGCGGGATTGACAGGGCACCTGGTGATTTCCACGCTGCATGCCGGGTCCTGTCGCGGGGTGATTGAACGGCTTTTTACCATGAGCGCCGACCACTCGGCAATCGCCAGCTCGGTGGAATTGGTTTTGAACCAGCGTCTCATCCGCAAGGTTTGTCCCCGGTGTGATGGGGGCGGATGCGAATCCTGCCTGCAAACGGGATATGGCGGACGTCTTCCACTGGTGGAGTGGTTTCGAGTGGATGAATCCGCGCGAAGCCGAATCCGCTGCGGAGACGCAGGCTGCATCACAGCCCCATATCCACTGATTGATTTGGCTCGCTCGCTGGTTCAACAGGGAGTGACTGACGAAAAAGAATTCAAACGGATTTTTGGCTTATGAAAGACGACGAGTTCAGTTTTTTCAACCAGCAATTAGCCGCCATGTTGCGCGACGGGATTCCTTTGGAAGGCGCGCTGCAAAGGCTGTGCAGGGAAATGCGGCACGGTGCCCTGCGCAATGAATTGGAGGCGCTTGGATCGGACCTGGGGAAAGGCGCGCCAATCGCTGATGCCCTGAAAAGCCGCCAGTTGCCAGAACTTTACAAACGCATGCTCCTGGTTGGGGTAAAAAGCGGCGATCTTGCGGAATCCCTGACCTTGGTGGCGGATTATTTCCAGCGCCAAAATAAAATCCTGACAAGACTCAGGGGCATGATGACTTATCCCATGATTGTGATGGTGGTTGCTTTTTTGGTTTCATCCCTGATGGCCTTCATTTTTAGCCACGTCATTGGCCCGGCATTCAAGGATGTGTTTGCCGGAATTGGATTAAGGTTGCCAACAACCACGGTTATTGCCCTTCGCGCCCTTCAAGCCTCCTGGGTCTTTCCAACAGCCATGGGAATTATCATATTGTTGATGTTTCTCATTTTTTTTGTGCCATCCATTCACGCAAAAGTGGTCTTGCGTCTTCCCGCCTTCAGGGAGGCCCGGCTTTCACGAATCGCGGCGTCGCTGGAACTGCTGCTCAAGAATGGAGTCACCCTGCCGGACGCCATCAGGCTGACAGAACAATTGGAGACAAACTCCGCCGCCGCCTCAGACTTGCGGCAATGGGAGTCCAGACTGGCTGGAGGAGCCACCAAATTTTCTGATTTGGCCGCGGGAAACAAAATGATTCCACCCATGTTCACCTGGATTGTTTCGGGAGCCGGGGAAAACCTGGCAGAAGGCTTCAGACAGGCTGCTGATATTTACCAATCCCGGGCCATTGTTCGCAGCGATGTCGCCTTGTATGCCGTGATGCCAATCATCGCGGTGTTTCTGGGGGCTGTGATCATCTCACAGGCCTTTCTTTTAGTATCCATGTATTTGCCCTTGCTCACGATGATTTCGAACCTGTCTTGATCCCGCCTTCGGGAACATTTCTAAACCGCATCAGCCATGATTGAAATTTTAATTGCAACTTTGTTCAACTTGTGCCTGGCCGTCTTGCTTCTTGTGATGGGATCGGTGATTTTCACTGCGGCCTATTTTATCCTTTCGCTGCCCTATCGCCGGCGGGACCGGCCCGGGATTTTCCTGGATCTGTTGGAGTTGTCGGTGGACAGGGGCAATCCCCTTGAACAAGCCTTTCTTTCTGCGGCAGAAACCCATGACGCCGCGATGGGCGCGTCGTTTTACCTTTTTGCCGCCCACATTGAAATGGGGGAATCATTTCAGAATGCACTCAAGAAGGTTCCTGGTTTCCTGCCTCCCCAGGTGAACGCCATTCTGCAAACCGGAGTAAAACTTGGCGACCTGAAAAAAGTCCTTCCAGCCGCCCGTGAATACCTTCGGGCCGGCACAGACACAAAACGCACGAACCTGGCCTACTTGTTTTCAATCATGATTGTTTTTGCTCCTGTTTGCATCTGGATCGTGACAGTCACCTCCATTTATGTCATCCCAAAATTAAGCGAAATACAGGCGGGGTATGGATTCCGAAACTGGCCCTTCTCTCAATTCATTTTTAGTCTTAACCGGTATTTTATACTGGGGGGCATTGAATTGATGCTGTTCCTGTTTCTGGCCGCGATGGCCGCCTTTTTTATAGGCGGACCACAGTTGGTGCGGGTTTTCCAATTCCGCAAGGTCCCGCTGGTGGATTGGATCACGTGGAAGGTTCCGTGGAAGCGGAAAAAACTGCTTCGCACCTACTCGGCCATGCTGGCCGTGTTGCTGGATGGCGGGGCGCCGGAGGTTGAAGCCGTGATTCTGGCAGGCCACGCCACCGCCAATGAAATATGCCGTCGCCGTTCACAAAGGGTGGCGGCTCAATTGGAAGGCGGAGTAAAATTGGAGGAAGCCATCCGGGTATTTGACAATACCGGTGAATTTCACTGGCGGCTTTCCAACGCAGGCCACGCTCACCGCGGCTTTATGATTGCCCTGAATGGCTGGCACGAGGCGTTGGATGCAAAGGCGCTTCAACAGGAGGAAACCGCCGTCCACGCTTTTGTCAGCGGGTTGGTTCTCTTGAATGGCTTGGTGGTCGGCCTTGTGGCCATAGGCACGTTTGGCATGCTCGTGATGTTTTTGAGGGGCATGTTGGAAAACATGTAAAAATGAAATTCCCCCCTCCAATCAGGCCAGCCATCCGCTCCAGGCACGGCTTTCTCCAGATTGACCTGGCCATGGGGCTGGTGCTCTTCTCCCTCGCGGTCATGCCCCTGGGTTATTCCTTCGCGCGCGAGCGCCAGGTTCTCCAAATGGAATACCAGCGCAGTGTGGCAGATCAAATTGTGGATGGCGAAATGGAAATCCTGGTGGATGGAGCAGCCCGGAATTATTCCGATGGCTCACAAATCTATCCTGTTCACTCCCGCGCCTTTAATGTCCTGCCGCCTGGACACTTTCAATTGACCAAGACCGGCAACCACCTGCGCCTGGAATGGATGCCAGACACACGGCACGGCATCGGATCCATCGTGCGCGAAGCCACCCTTCCATGAACATCCATTTTCACACTCGCCCCCGACGCAACCGGTTTGCCGGGACAACCCTGATTGAATGCCTCGTTTACCTGGTGGTGTTTTCCATTTTACTGGGTCTTGCCACCGCTTCATTTTTCTTTTGCTGGGATCACACCCGGGCCGTGTTCCTGGCCACCCACGACATTGAATCCGCCCTGCGGGCGGGCGATGTTTGGCGGGAGGACGTGCGTGCCGCGACAGGCCCCATTTCCATTCAAAACGACCGGGCCAGCCAAACCATCCTGATCCCCGAGGGAAAAAAGCAGGTGTTGTATCATTTCACGTCCGGAGGCTTGTGGCGGCAATCGCTGCCTGGCGCCGCCTCGCAGCTCCTGCTGCCCTCGGTGAAAAGTTCGCAAATGCAATCAGATCCCCGCGGTCCTGTGGCGGCATGGCGCTGGGACTTGGAATTGGCGCAGAAACGCCGCGAAACCCATTTGCCGCTGATCTTCTCCTTTGAAGCCGTCAGCCCCAACTCTCCATGATAATCCCCCTCCACGCCCGGTTGGAATACGACGTCAACAGGCACCGGCCCGGCCGCCATGAAGACGGCATGGCGTGCCTGGTCATGATTAGTCTTCTGGCCATCATGATGATTCTCTCCATGGAAGAAATCCGCTGCCTGGCCCACCTTCGCCGTGAAATCAAATTTCAGGAAAAGCAACAGGTCCAACGGCTCGTCTCCGAGCCGGCACAGTATCAATCAGTCAAAAACCACACTGCGGCTGCTGAACTGCCATCCCAATGAATCCTCATGCGATCATCAAGATTCAAATGATCCAAGGCTCCCGCCGCTGTTTGTGGTTAGGCCTCCTGGGTTCCATACCCCTGGTCGGACTGCCTTTTTCCCTGGCGGCATTATGGCTGGCAGGACGCGTGCGGAAGAAGGAGAAGTTATTTTGGAATGCCGCCAAATCCTACCGTATTATCGGCACATCTTTTGCCGCCTTCTTCGCGATTCTTTGGAGCGCAGTGATTATTTTCATCATCGGAAACATCATCTGGTTTGGCTGGTTCGCCCACGATTAGCCAAACCCATCAAACCTTGGGAAGCTTTTCCTCAACCATTTCGCACAGGGCGTGAAACAGCACCTTCTGGGCTTCCTGTATCCGGGCCGTGGCCGCGCCAGCCACGATCAGGTCAATCGTGGCAATCCCCTTGGTAAAACCGCCGTCCCGCCCAAGAAAGGCAATACTGTCCACTTCCTTCAAACGCGCCTCCTCCAGCGCCCGCAAAATATTCCGGGATTTGCCGCTGGTCGTGATGGCAATGAGGACATCCCCCTTCTCCGCCAGGCCGCGGACTTGCCGGGCGAAAATTTCATCGGCGTGGTAATCATTGCAGACGGCGGTCATGTATTCCCCGTTAGCCGCCAGGGAGATGGCCGGATAAGGGCGGCGATCCTCCCGGTAACGGCAAAGAAATTCGGTGGCCAAATGCGTGGCATCCGAGGCGCTTCCGCCATTGCCGCAAATCAGCAGTTTTTTGCCAGCCACCAGCCGGTCCAGCACCAGCCGGGCAGCACGCTCCAGCGGCGCTTCCAAGGAGCTTAACCCGCGCAGGACTGAAATGGATTCCTCAATCACACGTTGCAAATGACTCATGCGCCCAATTATGCACAAATGAAACCAACGTGAAACCCAGAAATGAGCCCAGAAATGAAATTCCCAAGGGCGCATCTCCCTTTTTAGGCTGGTGCAGTTTGTCTGTAAGGAGAGCGGTGAGGCGGTTTAGGATTTGTGTTTACCCCGAAAAGCGAAATGGAAAGGGTCAAGATGCGGCAAAATGCTGGAGCGAAAACTCTTCGGAAAAATCGAAACCATACCCGAAGTGGCCTGGTGAGATTTTTCCAATGAGTTTGCGCCCAGATTGACACAGATTGGCTTTTTGAATTTCGTTGTTCGGGTTTAAAATAATTTCGACCCTCGAAGGCGACATCCTTTTTCAAGCGCATCCACCAACCCAGCACCTCTAGTCTCCTCGCCCCGCCAGCAAAGCGCGGGGAGAGGATTAAGGAGAGGGGAACTCGCACACATCCAGCGCAATCAACCAACCATCTCACTTCCCGAAAGCTTAGCCCCAACCCTCCGCAACCCTCCCCATCAAACAGAATTGTGGAGAGTGAGAAAAAAGCAGTGGTTTGGGGGCGGTTCTAAAACAGGTCACGCATCATTGGCTGCAAGCCCTTTGCAATCGCATCCACCAACCCAGCACCTCTGGTTTCCTCGCCCCGCCAGCGCAGCGCGGGGAGAGGATTAAGGAGAGGGGAACTCGCATACATTCAGCGCGATCAACCAACCATCTCACTTCCCGAAATCTCAGCCTCAACCCTCCCCATCAATCAGAATTGATGGAGTGGGAGAGCGGAACAGTTGGTTTGTGGAGGTTTTAAAAATTCCAAACGAGGAGACTCAGGGTGAACTCCTCAAAAATTGTGATGCGCCCCCTTTCCAGACGGGTCCAAATGATGTCTTGAACTTTCACCCTCCTGCCTTATTTTTGCACCTATGCCCATTTATGAATTTCACTGTGAAAAATGCGAGCGGGATGGAGAATTAATGACGCGCTCCGCTGATTGGAAAAACGCAAAATGCCCGCATTGCGGCTCGTCCAAGCTGACCCGAAAATTTTCCACCTTTGCACCCTCTGGCGCGGGCAAATCCTCCTCACCCTCTTCCAGCGGATCCCACGGATGCGGCGGCTCCTGCAGTTGCCATTGATGATACAGGTCTGCCCATCGAGAATGGGGATGAGACCATTCCAGAAGGCAAATCCAGGCGAAAACTCATCTGTTACCGCCTTACCCGAAGCGGTCTGGTGAGATTTTTCCAATGAGTTTGCGCCCAGTAGATTGGCGCAGAGTGGCCTTTTGAATTTCGATTTTTCGGGTTTAAGGATTCAGACTCAGGATTGTCACAAGAGTGCCCCTGCACACAGACCCGCCGCGAAGTTGGGTGAGGAACCCCAAACTCCACACTTCAAGCCGGATTAAATTGGGTGGAAGCACCCAATAAAACCGAACAGGAATCGAAGCCGAAATGTAAATTCATCACAACCTGTTGATTGACGATTTCTTACACAACGCACAAGCATTCGGCACAATCGTTGCTTTGTGGAAAAGCGAGGTTTTTAGCATAACGCGAACACCAAACCAAACAAACCATGCTTGTAAAGATGATCACCCTCCGTTTGAAATTTGAACCTGAGTGCAGTTCTCTTCGCCTAACTCAGTTTATTGGGAAAAGATGGCTATTTTCGCCGCCCGTCACCGTTGTGGATGTGTGCGCGCTAAAATTCACCCTTCTTTCCCGCCATTTCGCCTAAAAGGATTCTGGAATTCTGCCAAGAGATTTCCGACTGCTGCGGACAGGGTGCTGCTGTGAGATTGTTCTCCAGACGGGCCTGCTGCCGATAAGTTACCTCCTGTTGGTCTCCTTAAAACCCCAATCAATTTAAAATCCCAATCTAAAGCATCATGAAAAATTTTTGGATCACAGTCTGCATTCCCTGGCAGGGAGGATTTCTGCGGTTTGCCTCTGGCTGGATTTGGATGGCGATGGTTTTGGCCGTTGCCCCCCGAGTTTCAGCAATAACAATCACATCAGGCCCGACTTTTTCGCCTGCATCCAATGCTCCCCTGGCGGGGACGCTGCAGTTGACAACCGACGTGCCGTCCAGGGTGAGTGTGCTGGTGGATACCGGGACGAATGTCTGGGAACGCAACTTTTACGATTACGGCACGACGCACTCGCTGACGTTGTTGGGATTCAAATCAAGCCTTACCAACGAAATTGAAGTTAATGTCTATGACAAGGGGCAGGAAGTTTACACCGCGCCACAATTGCTGACCTATGTCACGCCCCCATTGCCTGCCAATTTTCCAACGATTAACGTGCTGACAAGCAAACCGGAGCTGATGGAGCCGGGCTACATGCTTTTTGTGATCGGCGGCACAGCCTATACCAACACCTATATAACCATGATGGACAATTCAGGGGATGTGGTGTGGTACTGCCAGGACACCCCCTACGCACCGGTGGATGTGAAGCAGATTGCGGATGGCAATTTGTTTCTCCAGGAAGCGGGTGAACCCAATCAATTCATTGAAATGAACATGCTGGGGCAGATTGTGCAAACATGGCAGCCCCCCTCGCAATACCCCATAAACAACCACGAGGGGCTGGTCACAAGCCACGGCACCATCATGTACATAAGTGACGAAACCTTGATGGTCACCAATTTCCCCATCTGCGACACCAATCCCAATCCAGCCACGGCAACCACTGCCATTGACGACAATCCCATAGTGGAAATTTCTTACACAAACAGCGCGCTCCTGAACGTGTGGTCCCCGTTGGAATCGAAATTTATTGACCCAACCCGGGTCACGTACCTCACCTATGGCGAGTTCTCGGGGTCACCCTACGGCGTGGACAGCGAACATGAGAACGCATTGATTGACGACACCAATGACAACTCGGTGATTGCATCCATGCGCGACCAGAACGCAGTTTTCAAGTTCAGCCGTGCAACGGGCAAATTGAAATGGATATTGAGCGACCCCGCGCTGTGGGGGACCAACTGGCAGGGCTGCCTGCTCGCTCCCCAAGGAAGTCCCTTTAATTGGAACTACGGGCAGCATGCGCCCTACCTGACGCCGCAGGGCACTTTAATGTTGTATAATGACGATAATTACCAGGCCAGCCCGTACGCGGCGACTGTGGCGGACTCAAACAATTATAGCAGTTGCGTTGAGTATGCCATTGATGAAACGAATATGCAGGTGAGCGAGGTTTGGAACTCGGCCTGGCAAACAAACCAGGACCGGCTCTACACGCCTTTCATTGGCCGGGTTCAGTGGCTGCCGCAAACCCGCAATGTGCTGGTGGATTTTGGCGGGGTCACCTACGTGAACGGTGTTCATCCCAGCACAAACGCGCCTAACGCTTTGATGGTGCGGCTCAGGGAATACACCCATGATCCGGTGCCGCAGGTGGTGTTTGACCTGTCATTTTTTGACTACACCAGCACCAGTCCAAGATACGCCGGTTACACCTGTTATCGGGCGTACCAGGTTCCAGACCTGTACACCCACCCCGTTACCCCGGTCTGCGACCTGGAGGCCAGTGAACAGGATCAGGTACCGGTTCTTCAGTTCAGCGGGGATCCGATGAATAGCCACGTGATTCAAGCCTCAACGGACCTGGTGAATTGGACGACAATCGGCACAGCTTTGGAAAATGGCGACGCAGGGGAATATTTATTTGAAGATTTGGACGCCGGAAAATTCGGAACCCGCTTTTATCGGGTGGTGACACAATAAATTGTCACCGAACCCGGCTCTGGAACTGGCATGACCACAGATTGGCGCGTGCAGTCGGGCGTCACAGAATGCGCGGGGCCATCAAGCAGATCATGGGCGCTGGATCACGCCTGCAGCCCGCATATTTTGCCCCAATCAACGCGGGTCAGGTCTGCTACAGCCCAATCTGGGGCACAGGCGCGCAATTCTTCCAGGCTGGAGCCGCCTGTCGCCACGGCCAGCGTTTTTGCGCCAATGAACTTGCCGCACCGCACATCATGGGGTGTATCACCCACGACAATGATTTCCTGCGGCTGAAGATTCGCCCCCATCACCCTGCGCCCGCGTTGCAGCGCTGCCATGGCTATGTGATTCCTGTCCTCATGATCATCGGCAAACCCGCCAAATTCGAAATGCGACCACAAATCAAAATGGCGCAGCTTTATTTCAGCGCCGAGCTGGATATTGCCGGTCAGCAGGCCAAGCGCCGGGGCGGCCTGCCGGGACTGCAATTGCCGTATCAAATCATAAATTCCCGGGCAGGCATGGCCATTCGTGGTTTGGGCCAGAATATGGTCGAGCCAGAAAACGTACCGGTCAAAGAACTGACGGAAATGAACCGGAGATTCATCCAACCCGTGGATGCGGAAGAATTCCCGGACCAGGCTCACGTCAGTGCGCCCGGCAAATTTCATTCTCTCCGACCCGTGATGAAGGTCAAATTCCGTGGCAAACGTGCGGGCAAAAGCCCGGGTGCCTGCATGGCCGGTGTTCACCAGCGTGCCATCAATGTCAAAAAGGATCAACCGAACCATGCAGCATCCTACCCGCGCTCGATGAAAACAGCCAGATCATACGAACCTTTCCCCATGCCATGGCAAAGCCGCGCCAACCGCTTCGGTCTGGGAAACCCGCGCATCATCCCGGCGGGCGGACCCGGTTTTTCTTGCATCCCGGAGAATAAAGCCATTCAGATATTTCGGGGATGGACATTCCGATTCCACACGGCATCTTTGCCATCATGAAAATCCACTTCTTCGGCGCGGCACGCACCACCACCGGTTCCATGTACTGGATTGAGGTCAACGGAAAAAATATCCTGATGGAGTGCGGGCTTTTCCAGGGGCACAGGCAGGAGTCTGAAGCGCTCAACCATGAGTTGCCGGTCGTTCCCGGAAAGCTGGATGCGGTTTTGCTCAGCCACTCCCATTTGGACCACGCTGGCAGGCTGCCGCGCCTCTGCCAAGGCTACGATGGCCCGATTCATTGCACTTCCGCCACCCGCGACCTCTGCAGTATCATGCTCATGGATTCCGCCCACATCCAGGAACAGGATGCGCTGTTTGTTTCCAAGGTCCGCGCCCGCAAAAAGATGCCCCCTGTATCGCCATTGTACACCCGGAAAGACGCGGAAAAATGCGTCCAACAACTGAAACCGCATGGATACGAGCAAACATTTGAAGTGGTCCCGGGAGTGCAGGTCACTTTCCGCGAGGCAGGCCACATCCTGGGATCAGCCCAAATTATCCTGGATGTGCAGGAAAAGGGCCGGCGATTCCGACACCTCTTCACCGGGGACATTGGGCGGGGCGGGGACGAACTCCTGCGCGATCCCCAGCCCGTGGAAAATGTGGATTACCTCCAGATCGAATCCACCTATGCGGCGCGGCTTCATAAACAACGTCCGGATGCTGACAATCTCACCGGGCAAATGGTGAAATCAGCCCTTCAAGCCGGAGGCAAAGTGATCATTCCCGCCTTTTCCGTGGGCCGCACTCAACAAATCGTCTATGTGCTTCACGAACTCATCTGTGCCGGCAAACTTCCCCGCGTTCCCATTTTTGTGGACAGCCCTCTCAGCGTGAATGCCACGGAGATTTACAATCACCATTCCGAGTCGCTCCGTCCCGATATTCGCGACACTCTCTGCAACCAGGAGGACCCCTTTGGCATGAAAAACCTCACCTACATCGCCAGCGCGGAGGATTCCAAAAAGCTGAACGACCGGCATGAACCGATGGTCATCATCAGCGCCTCAGGCATGTGCGAAGGCGGGCGCATTCGTCACCATCTGAAAAACAACCTGGAAGATGAAAAAAACCTCGTCCTGTTCCTGGGTTACTGCGCTGAAGGCACCCTTGGAAACCAGCTCATCGCCGGCAAAAAAAGCGTCAACATTTTTGGCGAGCCCCACACCGTGCGGGCCCAGGTGGCATCGCTGGACACCTATTCAGGCCACGCCGACAAGGATGAGCTGGCGAATTATGTCAAACGCCTCTCAGGCGATATCAAGGTCATTGCCTGCATTCACGGCGAGGAAACTCAGTGCCTGGCGCATGCAGAGACACTGCGCGCCATGAAACCCAGCGCAAAAATCGTTGTCCCCGCCTATAAACAGGTCCTGGAAATCTGACGGGGCACACTTCCATTTTCCAGATTCAAGGGTGATTGATGCGGCCTCGTGAAGGAACGCGGCGGGCCATTCAACACGAAAAGCGAAATGGAGAGGTTCAAGATGCGGCAAGATGCTGGAGTGTAAACTCTATGAAAAAATCGAGACCATACCCGGAGCGGGGGCGCATCTCAGTTTTTAGGCTGGTGAAATTTGCGTGGAGGAAATGTGAAGCGGTTGGTTTGAAACCATTTCGAGCCTCGAAAGATTGGGCCATTTCAAGCGCACGCAACAACCCTGCGCCTCTGGTTTCCTCGCCCCGCCAGCGGAGCGCGGGGAGAGGATTATGGAGAGGGGAGATCGCAAACATCCAATGCGATAAATAAACCATCTCACTTCCTGAAAGCTCGGCGCCACCCCTCCTCGGTCCCCGCCACCCATGGAGACTGATGGGGAGGAGGAACGGAGCAGTTGGTTTGTGGAGATTTATAAAAATTCAAACGCAGAGGCTGAGGGTCACTCTCTCAAAAACTGAGATGCGCCCCCGGAGCGGTCTGGCGGGATTTTTCCATGGAGCCTTTCTGAAAATTCGGTAGGATGCTGTTTTCGTGCCCAAGCCGGGCGAAGGCGCTTTTGCCCTTGGGCTTTGTTGTCGCCGTCGTTACAGCCCGCCACGGGGATGCGCCTACAGCTCCGCCTCGCCCAAAGCCAAAATCCCCAGTCGCAGCACCCTTCCCAATTTTCAGACAGGCTCATAGAATTTCCGCCCAGTAGGTTGGGGCAGATTGGCCTTTTGAATTTCGTTTTTCGGGTTTAATCCCTAAAATTGACGAACTGGACGGCCACCTCAAACTCATGGGCACGCACCGCGGCAATCACGGCCTGCAGCTCATCCCGGCTTTTACCCGTCACACGAACTTCATCGCCCTGGATCTGCGTGGTCACCTTGAATTTGCCGTCCCGGATGAATCCCGTGATTTTTTTGGCCACATCACTGGCAATGCCCTGTTTGATGGTGATTTTCTGCCGGGCATGGCCCAGGGGGGACAGCTCAGCCGGATCCACCTGGACGCTTTTGAGACTGATTCCGCGTTTGGCCAGCTTGCCCAGTGTCATTTCCTCCAGTGTCCTCACCTTGAAATCATCCTCAGCGGAGAGTTGTATGGCATTTTTTTCCAGCACTATCTCCGCCTTGCTGCCCTTGAAATCAAAACGATTGGCCAACTCCTTCCGCGCCTGGTTCACGGCATTCTCTATTTCCATGGAGTTGACCTGCGATACAATGTCAAAAGATGGCATATCTTCAGCCTAGGATAATTTCCTGCAATGAAAAGCAGATTCCAAAAAGTCGCCGTCGCGCGCCAAGCTCATTCATCCAGGACCTGCACAGGCAGGCTGGAAAGGACAATTCCCCGGTTGGTTTCGCCAAAATACTGGGCTGACCATTCATTTTGAAACAGCACCACCGCGTTGCGGCCCAAATCATAGGCCAGTTTGGCCCCCGTGGGAAGGGTCAGCCCATCCAGTTCTGCCTCAGACAACCCGGTCGGCAACCACCGCACCACCGTCCATGGAGCCGCTTCAAGGCGCGATTCCGCCCCGTATTCGCTCTCCAGCCGGAATTGAACCACATCAAACTGCAACGGTCCCACGGCCGCCAGCAACGGCACCTTGATGGAAGAATTTCTCAGGTACAGCGCTTGCACCACCCCTTCCTGCAACAACTGGTCCAATCCCTGGCGAAATTGCTTGTATTTGGAGGTGTTGGGATTGTGCAGGTAACTGAAAGCCTCGGGTGTGAAACGTGGAATCTCCCGGTAAACAATCGCCTCATCGGTCGTGAGTGTGTCTCCAATGCCAAATCCATCATGCCCCACCAACCCAATCACATCCCCGGGATAGGCTTCGTCCACTGTCTCCCGCTCGTTCCCAAATAATTTGTGCGAACTGGACAACCTCACCCGCCGGGCCGACCTCGAATGGTGCACGGTCATATCCCGCTCAAACCTGCCCGAACAGACCCGCACAAAGGCGATTCGGTCGCGGTGCTTGGGGTCCATGTTGGCTTGGATCTTGAAAATGAAGCCTGAGAATGCAGGTTGCGTGGGTGCAACCTCCACCCCGCCCATCACCCGCGCCTTGGGCGCAGGCGAATGCTTCAAAAACCCGTCCAGCAGCAATTGAACGCCAAAATTATTCACCCCGCTCCCAAAAAACACCGGGGTGGATTTCCCTGCCAGCACCGCTTCCTCATCGAAATCCCCGCCCACGGCATCCAGCATGGCCAACTCTTCCACCACCTTCTCAAATTCTGCCTGGCCCAGACTCCCGCGCACTGCGGGATCGTGCAAGCCGCCCACCAATACCGGCGCCCGGTGCTTTCCTCCCACCACGCGCTCAAAGGTGTGCATCATCCTGGTCTGCCGGTCATAAACCCCTTGAAATTCTGAACCATTGCCAACCGGCCAGTTCATCGGGTAGGCCCCTATGCCCAGAACCTTCTCAAGCTCGTCCAATAAATCCAGCGGCTCTTTCATGGGACGGTCGCATTTGTTCATGAACGTGAAGATGGGCACTCCCCTTTGCCGGCACACTTCAAACAACTTCCTCGTTTGCGGCTCGATCCCCTTTGCCGAATCTATCACCATCACAACTGAATCCACCGCCGTCAAAACCCGGTACGTGTCCTCGGAAAAATCCTTGTGCCCCGGCGTATCCAGCAAATTAATCCGATAATTGCAGTAATCAAATTGCAACACCGTGGAGCTGATGGAAATGCCACGCTTTTTTTCCAGTTCCATCCAGTCACTCGTGGTGGCCCTTTGGCTTTTGCGAGCGGTCACAGATCCGGCCAATTGAACCGCCCCGCCATACAACAACAACTTCTCCGTCAAGGTCGTCTTGCCTGCATCTGGATGGGAAATGATGGCAAAGGTTCGCCTCCTTTGAATTTCCCGCTCAATCTGTGTTTCAATGCTCGCCATTTAAACCCCGGATCATACCAGACCCAACTCTGGAGACAAGCTTCGCAGCCAGCCAAGGCCAATCCTTTTGCGCACCAAGGACATGAAGACCCATCATCCCATTTACTTTTCCGGTTTGCATTAACGACTCAAACAAAGAATGTTGTGATTTTAAAAACTGGCATGATCCATGCTACTATTCTGAAACTATGCCAAACATTGAGTATGTGACGAGTGAGAACCGGGGTATTCATTACATATCCCTTGCGCCCATTCGCCCAAAGACACCGGGCATCAGCCTCACGCGGGTGGACTGCATTCTCATCGCCATGGTCATCTCCACGTATCTGGGGCTTTACATTTGCCTGAAGCATTGACAGAAAAGAGGTGGCACTGGGCGACCAGGATTTTTGGACTCGGGCGAGGCTTTGGCGAAGGCGCAGGTTTGTAAAACCCTGTAACTGAGCCGAAACGAAGCCCAAGGCCAAAAAGGCCGTCCCGCCATTCACACCACGCACAGCGCCGCATGTTTGATGGAAATACGTCAACCCCCTTTGGTTGAACCCCTGACTGCACCTTGGCAGTTCTGCGGGGGTTGCCGGTGTTCAGGGTGGTGGCAACTGGAGCAGGATTTTCTTCTCATCCTCCGCCTCTTTTGCGGCCTTGGCAGCGTTGGCCGCTTTCGCTGCCGCTTCGTTTTCCTTTTTAAAGGCGGACCGCAGGAGCCAGTGCCTTTTTAATCCCTGCACAAAATCGTCCGTGTCCAGGACAAGCTTGGAAACGCCAAAAAGCATGGTGGGATCGGACTGCACTTGCACCGCCAGGTTGCTGGTGATATTGGCGGCATTAACAAGGGTAAGCCCCACCTGATCAGTCAACTGATCCAGGCTGGAGTCCGTGCTGGCGATCAATGCATTGGCGTTGGTCAAAACGTCCTGAACCTGTTGGGAACCGTTTGTACCCAGCGCCCAGGTCAATGGGTCCCCGGGATTTCGCAAGCGTCCGGTGATTTCTGACAAATTCCCGGCAAGCGGATGGAGTGCGGCGATGGTGACATTCAAATTGGATGTGGCCAGCGTGGCGTTGTCCAGAATGGCAGCAACCCGGTTGGTGAGCGCCAGAATGCCGGGAAGGGCGTTTTGAACCTGGGTAACCATGGCCTGCAACTGGTCTGAAACCGCCGGTGATTCGGAGGCTGGCAGCCAGACTGTTTCATCATTCGGGGTAAAATTTTCATAACGATGATAGCGGGGATGCCACGAGGCAACCACCTGGTGACGGTCTTTTTCAGTGTTGTCATAAGCCGTGATGGATTCGGGGTGAAGCGCGGCAATGACCTGCAAATTGGAAGGGTTGAGGAATTCGTAAGCATGCAAAATCAGGTTGGATTGGGCATCAAAAACCTCCTGTGCCAGTTGCCAGTGCCCCGGATCGGAATCAATATCCTGTGCCAAGTCGTCGAGATTGGTGAACACGGTGACCGGCTGGGTGACACATATGGAATAGCCGTTGGTGGCGCGGGTAACTTCAAGCTGTCGCCCCAGAAAACTGGCGGCGTTGACTTTCACCACAGATCCACCTGTCCAAATGTATCTGAAATACGGCTCCACGATCCTGAATTCAATGCGCACGTTGCGATCGTCACGGGGCGGCATCGCGTGTATTTCTGTGATCTCCCCCACGGCAAAGCCCATCATGAGAACCTTGTCTCCCACATTCAGCCCTTCGGAGCTTTGGACATAGGTGTGGAACTGGACTTTCATTTTGAACCAGCCCCGGCTTTCGGCGGCGTTGTAAATGTAGTAGGCAAAACCAATCAGCAGCAGGACTGTGGCAAAGAAAACGAACCAACCGACGGTTCGCTCCACCCTGCTGAGGCGGGTTCGCAATTGGGGGGTCAGGTCTTGAAGTGGCATGGCATTCAGTTCATGGGGTTTCGGGTAAAAGTTCAGGCAAGGCTGGATGGCTACTCCGGGCGACATCCATCCAAGAACCAAGATTTTGAAAGCGGCCATCGTGCAGCAGGGCAAAACGCCGGGACGAGGATTGCCAAGGCCCAAAATCATCCGCAGTCACAACCAGCGTGAGCGGACGATTGTCCAGCCATGGATGACCTTTCCAAAGTTGATCCAGAAAATCCTGCCACCACGCGCGGTGGCGTCCTCCCAAGCCCGACAGCGGGTTGTCTAAAAGCAGAATTTCCGGCTTGAGGATCAGCGCCCGGGCGAGGGCCACCCGCGAACGCCAGTTCGCCGCCACCTGCATCGGGCTGGACCCGGCACAAAAGGATAGTTCCATGGCATCCAAAAGCCCGGCCACTTCTGGAGCCACCCGGTCCGGTTCAAGATCGTCCCGGTAACGAATGGGAAGCGCCACATTCTCCGCAATGCTCATGCGGTTGAAAAGTTGTCCACCCTGAAACACCAAGCCCATGCGCAACCGATCCGCCAGCCGTGCATCACCCGTCGAGACATTTTCCATTCCCATCCAGCGACAGGAACCTTCCACAGGACTGACCAAGCCTGCTGCAAGCATTAATAAATCAGTCTTACCCGAATACTGGGGACCTCCCAAAACCCAGAACTCACCCGGTGCCACCTTCCAATCCACGTTTTTCAGAACTACGAAGGAATCATCCCGCATCGCCGACACGGTGACGTTCTGCATTTCTATAAGTGGCTCTGGGGCAGTTGGGTTCATTCAGGTGATGGCGTAAAGAATGATGAAAAAGGCATCCAGCGTGACGCACAGGATGATGCCCTGCGTCACAGCCCGCACGGCCACCCGCGAGACGTCTTCCAATCGCAGCGGCTGGGCCAGGCCATTATAGCAGGTCACCACTGCTATTAAAAACCCAAAGGCCAGTGTTTTAAGGGCAAGCAAGGCAAAATCCAGCCAGCCCAAGGCATCCGCAATCTGGTGGAAATAATCCCCCGGGGTCATGGGCGCTCCCTGAAAGAATGCAAAAAGGTACCCGCTGGTGAGTGCCCCGATGATCAGGTAAATGGACAGGGAAAATACGCCCAAGGCCATGCCGATCACCCGCGGCATGATCAGATAATGCACCGGGTCTATTCCCAGGGCCTCCAGGGCCTCCACTTCGCCCAGGGCGCGTGCGGTGCCAAGTTCAATCACGTTCGCCGATCCCACCCGGGCCAGCACCAGCATGGCTGTAAGCAGCGGCCCAAGCTCCCGTACCACCACAATAACCATCATGGTTCCAAGATAATCGCCCGCACCAACCCGCGCCAATGTGGATACGGTCTGCCCCACAATCAAAAAGCCCAAGGCAAGCGCAAGAAACAAAAACATGGGCAGAAGCGCCGTGCCAGACCGCGCGATTTCCTGACGGATATGCGGATGCACCACCTTGGCGGCCACATTAAACTTGCGCCAGATCACCCCCATGGTGATCAAGGCAAACGCCCCAAGCCCATGCATCGTCAAAAAAAACAAAAGCAACTTCCGGCCAAGGTAAACCGAGTAGGAACAGGAACCCGGCGAATCCCTCAAAACCTGATGATTGGCCAGGGCCAGCATTTTGGACCATTCAGACTGCACTCCTGAAGGCTACAGCATCCCGCCGGGTCAAAAAAGTTTTTCTTCCGCCAACCATTCAGGCAAATTGCCATTAATGAACGAGGCCGATGCGCGCAAACTGCACCTCCAGCTTGGCTCCGAAATCCGGCGCCATGACCGCGCCTATTACCAGGAAGCCCGGCCGGAAATCACCGATCAGGAATATGACAGCCTGTTTCGCAAATTGCAGGATCTGGAGCGCCAATTCCCATTTCTGGTTTCACCGGATTCCCCCACCCAACGCGTGGCCGGTGCGCCTTCCGGAAAATTCAACCGCGTCCCTCACCTCCTCCCCATGCTATCCCTGGACAAGGTGGAGGCCAGCGAGCATCCCGGCCAGGAAACCGAGCCGGACCGCGCCAAAAGAAGCCGTCTTCAGGATGAAAAAACCCTTCATGGTCTGAACGCCTTTGACACATCCATTCGCAAATACCTGGGATGCAACCAGGTGGCTTATGTCATGGAACCCAAGGTAGACGGGGTTTCCGTCAGCCTGCACTATCATCACGGTCGGCTGGCGCTTGGAGCCACCCGTGGCGATGGTTTTGCCGGGGACGACATCACCTCCAACCTTCGCACCCTGAGGTCCATTCCCACGCAATTGGAACTGGCCCATCCCCCTCCATTGCTGGAGGTGCGCGGGGAGGTTTACATTGCCACCCAGGATTTTGATGCCCTGAATGCGGGGTTGTCCGCTGCCGGAGAAAAACCCTTTCCCAATGCCCGCAACGCCGCCGCCGGAGCCCTGAAGCTGCTGGATCCCCGGCATGTGCGGGAACGCCCGCTGCGTGCCGTTTTCTATGCCGTGGGAGCCACTGACGGCATTTCCTTTACCACCCACTCGGAAGTATTGGAATTCCTGGCTGCCTCGGGCTTACCCACCCAAAAAATCTGGTGGAAAGCCCGGAACATGACTGAAATCCTTCGCATCTATCACGATGAGGTCATGGCAGGCTATGATGAAAAGCACGATCTGCGCACCCGTCTGCCCTACGAAATTGATGGGGTCGTGATCAAGGTCAACAACATGGCCGATTGGCCCCGCATTCCCGGCAGAAGCCGCGCACCAGGCCATGCCATCGTCCATAAGCCGGTCCCATGGATCACCCCGGCGGAGACCCTTCTGCGTGCCATCACCGTTCAGGTGGGACGCACCGGCGTGCTCACCCCCGTGGCGGAATTGGAACCGGTCTTTGTGCAGGGTTCCACCATCACACGCGCCACACTTCACAATGAGGATGAAATCCGGCGCAAAGACATCCGCATTGGCGATACCGTGGTCATTCGCAAGGCCGGAATGGTGATACCGGAAGTGGTGGAAGTGATCAAAGCCCGGCGACCTGAAGAAACGAGGGAATTTGTACTATCGGAATTTGTGGGAGGCAAATGCCCGGCTTGCGGGGGCCCCATTGCCCGGGAATCCATCGCCGGCCAGGATACCGAGGAAGTGGCATGGCGCTGCCAGAATGCTTTCACCTGCCCTGCCCAGTTGACACGCCGCCTGGAATATTTCTGCCAGCGCAAGGCGTTGGACATCGAATCCCTGGGTGGTGTGGTGGCTGAGAAATTGGTGGAAGGCGGATGGGTTCGCGATCCGCTGGACCTTTTTGACTTGAACCTCCAGACACTGGCCGGACTCAACTTGGGGTCCGAGTTAGAACCCCGGATTTTGGGGGAGAAAAACGCCTCCAAAATTATGGAGGCGCTCCAGAGGGCCAAAACCGCCCCCCTGCACCGCTGGATTTACTCCCTTGCCATTCCGGATATTGGCGAGGCCACTGCCAAGCAACTTGCAGCCACCCATGAAAACCTGGAAAGTCTGGCCCAATCCCCTGTTCTGAAGGACATTCGCCAGTTGGCCATCCTGGAAAAAGAACGCGCGGAAACAAGCCCTCGCTCCCGCAGGAATCCCCCCAAAAATGAACAGGAGCGCACCAAGCGTGAAGAAAAGGAAACCCGCTTGAAAGAGGAAATAGACTTGGTGGACGCAAGACTGGCCAGGGAGGGATTGAAAAGGCGGCTCAACGAGGTGGGGCCGGTGGCCTCCGCCAGTGTCCTGGATTACTTTGCATCCGCGCACGGCCAAAAAACCCTGGATCGGCTGCACCAACTCGGTGTCAGCCCCGAAAACTCCTCTTTTAAACCCACCCAATCCAGCTACCCTGGCAGCAACCCAAATCAGACCCCGTTCGCTGGCAAAGTATTTGTCCTCACGGGCACATTGCCCACCCTGTCACGCGAAGCCGCCACCGCCCGGATTGAATCTTCGGGCGGACGCGTCACCGGAAGCGTCAGCAAAAAGACGGATTTCGTTCTCGCGGGAGCAGAGGCTGGGTCCAAATTGCAGAAAGCCATGGAATTGGGAATTCCCATTCTCAATGAGGAGGAATTCCTCCAGCGCCTGGAACAGCCTGGCCCGCCCTCTTGATCTGCGGGCACAGAGGCTGGATGCGCCTCGGTCCGTCCATCGAGGGCAGTCTCGGCTCCATTGTTCAAACCGGCTTTCCCATTAAAGTCTCAGGCTGGCGAGGCTTCCTCGCTGCGGATCATGCCGGGATCCGCCAGGTTTGTGGTGTGGGACTTTTCCTTCAAATCAGGGAGAAAGGCGGTAAGCAGGCCGATCAACGGAAGAAAAGAACACACCTGAACCACCAGGATGACACTGGTGGCATCGGCCAGTTTGCCCAGGATGGCCGAGGCAATGCCAGCCATTCCAAAGGCCAGGCCAAAGAACAAACCTGAGATGGCACCAACCCGGCCTGGCAGCAATTCTGTGGCGTAAACCAGAATGGCGGGGAAGGCCGAGGCCAGGATCAGGCCGTTGACCACCGTCAAAAAAGCCGTCCAAAAGAGGTTCGCATGCGGAAGAAGCAAGGCAAAGGGTGCCATGCCCAGGATGGAAATCCAAATGACGAGCTTGCGCCCCAGCATGTCTCCAACCACACCGCCGGCGATGGTGCCAAGCGCAACGGCAAACAAAAACACAAAAAGCAGGAGCTGCGCATGCGGCACACTCACGCCAAATTTTTGCATGAGAAAAAACGTGTAATAGTTGGTCATGGAAGCCAGGTAAAAAAACTTTGAAAACATCAGGCAAAGCAGGATGCCAAGCAGGAATGGCACGCGTGCCAGCGCCACTGGATGATGAATATCGCCCCGGGAAGCACGGGTGCGGCGCTCATCCAAGTGGTTCTGATACCACTTCCCGAGCCGGGCCACGATGATCATGCCCGCGAAGGCGACGAGGGTAAACCAGAGAATGTGGCGCCGCCCATGGCGGGTGATGACAAAGGAGGCCAGCAACGGCCCAAGCGCCGTGCCTGCATTGCCGCCCACTTGAAACAAGGATTGGGCAAAACCATGGCGCCCCCCGGATGCCAGCCGGGCCATGCGCGAGGATTCCGGGTGAAAAATGGCTGAACCCATGCCCGCCATGGCCGCCGCCAACAGCACCGCATGATACCCCGTGGCCAGGGCCAACGCCACCAAGCCCGCCAGCGAAAAACCCATTCCCAAGACCAGGGAATAAGGTTTCGGATGCCGGTCCGTGTACAAGCCAATGACAGGCTGAAAAATGGACCCAACCATTTGGAAAGTCAGGGTGATAAGCCCGATTTGGGCGAAGCTCAATTGAAAGGAATCCTTGAGCAAAGGATAAATGGCTGGCAGCAGGGCCTGCATGGAATCGTTGAGCAAATGACACGCGCTCAGGGCCAGCAAAATGCCCAGGGCAGAATTGCGCGCGGCATTATCAGCGCCCAGGATTGGAAAGGCGATCCCGGTCGGTGACATGGCTGGCTGGGTTCTGGCGGGTTTGTGCATGAAAGAAAAACCCTGCCGCTGTTTGGCGGCAGGGCGTTAAGAAAATTCGTCTGGGTTATTCTCTTTCGCGCTGCGCGCCTTCCTGCCACACCGCTTTGTGGCGCAGTGGGCCTGCCTTGGTTCCAAGGCACGCAGGCAATACAACCATCAGCCCGCACGCAGGAGCGGCGCAGGTCTTGAGCATTAATTGGGATGGCTGCATCGGCATTACCCGAAAACTCTAAATTCATTTGAACAAATGTCAACCTTGTTCAAAATGAAAATCCCGGAACCGGGTGGTGTTAAAAAAAACGCGCCGTGCTGGTTGACGAAAAGCCCCGCGCAGTCTAGGATGCAATTCATGAAAACGAGCCTGCTACTGCCTGCATACGCGCTGATCGCCTGCGTGGCCGTGGGGAGCTGACTTGAATTTCCAAACTCAAACCCACCGCCGCACTGGCAGTGGGTTTTTTTGTTTTGACCCAACGCCCGGGCGGCCATAATGGAAAGATTGAACAAAATGCAAAAAGATCCATCCCATAAATACCGACCCTTTCAGCATGCCCCCGTGCTGGTGGACCGCCAATGGCCCGGACGCGTCCTCACCCGGGCGCCGAGGTGGTGCAGCGTGGACCTTCGTGACGGCAACCAGGCGCTCGCCGTGCCCATGAACGTCTCCCAAAAATTGGAATTGTTTCAAACCCTGGTCAAAATAGGATTCAAGGAAATCGAAATCGGATTCCCATCGGCGTCAAACACCGAATTCGCATTCAACCGGCTTTTGATTGAAAAAGGGCATGTGCCGGAGGATGTCTGGCTGCAAGTCCTGGTTCAAGCACGCGAAGACCTGATCGAACGCACGGTGCAATCACTCGTCGGCGCGCGCCGCGTGATCATTCATCTTTACAATTCCACCTCCCCGGCACAGCGGCGGGTGGTGTTTCAAAAATCCAAGGATGAAATCAAGACCATGGCCATCCGCGGCGCCCAATGGATCCGCCAGCGCCTGCAACAATTGCCGGGAACCGAGGTCCTGCTCCAGTATTCCCCGGAAAGCTTCAGCATGACGGAGGTGGAATTCGCCAGGGAAATCTCCGAGGCGGTCATGGATGTCTGGGAACCATCCCCGCAGCGCAAAATGATTCTCAACCTGCCTGACACGGTGGAGGTGGCCATGCCCAACATCTATGCAGACCAGATTGAATGGATCTGCCGCCACATCCGGAACAGGGATTCCCTCGTGATCAGCCTCCACACCCACAATGACCGCAGCACCGGGGTGGCGGCCACGGAACTGGGGCTGCTCGCCGGTGCCGACCGGGTGGAAGGCACACTCTTTGGCAATGGTGAACGAACCGGAAATCTGGACATCGTCACCGTGGCTCTGAATCTCTATATGCACGGAATTAACCCGGGCCTGGATTTTTCCAATCTTGGGTCCATTGTGGATGTGTACGAACGTTGTACCGGCATGTCGGTGCCTCCCAGGCAACCCTACGCAGGCGAATTGGTCTTCACCGCCTTCAGCGGCTCTCACCAGGATGCCATCAAAAAAGGCCTGGCTGAATGGGCTTCGCAGAAACGGGATTACTGGGATGTTCCATACCTCACCCTCGACCCCGCCGATATCGGACGCGAATACCGGGAGGTCATCCGGGTGAATTCCCAATCAGGCAAGGGCGGCGTGGCCTACCTGCTGGAAAGCGAGTTTGGCATCGAGCTTCCCAAGGACCTGCAACGGGAATTCGGCCCCATAGCCAATGACGAGGTGGACCGCCTGGGCCGCGAGGTTTCCGCAGCCGAACTCAAGGAAATGTTTTGGCGGGAATACGTGGACCGCAACCAGCCGTGGCGCCTGGAGCATTTTGAAACAGCCAGCCGCAACGGTATCGTGACCTGCCACGCCCGGATTCTGCACCATGGCAGCCCCAGGGAATTCTCCGGCACGGGAAACGGTCCGCTGGCTGCGCTGGTTCACGGCTTGGGCGCCCTTGGAATCCCCAAATTTGAAATATCCAATTACAGCGAACATGCCCTCAGTTCCAGCGAATCCGCATCCGCCATCGCCTACATTCAAGTCAAAGTCGCCAATGGCGCATCGCGCTGGGGCGCCGGTGTGGACACCAACATTGAACTGGCCTCGGTCAAGGCCGTCCTAAGCGCCCTCAATAGATTATAATCCATCTTGTTCATTGTTAGAAAATTTCGAACAATCACCCCCATGAGGCATAACGTGTTTCTAACTTGGGCCCTGGCTTGGGCTTTCATGTCGGCCATGGCCTTTCGTACCAACGGCCAAACCCCGCCCCCGGCGGTCGCCTCACACCCGGTTTTCGTTCCGGATACATCGCACTCCATGCAACCGTTGCCCGACGGACTGTTTAATTGGAATTCCACCCTGGAAAGCACCAGTGTCATAAGCGGCGCGGATTACGCACGCTTCAGGTTTGATTTCACCAATGTTTCCGGAAAAAACATCACCATCATCAGTGTCCATCCATCTTGCGGATGCACCACGGCTGAATTGCCTCCGGTCCCATGGACCCTTGCCAGCGGCCACTCCGGATCCATCCAGCTTAATGTCAACCTGGCCGGAAAATATGGCACCGTGTTCAAATCGGCCAAAGTCACCACGGATATGGGCAACAAAGACCTGATGATGCGCATCACCATCAACCCCGCTCCGCCCATCCAATTGTCGCCCGCCCAAATGCAACTTGGCATCAAAATGGCCAAAGCCGACCGTCAGGCCGTTTTCAGAAATGATTGTGCCACCTGCCACGCCCCAAATGTTTCCGGGCGATATGGCCAGGACCTCTTTAACACCGTTTGTGCCATCTGTCACCAAGCCGCGCACAGGGCCACCATGGTGCCTGATTTAAGCCAGATCAAAACACCCACTGGACCCGCTTTTTGGACCACTTGGATCACTTACGGCAAACCCGGCTCCCTCATGCCTGCATTCTCCACCGCCCAGGGCGGACCGTTGTCCGATTTGCAAATCGCCTCCCTGGCCGCCTACCTGAATGCCATTTACCCGTCCAAAGTTACTTCAACTCATTAAATCCGAAGAGCGAAATGCAAAGGGGCAAGATTCTGGAGCAGAAACTCTTTAAAAAATCAAAATCATACCCGAATCGGTTTGGTGAGATTTTTTCATGGAGCCTTTCTTAAAATTCGGAAGGATGCTGTTTTCGTGCCCAAGCCGGTCTGGCTAGGCGAGACGAGAGAGCATACCCACGCGGGTCTGCGACCGGGGAGCAACAACGCCAGACCGGCTTGGGCGCGAATACCCTCCGGGCGACGGCACCTTTGCCCTTGGGCTTTGTTGGCACCGTCGTTACAGCCCGCCAGGGGAATGCGCCGACAACTCCGCCACGCCCAAAGCCAAAATCCCCAGTCGCAGCACCTTCCCAATTTTAAGACAGGCTCATAAAATTTGCGCCCGGAAGATTGGGGCGGGTTGGCCTTTTGAATTTCGTTTTTCGGGTTAAATAGTAGGCAGCAAATTCGATTCCATCCGCTTGATGCCCATTTTTACTGGAAAGTCATTTCCTTGGAATCAACCGGAATCAAAATCAACACGGAAATTCAAGCGCCTGGAGAACTTTATTTGCAAGTTTTCTGAAGTCCTCTTCGCTATTCTTCACGCTTTGAGTATGCGCGCCGATGGCTCCATCGGCAGGCTTGAGTTGGAACACCGGCTTTCTGGCTTCCATCGCCATCGGCATGAGACTCCGGAAATGCTTCAACAATCCCAGACAATGGGCATCCTTTGAAGCGTCATTGACCCCGTCAGCCCCGAGTTTGAGCACCTTCTCCCGGAACGTGGAAGGGATTCTCCGCGCCCATTTTTCGTAAGCTTGGACCGGCCGGCTGTCGCGGATTCCAAATTGAAGAACAACATAACCAAGCGGTCGCATGACAGCTTGCGGAAGGGGCAGGTCGGGTGCTGGATTCTGAGCAAGCCTGGCTTTCCACTCATCGCGCCATTTGGAGAGAGTGGGACCAAGGTTGTCCAGGCCCTGAATCGAGAATAGATCAGGTGCGACGGGGATGACCACAGCGTCGGCTGAGATCAAGGCCGCACGATTGATGGCGCCAAAATTCGGCCCAACGTCAATCAGAACCAGATCGGCATCAAAATCCTTGGCTCCCGCTTGAGTGATCCGAAAGAGTGAACTAGTGACTCGAAATGCGGGTTCCAGACGGTCCAGGCACTTGCCCCAAGCGTCCGAGAGGTTTGATTCGAAATTGGAAAGATTCAAATCACCGGCAATCAGCCGGATGTTGGGTGCGATCTGTTGGACGGGAGTGGGACCAATGTCGCCCAAGCCCCGAATAATCGGATTGAGGGGGGCCATAATGCTCCGGACCTGGGGATTGTCAGGATTCCAAATTTTTTCCAGGTCCGGCTCAGGCAAGAACATGGAGGTGAGGTTGGCTTGGGGATCGAGGTCCGCCGCGAGGACGCGCATTCCCATGCCGGCAAACATCCATGCCAAGTGGTAAAGCAGCGTGGTTTTTCCAACGCAACCCTTGTTGTTGAAAAACGCGAGCGTTTTCATCGCTTTAGATGCTTCGGAATAATAGCGAGAAAATGGCTTGTTTGATAGTCGAAACGTGGTTCCGGGCTGCCATTCTCCTCAAGAGCCCGTCTTGCCCGCACGATTCCCCGCCCAAACCGATTCACGTAACCGAGCACATGCATGGCCTCGGCGATGATGGGATTCCGATAGGCATTGACCCGGGGGAAATTTTCCGGCGACGCCTCACCGTAGAGCCCTCCAGGATTCTGAATCTCCATACGGTCGCTGAATTGATAAAATCGCGTCGGGCTGGTGGACTGGTAATCTCTATGCAGAATGGCATTCATCAGCAACTCACGCACCGCCTCGGGTGGATAGTCAAAAACCGCCTGCTCACGCAGGTCCGACACCGGAACCGGCTTCTGGGTGAAGCGACCCTTTAGGAAGGTGTCCAGTTCGGAAAGCAACGTGACAAGATTACCGGTGAAAGGTTTTTCCGCCAGCACATCATCCTCCAAACCCGGCCCGGCATATTGGACAAACTGAACCCTGGCACCGGGAAACAAATCAAGCGGGTCGTAGGCAAAAACCAGCATCCCTGCATTGGTCGGACAATTACGTCCCAAGTTATGGAAGCGAAGCGCGGCAAGCTGTTCTGGAACGTCACGATGATTCTCCGCGATTACATCGGCAGCAATCGCCTGGGGCCTGTAGGTCTGCCTGAAAACTTCAAGATCCATCCTGGCGAGACTGCCCTCAGGACATGGAGTAGCGTCAAATGTTCGAAAATTTGCCGCCCGACGTTCGATCAACACTCTCTCTTCCGACTCGCTGGCTACATCCTTTCGAGGTCCAATACGGATGTGTGTTCGTCCACGATAACGCACTGGCGGCAAATCATTCGGATACACCTGAATGACGATGACCTCGCCTCCCCCGTTGGGATGCGGCATCCGGCTTACATTCATCACTGGCAAGGGCATAATCGCACCATCCGAACGGAGACCAGCCAGTTTCTCCAACACTCCAGTCGTCACCTCCAAGCGATAGGCAGGATTCCTCTCGTCAACTCCTATAATCAAATAACCCGGAAGTCCCCGCCCGGCCATATCATTTGAAAATGAGCAGATAGCCTCACGGAACTTCTCAGTGTCCTGCGCCGCGCGGGACATCTCAATCCGGTCCGCCTCGCCCCCAGCAATCAGCGTTTTCAGTTCTTCGGGTGTCATATCGCTGAATCAATGATACAGGTCGTGCGGAAAAGCGAAAGCGGCATGGCTTAAATAAAAAAGGGTGCCCTCTTGGACCCATTCTAAAAATGATGACGGGAACCGCAGAAACCCAAATACTGACAATCTTGGCGTGCAGACTTGGGCAAGCATTAAAATCTTGTTTTTGAAACTTAGAAAAGAGCGGATTTTCGCCCCTGATTTTACAAAAAATTGAGGTAAAAAGACTTTGTCCAAGCAATATTGAAACCGCCCAGGGCGGACCGTTGTCCGATTTGCAAATCGCCTCCCTGGCCGCCTACCTGAATGCCATTTACCCTTCCAAAGTTACTTCAACTCATTGATTAATAGCTTTTTAAATTAAACCCACACGTTTGGTTCCGATTTTTACCAGCATTTTTTATTTTCCACATATTGACTCATTTTTAAACTGTGCTATTTTAGGACATGTCTAATTTAACGACAAAATCCTGGACGCTCCCAGTTCAAGCCTACTTCTCCGATTTAAAATTCAAGTTTCGTTGGCAACGCATGGTTCAGTTACTGGCTGAACTTTTGGTGGTCCTAAGTTTAAGCTTTTTGAGCTACTTCCTGATTAGCCGGTTTGTGCTCCAATCAGTATCCGTATCCGGCCCGAGCATGCTCCCCAATTTGGTGAACCACGGCAGCTATTTCGTCAACCGCCTTGCCTACGTCACCCACGATCCAGAAAGGACAGATGTGGTGGAAACCCGGGACCCTCAGGACGGCACTTTGGTGGTTAAAAGGATCATTGGGTTGCCGGGCGAATCCCTGTACTTCAAGCACGGAAGGGTTTTTGTGAATGGGCAACCACTTTCCGAACCCTACCTTTCGCCGGGCATGCCCACGTATGCGTATGAAAAGAGCGAGGATGAATTCATCTGCGTAGGCGCCAACCAGTATTATGTCCTGGGCGACAACCGTAATAACAGCACCGATAGCAGGACATTTGGTCCCGTCTCACGGGATGACATCCTTGGAAAAATCATTCATTAAGTTTGAAAGGCTTGAACGCCTGCCGGTGGGCGGCTAGCATGTCAACCATGGAAGAGAACTTGGTTGACACAAAAATGCACGATCACATCGCCCGGGTTGGGCGTGAGGTCCTTCTGGGGCGGTCGGTTTCGCGCGAAGACATGCTCCCCTTGTTTCACCTGGAAAATTCCAGCGACATTCTGGACTTGCTGTCGTGGGCCAACCGCATCCGGGAAAAATTCAAGGGCAACAAAATCCATCTCTGCTCCATCGTGAATGCCAAGGCAGGTGGGTGCTCCGAGAATTGCAGTTTTTGCGCCCAATCCTCATTTTACCAAACCGGCTCTCCCAGGTACGGGTTCATTGACCCGGAACCTGTGCAAGATGCCTCGGAGGAAGCCCGGAAAAATGGCGTGACCGCCGTGGGTTTGGTGGCGGCGTGGAAAGGGCTCAACGAAGGCCCCATGCTGGATGAGGTATGCGACCGGATTCGGGAGATGAAGGAAGGCGGAAAGACACGTCCTGACGCTTCGCTTGGCATCATCAAGAAGCAGGCGGTGGCAGATCGCCTGAAGGAAGCCGGCTTGGAATGTTACGGCCACAACCTGGAAACCTCCCGCCGTTTTTTCCCCGCCACCTGCACCACGCACAGCTACGATGACCGGATCGAAACCATTGATTATCTCAAAAAGGCCGGCATCAGCATTTGCTCCGGCGGCATCATTGGCATGGGCGAATCCCGGGAAGACCGCTGCGACCTGGCCTTCGAGTTAAGGTCCATCGGGGCGAATGTCGTTCCCATTAATATTCTCAATCCCATACCCGGCACTCCCTTTGCTGGAAACGCACCCCTGCCCGTGTTGGAAATCCTCAAGACCATCGCCTGCTTTCGTTTCATTCTGCCACGCCAGGAAATCATGATTGCCGGAGGGCGCACGGTCAATTTGAGGGACGCCCAGAGCATGATTTTCATGGCCGGGGCCAGCGCCTTGATGGTGGGCAACTACCTCACCACTCTCAATCAACCGGTTGAAAAAGACCTGCAAATGATCAAGGACCTCGGCTTGGACCCCAATTGGGAAAACCACGGCTTTGTGGATCAGGAAAATCGCCACCCTGAAACCCACGCAGTCGCGGGGGTCTGACTTCCAATTTTAAATTCAAGTTGCATCCCGGCTCTTTTGCATGAACCTTGCGGCTGTGCAAAAATCAGGCAAAAACCAGGGCAGATACCTTGGCGAAACCATCCGCGCAGGCGAATGGCTGGAAAAAATGGAATTCACCGGCGCACGAAATGGGTGGACAGGGGAATTGATTGCCAAAAGCGAAAATTTCCCGGTCAAGGCCTGGCACCTGCCTGCCCGGGTGCCCTCGCCCGGCAACCTCCGGGTTTACATCAGCGCAGGAATCCATGGAGACGAACCCGCCGGACCGTTGGCTGCGCATGATTTGATGGCCTTCACCCCTTGGCCTGACAATGTGGAATTGTGGATTTTGCCCTGCCTGAATCCCGGGGCATTGGAACACAATCGCCGCGAGAATGCCCAGGGCCTGGACTTGAACCGGGATTTCAGGGATTCCAAAACCCATGAGTGCCGTTCCCATGTGGCCTGGCTTGAGCGCCAGAAACCCTGGGACATTTATTTTTGCCTCCACGAGGATTGGGAATCCCACGGATTCTACCTGTACGAACAAAACCCCGATGACCGGCCATCCCTGGCGGAATGGATCATTCAAGAGGTGGGAAAGGTCTGCCCTATTGATCTGTCTGAAAACATCGAGGGCAGGACCGCCCACAATGGAATCATCCGCCCCAATATCCACCCCCTGGAGAGGCCGGATTGGCCGGAGGCTTTTTATCTCATCAGCCATAAGTCCAGACAGGGCTACACGTTGGAGGCTCCATCGGATTTTCCACTGCCCATGAGGGTCCGCGCATTGACCACCGCCGTCCTGGCGGGCATCCACCGCCTCGCCGGACTCTGCGGCCATCCCATCCCCGGGCAACCAGTCCAGGCATGAGCAAGGCCGCCAAATCGCAATGGGATTTTGGAGAGCTTTTCGAGCCCTCCAAACTGCGGAAAGTCCACACCGTCTCCGAGTTGACCCAAAAAGTGAGAACCACCTTGGAAAACCAGGTGGGCCAGGTTTGGGTCACAGGCGAAATCACCAACTTGCGCGCCCAAAGCTCGGGCCACTATTATTTCAGCGTCAAAGACGCCGGCGCTCAACTGGGCTGTGTCCTGTTCAGCCGGGAAAAAGCCGTGCAACGAGACCTGCTGGCCGATGGCGTCAAGGTGGTTCTGCAAGGGGAAATCACCGTCTATGAAGCACGCGGCCAGTACCAGCTCATTGTCCGGTCGGTGGAATTACAGGGCTTGGGTTCTCTCCAGGCGGCCTTTGAAAAGCTCAAACAAAAACTGGCGGGCGAAGGTTTGTTTGACCAGGCCAGAAAACGTCCCCTGCCACCCTACCCCCGCCGCATCGGCGTGGTCACCTCCCCAACCGGAGCCGCGCTCAGGGACGTTCTTCATGCCATCCAGCGGAGGCATGCCTCCCTGGAAATCATCATCGCCCCAGTGCGCGTGCAAGGCCAGGGCGCAGCGGCGGAAATAGCCGAAGCCATTCGAATGCTGAATGCCTTCAACGCCCAGCCGCACCTTTCGCCCGACCATTCCAACCACTTGGATTTGATCCTGGTCACCCGTGGCGGCGGGTCACTCGAGGATTTGTGGGCATTCAACGAGGAACCGGTTGCCCGGGCCATTTTTGAATCCGCCCTCCCCGTGGTTTCAGCCGTGGGCCACGAAATTGACTTTACCATCGCTGATTTTGTGGCGGATTTTCGGGCGGCCACTCCCAGCGCCGCCGCCGAGATCATCACCCAGGCATTTGTGGCCAGTCACGATTTCGTGGCCACTGCGCCCCTGCGGATGCTCAAATGCGCGCGCCGCGGCCTCGCCGGCAGCCTGCAACTCCTGGATGAATTCAACTCGCGCCTCGCCCGCATGCACCCGCGCCGCCGGCTGGAATTGGGACGCCAACGGCTGGATGAATTAAAATCCTCCCTCCTGCGCCAAGTCAAAACGACCGCTCAAATCCGCCGCCAGCATTTGACCCATCTCGAAGGCCGCTTTTTTCGCGTGCGCCCCTCGGTGCGCCTGAACCGGCTAAGGGATTCCCTCCGCCAGGTGGAACGGCAACTCCAGGCGCTTGGCCCACAACAAGTTCTTTCGCGGGGCTACTCCATCACCATGGATGCTCAAACTGGAAAAATCATACGTTCGCCCGCCTCGCTCAAGCCCGGTCAAACCCTGAAAACCAAATTGTCCACCGGCCAGTTGATCAGCACTCTGGACCGGGCGGAAGACTGATGCCGGGTGCCTTCGGCGACCCGCAGGTTACAAGAATGCAAACTTTACGAACGGCTGGTTTTACCCTACCATTCTTGCGTGCCGAACCAGTCCAAAAGCTCCGCCGCCAGCAGCGCCGCCAAAACGCCTCCCTTTGAAGAGGCGCTCAAGCAGCTTGAGGATATCGTGAATTCAATGGAATCGGACGAATTGCCCCTGGAAAGCCTGCTTGCCCATTATGAATCCGGTGCCAGGCTCGTCAAGGTCTGCCAAGCCAAGCTGGCCGAAGCCGAACTCAAAATCCAAAAACTTGAAAAATCCGCCGAAGGTGAAATGCAACTGAAGCCGATTGACACAAATACTTAGAATTGAACATTTTGGACGACACCACCCAAAGCTCAAACCTGGAATTACATTCTTTTAAAACATTCTTTTAAATTATCCCTGGCGGATGCCCATTCCGCTCTTTTTGCCATCACTTTTATATGAGCCGATATCTCGACATGGTTGACGCCCCCGAGGACGTCAAAAAACTCACCCTTCCCCAATTACAGGAGCTGGCCGGAGAAATCCGCAATGAATTGATCGAGGGATTGGCCAAAGGCGGGGGCCACCTCGGTCCCAACCTCGGGGTGGTGGAACTCACCATTGCCCTGCACAAGGTTTTCAACACGCCCAAAGACAAATTTGTCTGGGATGTGAGTCATCAGGTTTATGTGCATAAAATCCTGACCGGTCGCAAATCGCGGTTTCGGACCATTCGCCAGACGGATGGGTTGAACGGGTTTGCCCTCCGCACGGAGAGCGAGCACGATTGTTTTGGGGCCGGCCACGCTGGCACGGCCCTTTCTGCGGCCTTGGGGATGGCTGTGGCCCGCGATTTGAAAGGCACCGATGAACAGGTGGTTTGCATTTTTGGCGATGCCGCGCTCACCAACGGGGTCTCATTCGAGGCGCTCAATAACATTGGCCATTCCACCAGGCGTTTCATCGGCATCCTGAATGACAATGAATGGAGCATAGCCAAAAACGTGGGCGCCATCTCCGGCTACCTGAACAAGCTCATCACCAATCCCCGGTACAATTCCCTGGCCAGGGATTTTGAGAATTTCATCCGCAAGCTGCCCAAGGGGGATGTGGCCCTGAAGCTGGCCCACAAGGCCGAGGAAGGTTTCAAGGGGGCGCTCAGCGTGGGCATGCATCAAAAAAATGAGGTCGCCATGGGAGCGGACGGGCGGGGCGGATTTGGCAACCCGGTTTTGTTCGAGGAAATGGGCATGCGCTACCTTGGTCCCATTGATGGCCATAACCTCCCTCTTCTCATCAGCACGCTGGAATTTGCCAAACAGTGCGACCACCCCATTGTCATTCACGTTTTGACGCAGAAAGGCAAGGGCTTTGAGGCGGCATTGAAGCAGCCTGAGAAATTCCACGGCTTGGGACCCTACAACGCCCAAACCGGGGAGACGCCTGCCAGCAAACCCGGCACACCGCCCATGTACCAGGATGTCATGGGCCAGACCCTGGTGCGGCTTTGCCAGAAAAATCCCAACGTGGTGGGCATCACTGCCGCCATGCCCACGGGCACCGGTCTCAAGCACTTGGAAAAAGCCATGCCCAACCGCTATTTCGACGTGGGCATTGCCGAGGAACACGCGGTCATCTTCGCCGCGGGCATGGCCACGATGGGATACCGCCCGGTGGTGGCCATTTATTCCACCTTCCTGCAAAGGGCCTATGACTGCATTCACCACGATGTCTGCCTCCAGGATTTGCCGGTCACTTTCTGCATGGACAGGGCCGGCTTATCCGCCAACGACGGCCCCACTCACCATGGCCTGTTTGACATCGCTTACCTGCGCTGCCTGCCCAACCTGATAGCCATGGCCCCCGCCAACGAAGATGAACTCGCAGACATGATGTTCACCGCCGCCCGGTGCCAGCACCCTGTTTTCATTCGTTACCCGCGCGGAAATGCCGAGGGCGTGCCCATCAAGCCGGAACCTCAAATCCTGGAAATTGGCAAGGCCAGGGTGGTCCAATCGTTTAGTGGCGGCTCAAAAAAGAAGGTGGCCCTGTTCGGTCTCGGGCCTATGAACACGATCGCCCAAAAAGCCGCCCGACTGCTGGCTGAAGAAGGCTTTGATGTGGCCGTGGTCAATCCCCGCTTTACCAAGCCTCTGGATGAAGCCACTCATGCCACCATCGGACGGGAAGCCGACCTCGTGATCACCCTTGAAGATCATGTTTTAATGGGGGGTTACGGATCTGCCGTGCTGGAATTGTTCAACAAATTGAATATCTCCACTCCCGTCAGCCGCATCGGCTGGCCGGATCAATTCATTGAACACGCCACCACCCAGGATGAATTGCGCAGGAAATACGGATTGACCGCCGAAAACGCCGTGGCCATGGCCCAGGCGCGGTTTCAGCAGTCCTCCGTGGCACCCAGGTCCATGGCCCTCGCCTGACCCCGCAAAATCCTTTTCCGAAGAGTCTGCGCCCGGTAGATTGGCGTAGATTGGCCTTTTGAATTTAGCCTAACTTCCCCCCGTATTTGCAAAATCCCCAATAAATAGTGGGTATTGGGGTTTTTGTCTGGCTACATAGCCCAATCCGGGGTGGTGGCGAAGAGTTTGATGACGGCGAGTTTATCCAGCAATGCGTTGAGGTCTTTGGGGATGTCCGTCATGAGGCTGTGAGAGGGTTTGCCGCTGAT
>JAKAFL010000082.1 GCA_021817945.1 bacterium | reverse complement strand
ACCATCTCACATCCCGAAAGCTCAGTCCCACCCCTCCCCGACCCTCCCCATCAATCAGGATTGATGGAGAGGGAGAAAGAGGCGGTTGATTCAATAGGGTTTTTAAACCAATTCGAGCCTCGAAGGAATGGGCCATTTCAAGCGCATCCACCAACCCGGCGCCTCTGGTTTCCTCGCCCCGCCAGCGAAGCGCGGGGAGAGGATTATGGAGAGGGGAACTTGCAAACAGACATCGCGATCAACGAACCATCTCACATCCCGAAAGCTCAGTGCCACCCCTCCCAGACCCTCCCCATCAATCAGGATTGATCGAGAGGGATAAAAAAACACTGGGTTTGCGGAGGTTTTTAAAATTTGAAACGCCGGGGGAGACTTGCTCAAAAACCGAGATGTGCCCAGGAGCATTGTCGCGCAGAAATAATTCCATCTTGGTTTCTTCTTCATAATAACTAAAGGTTCGAGCGTGTAGATTGGTCCAGTAACTTGCAGTGTCGGTGTGAAAATAAAACAACAAAACGGAGACATATTATGAAAAAGAATAAATTCATTATGGCAGCCCTCACTGGGTCTGCCGCAGTCGTCTGTGCGATGAAGGTCATGGCGCAGGCAGATCCCGGCGCCGATGGTCCACCCGGCGATGATCACGCCGGAGGTCCCCCGGAGGGTGGAATGCGCCATCATCCGCCCATCCCAGCCATTGTCATGGCCTTGGATGCCAATCATGATGGAATCATTGATTCCAATGAAATCGCCAACGCAAGCAAGGTTTTGCTCAGCCTCGACAAACGTGGCGATGGACGTTTGACCCCGGACGAGTACATGGGCAGGCCTCCCAAACCTTTCGGCCCGGATGGAGCGCCCGATGATGCGCCACAAGGCCCCCCGCCAAACATGGACAATGCCCAGCAGGGGGATTCAGCCGCAGATGGACCGCCTCCCGGACCGCGCCACCACCACCCGCCCATGCCGGCAATCGTGCGTGCCCTGGATACCAACCACGATGGTATCATTGATTCCAATGAAATTGCCAATGCTTCGGCAGCATTGCTTACCCTGGACATCAATCATGACGGCCAATTGACACGAAATGAATACATGGGCCGTCCTCCACGGAGGATGCATGGAGGTGAGAACGGTCCCGGTCCCGGCCCGGCCGCCGGCCCCTCCGGGAATGCTCAGGACGACTCCATGGGTGGCCCACCCCCAGACCAGTGAGCAGGCGGACCGTTCCTGAGCGGACTATTCATGCCCGGAAGATGGAGCTTCCGGGCATGATTCAATAGGGGCGTGGACTACCAACAGCGTTCCAATGGATTTCCGGTTCCTGTTGACCGAAACCCAAATCCCGGCAGAAGTGGCAACAGGGCTAACGAAGGAACGGTTTGGAATAAACCATAAGGATCATCCCAAGTATTGAGCATCGCTCACTTTTTCCAGCCACTCCACGGGTTTGCCATCGAGGAATTCCTGAACGGCCAGGTGAGTCATGGCGGTTGCCGGGCTGGCTCCGTGCCAATGCTTTTCACCGGGCGCAAAGGAAACCACGTCCCCGGGTCGAACCTCCACGACCGGACCGCCCCAGGTCTGGACGCGGCCAAAACCAGAGGTGATGACCAAGGTCTGGCCCAGGGGATGGGTGTGCCAGGCGGTGCGTGCTCCGGGGTCAAAGGTCACTAATGCCCCTCCCGCTTGGGAAGGTGGCTGGGGCGAAAATAATGGGTCAATGCGCACCTTGCCTGTGAACCAATCCTCGGGACCGGGCAGGGAAGCTTGATCGCCGGCATGTTTGATGTTCATAAAAACAAATTGAGGAGGGCTTGAGGAAAGGGAGAATGGTCGGATCCTTTCACGACAAGGCCGACTTTGCCGTTTTGGCTTTTCCGAGGCGGCTGTGGGCCACAAAGGCGGTGACCAGCGCAAGGACGCCGCAGATCAGATAGGGCAGGGCATCATGCACAAAAAACAGCGTGCTGGCAAAAACCGGTCCAAGCATCCGGGCCAACGCCCCAAAACTCTGCGCCACGCCCAGGTTGGCCCCCTGTTCATCTGCTGATGAATTCAGTGAAATCATCCCGAACACCGGAGGCCGGTTCAGGCCGGAACCAATGGCGAGCAAAGCCAGCACCACAAGTATTTCCTTTAGGGTGCTGGCATAAGGCAGGAAAGCCAGGCCTATGCTGAATATCACCAGGCTCCAGCAGATCAACTTGGGTTCACCAAAGCGGCGGATGATCCTGCCCATGACTCCCTGCACCAGCGCGGCAATCACCCCGGCATAGGTGAAAAGGAAGCCCACGCGATGGTTCAATTCCTGTTTATCCATCCCGAAGCGGTGCCTGGCCAGGAGCGGAAAAGTGGATTCAAAACAGGTGAAACAAAAAGTGGCCAGGAAAAAAATGGTGATCAGAAGACCCAGTTGCGGCTGGGAAAGGGTGTGGGACCACTGGGACAATTTGGGACGGGGCACGGCCTTGGCCGAACCTGGCGCGCGGCTCTCGCCCAGGATGACCCAGCCCAGCAGGAAGTTGAATGCGCAGATGGATGCCGCCACCCAGCCTGGACCCTGGCGGTCAAACCATTCCACGCTGAATGCGCCCAATGCCGGGCCAAAAATGAATCCCAAGCCAAATGCCATCCCTATTAATCCCATTCGGGCGGACCTCTTTTCCGGCGGCGAAATATCCGCAATGTAAGCCGAGGCCACGGAAAGGTTTGCCCCGCAGACTCCGGCAAAAACACGGGAAAGCAGCAGCAAACCCAGTGCCGCAAACTGGGTTTCAACCCCGTTCAACGCCCGAATGTGGGCGCAGCCCAGGGCAAACAAGGCATAGGACCCCGAAGCCCCCAGGTTGCTGATCAACATGACCGGGCGGCGCCCGATCCTGTCAGACAACCGGCCCCACGCCGGGGCAAATAAAAATTGCATCGCTGAAAAGGACCCGATCAGCAGGCCAATCACCAGACCTTTGCAGGAGGAATCCGTTTTGAAACAATCCTCGATGAATCCCGGCAGCAAGGGCAGCACTATCCCAAATCCGATCAGGTCAATGAACACCGATAAAAAAATCACCAGTATGGACGGTTTGCGATGCCTCATAATCCAAAGGGCGATTCTATCGTGTGCCATTTTAAAAGACAGTTTTTTCGAGCCGGATTTCTTGGAAACAAACCTTCATTCGAGCCCGAGGCGGGCGGTTTTCCCGTTTTTGTGTGAGCGGGTCTGATTTGACGGGGCCTGTTTTTTTGTTAGTATGAAAGGCCATATATGAAAGCAAAACCTCACGTTGCCATTGTGGGCGCCACGGGCGCCGTCGGCATCGAAATGATCAAAACCCTTGAAAAGCGTCAATTTCCATTGGAACAACTGACCCTGCTGGCATCAGCCCGTTCCGTGGGCAAACCCATGACATTTCGAGGCGCCGAGGTGAAGGTCAAGGAACTGACACCAACAGCTTTCCAAGGGATGGACATTGCCCTTTTCAGCGCTGGCGGGGGTATTTCACGCGAATTTGCCCCGCTTGCAGCCCGGGCCGGATGCGTGGTGGTGGACAACTCCAGCGCATTCAGGCAGGACCCCGAAGTGCCCTTGGTGATCCCCGAGATCAACCCGGAGGACGTAAGGAAGCACAAAAACATCATTGCCAATCCCAATTGCACCACGGCCATCACTTTGATGGCCCTGTATCCCTTGCACAGGGCTTTTGGCGTGCGCCGGATTTTTGCCTCCAGTTATCAGGCCGTTTCAGGAACCGGCGCCAAGGCGATTGAAGAATTGCAGCGCCAGGTCGGCCAGGTGGTCAATGGACAGCCCATCTCCCGCGAGGTGTACCCTCACCAAATCGCTTTCAACGTCCTGCCCCAGGTGGATTCTTTCCTGCCCGATGGCTACACCAGGGAGGAAATGAAAATGGAAAATGAGGGGCGCAAAATCATGCATCATCCAGCCTTCAAGGCCAGTGTCACCTGCGTGCGCGTCCCCGTTTACCGGTCCCACTCCGTGGCGGTGACGGCAGAGTTCGATCAAAAAGTCTCCGTGGAGGCAGCCCGGGAGGTTCTGCGGAAAGCCCCAGGCCTCGATCTCGTGGATGATCCCAGCCGGAATCAATACCCCATGCCTTTGTTCACTTCGGAAAAGGACAACTGCCAGGTGGGCCGGTTGCGGATGGATTGCGCCATGGAAAACGGCCTTGCTTTCTGGGTTTGTGGCGACCAGCTCCTCAAGGGCGCGGCCCTGAATGCCGTTCAGATTGCAGAATTGCTTCTCTGAAGCCGCTCCAGCCGCGAAAACACAAGGCTTGCCATCCCCTCCCAGGCTCCCCAAACGGGCAGCCCGGGGGGGACGCTTCAGGATGGATTGGCCTGCTTGGTGAACGCGCTCAATACCTTGATGTGCGCGGCGCTGGCCGCGTCCATGATGCTGACAATTTTTCCCCACGGAGCGTTTTTGTCCGCTCGAATCGCAAGTTGCACCTGCGGGTTTTTGCGGGCTTCTTCCTGTAGCTGTGCGTTGAATTGTTCCAGGGTCACCGGCAGGTTGTTGGGGCTCATCCGCAGCATGCCTTGCGCATCTATGCTCACGACGATCGGTGGATTTTGATTCGCTCCCGCCCTCGTGGCCTGCGTGGATTCAGGCAGGGAGAGCCGGAAGGCTGGAGGTTGCTTGAATGACGTGGTGACCAGAAGAAAAATGACCAGCACGATCAAGACATCAATCAGGGCAACAATGATAACCGCCGGGGCAGGGCGTTTGCGTCGGATCAGGAAGCGCATGGTGGTCAATCGGTTTTCGGCCTGGCTCCAGCCTGGGGCTTTTCTTCCATCTTATACTGCCGCCGGACAAATTCATCGCACAAGGTTTCCATTTCCACCGCCAAAACCTCGATTTTTTTGTTGAAATAACTCCAGGCCACCAAGGATGGAATGGAGATCAGCAAACCAATCAGTGTCGTGCGGAGAATCAGGCTGATTCCCTGTGCCAGCTTGGCGGCGTCATTGGTGTTGTTCAGGCCGGACTGGCCTATGTCTCCAAACACAGTGATCATGCCAAATATGGTCCCCACCAGGCCCAGCAGGGGGGCAATACCCACAATGATTTCAAGAACCACCAGACCTCTCTCCAGTTTGACAATTTCGTGGCGGGCCGCCGTCTCCAGGGATCCCACGTTTTCAGCCTTGGGCCAGTCCAGGTGATTGGCGGCCGTCAACACCAGGCGCCCCAGCGGGGACGGCTGGGCCTCGCACAGATGCCGGACCGTGGGCACTTCCTTCGAGCTTCGGCACTCCGAGAGCGCCCCCACCAGCAGCGGTGGCACCACCTGGTTCCAGCGCAATGACCATCCGCGCCAGAGGGTTACCCCCACCGCAGTGACCGATGTCAGGCCCAATAGCACATATACAGCAATATCCGTGATATCCATACAATGGTTCAATAATAAACAAACGTAAAAGTGACTTCCCGATAATTCTCTCCAATCACTTGCCGCATTTCATCCGGCCACTTGCCAAAAGGGGCCGCGTCTTCAATGGCCGCCTGGCAGTCATAGCTGAGCAGATTGCCCACGTTATTGGAGGTGACCTGGACGTCTCGCACCGTGCCATCGTATTCCAGTTTGAACACAATGGAAACCTTTCCCGTGCGGTCCCCCACAAAACCTTGTTGCTCCAGGAGACTGTCCCAGCGGGCCTGCACCGCATAGATCAGGGCGCGGTCATAATCGCCAAATGGGGTTGCCCGCACGTCCAGACTGGAATTGAGACGATGATGCGCCCCGGCGTTGAGCTGGCTCTCCAGGCCCGGAAGATGGTCCTGTTGTGCCACCTGTTTCAGGGTCCGCGGGCGTGGCCGGTCGGGCGTCGGGTTTTGCTGCGTTTCAGTGCGGGCTATTTCCTTCTGAATCTTTTCAGAGCCATCATTCAGCGGCGAGGATTGGCTTGGTGCCTGGCTCGGTTGGGTTGGCGGCGTATCCGGCGATGGACGCAAGGGCTGGGGTTGGTTTGGCGCAGGCTGGTTCTTGGACAGCCGCGTGGCGTTTTCCGTCTTGAGCATGTCCTTTTGCTTGCCGTCCAGCTTGGGTTGGTTGAGGTTCTTATCCTCATCCGGATTGCCGGCATGCGAGTTTTTGTCCGAGTAATACGGTGTGTTTTTCGGGGGGGTGGCATCAGCCTGGCTCACATCCACAAAAATCGTGGGTGGACTTTCCTGTGCCGCCGTTTTGGCCGGCAGCACCGGGTGGATGATATGGTGGCGCAGCGCAAATAAACGCAGGTTTTTCCACCAACCCCAATGTTGCCCCATTTCATAAACACTCAATAGACTGAGATGCAGCAGCAGGGAAACCAGCAAGGCCGCCATCACCCGTTCCCATTCGGAACGGCTGAGGCGCAGGGACCTGGTTTCATATTCGACCATGAACTCAATACTTTGCCCCACAGACCTGTCCCCGGCAACTTCTAGATTTACCCTCCTTTTGACATTCTGACGCCCAACCCACTGGGAATGGACAGGAAATGCCATTTTGGCAAAAGGAAAGCCAACGGGGCGCCCCAGAGGGATAAGCATTGGCTCAAATTCGTTTGAACCCGAAAAGCGAAAAGGAAAGGATCAAGTTGCCGCAAGTAGATTGACGCAGATTGGCCCATTGAATTTCGTTTTTTGGGGCGGATATCCCCCCCTCCTCAAGCGCTTCCCGGCTTGCGGATTATTGGCAATGTGATTTCATCGGGTCATGGCGAAGGCAGACTTGGCAGGAATGGTGAAATATTGCGACCAAACTCTGGGCACGCGGCTCGTTAAGGATTATGACAAGGCTTGGAATGGCCTTCAGGTTCAAAATTCAGGAAAAGTAACCCGGATTGCTGCGGCTGTGGATGCCAGTTTGGCCACCGTCAGAATGGCAGTGGAAGACGGGGCGGATTTGTTGTTGGTGCATCACGGTTTATTTTGGACCCAACGCCAGCCCTGGACCGGCGCCACTCGCGATTTGCTCGGGTTGTTGATCCAAAACAACCTCGCCGTTTACAGTTCCCACCTGCCCTTGGACCTGCATCCAAGCCTGGGCAATAATGCCATTTTATGCGCTTTATTGGGATTCAAACGGCTCAAGCCCTTTTTTCAAAGTCATGGCCAATTGATTGGCATGCGGGCAAATGTCGCGGTGTCCCGGCAGACCCTGGCAGACCGGCTCCGGCGTGCGACTGGTGGCAGGGTGCATGTCCTCCCAGGCGGCCCGGAGCAATGCAGACGGATCGGCGTGGTCACGGGCGGCGCAGGGGCTGAATTGGCCCTCGCTGCCGCCGGGGGCGTGGATACTTTCATCACCGGGGAAGGGCCCCATTGGACCCATTCCCAGGCGGAGGAATTGGGGTTGAACCTGTTTTATGCCGGGCATTACGCCACCGAAACTTTTGGGGTGAAGGCTCTCGCAGAATGTCTCTCTCAAAAATTCAAACTGCCCTGGGTTTTTCTGGATCACCCCAGCGGTTTGTAATCGTTTGCCGTTGCCCTTGGAGCCTTTTTAACGATGATATTTGAGGTCGCAGCGCATTTGCCAATTGGGTTAAAGCCCGCCGCCGCAAGCTGGACGTCCACAGGGTCAAACAATCGCACGATGTGCGTGGATTCAAAGTGCTGCCACGCCGCTGGGTGTTGAACGCATATTCCGCTGGCTGATGCACCAACGCCGGTTGGTGCGTGACGACGAGAGGACAATTTCCTGCGCGGAGAAATTCATCTACATCGCCATGATCAGACTTCAACTCCGCAGTCTGGCCTGATCCCTTATTGAGCATGAATTGTAAAACAGTCTCTAATGGGTGACGCTTGAACGGAATAAACTCAAGGCAGTATTCGTCTCGTGCGCCAAACGAGCGGCGGGCGTGACGGATGCCGACAAGCTGGCGCGCTGACTGACAGGCGACGGGCGGTCGCCGTCCGGCTGGGGAGCCGGAGCAGTCAGCGTGACAGCGCCGACGCCTGCCCGAACACAAGACGCAGTTATATTCGATGAACCGGGCCGGCGGATTCAAGGAACCGGCGGAGACTCGCGCGCCGGAGGCTCCGCCCAAGCGGACACCGGCGCATGAGGCGGCTTTGAATATAACTGCTCTTGTCCAGGCGGCGGGAAGCATCCGCCATGAACGCCGGTCTTTCCAGAGGGCCACCCGGCGCGTGT
>JAKAFL010000034.1 GCA_021817945.1 bacterium | reverse complement strand
TATCGCATTTAGGAGGCTTTGCCAAAATCCAGTCCGGCTCGGGTGCGGTGACAAGCCACACCCCAGATCGCTCGCCAAAACAAAATTAATCCCACCTCGCGCTTGACGAGCAACATAGATGAATCCAGCGCCAGCCGTGACGCCGCACTCACCTGGGCTGCCGCAAAAATAGACCCGTCCTAAGAATTTGCCACCACGCGCCATTTGAAATACTCTCATAACCTTGAACACTTCCCAAGCGTCTGCACTCTGATATGGACGGGTCAGCCCGGAAATGTGTTACATACAATTTATGACAAAAAAGAATGTCTGGCTATTACTTTTTCTGGTCGTTCTCACCGGGTTTTACCTGGCCTATTTCACGGACTGGTTTCACTCACCCATCATCCACATTTCCCATACCATCCGCCAATCTCATTTCCGGCCCCAAAACAAAGTCCCCGCCACACTGGTTATCTTCGGATTGGAACCCCGCGGCCTGCGGCTGAACACGATCAAGGTTGTGGACCTGGATGCCTACGAAAAAAACCCCGAAACCCTGCCGGTCTGGCAGTTGATATCAGACACCCGGTCCATGCCGGTTCATGAAATCGTTTATGGCCAAGGCATTCGCGGCATGCATCCCTTGGTGGCTGGCCGGGGTGCCACACCCCTTCTAGAGGGGCGGGTTTACCGGATATTCATCTCTGCTGGCAGGGCAAAAGGCGTGCATGATTTCCACCTGGGCACCCTCCCTGCGGATTCTGCCGCCACTTCCGCAGATCCCAAGTCCTGAGACTTCCACCCGCCTCGGACAGAACGCCGAGGAACAGGACCCTGGCCTGTCAAAGAATTATCCCGGCCACTGACCGTTCTTTCAACCCTTGGGAAAAACGGCTTTTTTCATCAGGCAATGCCCGCATCAGCACTGGAACAGGCCGTGGCCACGGGTTGGGAGCCAGGAAAATGACAAGCCGCCCAATGACCCGAAACCACCTCAGCCAGAACCGGCTGCTCCTCACGGCAGCGGGGTTGAGCCACCGGGCAGCGGGGATGAAAGGGACAACCCGGGGGCGGATGAATGGGGGAAGGCACATCGCCCTGCAAAACCTGTCGGCGGGTGCGCACCACGGGATTCACTTCCGGCACCGCTGAAATCAGCGCCTGGGTGTAAGGATGCTGGGGCTTTCGGATGATGGCGCGGGCATCAGCCACTTCCACAATCCGGCCCAGGTACATCACCATCACGCGGTGGCTGATATGCTCCACCACCGCCAGGTCGTGGGCAACAAAAAGGTAGGCCATGCCGCGCTCCTGCTGCAGGTCCCTCAGCAAATTAATGATCTGGGCCTGCACCGAAACGTCCAGGGCGCTCACGGGCTCGTCGCAGATGATTAATTCCGGCTCCACGGCCAGCGCCCGGGCTATGCCAATTCGCTGCCGCTGTCCTCCAGAAAATTCATGGGGATAACGCTGGGCATACACAGGATCCAACCCCACAGACCGCAGCAGATCTGCAATTCGTTTTTGCCGCGCACCGGGACTGCCAGCCAGGTGATGGATATCCAGCGCCTCGCCCACAATCTGCTCCACCGTCATTCGCGGGTTGAGCGAGCCGTACGGATCCTGAAAAATCATCTGGAACATCCGGCGTCTGCTGCGCAATGGATCCCCTTTTAAATGGGTGATGTTTTCGCCTTTTAAATATATTTCCCCGGCTGTGGGTTCCACCAGGCGCATGATGGCCCGTCCCAAGGTGGATTTTCCGCAGCCACTCTCGCCCACCAGGCCCAGCGTTTCCCCGGGCGCCAGTTCCAGGCTCACCCCGTCCACGGCCCGGACGAACTCCGGCTTGGGATTGAACCATCCCGCCTTGACGGGGAAATGGACCTTCAGGTTTTTGACTTCAAGGATACTCATGTGGCATCTGGTCCGGGAGAATCCCATATTCCTGCCCGGAGCCAAAGTGAAATTGACAGGTTCCAGGCATGGAAAAGAAAGTGGATGCGCCGGGCTTCGGTTGCCATGTCCCGGTTCCAGGCATTATCTTGGGCCTGACGTGAAAAACCTGACCAAGAAAAGCCCCTCGTTAAGCACCTGTTTAAGCCCATGGTTGCTGGACCCGGCGACCGTGTTTTTGAACCATGGGTCGTTTGGCGCGTGTCCAAAGCCGGTGCTGGACGCGCAACAGGAATGGCGCCTGCGCTTGGAGCGCCAGCCCGTTCATTTCATGGTGCGGGAACTCGAGCCCCTGCTCGCCCATGCCGCCTCCAAATTGGCCTCGTTTTTGAACTGCAATCCCTGCGACCTGGCATGGGTGCCCAACGCCACCCATGGCATCAATGCCGTGCTCCGGTCCTTGTCCTTTAAACCGGGCGATGAATTGCTCGTGACAAACCAGGCGTACAATGCCACACGCAATGCCGTGGAGTTTGCCGCAGCAAGCGGTGGCGCGAGGGTGGTGGTGGCCCAACTCCCTTTTCCCGTGAACCGCATCGAGGACTTGGTGCAGCCCATCCTTGATGCAGCATCTCCCCGCACCAGGCTGGCTATTTTGGACCACGTCACGAGCCAGACGGCAATGGTTCTGCCCCTGGAACGCTGCGTGCGCGAACTCAAAACAAGGGGCGTGGACACACTGGTGGACGGTGCCCATGCCCCCGGCATGGTGCCGCTCAACCTACGGAAAATCGGCGCAGCTTATTACACCGGAAATTGCCACAAGTGGCTCTGCGCCCCAAAAGGCGCTGCCTTTCTTCATGTTTCCCCCTCCGTTCAGAACCGCATCCGCCCCCTCGCCATCAGTCATGGCGCCAACTCCACTCGAACCGATCTCTCGCGCTTCCAGTTGGAATTCGGCTGGACGGGAACGAGCGATCCTTCCGCCTGGCTGAGCGTTCCCACCGCGCTGGAATTCATGGGCAACCTGTTGCCGGGGGGCTGGCCGGATCTCATGGCAAAAAACCGGGACCTGGCCCTGCACGCACGCTCCCGCATTGCCTCAGCACTGGGTTGCCAGCCTCCTTGTCCTGCCGATTGCGTGGGCAGCATGGCTTCCCTACCCCTGCCTCCCGCCCCAAGCCATGCCCTGCCCCGACTTCCAAGAAATGAATTTCCCCTGCAAGATAGCTTGCGGGAAAAACACAGGATCGAGGTGCCGGTCATCGCCTGGCCTTCGCCTCCCCACAGGGTGGTGCGCATTTCCGCCCAATTTTATAATCGCCCCGAACAATATGACCTGCTGGCTTCTGCCTTGGTGGAGGAATTACGGACGCTTTAAACCCGAAAACGAAATTCAAAAGGCCAATCTGCCCCAATCCACCGGGCGCTGCCAATCAATGAACCGGGGTGATTTTGCGAATAACCTGATTGTTGGCATCGGCCACGTAGAGATTGCCTTGCGCGTCCACAGCCATGCCTGAAGGGGCATCAAACCGGGCCTGCGCCGCCACGCCATCCGCCATCCCGGCCAATCCCGCAGCGCCAGCAATCGTGCTAACCCGGCCTGTGGGGGTGATTTTTCGGATGACATTGTTGCCCGTGTCGGCCACGTAGATGGTTCCCGCCGCATCCACTGCTATCCCCTGGGGATTCCAAAACCGCGCCGCATCCCCCACTCCATCTGCATATCCTGCATGACCAGCCCGACCGGCCAGGGTGGTAACCACCCTGCTGGGGCTTATTTTGCGGATGGTATGGTTGCCGCTGTCAGCCACATAGACATTCCCGATCGCATCCACTGCCACCGCAGACGGATTGTTGAATTCGGCGTTGTCTCCAAAACCATCCAGGCTCCCGGAAATACCCGGCTGACCTGCCAGGGTATGGACCTCTCCAAGCGCATTGATCCTGCGGATGGCATGGTTGCTGCCATCAGCCACGAAAAGATCCCCTCTCGGGCCCAGGGCCAATCCCCAAGGATTCCGAAAACCTGCTTTCGACGCCACGCCATCCTTGGCGCCGGGCTTGCCTGCCACCCCCGCAAAGGTGGTCACATGCCCTTCCGCGTCCACTTTCCGCAGGGTATTGTTGCCCGTATCGGCCACATAAATGTTTCCGTTCGTGTCGTCCGCCACGCCAAATGGCCCCCAAAACCGGGCTGCGGTTTGAAATCCATCGCGGGACCCATGGGTGCGGGCCAACCCGGCCAGCGTGGATACCCGGCCATTGGGATCAATGCGCCGAAGGGTGTTGTTGGCCGTGTCCGCCACAAACAAGGTGCCATTGGTGAAGATGGCAAGGCCGTTGGGCATATGAAACGAGCATTTCAGGGCCGGACCATCCACCGCACCGGACACTCCCGGCTGGCCGGCGTAAACGCTCACGCTCCATACCACAGGCGGCACCTCGCCGCCCAGCCTGGGTGGCGGCGGGGTCATCGCCTCAACCTGATTCTTAATCTGGCCCCGGATTAATGGCCGGTGAACGCCAAAATGAATGAGCAACAGCATGCCCAGAATCAAAACCGTGCCAGGAACCAACATGCTCCATATCCCTGTTGGTCCCATTGCCTTCACCCGGTTTTGGAACTTGAATGCCGCCAGCGGACGGGAGTCCCGCACCCGCTGAAGGTCCTCAATCACATCTTTCATGGAGGCATACCGGTCCCGTAATTCCCGCGCCATGCACCCCTCCACAATTCGCACCATGTTTGGGTTGGCGCCCGGGTTTAAATCGGTGACCGGGCGCGGCGGCCCTGCCAGTATCTGGTCCAGAATCTCACGCGAACCGCGCCCGCGATAGGGCGGGAAACCGGTCAGCATCTCGTACAAAACCGCCCCGAAGGAATAAATGTCACAGCGCGTGTCCTCGGCGTCTCCCGCTGCAACAGCGGGGGACATGTACGCTGCCGTCCCCTCTTGGCTTCGGGTTTCTACATTCAGCATGGAATCATTGAACAAAGTCCGGGCCAGGCCAAAATCTGCCAGGCAAGCCTCCCCATCCGCCCGGATCAGCACATTGGCCGGTTTAATATCCCGGTGAATGATCCCGCTGCGGTGTGCAAAAGCCAGCCCCCCAGCCACGCCAAGAGCCACCTTCTGGATAAAGTCAAAATCTAAAGGCTCGCCAGGCTTGGCCAACCCGGCAAGGCTGCCCCTTTCAAAAAAGGGCATCACAAAATAAGGCCCCAAGGCACGGCTGCACACCTCCTCCACCGGCACAATGTTGCTGTGACGCAACTTTTGCAAATGACCCGCTTCCTTCAAAAATCGCCGTGCCACGTCCTGATTGCCCACATATTCAGACCGGATCATTTTTATGGCGACCTGCCGTTTATCCCCCTCCTTCTGCGCCAATAGCACAAGGCCCATTCCGCCCGTTCCCAAAAGTCGGAGAATTTCGTAGTCGTCCAAAGCAGCCAAAAGACCGGGGCCATTGGGGGGCTGCAACATGCGCAGAGCCATAAGCTCCGCCACTGGACCCGCAAAATGAGATGACATCGGCAGCTCCGGGTCCTGGTTGGATTCCTGCCCGCTCATCTGGGGGAGGATTCACCTGAAAGCTTTTCCAAGGCACGGATCACCAATTGCCTCACAGAGCCATCCACCCAGGCGTGGGCCAGAATCCCCTGCCAGCCCTGTTGCAAATCCTTATCCGCGAGCCGGGTGATCCTCCGCCCCAGCCGGACCAGCGCCACGGCGATGGCGAGAAAATAAAAATCTCCAGCCACCTGCGGTGGCAGCCCGTAGCCGGGATTGTTCCGATGGGCTTTGGCAAATTCCTTGATCAACTCCAAAATCTCCAGGGAAGGGCATGGATTCATCAAAGCCTCCCCGAAGCTGCCGGCCCCGCTCGAGATCACTTTGAATTCATCGGGCAGCGGCGCGGTCCATTGATGGTTGAAAATATCCGGCAAATCCTCCTCCCTCCACCATTGACCCGCTTCCACCCCTGCCTTGAGCAAGGAGGCCATGGCGTGTGCGCGCCGGCCCCTTTCGGGCCCATTCGCTCCAAACTCCGACATGATGAATTCGTGGTTCATATCCCATCCAAACAAAAACTGTCTCATCCCCAATCATCCCCAATGGCCTCGATCCGCCACCCCGCTCCATGAATCCTCAACCTTTGCGGGCGAGGTGTGCCAGGAAATTTTCCAAATCTTTGATTTCAGCCGCCGCTGCCATGCCCTGCCCGGCGTACTCCTGAATGACTTCAGTCAAAATGCCCTTGAATAACCGTTTCCCACTCAAAAGGGTGTTCGAGGCCTCGCCAGGGGATTTCAGGCCCAGGCGTGCGACCAAATCCTTGTAGGGAGGGGATTCATGGTCCCGAAAAACCGGATCCACCACCCTCAACCGGAACATCTCCCAAATCACGTGTTTCCTTCCGCCATCTTCCTTGGCGCTCTCGCATGCGGCTTGCATCCGATGCAGCGTTTCCTCCAATACCGTGCGTGTCCATTCCAGGTCAAAAAGGTCGCCGCTCAATTCTTCCTGGACCGGTTCCTGAGCCAATTGATCAAGCGAAACCACTCCCCTGACCTTGTCGGACTTTTTAATCTGGTCCAACACAAAATGACGAAGGCTTGTTTTTAGAAAGTCCCGCAAGCGACCGCGCCCCTGGTCCGCCCGGAGCAGCCACCCCTCCTTCATCATTTTGTCCTGGGCAAAATCCAAAAGCAGGCTTTCCGCCTGATTTTCAATCCCGGGAAAAGCCGCCAAAAGGTAAACCTTCAAAGGCTGCCAATACCGGCGGATAAACAAATCCAAATCAGTGCCATCCCGGGCCACACGTCCCAAGCCAGACCAATCTGTGGGGGGAAAAACCGCCCCTTCTGAAGTTTCCGCACCCATCTCCATCACACTTGTGCCGTTTTACACCCCATTCACGCAAGAAAAATCCCCGTCACCAGCGCTGCACCGCAGCCCAATCCTCGGTCGCTTCCCCCCGAGCCGGATTCCACACCAACCTGTCAGTGCCAATTAAAATCCCCAGATATACCAGTAGTCTGGTTCCTCGACGTGTTTAATGGGTATCCTTCCTGACAACCCCGTCTTGTCTGAAAGCCGTGAATCCTGGCCTTCTTGCTGGATGCTAACACCACCCATTCGAAAGTGATTGAGCCCCTGGTCCGGCTTAAAACAATTCTTGCCGTTTACCGTCCATCTTCTCTGACCCCGGACGGGATTCGCCTCCACGCATCACATTGGCGTCTCCACTTCTTGGTCTTGGTTGCGCCAATCTAAATCCAAGCCTCCGTCCAGTGCTGCGAGCTTTTTGCCGGTTCCCAACTTCTTGCCACGGTTTGTTGTGGCGTCGTCTTGGAACTGCGATGCAACCAGTCAAATGTCTGGTTTGCCTGCCCGGGGGACGTTGCTTTCGCCCCTTCCTTCTCAGGACGAATCACCCAACGCGCATTCTTTGAGCGGGCTTGATGGAAGGCATCAGGCGTTGATGATTGGCGCCTGGGAGCGGGTTCCATTCGCCATGCTCTTCCACATGCGGGCGGGAAGCAGCCCCAAGGCAATCAATCCACACTGGCTCAAGACAAAGGCCATCAGCCATTTGAAGGCGGCGTCGGTGAATCCGTAACTGTGCAAACCGATGCCAAGCATGTTGACGCCAAACCAGGACCAACTGGTGACGATGTTGCCGCCGATGGCGCACACCACCAGGCCGCGCTCTCGGATCATTCCGCCCCAGCGCAAATGAAGAATCAAGGCATTCCAAAGCACGATGATCAAGGCTCCGTTTTCCTTGGGGTCCCAGCCCCAAAACCGGCCCCAGGATTGATCGGCCCAAATTCCGCCCAGCACGGTGCCCACAAAACTGAAGAGGGTGGCAAAACAAACGATGCCATAAATCATGCGTGCGAGAGAGCGACTGGTGTCGGGATCCAGTGTGCGGGTGAACACGCCCCGGAAAATATAAATCACCGCCAGAAAACCTGCCACAAACGTGCTGGCATATCCGAGGGTGACCACCACCACGTGAGTGGCCAGCCAGAAATTGGTGTCCAGCACTGCTCTCATCATTTCCATCGTGTCCCCATCCAGGGCCAGGTTCTGGGCTATAATCAGAGTGATAAAGCCCATTCCGGAGGAAACCACCGCGCCGATGCCGTTTTTATGCAAGGTTTCCAAAACCAACCCCAGCAACGCGGCGCCCCAGCCGATGAAAATGGCTGAGGAATAAAGGTTGGTCACGGGGGGCCGTCCTTGCAGGACAATGCGATAGATCAAGCCCGTACTATGAATGAAAAGCCCCAGCATGATGAGCCAGACCGCAGTCCGCCGCAGTGTGGCGGAAAGATTGAACCATGAAAGCACCGCCAGGAGGCCGGCGAGAACATAGATGACCATGGCATTGTAAAAGGGCTGCATCTGGTTGAAAAACACCTCCGCGCGGAGCCGTCCTGATCGGGCGCCCAGAATGGGCACATCCGCAGATGCCTCATTCGCCAGCGCCGCATTAAAGGCTGCCGCGTCATGTTTCTGCAACGCATCCGACATCGCGGCAAATTGCAGCAGGCTGGGCGGCACACTGCCGGTTTTTGCCGCCTGGAGCAGCACCGTGCTGGACCGCTGCCATTTTCCACCGTCCGCATCCGGGGGAATGATGAGAGGCGGCTCCAATTGATCCATGTAGTCAAACCTTTGAAGATTGGCAAGAAACCCGTTGAAAACATCCCGGTCGTAGGGTTTGCCCGCCTGCTCGGCGCGTACTGCTTCCACGCCCGATGGAATGGATTCCAGGTATTGCTCCAATTCACTTTTCCAATCGCCTGCCTGCGGCGGCAAAAGCGTGGCCTTCATTTGCGCGTACAGTTCCAATCGCTGATGCACCTTGATTGCCGCGCGTTGGTAGGCGCTCCGGTCAGTTGCGGCCACATTGGTCTGGATTTTTTGGTATTCCGCGTCAAAGGCCTCCATTTGCGGCTGGATTTCATTCCATGAATAGTGGCGCCCGTCCTGTTGTGCCGCCAGGTCTCGGGTGGGCAGTTTGAGAAAAGTGATCAAATCAGGATTATCCACACGGAACACCGGCCAGCCATCGGCTGTGGCCGGGTTCATCATCACATTCGCCAGCCATTCAGAGGCGGAAATGATGGCGGGATGCTGGTTCCATTCCTTCCATGGCTCCAGGTTCAGGGTTTGTTTTTCGGCAATTTGCAAAAGGGTGTTGCGCGCCAAGGAATCAATGGGCTTCATCCGTCCATTGAAGACCACCGGCAATTGGCCGAACTTGGAAAAGGCGAAATCATGATCCACCGGCGGTTGAATCTGGGTCAGGAACCAGATGGCCATCACGGCCATGGCCATGGGAGGGATCCATTTTTGAATTAATGGCTTCATGAAACTTTCCGCCGGGTTAAAAATCCGGCCAGGTGATAGGTGAACTGCACCAGCAAACCCATCGCCACCATCCCACACCCCACATAGGGAGTGAGCCAACTTGGATTGTGAACCACCTGCAACACGGATGATGGGGTTTCCCCGGCTTGCACAGCCATGTCGCCAGCGGTCATCTGGTATTGGTAAAAAGTCAAACCATCCTCCCTGAGCGGCGCATTCATGTAAATCTCCACGGGACGATCCTCACCGGTGACCGGGTTCTGCAACCGGACCCGGCTTCGAAAGTCCTTGGGTATGTCAGTGCCTGCGTAAACCGTGTGAGTGGCTTTCAACAGGGTGATGGCAAAGGGCAACATGTAGCGCACGGGCCTTAATTCAAACCGGTACCGCTGGCCATTCACCGTGATTTCCTGGGGCTTGAGGAGGTCGGCCATGATGGGCCCGGCCATCTGGGGTCCCAACTGGCGTGCGTAATCCTGACGCAATTCATCCGCCATGCCGGCATCCCCGCTCCACCCGGAAACCACCCATGTTCCCAGTGTCCCGGCCGGCCCATCCATTTCCATCACCAGCGTGGGCACGTTTTTGTCATCCATGGTTTTCACCTCGGGTTCCGGGCCAAAATCAAAGTTCAGCGCCACGCCATTGGTGGCCAGCGGCGGGCCATTCTGCATCATGGGCGCGCGAAAGCTGGCGCCGGAATTTTTCCAGTATTTCAGGATATGAATGGAAAATGGAAGCTGGTTCTGGGGCACATCCGCATCCGGGCGGAGCAATTTTTGCGGAATGGTCACCACCTTCTCGGTCCGGTTTCCCAGGGGCAGGGTGAAGGCCAGCTCGTAATCGCGGGAACTTTCCGAATACAATGCGGTCTGCCCCTCCGTCATGCGGACCTGGGATTCGCGCGCCAGCATGTCCGTGGCCAGTTGCCCCACCAGAAGCAGAATGATGCCGGCATGCGCCAACTGAATTCCGATTTTCTTTGCCGATAATTGAAACCGATATAAATGCGCCGCCACGAGGTTCACCAGCAAAAGGGTTCCAATCAAATACCCCCCAGGGAGCACCAGGGGGATGCGGTGCCCGAGCAAATCCAGGCCCACAATGAGCCACTGGCGAAAATAACGGGCCTGGGCGTTGTAAAGTCCCTCATCCACCTGCGCCAGGGTACCTATGAAAACAAGGATGATGGCGAAAGCCAGAAGCGTCACCGTAAGACGCAGGGAGGTGAAAAAACGGATGGCTGGTTTAATGGCCATTGGTATAACGGGCTGAGGAAACGAACTTGAGGAATTCATCCCGATGGGCTGCAACCAGATTGGTGTCGCCCATCAGTTTGTAGAACCATGTTTGCCCTTGAAGCGGCAAGACCACTCCCACCATGGCCGTCGGTTGGCCGGTGCCAACACTTTTGCCGGTCAAATCGACACATTTTGCCATTCCCTGCGGGAGGGTCAGGTCCTGCACAAAAGTGGCAAGACCCTCTTCGTCGGACACCGGTGGAAGGCTCAACTGATGACGCCAACGGTTGACATTGGCCAGCAATCCGCCGCCGTCCCCAGCCAATTGCCCCACGTTCACTTCTGCCTGGGCCTGATCGGATTGAATCTTGTATTGCGCCAGCAGAAAGGGCGATCCTGCAAGCGGCTGCCAGCCTGGAGGCACATCCCATATCCCGGCTGTCGCCCCCGCCGCATCCCCGCCAGAAGATATCCCAGGAGAATCACTCATGGCAGGCATGGTCGAGGACGGCGAATCCTCCCATCGAACCGATTTCAAGAACGTCAGGAAATTGTCCTTTTGGCTGGACACGAACCCGTCTTCGCCGGTCATTTTAAAAAACCAGCTCATGTTTCCACGGTTCAGCATCGCCACGAGGTTTCGTTGAATATATTTTCCATTCAAGACAGGCTGCGTGCTGGCCAGTTCAAACAGCAATCCCGAGCCGTTACCCACCATGACAGGAGTGGCATCCGCGCGATTGGTGGGAGGCAATTGGAGCTGTCCGCGCCACATGTTGACCAAGGCCGTTTGATCCTCTCCGGATGGAAGGGGAATGACGCCCACTTCGGCTGAAGGACCGGCTTGGTTGGTGATCAAAAAACTCGCCACCCGCATTTCACTGGGGGGAATCTGGCCCCAGCCCGGAGGCAGGGAGAAATCCATCTGAGGCAGGTTGGCATCAGCCGCACCGCTGATTCCCGGCAGGGCCGCAGGCATGGCTGGCGAACCGGACCCGGCGTCCACGTTGGAAGAGGACTGGTCAGAAGGCGCAGATGCTGGAACATCCACCACTTTGTAAACCTTGACACCATCCTGATCGCATCCCGCCATAAACAAGCCCAGGCAAAGAATTGCCACACACGATCCTGTGCGGAGCGGGGTTAAAAACTGCAAAAACCATTTCACGCCAGACATTCTAGCCATTTTCAATCATCCAGCAAGCCAGAGTATGGGAGATGTGGGTTTGAATGTTTTTTGGAGGTTTATTTTCCTCACAGCACAGTGGAGCAACGCCGTTCACTCCCCAATTGGACAGACTTCCTCTCTTCAATGAGAAATTTATGGCAAAAGCCATGGAATGGGTGCTTGGTGAAGCTGGAATCAAAGGAATGACGCCTGCCAGTCCGCGTGGTATGAAATTCGCTGCCACTTGGCGGATTGAGAGAGTTTAAAAAAAGCGAAAAATAATAGTTGACTATTTAGTAATATAAATTAAAGTGGATTCGTTAACCGGTATTTCCGGTTGATGCAAACAATCAATGTGATGACTTATGGGGCGGACCAGTGATGCAAAAGTGCGGTTGATGGATGCAGTACTGGAGTTGATCTGGACTGGGTCCTACGGAACGACCACCATTGACCAAATCTGCGAGAAGGCAGGAGTCAAGAAGGGGAGTTTTTATTATTTCTTTGAGTCCAAATCGCATTTGGCGGCGGCGGCCTTTGATGAATCCTGGAAAGTCAACCGTGGGAAGCTGGATGGCATTTTTTCAGCCACTTTGCCTCCGCTGGACCGTTTGCGCAGGTATTGCGATTATGCCTATCAATTTCAGAGCGAAATCAGGGGAAAATATGGCAAGGTTTTGGGATGTCCGCAGGTTTCCCTTGGATGCGAAGTTTGCACGCAGGAAGATGTTCTCCAACAAAAAATAAAACAGATATTGGAGCAAAAACGCAAATACATTGAATCCGCCGTTCGAGATGCTCACGCGGCTGGAGACATAGACGCACCCGATGCCGAGGCCAAGTCCAAGATGATCATGGCCTATTATGAGGGAGTCCTCACCCAGGCAAGAATCCAGAACGATGTGGAAGCACTCAAGGACGCGTATCTGGGAGTATTTGCGATTCTAGGGGTTAGAGTATGCTCCATTGCCACCGCACCTGCGGCTAAGGTTCAACAACCGGCGTGAGAATTTCGGTTTTTTTTGGTCAATTAGTTTACCATACAGACAACTATATTTTTAACAGAAATTTTAATAAATCATGAAACTATCGCGAAACAGGCAATCGTTCAGGTTTTTGAAATCCAGGACAACCCATTCAATTTTCCCAGGTGCCGTCTATTTGAAGGTGGCCAAATGGATCGAAACGGCCCGGAAAGGACTTGCGGACGAATGGCAGCCCCGCTTCAGCTTGTCCGATCCATCGTTGCATTTGGCGTTGGGAGAGGCGGAAGCCCTGGCCTGGCAAACGGCGTTTCCCCATCTGGTCTTTCCAGAGTTGGCCCGCGAAAAAATCAATAAAGCCATTGCCTGGCAGAGGCGCCAGGAAGAAGTCCACGCCTCCTCCACGGTGGTATTCACAGCGTGAACCCTGAATTTAACCCCATGAAAAGCACAATTACTTTGACCTCCCCAAAATGGATCCACGGGCTGACTCTTACCGTGGCAGGCGGCCTGCTGGCCGCCCTGGCATCCGGATGCAACAGCAAGAACGAGCCACCTTCAGCGCCGCCGCCGCCACAGGTGACGGTTGCCCCGGTTCAGGAGCGCGAAATCGTGGAGTGGAGTGAGTTCACCGGGCATACTGCGCCGGTGGATTCCGTGGAGGTCCGCCCGCGCGTCTCCGGATACATCTCAAAGGTCTGCTTCCAGGCGGGCCAGATGGTGAAAGAGGGGGACGTGCTGTTCAAGGTTGACCCGCGCTGGATGCAGGCGGTTTTTGACCAGCGCCAGGCACAATACGACGAGGCCAAAAGCCAGGCTGAGCACATTGACCTGCTTTTGAAAAACAACGCCATTTCCAGTGAGGAAGCGGAATCGCGCAAGGCGCGGTTTGAGGAAGCCAAGGCGGAACTGGATTCCGCCAGGCTGGACCTGCAATACACCGATGTGCGCTCCCCCATCAACGGACGGGTGAGCAGAGCCTTGCTCACGGAGGGCAATTACGTGAGCGGCAATGCCGGCTCCGCCTCCCTGCTGACCACGGTGGTCTCCGTCAATCCCATGTACGTTTATGTGGACATGGATGAAGCGTCCTTCCTCCAGTTCAATGCGCTGCAAAGGGAAAACCAACTAGACACCAACAGTCTCGGCTTTGTGCCGGTGGACCTCCAATTGGAGAACGAGCCCGGATTTGCGCATCACGGGCGAATTGAGTCCTTTGACAACCAGTTGAATCCGGAGACGGGAAGCATTCTGATGCGGGCCGAGTTTCAGAACGGCGATGGCAGCATCGTGCCCGGCCTCTTTGCGCGCATTCGCGTGCCATTGACCCAGCGCAAGCCCGCATTGCTGGTGGAGGATCAGGCCATTGGCACCGACCAGGCGGATAAATTCGTTCTTTCGCTGTCCTCCAGCAACACGCTGCAATATCAGCCGGTTGTTCTGGGTCCCTTGGTGGATGGATTGCGAGTGATCCGGTCCGGCCTGGTTTCAGGGCAGAAGATAGTCGTGAATGGCTTGGCGCGTGTGCGTCCCGGCATGCCGGTGGATGCGCAGGATGAAAAACCGTCATCCTCCTCGGAGACCGCGCTGCGCTGACCCCGCGACCCCAACCCAGACCCAGACCCAACCAGCTCATGAACTTTTCAGCTTATTTCATCAAGCGGCCCATTTTTGCCGCAGTGCTTTCCATCACCATCCTGGTCATGGGATTGTTGAGCATGTTTAAACTGCCCATTTCGGAATACCCCGAAGTGGTGCCGCCCACCATAGTGGTGCGCGCGGAATACCCGGGTGCCACGCCCAAGATCATTGCCGAGACGGTGGCATCCCCGCTCGAACAGGCCATCAACGGGGTTGAAGGCTCTCTTTACACCTTTTCGCAGGCCACTTCGGACGGAGTGCTCACCATCACGGTGACCTTTGCCCTGGGCACGGACCCGGACAAGGCCCAGGTGCAGGTTCAAAACCGGGTCTCGCAGGCCCTTCCCAAATTACCCGAGGAAGTGCGGGACCTGGGCGTCACCACCACCAAACAATCCCCAGACCTCACCATGGTGGTTCACCTTTTCTCCCCGGACGGACGCTATGACGCTGTTTACATCCGAAATTACGCCACGCTTCAAGTCAAGGATGTCCTGGCCAGGATACCCGGTGCGGGAGACGTGGAAGTGTTTGGGTCTGGAGATTACGCCATGCGCATCTGGCTTAACCCGGATAAATTGGCTGCCCGAAACCTCACCGCCAGCGATGTTGTGAATGCCATTCGCGAGCAAAATGTGCAGGTTGCCGGCGGATTGATCGGGGAGGAACCGGTGAAAACCCCGGTGGATTTCCAACTTCAGGTGAATGTCAAAGGCCGGCTGGCATCCGAGGATGAGTTTGGAAACATCATCGTCAAAGTGGGTGCCAACGGGGAAAAAACCCTTCTTAAAGATGTGGCCCGGATTGAATTGGGCGCCGGTAGCTATTCGCTCCGCTCCCTTTTGGACAACAAAACCGCCGTGGCCATTCCTATTTTCCAGACCCCTGGCGCGAACGCCCTGCAATTATCGCGCAATGTCCGTGACACCATGGAACAACTTAAGAAAAACTTTCCACAGGGGATTGATTATTCCGTGGTGTATGATCCCACCATTTTTGTGAGACACTCCATCGAGGCCGTGGTGCATACGCTGGCCGAGGCCATTCTCCTGGTGGTGATCGTGGTGATTGTGTTCCTTCAAACATGGCGGGCTGCCATCATCCCTCTGGCGGCGGTCCCCGTCTCCCTGGTGGGCACCTTCAGCGTCATGCTGGGGCTGGGATTCAGCATCAATGCCCTCTCACTCTTCGGTCTCGTGCTCGCCATCGGCATCGTGGTGGATGATGCCATCGTGGTGGTTGAAAACGTGGAGCGCAACATTGCCCGCGGCCTTTCCTCCACCGATGCCGCGCGCCAGGCCATGAAGGAGGTGACCGGTCCCATCATCGCCACGGCCCTCGTGCTGTGTGCCGTTTTCATTCCCACCGCGTTCATCAGCGGCCTGACCGGGCAGTTTTACAAGCAATTCGCCATCACCATCGCCATCTCCACGGTGATTTCCGCCTTTAATTCGCTTACCCTCTCGCCGGCCCTCTGTGCGGTGCTTCTAAAGGATCACCATGCCCCGAAGGACTGGCTCTGGCGCATCATGGACTCCATCCTGGGCTGGTTTTTCAACCCCTTCAACCGGGTGTTTGCCTGGGCCGGAGTCAAATATGCCGGCGGCGTCCAGGGTGTCCTTCGCAAATGCGCCATCGCCCTGCTCCTCTACGGCGGCCTGGTGGCCCTCACCTTTTACAGCTTTCAGAAAATCCCCACCGGGTTCGTCCCCACACAGGACAAGCAATACTTGGTTGCCTTTGCTCAATTGCCGGCTGGTTCCTCGCTGGACAGGACCGAGGATGTCATCCGCCGCATGTCCGATATCGCCCTCAAGCAGCCCGGCGTGCAATCCGCCGTGGCTTTTCCGGGATTGAGCATCAGCGGCTTCAGCGTCGCATCGGACGCTGGCATCGTCTTCATCACCTTGCAGCCCTTTGAGGACCGTCGGTCGCCCAATCTTTCCGGCCAGGCCATCGCGGCCAAAATGAACCAACTGTTCTCGTCCATTCAGGATGCGCAGATTTTTGCCGTCATGCCCCCGGCGGTCAACGGATTGGGAACCATCGGCGGATTCAAACTTTACGTGGAGGACCGCTCTGAACTGGGCTACGACGCCCTGTACCAGAACGTGCAGAACATCGTTGCCAAGTCCTACATGAACCCCGGGTTGGGGTTGGCGGGCGTGTTCTCCACTTTCACCGTTAATGTCCCGCAATTGGATGCGGACGTGGACCGCGTGAAGGCCAAAACCGAGGGCATTCCCCTGGCCAACTTGTTCGACACCCTCCAAGTCTATTTGGGGTCCCTTTACATCAATGATTTCAATCGTTTTGGCCGCACCTACGAGGTGATTGCCCAGGCCGACGCCCCCTTCCGGTCTGAGCCGAACGATATTCTGCGGCTCAAGACACGCAACGACAAGGGTGAGATGGTTCCCTTGGGGGCGGTTGTTAAGGTCACTGAATCCCATGGCCCCGCCCGTGTGATGCGTTACAACGGGTATCCTGCCGCTGAAATCAATGGAGGTCCCGCCCCCGGCTTTAGTTCAGGGCAGGCGGAGGCTGCCATGGGCTCTCTAGTATCGGCCAATCTGCCCCACGGCATGGACTACGAGTGGACCGACCTCACCTACCAGCGTATTCTGGCGGGCAACACCTCCATCTATGTTTACCCGCTTTGTCTTCTGCTGGTGTTCCTGGTGCTGGCCGCCCTTTATGAAAGTTTCCGGTTGCCATTGGCCATCATCCTGATTGTGCCCATGTGCCTGTTGTTTGCCATTACCGGAGTGTGGTTGAGGCACAGCGACAATAATATCTTCACCCAGATAGGCCTGATCGTTCTGGTGGGTCTGGCCTGTAAAAACGCCATCCTGATCGTGGAATTTGCCAAGGTGAAACAGGATGAAGGTCTTTCACCCGTGGACGCGGCCATTGAGGCCTGTCGCCTGCGCCTGCGCCCCATTCTGATGACCAGCATCGCCTTCATTGCCGGGGTGTTTCCCCTGGTGGTTTCTCATGGGGCCGGCGCGGAAATGCGCCAGGCCATGGGCACGGCCGTCTTTTCGGGCATGATTGGCGTGACCCTTTTCGGGTTGTTTTTGACACCGGTGTTTTATGTGACCCTTATGAAAATGTTCCCGGGCCGCAAACCGGAGCCCCTTGCCACACCCCTGCCCGGTGTGGCCGGCGTGGTGGGGATTCTTTTCCTGGCGGCATGCCTGGCGCCATCGCCAGCCCGGGGCGGATGGTTCACGGTGGGCCCGGATTACAAGCAACCCACCAATGCCATTCCCTTGGAATATAAAACGCCGGATGGCTGTGTCTGGCGGCCAGGACAGCCACTGGAAACCCTGCCCAAAGGACGCTGGTGGGAAGCTTTCCACGACACCAACCTGGACTTTCTGGAGGATTGCGCCGTGCAATCCAACCATCAACTCCATGCCGCCTTCGACCGCGTGAACCAGGCGCGGTATGTGGCGCGCGTCTCTGCGGGGGCGTTCCTGCCGGACCTTTCTTTTGCCCCATCCTACAACCGGCAGCGTTATTCGCCCAACGCCAATCCCAGCTTTGGACCCATCACCGCCAACACCTTCACCACCCCGTTTGACCTGAGCTATGAAGTGGATCTCTGGGGGCAGGTCCGGCGCAGTTTCGAAAGCGCGCGCGCGGATGCCCAGGTTTCCCTGGCCAACTTTGACTCCGTCCTTCTAAGCTTGAATGCGGAATTGGCGGCCGACTACTTTTCCCTGCGCTCCTTGGACGCGGAAACAGCCGCCGTGGCGGATACCGTGGCCCTGCGCCACGAACAGGTGGACCTTGTGCGAGGGCGTTTCGAGGGGGGTGTGGGGAGCCAGCTTGAAGTGGCCCAGGCGGAAACCGAACTGGCCACGACCGAGGCCGATGCCGCCGCACTGGCCCAGCAACGTGACCAGATGGAAAATGCCATAGCCATTCTCGCAGGCTTCAACCCCGCCACGTTTCATCTGCCCTCCCAAACAGGCGCTAATTGGGACCCGGTTTCCCCGGAAATACCACCGGGCCTGCCGGCTGACCTTCTGCAGCGGCGTCCAGACGTGGCCGCCGCAGAAAGGTCCGTGGCTTCTGCCAGCGCCAAAATAGGCGTCAGCAAGGCCGCCTTCTTCCCCGCCGTCACTCTCACGGGCTCGGGGGGCTACCTTAGCGGCAGCGCCTCCACCCTGTTCAACTGGCAGAGCGGCATCTGGTCCATCGGGCCGAGCGTGTCCCTGCCTCTTTTCGCCGGTGGCGTGAACCGTGCCAATTACCGCCGCGCATGGGCCATTTATGATGAGGCCTTGGAAAATTACCGGCAACAGGTGCTGATCGCATTTGGTGATGTCCAAAACAGCCTCTCCGCCATCCATCACCTGGCAGACCAGTCCGAAGCCCAGGCACGCGCCGTCCTCGCCGCCCAACAAGCCAGCTCCCTCGCGGAGGACCGCTATCGCTCCGGCATCGTGGCCTACATCGAAGTGGTGGATGCCAACCGGGATGCCCTCACCGCAGAACGAGCCAATGCCCGCCTTGCTGGCCAGCGCCTCATCGCCGATGTGCAACTCATCAAGGCGCTTGGCGGGGGCTGGGATGACTCGCGCCTGTTCGGCCCTGATTCTTTGGCCGCTTCCAGCTCATCAGCCGCGGCTAATCCCCACTCCACCGTATCCGGCAAATGACCATGAAAAAGTTTTCCCAGTCAAACCCATGCGGCGCCAGCGTGAAAAGCCCTTCATCCGGCCTCCGCGCATCTCTCTTTTGTTTGCCACAGCCAACCAGGAAAGGATTGTATCTACCATGAAACTCGCATTTCCCGTCACCCATTCGGATAAACCATCCGCCACCCCCCGCAACCGTATTTCCACCTCCCGGAAATGCAAGCTGCCATCATGGCATCGGGGCACCAAGAAAACGCCGGCTTCCACCACCCAGACCCCGGCTCCTGTGATGCTCGAACCAGCGCCTGTTCCGCACGAACCCAGCGCGGCCTCCAGTGGCGATTCCCTGCAATTATACCTCAACGAAATTGGCCAGGTGAAATTACTCACCCCCGAGGAGGAACTGGCCCTGGCTAAACGCGTCAAAAAAGGCGATAAAAAAGCGCGCGAGCAAATGATCACGGCCAACCTGCGCCTGGTGGTCAAAATAGCCCGCGATTACGAGGGTCTGGGCCTGCCTCTTCTCGACCTGATCAATGAGGGCAACATCGGGCTTATGAAAGGGGTGGAACGGTTTGACGCATCTAAAGGCGCCAAGCTTTCCTATTACGCCTCATGGTGGATCAAGCAATCCATGATGCGGGCGCTGGCCAATCAATCCAAAACCATCCGGCTGCCGGTTCATGTGGTGGATAAAATGGCCCATATTCGCAGGGCTGAACTGGCCCTCCGGGAAACGCTGGGGCATGACCCCACGGACGATGAAATTGCCGTTCACCTGGGCATCAGCGCCCGCCGGATTCGCCAGTACCGCGCCGCCTCCAAGGCACCCATTTCACTGGATGCCCCGCTGGGCCATGACGAGCCAAAGCCCATCTCGGAATCCATTGCCGACACGCAAACCGCCGCGCCTTTTGACCGAATCATCCAGGAAAACAATGAAGGCCTGCTGCGCAAAGCCATGGAGGTTTTGGACGAACGGGAAAAACGAATCCTGATCCAACGCTTTGGCCTGGACCACGGCGCCCCCAAAACATTGGAAGAAATCGCATCCCAATTTGATGTCACCCGCGAGCGGGTCCGGCAAATCCAGGAGGGCGCGCTCAGAAAAATGCGCTCCCTCATTGAAACCATCGAGGCGCCAGCCGACAGCGTGGTGATGGCCGCCTGATTCACCAAGGCCACCAAGGCTTTGACGGGAAAGTCGTGGCGCTGGGTTGCGGGATTTTTCAACTTGGACGAGGCATTGGCGAAGGTGCAGGTTTGAAAACCCTGCACCTCAACCAAAACAATCCCCAAGTCCAAAAAGACCCCTTCTCTTCAAACCCAGCAAACAGCGGCAGGCTTTTTTCCGAAAAGCGAAATGGAAAGGGTCAAGATGAGGCAGGATGCTGAAGGGAAAACTCTTTGGAAAAATTGAAACCATTCCCGAAGCGGTCTGGTGAGATTTTTCCAATGAGTTTGCGCCCAGTAGATTGCGGCAGATTGGCCTTTTGAATTTAGTTTTTCAGGTTCTATTCATGTTTGACTGCGGCCCATGATGGTGGATTGGCTGAGGGGGCTAAAATGGCATGGTGCGCTTTTGAGTGTTTTTCACGCGAAGACCCGAAGAGGAGTTTTATCCGCAGATGGAAGCAGATGGACACAGATTGGGAGAGGATAGCGAGAGTTTTAAAAAATGCTGGAGGATATTTGGAGATGGAGTTAGGGTTTTCACATGCCGAATTCATCCTACAACGATTCGTCACAGACCTATTTTCCCCCGATTTTAAAGTTTTGCCATCTGTTTTTTAAAAATCCGTGAAATGATGCGCCGGATGGTCATCCGTCGAAAATGCAGGCCAACGCACGCCATGTGTGGACACCCGGCGTTCTTCAAACCATCAAGGCCTTTAGCTTCCGTGCTCTCCCGCCGTGGTGATCCCTTTATTCACCGATTAAAAAGGTCCGCCACTGCGAGTTCGAAACCGGGAAGAAGCGGATCGGAAAGCGCCTCGCTTCCAGCCAGGATTTGTTTTAAAACCAGCCCCCATTGGGTCATTTCGTAAATTTCCACATTGTCATAGCGGGGGTCCACCATCCAAACCCGGGCTGCGCGGATCTTTTCATAAACCTCCTTTTTGGTCACAGTATCAGGACGATGATCCTCCCTGCTGATGATTTCCGCTGCCAACAAAAGCTGTCCCGTGGAACCGGCGACCAATGCCAAATCCGGGCACAAAATCGTTTCGGGTCCGAATTCGAGGCGCGTGCGGGCTGCCAACAACCGGCAATCCTTCCAATTTTGAACCGCAGCGGTCATGCGCTGATGCAAAAACAGGCAAATGGTTTCATGCCGTCCGCCCGGGACACGACGCACATGGATGGCCCCATCCAGTATTTCCTCATACTCCCCGCTCATTGCCTCAGCAGACCATGAATTGGGGCCGGCAGCAAGCATCCGCTTCAATCAGGGCTTGAGTTTGAAAGAGAATGCCGCAATGGTATTTGCATGCCCTGAACGCGCTGGGTCAATCCAGCGCAGAAACCATGAACACCAAATCACGCAACCGACTTCTCCTGATCCTCATCCTTAGCTTCCCGTTTCTGGTTTTGCTGGGGTTCGTGGTTTCCGAAGCGTTGCACGGAAACCACTGAAGCCAAGGACCGTCAAGGAACAAGGTTTACGACCTGACTGCATCTTTAGGCGGCTGTTGATGTTGCTTGCTCACTACAAATCCATGCGGACATGCGCCGCGCTCACGCCGTGCCAGCCCCCAAATTCCGGTGCCAACTTGTAAACCTCTTTCTTGAAAGATTCTAAGAGCCTGACTTTAAATTCGGAAGGATGCTGTTTACGTGCCCAAGCCGGTATGGCGAGGCGCGACGAGGGAGCATACCCCACGTGGGTCTGCGGCCGAGGAGCAACAACACCAAACCGGCTTGGGCGCGAAAACCCTCCGGGCGACGGCGCTTTTGCCCTTGGGCTTTGTTGTCGCTGTCGTTACAGCCCGTCACGGGGATGCGCCGCCAACTCCGCCTCGCCCAAGACCAAAATCCCCGGTCGCAGCTCCCTTCCCAATTTTAAAACAGGCTCTAAGGACCGCGATAAATCGCGCGGGCCGTGCAGGTTTCTGAAACCACAATCTCGGTCAACAAGGGCAGTTCCTGGTGTAATTCGCGCCAGATCCAGGCGGCAATATTCTCGCTGGTGGGGTTTTCCAGCCCGGGAATTTCATTAAGGTAATGATGGTCCAACCGCTCCCAAACGGGGCTGAAACGACTTTTGATCTCGGCATAATCCATCACCCAGCCCAATACCGGATCGCAAGGCCCGTGAACCGCGATTTCCACCCCGAAACTGTGCCCATGCAAACGCCTGCATTTGTGGGAGGGCGGAAGCAGCGGCAAAAGGTGCGCGGCTTCAAACTGAAACGATTTTCTTAATTCCATCTTCATAAATTCATCGCCGGATACGCATGGACCGTCCCAATCTGTCTGCCCATTTCATAAGGCTCTGGCACTGTTTTCGCCTTCATTTTCAAACCGGGTTTGACCCATTCCATTCATCCAGGAGCCCTATTCGGCTTCAAAACCAGACCAAGAGACCATGTCCGCCAGCGTGGGGCGCCCATCCTGATGCCAGTCCAGCGGGGGCTTTTGCATCCGGCCAATCGGACAAATGCGCGGCACGCCCCAGCGGGCCAGTGCGAGGGCCAAATCCGCCGACTGCGTGGGGCTGGCTCCAATGCCCACGGAGGAAATGTGGCGCCGCACACCGTCCATTCCTCGGAAAACATCCTCCAATCCGCTGACCGGCTTGATGAGGAGAAACCGGTTTAGGGGACAGCCCTGGTAGCGGACATCATGCTCAAAAACCACCGTCCATGCGGTTGACTTGGGACTGGACCATATTTTGACGTCCGCCCGATGCAAGGCCAGGGCCTCTGCAATGGCGCGTCGGGACACAATGGCTGCCGCTTCCTCCGGGCTGATGGGGCCGCGAGGTTCCAAGGTCTCACGCCGGCCAAGTTCCATCGCCACCCGGCCTGCAAATTGATCCGACTCCACCTCTCCGCGCTCCTCAACATAAACAACCTGGGGCGACAAGCATCCATTTTGGTCCCAGGCCGTCACGTCATCCGCAACCCGTGAAACCATTTCATTCACACTCCCAGCCCCCAACATTTCCCGGCTGATATAGCCAAAACCAACGCGGTGGCCATGGGCCAGGAACCGCGCTTGGGCGGGCATTCTCATGCGAATGGAATTCACAGCCTCGTCGCTTCCCGTCATGGTCACGCAATCCGCCTCGTCCAAAAGGGGCGTTTCCAGCGCCGCATCCCCACCCGGCCATGCGGCTATTTCAATGCATGAGCCGATTTTTGGGTCCAAGGCATGAATGGAGTGTGCAAAGAGCCTGGGCAAAACCGAGGCCTTGCTCGAGCACTTGATGAATTGCGCCGAGCGCAGGATCAACCCCAGGCAAATGCCCATGAAAGCCGGGATGGGCAGGTTTCCCGCCGCAAAATGAACCATCAACTCCGGCCCGAGGGCAAGGATCTGTGACCGCCCAGGCCCGACGGAAGCGGGGCTGGCAGTGTGGTTGGAAGCTTGATTAGTAAAGGCATCCAGGCACCCGGCCCCGCCCAATTGCCGGGCGATTAACGCGCTCCAATTTTCCGAGGTGAAGCCGGCAAAAAAATCCTCCAAGCCGCGTTCCAGTATGGGGCGGGAAAAACCCGTCATCTCCGGGTCCAGTCTCAGCGCATGACAACGGAATGGATTCGCGGGAGAGCGCCATTCTTTTCCCACCTCACATAAAAGATGGATTATTTCCCGGGTGGTGCGGCTCTTCAGGTGCTGCTTGCGATTTCGCTTCAACGCCTCACAGGCGGATGTGATCAAGCCCGGGGTCACAATGGCGTCCGCAGGAAGGTCGGCTATGAAAAAATCCGGAAGATTCATGGTGTCATCAATGAGCAACCGCGCGGTTCAGCCTTGGCAGACCTTCCAAGCAGCTCAAAACCGCACAATCCGCAAGAGTCCAAATCCTGCCAAACACCCAAATCCTCCGTTTGGATGGCCATTACGGAAAAAGCGTTTGCCAGATCAAAAATCTGGATCAGGCCCGTCTCGCCCGGCGCCACTTCCTCCCCGTTTTCCGGCGAAACGACACGAACCCTCGCCCAAGGCGGCAAACGCAGGAGCCGGTCTGCCTTTTTCAGGCTGTCACCATTCCTGCCGTATGCCTGAGAACTCAGTTCGCTCATGCCGTACTCGCAGATAATTTGGCCCGGGAGCAATCCAAGCCTTCGCCCCATCCATGCGTGCAGTTCGGCCTTGGGCATTTCGCGGGACCTGTTTTTGTATCCACCCGTCTCCATGGCTTTCGATCCAGCGGGGAGTTTAAGAGACAGTTTTCGGGCTTCCAACTCATCGAGCAGGTGGACATATAAAAAGGCCGTCCCAAAAAGATCCAACGGCTTGCCTCGGGCCGCGGCCTGTTGCAACTCCTCAATCACCGGTTCCCAATCCACGCGCCAGACACCCGCGCCATCCACACGGCCCTTGAAGCAATCACTCGTGCGATTCTCGCGACATCGAATGGTTTCGATCATGTGCGCGAGGGAGGAATGGGGCGCCAGGCTTGGTGGAGGAAGGAGAACAATCATGTCCTGAACATCGCCCCAATTGTGCTTGAACCAAAGCCAGGCGGATTGTTCATACAAGGCCAAAGATTGACTGGAGTGCCGGTGCCTGCCCGGTGTCTGCCCTGTTGTACCGCTGGAATGAAAAACCCGGCAATGCCCCTGTTCGGGCAGGCAGGAAAAATCCATTAATTTGAAAACCGCCGTTGGCACACACGGTATTTCCCTCCAATTGGAAACCGATTGGGGGTGGACACCCCGGCTCCGACAGAGCTTTTGCCAGGCTGGATTCAATTCCCATTGGAGGCGAAACAACTCCAGCGCCAGCAAGTCAAAGTGGTCGGAATCAAACCCGGAGACCATGGCTTGGTCAAGGTGCCCGGCAAATTGGGTCAGTTTAGAAAACATGCGGTGTTTATTTGAGGCTGGTTTTCCGCCACAGCCAGTCGGAGGCTACCAATCCATTCAATTTTTGCAAGCAAGATTGCCAAGCGAAGCCCCTTGATCCACAATGCCCTTTTGATCATGAGCAAACGGTTTTACATCACCACCGCCATTGATTATGTGAATGGGCAGCCGCACCTGGGGCATGCCTACGAGAAGATCATCGCAGACGTGATAGCCCGCGCGCGCCGCAGCATGGGCCAGCAGGTTTTTTTTCTCACCGGCCTGGATGAGCACGGGCAAAAAGTGCAGCAGGCCGCCCTGGCGGAGAAGAAGGATCCCCAGGCTTACTGCGACCTGCTGGCGCGCGACTGGATGACCTTTGCCACCAGGCTGGGATTGACCCATGATGATTTTGTGCGGACCACCCAGCCCCGCCACAAGGAGTACGTTCAAGCCACTCTTTCCAAGCTGCATGACCGCGGACATTTTTACAAATCAAGCTACTCCGGGTTCTACTCCACCAAAGAGGAGACTTTTCTCACCGAAAAAGACCGCCAGCCGGACGGCACTTTCGACCCCGCCTATGGCGAGGTGGTCGAGCTCAAGGAGGAAAATTATTATTTCAAGCTGAAGGAACACCAGGAATGGCTGGTGGATCATCTGGAAAAAAACCCCGACTTTGTCTCGCCCCCTCACCGGCGCAACGAAGTGCTGGGGTTTCTGAAAAACAACACACTCGAGGACCTTTGCATTTCCCGTCCTGTTTCCCGTTTGAACTGGGGCATTCCCCTGCCCTTTGACCGGGAATTTGTCACATACGTGTGGTTTGATGCCTTGGTTAATTACACCAGCATTGCCGCCCATCATGCGGACCTGGATCTGTGGCCTGCGGACATCCATGTGATTGGCAAGGACATCATCAAGTTCCACGCGGTTTACTGGCCGATCATGCTCAAGGCCATGGAACTGCCGTTGCCCCGGCAAATTCTTGTCCACGGCTGGTGGCAAAAGGATGGCGCCCGGATGAGTAAAAGTCTGGGCAACGTGGTGGACCCGGTCGCCATCATGAATGAATGGGGCGTGGACCCCCTGCGGTTTCATGTGTTGCGGGAGTTGGACATTGGACCGGACGGCAATTGGACTGACGCCGGATTTCAGGCGCGCTACGGGGCCGAACTGGCCAATGGGCTGGGCAATTTGGTGAACCGATCCCTCTCCATGCTTCAGCGATACCGGCAGGGGATTGTGCCGGCCGTGTCAATGGAACTGGCCGCAGAGACCATCCAGGCAACCCAGGAAACCGGGGAAGCCTTGAAACAAAACCATCTTCAAGCCGGCCTGCTCACCATCTGGGGCCTGATCTCCCGGGCCAATCAATATGTGGACCAGACAGCTCCTTTCAAGCTGGCCAAGGACCCCGCCCAGTCACAAAGGCTTGATGCGGTGTTGTACAATCTCGTGGAAATCTGCCGCGTGCTGGCGGTGTTGGCATGGCCCTACCTGCCTGAAACCGCCTGCAAAATCCACGCCCAATTGGGCCTCGCCCAAAAGCCAGACCAGTGGTCCTTATCCGCATGGGGAGGTTTGGCTGAAGGCCACCGCATAGGCGTCCCCAGCCCCCTGTTTCCCCGGAGGGATGATCCTCACAAAAGTTCCGGCCGAAGCATCAACTGAGCGATTCGTTGCAACAACCTTCCAGCGGCGCCTCCATCCAGTACCCGATGGTCAAAACTCAAGGTCAGGTTGGCCTCCATGACCGGGATGAATTTCGAGGCTGCCGCATCCCAATGGGGAACCATGCGTCCGGCTCCAAGCCCCAAAACCAGCGTTTGCTCCGGCAAAGGTATGGGGGTGGCCCAAGTCAGCCCAAAGGTGCCAAAATTGGTCACGGTGGCTATGGATCCGCCAGTGGCGTCCGAGGGCAGTTTTCGCTGTCTCGCGCTTTCCACCAGGTCATTGTAGCGCTGGGTCAAATCCAGCAGCACGCTGCGGTCGGCCTGCCGGATCACCGGCACCAGCACGCCATCCTCAGCCTCCACCGCAAAACCCACGTCAATGGTGGTGGGATGCACAATCTTGTTTCCAATCAATCTGCCCGCCACGGCGGAGTTTTCCGCCAAAGCCAGGGCCAGGGCCCGCAGGGCATATAGCGCGGGGCCGGGCTTGGATTTCAACTGTTTCCTGTGCGCCAGCAATGCATCCATGGCCACAGGCAGCCCCACGGTGGCCAGTGGACGAGTCCAGCTTCGCCGCATGGCATCCGCAACCGCCACTCGCATGGAGGATGCGGCGCTCATTTGGTGGCGCTCCAGCCCTGCTAGGTATTTTTCAAAATCCTGAACCGTCACCCGCCCCGCCGCCCCGCTGCCCGCCACACCAGCCAAATCCGCCGCGTGCAGCCCCAGTTCATCCATCCGCGCCTTGAGCCTGGGAGAAAGGTAACTGGCCCCGGTCGCATTGGCAGGAACTGGCAATCCCCGCACAGTGGGTTGAACCCGCGGTGCGGACATGGTCCCACCCGGCTTCGTCTCAACCTCGGAAACCTTGCCGGGATCGGGCGGGGAATCCATCCCCACACGCCGCGCATCCTCCTCGGACACCTCGATCTGGCCCAAAGTGGACCCCACTGGATAACTCTCCTGCAGCCGGGCGCTCCAGTCAATCAGTCGGCCGCTGCACGGCGCGGTCACCGTCATGGTCGCCTTGTTGGTTTCCACTTCGATGAGGTTTTGATCCGTCTCGACCAAATCCCCCGGTCGAACCAGAAAATTCACGATGGCGGCCTCTGCAATGGATTCGCCCAATTGGGGCATGATGATGGGAATCTGCATGGTTCAAAATCGTTGGTCAAAAAGGATTTCCCGGGAGGCATCTCCGGATTGGCGATGAAAGGTGGATGGAATCATTGACGAAAAAGTTTGCGGGCTGCCGCCACAATGCTTCGTGCGGTGGGCCTGTGGGCGGCCCAGAGGTTCGGATGATATGGGACCGGTGTGTCTTTGGCATTCAAACGCTGGGGCGGAACGTCCAAAAGCCCATACCCCTCGCTGGCCACCCTGGATATGACCTCAGCCGTAACCCCGCCCCATGGCCATGCCTCGCCCACGCATAATAGCTTCCCGGTTCGCGCCACACTGGCCATGATGGTGTCCGTATCCATGGGTTTGACGGACCGCAAATCCACAATTTCCACTTCCCAGCCATCCTGGGCCAATTCCCGGGCAGCCGCCAGCGCCTCATGCACCATGGCACTATAGGTGACGATGGTCAAATCCCGTCCTTCGCGGGCAATCCGGGCACGGCCCACAGGCAATGCCTCCTCGGGCAGCTTCTCTGCCTTCAAATGATAATACAGAAACTTGTGCTCGCAAAAAATCACCGGGTCGTCCAAGGCCACCGCCTCCAGTAGCATGCTATAAGCATCCTCCACGGTGGCTGGAGCCATTACGATCAAACCGGGAAAGTGGGCGTAAATGGCCTCAATGCATTGGCTGTGGAAAGGACCGGCGCCGGAGGTGCCCCCAAAAGGCAGTCGCACCGTGATGGGACAAGCCACCTGGGTGCGCCAGAAGAGTGTGGCTGCCTGGTTCACGATCTGGTTGAAACCCACCGTGGAAAAATCAGCGAATTGCATTTCCACAATCGGGCGCATTCCCTCCATGGCCGCCCCTACCGCCAGGCCTACCATGGCATCCTCCGAAATGGGTGAATCCAGGACCCGCCCTGGAAACTCGCCGGCCAGGTTTTTGGTGGCCTTGAAAGCGCCTCCAAACGCTCCCACATCCTGTCCATAAATGAACACGCGCGGGTCCTGCTTCAAGGCACGAGCCTGCGCTTCACGGATGGCTTCAAGATAAGTGATATTCACGTTGATGTTGGCCTTGTTTTTAAGTCCTCTATGCGGGAATTCCTTTGCATTTCATCAATCCATGCGCAGGTCGCTCAATCCCCCGCAGGACAATGCCTGCCACTCCTCGGCAAAGGGATCGGGCGCCGGTTCCCGCTGCACTTGGGCGACCGCTTCCTCGATCTCATGAATCATCTGGCTGCGCCAAACCTCCAATTGCTCCCCGGTCACCCAGCCCTCTTCCAGCATGAATTTCTCCGCCACCTTGAGGCAATCCCGCCCAAGCGCAGAGTCCTTGTGCGCCTGCGTGACATATCCGGCATCATCATGTTCCCCATGACCGCACAGTCTGAGCAAATCAGCCACCACCAACTGGGGCCCGCCATCAAACCGCGCCCGTTTGACCGCCTCCCCCACGCCTCGCAGGCAATCAGTCAGGTCGTTGCCTTTCAGCCGATGAGCCTCCACTCCGTAGCCCGGGGCTTTGTCCGCCAAATCCTCGCAGGCAAACTGGCGCTGAGTCGGCGTGGAATACGCATATTGATTGTTCGCCACAATCAGGACCAGGGGCAATTTTTCCACGGCAGCCTGGTTCAAAGCCTCATGAAAGGACCCCGTGGACGTGGCTCCCTCGCCAATACAGGCCACCCCCACTATTCCGGTGATCTTCTTAAACCTCCTGGCCAGCAATGCGCCATTCACCACGGAAATCATGGCACCAAGGTGGCTGATCATCGGCAGATACCCATCTTGAGGTCGCCCCCTGTGAACGTTTCCATCCCGGCCACGCATTGGACCCAATGCCGACCCCATGTAAGTCCGGATGGCGTCGAGAATCGTTTCCCCAAACGCCAGACGCCCTGCTGCATCTCGTATCAGAGGCGCGAAAATGTCGTTTTTTTGAAGGGAAACACCAATGGAAGCGCTCAAAGCCTCCTGGCCGCGGCCCAAAAAGACCCCACCCTGAATCTTGCCGGCACGGTATAGCGCCGCGAATTTGTCGTCCAACAATCTGGCCAGCAGCATGTGCCGGTATGCCCCAAGGTGAGTCGCTGCCGCCAAGTCCCCTGTGGCGCTTTCTGAAGCGGTTCTCAGCATGCGACAAGTTTACCGGCCCTGGCGGCACGCAGCAATGTTTATTCAATTTCATAAAAATCTTGATTTTTAAGTATTAGGAATGCCATTTGCTGACATTGCAAACGCGTACAAAGTTTTGAACCTAAAAACATGGGCACACACAAACTCAAGGTCCTGATACTTGGCACCCATGCCAAAATTCTGGACGTCATGGCCGGGGAATTCACACCCGGCGGCGTGCGCATCACCTATGTCCGGTCCGCCGGGGAAATGGCGCAATTCATCGCGGCCGAGGCTTTTGATGGCATTTTCCTGGACATGCAGGATTGCCGGGAGGATTCCCATGCCTGCCTCCAATTCATGGTGGAAAACCCGCAACCAAAACCGGCCTTGATCTTTGGTTACGGCGATAGTTGCGTTCCCGCCAATCTGGTCCAAAGCGCCCTCTCCAAGGGCATGCACCAGTGGTTGCCCTGGATTTCCACCAGCCCGGATTTATTTCGCATCCAGCTTGCAGGTACCCTGCAATTGATGCTGAGGCACCGGCAATTGCAGGCGCGCTTGGATGAGGCTGTAGTCGCGCGCCAGGCGGCCGAGGCCGCCTCCCGCAGCAAATCCGATTTCCTGGCCGCCATGAGCCATGAGATTCGCACCCCCATGAACGGGGTTATTGCCATGACCGGGTTGATGCTTGAAACATCCCTGAGCCACGACCAGCGCAGTTACCTGGATACCATCTACAACAGCAGTGAGTCATTGCTGAACATCATCAACGATATCCTGGATTTCTCCAAGATCGAGGCAGGCAAGATGGAGCTGGAAAAAAACCCCTTCGACCTGCGCTCCTGCATTGAGGACACCACCGATTTGCTTTCCGCCAAGTCTCTCGAAAAACAGATCGAGCTGATTCAGGATGTGGACCCGGCCATTCCAAGCGAGATTTCCGGAGACGAACAGCGCCTGCGCCAGATTCTGGTAAACATGGTGGGTAACGCTCTTAAATTTACGGAGCAAGGGGAAGTTCAGATTCGTGTCAAATGTTTGCCGCCTCAGCCAAATGCGTCCGCCATGGAGCCGAATCAGGGTTTCACTCTCCATTTCGCCATTCAAGACACGGGCATCGGCATTTCCCCGGAACGCCTGGCAAAATTGTTTCAACCCTTCACCCAGGCGGAATCCTCCACGGCACGCAAGTACGGCGGCACCGGATTGGGCCTGGCCATCAGCCGCAAGCTGGTGGAACTCATGGGGGGCAAAATGTGGGTGGAAAGCACTCAAGGCAAAGGTTCCACTTTCCATTTCACCATTCAAACCCAGTCCCGCCCAAACAGCGCTCCACCGGCCTTTCTGGCCAGAAACCATCGCCTGGCCGACCTCAGAATCCTCATCATCAACCAGAATCCCGCCAGTCGCAGCTTTGTTTCCCGCATGTGTCAACTTTGGGGAATGGTTCCGGTGGCGCCCGATTCCTCCCTGGATGCCTTGGAAACGCTGCGCAAGGGTGAACCCATTGACCTGGTCCTGATTGATATTCAATGCCCAGGCCAGGACGGCATTCATATCGCACGGGAAATTCATAAAATTCCTTCAGCCGCCATCATACCCATCATCCTGGTCACGCCCCTTGGCAAGGGGCGGAATGTGCCGCAACAGGCGCACCTGGCTTTTGGCCACACACTGCCCAAGCCGCTGAAACCATCCCAACTCCACGCCCTTTTGGAAAAAGTGGTTCTCAATCCCCAGAGCGCCACCAAACCGGCTCCCCTCCTGCAGGCCGCTTCAAAATTGACCGATAAGTACCCGTTCCAAATTTTGGTGGTGGATGACAACACCATCAACCAGCGGGTGGCAGCCCGCATCCTCCAGCAACTCGGCTACAAAGCCGATGTGGCAGGAAACGGGCGGGAGGCTTTGGAGGCATTGGATGCCAAGCCCTACAACTTGATTTTGATGGATGTGATGATGCCGGAAATGGACGGCTTGGAGGCCACCCAATTGATCAGGCAACGACAGATGGACCCAGGCCGGAAAAATTATCAGGCCCGAATGGTGATTGTGGCGGTCACCGCGCACGCCATGCAGGGTGACCGGGAAAAGTGCATGGCCTCGGGCATGGATGATTATCTCTCCAAGCCGGTCCGACCCAAGGACGTCCGTGAAATACTGGAAAAATGGGGTGAAAAAGTCGCACCGACAAGCCTTGTTTCCGATATCCCCGCCCCTGTGCCACCCAAGCCCGCAGTCGAGGAATCCGCGCCCTCACCCGTGGATATGGAACGACTGCTCGATTTGACCGATGGCAGCAATGATAATCTGCGGGAGCTGACCGAGATGTATCTCAAGCAGACCACGCAGCAAATGGAACAAATGCACCAGGCCGTGATGGCCGGCGAGCATGACAAACTTCGACGCGTGGCGCATAGCTGCGCAGGTTCCAGCGCCACCCTGGGCATGACCCGGCTGGTTCCCTTGTTGCGAGATTTGGAAAAAATGGGCCTTGAAGGCAACCTGACAAGGGCGGCCGATTGCCTCTCCCTCGCCGCCTCTGAGTATCACCAAATCCAGTTATTCATCAAAACCCGCCCGGAATTCGCATCCGTGAGCACAGAAAGCCTGATTACCGCATGAAAAAAATACTCCTGATTGAAGATGATCCCATCGTGGCTAATGTTTACCGGAACAAACTGGCCGTGGAAGGTTATCAAGCTGAGACCGCCCCAGATGGAGAAACGGGCCTGAGACTGCTGCGCACCTTGAAACCACAAATGGTCATCCTGGACCTGATGTTGCCAGGCATTTCCGGGGTGGAGGTCATACGGGAAATCAGGCAGAGCGAGGAGTTTGCCAAACTGCCCACAGTGGTTTTTTCCAATACCTACCTCACCAATTTGATCCAGGAAGCCTGGCGCGCCGGGGCCAATAAATGCCTCTCCAAGTCCAGTTGCAACCCAAAGGACATCATAGAAATCGTGCGCGGACTCATCGGAGGTAGCGACGAATCCAATCCCTCCTCCGCGGCGCACACCAACGGGCATCACCGCAATGGGTTGTCCAAGGAAGCCCATGCAAACGATTCCGAGTTTCAGGCCGAATTGCGGACATCCGTCATCAATCATTTGCCATCAAGCCTGTTCACCCTCCGCACCGCCTTGCAAGCCATGGTCAAGGCTGAAAACGACATTGCCAGACTGAAGGAAATCTATGAACTTTACCGGCTGCTTCACGCCCTGAGCGGCAATGCCGCCGTGGCTGGCCTGGTGCAGATCGCCCACATGGCCAGCGCCCTCGAGGCCCTGCTCAAGGAACTTTACGAAAAACCCAAGCATATCAACAACTCCTCCATCCGCACTGTCGCCTCCGCAGTGGATTTCATGGGGTTGCTTTTTGAAAAAACCACCCTTCCTGAAAAACAGGAAATCCCCTTCGCAAAAATCCTTGTGGTGGATGACGAGGCCATCTCACGCCGCGCCATCGTTTACGCCCTGGAAAAGGCCCGGCTCAAGTCCGTCAACATTGAAGACTCCACCCAGGCCCTACAAATCCTCCAGGAAAATGACTTTGACCTGATCTTCCTCGATGTGGACATGCCGGGCATCTCCGGATTCGAGTTGTGCACCAAATTGCGCCAGTTTCCGCACCATAAAAAAACCCCGGTCATATTTGTCACCGGATTGAACGATTTCGACAGCCGCACCTCCTCCACCATGGCCGGTGGCAATGATTTCATAGCCAAACCATTCATGTTCATAGAGCTCACCGTCAAGGCCCTCATCTGCATCATGCGCAAAAAGCTGCTCACCCCGCAGCCCGCCTTAAACTAAAAAATGGGTTTTCGCTTTGCATCCTGCCGGGTTTTTCACTACCAATGGGTGCGCCGGCAATTGCGACCGCGCCCATGGACATGAAAAAATTCATCAAAATACTGATCCCCTCTTTGCTGGTCATTTTCTGCCTTCTGCAACTCACCAACCCATCGCGCACCAATCCGTCGGGCAAGGCGGATTTCCTAGATGTGCTGCACCCGCCGCCTGATGTGGCAACCGCGCTCACCCAGGCCTGCTACGATTGCCACTCCTACCAGACCCGCTGGCCCTGGTACTCCCACGTGGCACCAGTGTCGTGGCTGATCGCCAGCGACGTGTTTGACGGTCGTTCACACCTGAATTTTTCCGACTGGCCCACCAACGACCTCAAGCACATGGTCCGCCACATGGAGGAAATGAGCGACCAAATCAGCAGCCACACCATGCCCCCCTCCCAGTACACCTTGATCCATGCGCAGGCGCGGCTCACGGATGCCCAAAGGAAAACCTTGACCGACTGGTTGGATTCTCAATCTGACGCCCTGGTCAAATCCAGCCCCTGAGTTTTCCCGAAAATGACAATCATTGCTGCGGCAATGGGTTTCGGTATCTGTTGGGGCGCGAACAAGGAGCGCATCCGCCATGGCGCCGTATGGAATGCGCAACGCACGCTGCCGCCAAAAGCAGAACGCCCCCGGCGCTTTCGCGCAGATGAAATTCCTTTGCCAATTTTAGAACATTTTTCAAGGACATGCTTGATTTTGAACTGATCCCCGCACCCCAAAAAGGGTCGCCCCACTTGTTTGTAATGCTGCATGGTTTGGGCGATTCATCGGCTGGTTATCACTGGCTGCCCGGTGTTTTGGACCTTCCCCAATTCAGCTACCTGCTCGTGAACGCCCCCGACGCATCCAACGGGGGGTTCTCATGGTTTGATTACCCCGCCAACATGGGCCCGGGCATCCTTCGAAGCCGTCATTTGCTCTCTGAATTATTGGACAGGATGCCTTCCATGGGATTTCCTCATCAAAACACCACATTGGCTGGTTTTTCCCAAGGTTGCCTCATGACCTTGGATGTTGGATTGCGTTACCCGCACAAACTGGCTGGACTGGTAGGCATCAGCGGCTGGGTTTTTGAATTGAACCAACTTTTGTTGGAACTATCACCCGTGGCAGACCGGCAGCGCATTCTTGCCACACACGGCCTTTATGACCCACTCATTCCCCTACCCCCCGTGCGCGAGCAAATGGCCAGACTCAAAAGCGCAGGTTTGAAGGTCACTTGGAAGGAATTTCCCAAGGCCCACACCATACACGGCGAGGAGGAAATCAGTTTGATTCGACAATTCCTCCTGCAGGGCATGACCTGACAGGCTGGTTTTGCCCCGAAAAGCAAATGGAAAAGGTCAAGATGCGGCAAAATGCTGGCGCGGAAACTCTTTGGAAAAATCGAAACCATACCGCAATCGAGCTGGTAAGATTTTTTCAACATGTTTGCGCCCAGTAGATTGGGGCAGATTAGCCTTTCGAATTTCGTTTTTCGGGATGATTCAAGATTCAGGCAAGAGGGGCAAAATCCCAGGTTGAATCATCCCGTATCCACCGCCTTTGATCAGGGTCAACATTGTCAATGTCTGAAATGGCGGATCCCGGTGAAGGCCATGGTCATGCCCCGTTGATCTGCGGCGGCAATAACCTCGGCATCCCGGACGGATCCGCCGGGCTGGATGGCGGCGGTGGCCCCCGCCTCAAAGGCCGCAATCAATCCATCGGCAAACGGAAAAAAGGCGTCACTGCACACCGCGCAACCCTGGATGGAGAGTTTCGCCTCGCCCGCCTTCCAGACGGCTATCCGGCTGGAATCCACGCGGCTCATCTGGCCGGCCCCTATCCCAATGGTGCGGTCCACCGAGGCATAAACGATGGCATTGGATTTGACATGTTTCACCACCTTCCAGCCAAAAAGCATGGAATGCAGTTCCGCATCGGTGGGCTGGCGGCGGGTTACGATTTTCAATTCCTCAGGACGGATGTTTTGCCTGTCCGCCTGCTGGAGCAAATAGGAATCCGAACCCACACTGCGAATGGACCAGGGTGAGGCGGAATCCGGATCCCTGGCCACTTTCACCAACCGCAGGTGCTTTTTCTTCTGGAGAATGGCCAGGGCCTCGGGTGAATAATCGGGCGCGACAATCACCTCGCTGAAAATCTCGGAAATGGCCCGGGCGCAATCCGCATCCAATGGAACATTCACGGCAATAATCCCGCCAAAGGGCGCCTGTCGGTCTGTCGAAAAGGCCTTGTCCCAGGCCTCCTTTAAAATGGGCGCCTGTCCCACGCCGCAGGGGTTGGTGTGTTTCAGAATGGCCAGCGTGGGCGGCGCACCCTTGAACTCGCCCATGAGCGAGGCCGCGGCAGTAAGGTCCAAAATGTTGTTATAGGACAATTCCTTACCGTGAAGTTGCTCAAAGTATTGTTTGAATGATCCATAAAGCCCGGCGATCTGATGGGGATTCTCCCCGTAGCGCAGGGGTTGAACCAGGCCGGATGAAAGAGTCAGCGCTGCCGGCAGGGATTCCTGGTTTGGAGAAAACTCCCTTTGAAGATGCGCTGCTATGGCGGCATCATAAGAGGCAGTACGAGCGAATACCTTTGCCGCAAGTCGTCGGCGCAATTCCAAGGTGGTCCCTCCCTGACCGGCAATTTGCTCGGCCACCTGCTCATAATCTGCCGGGTCCACCACCACCGTCACGCTGTCATGGTTCTTGGCGGCGCTGCGCAACATGGAAGGCCCGCCTATGTCAATGTTCTCAATGGCCTCGTGCAAATCCACCCCGGGCTTGGCAACGGTTTTTTCAAAAGGATACAAATTCACCACCACCAGGTCTATGGATTCAATCCCGTGGGTTTGAGCCGCCCTTTCATGCTCCGCATTTCCCCTGATGTACAATAACCCCCCGTGAACCTTGGGATGCAGGGTTTTGACTCTTCCTTCCATCATTTCTGGAAACCCGGTCAGGTCGGAGACATCTTTCACGGCCAATCCGGATTCCCTTAGGGCTTTCGCCGTCCCGCCCGTGGAAATGATTTCCACATTGGCCCGGGCCAGGGCCTGGGCAAAGGCGGGCAGCCCGGTTTTGTCTGAAACAGAAATTAATGCGCGTCTTATGTTTGCCATGGCAGGACAAAATCCCGAATGGAAAGGGCGGCGTCAACCGGCAATTTGAATTTAACCCTAAAAGCAAAATGGAAAAGGTCAAGACGCGGCAAGATGCTGGAGCGCAAACTCTTTGGAAAAACCGAAACCATACCCGAAGCGGCCTGGTGAGATTTTTCCAACATGTTTGTGCCCAGTAGATTGGGGCAGATTGGCCTTTTGAACTTCTTTTTTCGGGTTTAATGAACCGAGACGAGGTCGGCCGCAATGGCGCGTTGGAACCGGGCACGGGCCGCAGAGTAATCGTGCATGGCCTGGACCTGGGTGGTGCGCGCCTGGGTAAGGGCGGTTTCCGCGTCCAAAACATCCAGTTGAGTGCCGGTGCCGGCCTCCGCCCGCTCCCTGGCCTCGCGCAGCGCCTCCTCTGCCTCGGCCTGCACGGATGACTGGGAATCCAGTGTCTCCTGAGCTTGAATCAAATCCGAGTAGGTTGTCCGCACCTCCAACTCGATCTGCCTGCATTCATCCTGGTATTCCGTCTGGGACTTGTCGAATTGCGACCGCGCCTCCCGGACCTTTCCAGCCGTCAGCCATCCGTCAAAAATATTCCATGATAATTGGGCCCCGGCGTTCCATCCGGAATAATCCGAATTCAGAGACACCGCCGCCTGACCAGGCTGGGGATATTGCTGGTTGAACCAGTTGTATCCCGCGAAGACGGAAACCGCAGGCTTGTAGCCCGCCTGCGCATTGACGATGTTGAGTTGCTGCAAGGTGACTTTCTGGCGGGCAGAAACCAGTTCCGTGCGGCGGTTCAATGCCTGCTGGATGGCATCGGGCAGGTTGACCTGGCTTGGGGCCGTATCGAATCCATCGGTCAGGTTCAAGGGTATGTCCTCCCACACATCATGGGGAAGGTTGTACCCAAGCAGGTTGGCCAGGTTGTTTTTTGCGATCCGGTATTGATTACGAGCGCCGATGAGGGAAGGACGCTCATTGGCCAAAGCCACTTCGGCGCGCAAAACGTTGAATTTGGGAACTGTTCCGGCCTTTTGCCGCTGTTCCTGGTCGGACAATTCATGCTGCAACAAATCCACCGAAGCTTCATGCACCCGAACCTGCTGCGCCGCCAACAGCACGTCATAATACGCCAGCCGGGTTTCCAGCAGGGCATTGGCCACGGTGGTCTCAAAATCAGCCACGGCCTGCTTTTGCGTGGCTGTCGCAGCCCGGAATGCCGCTGTCAACCTCCCGCCAAGATAAATGGACTGGACAATCTGCACGTCTGAATTCCAATTCTGATCCGGCGTGCTGAGGCTGTAGTTATTGATGGTCAAGCCCTCGATATCGTTGGGTTGCGTGTATTTATAGACCGCGTTGGCCTGCAACTGCGGCATGGCCACCGCACGAGTCTGGACCACCAGTCCGCGTGATGTCTCCAGGTCATTCCGGGCCTCCTGCACTTTGGCGTTCTGTTGCAATGCCGTGTCCAAGGCATTCACCAGCGATAGCGGTCTGGTCAGCCACTCGGGTCCATTGGTCCCCACCTCCTGCGCCCGGGAAGAAATCGCCATGCCCACTGCCAGCACCCCGGCCAAAACTTGTTTCATTGAGTTGATCATCGCTTTTTACCCCTGTTTTTTGAGGAAAACCCCCTCATTGCAGCCAGTGAAAAATCCGTGATATGGGCCGCCAAGCGCGCCACACCCTTCTCGTTTTCCGGCAAAAGTCCGGGGAAAAGCGACCCCACGCACGGACGGCAATGTTTGTAAAAAACACACTGGCTCAGAACGCTGAAAGCGCTGGCCACCACCCGCTCATCCGTGGGCGGACAGTCCAGGATTTCAGCAATGATCCCCCAGAGAACTTCCGACATCGGGCGGATGCGTTCCTGCACCAGCGAATCCAAGGCATGAGTCGGTTCAATCATTTCACGCGACATCAACCTTCCATGCCACGAATTGGGACCCTTGTCAAAAATCCGGGAGAGCAGCGACAAAATAAAACACTTCAGTTTTTCCTCAGGAGAGGCTGATTCCGGGGCGTCCAGCAGCAGCGGGTATTTTTCCAAGGCTTTATGATGCGCATGGCGCAAAACCTCCAGGTAAAGGGTCTCTTTGTCGCCAAAATGATAGTTCACCGCCGCCACATTGGCGCCCGCCCGGTGACAAATCTCGCGCACCGTGGCGTTTCGGAATCCGAGCTCCGAAAAAACCTCGCCCGCCGCCTCCAAAAGATGGCGTCGCGTGGCATCCTGATGCTCTTTGCCATCAGCCAAGAAAGACCTGACATTCATGTTTCAAACAAATAATTCAAACAATTGTTTTATTTGTCAACACAAATTTTAGCACACAAATTTTAGCGGGCGCATCTTAACTTTTAGGCTGGCGAAGGTGGCATGGGGGGAAAGTGAATCGGTTGGTTTGAAACCATTTCGAGCCTCGAAGGAATGCGCCATTTCAAGCGCATCCACCAACCCAGCGCCTCTGGTTTCCTCGCCCCGCCAGCGGAGCGCGGTGATCTATTCGGTGCTGGGCAGTTGCCGCCGCCATGGGATCAATCCTGCCGGATATCTCCAGGATGTTTTCGAACGCCTGCCCAAAGCCAAAACCTCCGAGATCAAATCGCTAACACCGGCAGCTTGGCTCAAAGCCAAACAAGCCGCCATGCGTCGATCCGCCTAAATCTCAAGCCGTTCCCACCGCCAGCTTTCGTGCCATAGTCCTAGGCAGTTTCCCCGACGCTTACAAATAAACCGTAAACCATAAAGGAGTCAGACTATAGTTTAGACTAATCTGTTGGCTTTTTTCCACCGATACAGCTTGGCATTAAGGCTTTTCCAGGTCCCCAAGTGCAGCCGGGCGGCGATCATCGGCAGCGTCAACAGCGTTTCCCGGCGCAAACGCGCCGCCAACGCCAGCTTGGAGGGATCGCTCTTCTGTCGCCGTTTCAACTCGCCTTCCCCCCACCCCAGACGCTTGAGTTCTTCGCGGACGATTCGTTCAGCCTTGGCCCCGGCACTTTCCCGTTTCAACTCCCCGGCGTGGTGTTCC
>JAKAFL010000033.1 GCA_021817945.1 bacterium | reverse complement strand
TCGACGATGGGCGATCTCTGGCGCTTTCACTGCGCGTTCGGAGAACCAAACGCCCCATGCAATTGCGAAAACTCCGGCAGATCTTTAAAAATTCTTAGGTTAACGCTTATGGGGCACCCGGCCTACAGGTTTGCGCGTTCATGGCTATACGCCCGGTTGGGTCCTTGTTCGACGCATTTCAAAAGGTGTATTGACCAATGGTTGTGAGACGTCTTCAGCCGTTTATGGACCTTAAAGCGTTCAGGTTGTAGGCTGGGTGTCCCCACCCGGCGAACGTTGGCCACCTTTTCGACGGATGACCATCCGGCGCAGGAGCGCACAAAGCTGGCGCAGTGACGTGAATGGATTCGAAAAACATGATTTTGGGAGAAAAGGGTGCCGGCTTGGTCGTTTCGATTTTTTCACAGGGTTTGGGGGCCTTTCAACGGGTTTTCAGCGCCAAGACGCACGCGGTGGATGCGTGGTGGATGCGTTTTCGAGTCCATTTGGGGCGAATTTCAGCTTGCCTTTCGCTGGTTGGACCGGAACAATCCGGGGTCAAATTTATGGACACACAAGATGTCTCCACGGAAATCATGTTCAAGCTTTGGCCATGGGTTGAGGCCAACCGGAACCGCTTAGTCGGAGGGGTGGCGGTGGCTGCTGCCGTGGGCTTGATTTATTCTTACGTCATCTGGGAGCGGGGCCAGAACGAGATTGCGTCCGGGGAGGCATTCACCCAGTTGACGCTTTCCGTGGCCGGGGGCATGGATCCCACACAGGCTTCGGACGACTTCATGGCGCTGGCATCCAAGTATCCTGGTACGGCGGCGGCGGACCGTTCCGTGTTGCAGGCGGCCTCGATTTTGTTTGAATCCGGTCATTACAGTGATGCCGGGGCCCGCTTTGACGATTTTTCCAACCACCACTCGGGTCCGCTGCAGGCGCTGGCGATTCTGGGCTTGGGCGCATCTTTGCAGGCGGAGGGCAAGCTGGACCAGGCTGCGGAGGCTTATATGCGGCTGAGCTCCAACCATACCAATCCGCAAGCTTATTTGGAGGCCCAGTATTCCCTGGGCCAGATAGCCGAGCAAAACGGCAAGCTGAATGACGCCATGAATTACTACATGAACGCCGCGCAGGCCGGGGAAGCTGGCGGTTCGGTGGCCCAGGAAGCCCAAAGCCGGGCGTTTCTACTCAAACAAAAATTGGCAGCCCTTGAATCCAAGTCATCCTCAACCAACAACTTCATCAATTTGAAATGAAAATTTCGATCATCGGAACCGGCTACGTGGGATTGGTCACCGGCACCTGTTTTGCCGAGGTGGGCCACCACGTGATTTGCGTGGATAACAATGAGGACAAGGTGAAAATGCTGCGCGCGGGCGGCATTCCCATTTATGAGCCCGGCTTGGAGGACATGGTCCGCAAAAATGTGGCGGCGGGCCGACTCACCTTCACCACCAGCACGGCTGAGGGGGTTCAGAAATCGGATGTGATTTTCATTGCGGTTCCCACGCCGCCCCAGCCTGATGGTTCGGTGGACCTGAGCTACATCGAAAAGGTGGCCCGGGATATCGCCGCTGCGATCACCAGCTATAAAATCGTGGTGGACAAGAGCACGGTGCCGGTGAAAACCGGCGAGAAGGTGGCGGAGACCATCAAGCGTTATTGCCCGGCCAAGGCGGAATTTGACGTGGTCAGCAACCCGGAGTTTTTGAGGGAAGGTTTTGCGGTGGGCGATTTGATGAAGCCGGACCGCATCGTCATTGGCACGCGCAGCCAGCGCCCTGTCGCCGCCATGAAGGAGATTTACCAGCCCTTTCAGGCACCCATCATTGTCACGGACATCAATTCGGCGGAGTTGATCAAGCATGCCGCCAATTCGTTTCTGGCCTTGAAGATTTCCTACATCAATGCCATTGCCAATGTCTGCGAGGCGGCGGGCGCCAACGTCCAGGAGGTGGCCAATGGCATCGGGCTGGATGACCGGATTGGGCGGAGGTTTTTGAACGCGGGGATTGGCTTTGGCGGCAGTTGTTTTCCAAAAGACCTGAGCGCCTTCATCAAGATTGCCGAGCAAATAGGGTATGATTTCAAGCTGCTCAAGGAGGTGCAAAACATCAATGCCAACCAAATGGAGCGGTTTGTCAAAAAAATCACCGACACGCTCTGGGTTTTGAAGGATAAAAAAATCGGGGTTTTGGGCCTTGCCTTCAAGCAGAACACGGATGACGTGCGATCCTCGCCGGCCATTGATCTTTGCCACCGGTTGCTCAAGGATGGGGCATCCCTGCGCGTGCATGATCCCAAGGCCATGGAAAAGGCAAAATCCCTTTTGCCGGGTGTCACCTATGTCGAGGACATGAATGAGGTGGCGCAGGGCTGTGATGCCCTGGTCATCGCCACGGAGTGGGATGAGTTCAAGCAACTGGACCTGGACCGCGCCAAGAAGGGCCTCACCCATCCCATTTTGTTTGATGGCCGGAATCTTTTTGATCCTGCGGAGATGGAAAAGCGGGGCTGGATTTATAAAAGCATTGGCCGATGAAAAAGGCCGCTGCCGGATTGTCCCGGCGGACGATAGGGAACAGGGGCGGGCCGGGGGCTGGGAAAGTCTCCGCAAGGGTTCCCAAGGCCGTTCAGGTTGCAGCCGCCCTGGTATTTCATGGGGGCCGATTGCTGGTCACCCAGCGTCCGGCGGGTTCGCATCTGGCCGGGTATTGGGAATTTCCGGGTGGAAAAAGGGAGGCGGGTGAGACGTTCAAGGACTGTTTGATCCGCGAAATCCGAGAGGAACTGGGAATAGAGATCAAGCCTGGCCAATGTCTGGCGCAGGTCACCCATTCCTACCCGGAAAAGCGGGTTCACATCCGGTTTTTTCTGGCCGAGTGGGAAGGCGGCCAACCCCAGGCAATCGGATGCGCCGCCTGGCTTTGGGTGAGCCGTGAAGAACTGGCATCGCTCGTTTTCCCTGCGGCAGACCAGAAGCTGCTGGACCGGTTGAAGGATCGGGCCAGCCTTTGGGCAAGGAAGAGCTGAGAGCTGTCTGAAAAGTGGGAAGGGTGCTGCGGCTGGGGACTTTGGCCTTGGGCGAGGCGGGGGCTGTCGGCGCATCCTTCCGAATTTTCAGACAGGTTCTATGGAAAAATCTTACCAGACTGCTGGGCTCCTCTCCGTTTTTGGGAGAGTCACCCACAGCCTTCGCATTTGAATTTTTATAAACCTCCACCAACCAACTGCTCCGCTCTCCCTCCTCATCAATCTCCATGGGTGGCGGGGACCGGGGAGGGGTGGCGCCGAGCTTTCGGAAAGTGAGATTGGTCATTTATCGCGCTGACTGTTTGCGATCTCCCCTCTCCATAATCCTCTCCCCGCGCTCCGCTGGCGGGGCGAGGAAACCAGAGGCGCAGGGCTGTTGTGTGCGCTTGAAATGGCGATGGCCTTCGACCTTTGAAATGGTTTAAAACCCTATTGAACCCACCGCCTCTTTCTCCCTCTCCATCAATTCCATTGATGGGGAGGGCCGGGGAGGGGTGGCACTGATCTTTCGGAGAATGAGATTGCTCATTTACCGCGCTGGCTGTTTGCGAGTTCCCCTCTCCTTAATCCTCTCCCCGCGCTCCGCTGGCGGGGCGAGGAAACCAGAGGCGCAGGGCTGATGTGTGCGCTTGAAATGGCGATTACCTTCGACCTTCGAAACGGTTTAAAACCCTATTGGATCCACCGCCTCTTTCTCCCTCTCCATCAATCCCATTGATGGGGAGGGTCGGGGAGGGGTGGCACTGATCTTTCGGGAATAGGCAATTTGCCCCCAGTCCCAGAGGGGCGACCTATTTGTAGAAATCCAATCTCCAAAAATCATTCCGAACCCCGTTGGGGCGGCACATACAAGGCATCCAACCCGTGCAAAATTGCGGGGAATATCCCCCCACTGGGCATGCCTATGCTCCACATGGTTAAACACAAACCCAAAATCGCCCCATCGCTCTCCTTCCACCCAAATTTCACCAGCCTAAAAACTGAGATGCGCCCCAGACCGCTTCGGGTTAATTTCGTTTTTTTGCGGTTGGGAACGCGGTCACAGGAATATGGGTAGAGCCAGAGACCCTGCGCGGGACGATCAGAGGTTGGTGATGGGTTGGTGTCTGGGGACCAGGATTTTCATCAGGACCCATGCGATCAAGTAACTGGATGCGCAAATGATGAACATGATGAAATAGGCGGTTTGCGGGGTGTTTTTATAGGCGTCTCCCAGGCGGCCGGCGAGTTGCTGGATGATGACGCCGCCAATGCCGCCGGCCATGGTTCCGATGCCTGTGACACTGCCGACGGCGTTTTTAGGGAACATGTCGGAAACGGTGGTGAAGAGGTTGGCGGACCAAGCCTGGTGGGCTGTGGCTCCGATGCAAATGGTGGCGACAGCCAGGACAGAGGCGTAATGGGTGAAAACGTGCGGATTGCCAAAAAACTGGGTGGTGACCAAGGCGAGAGGCAGGAGGGCGATTAAAAACATGGTGGTCATGCGGGCCTTGTAAACCGGCATGCCCCGGCGAATGAGTGTCATGGGGATGCTGCCTCCATAAATGCTGCCGACGATGGCCACGCCATAGACGATAAAGGTGGGCAGCATGATTTGGTGCTTGGACATGCCAAATTGTTTTTGCAGGTAATCCGGCAGCCAAAAAAGGAGAAACCACCAGATGCCGTCCGTCATGAATTTCCCTGCAAAAAAGGCCCACAACTGGCGATGTCCAAAAAGACGCAACCACGGGACCTGGGTTGGGGCGGCTGTTTGGGCGGCGGGGTCTTCATCCAGGTGGATGTGGTTGAACTCGTCGCGGGAGAGGCGCTTATGTTTTTGGGGTGTCTCATACAACCAAAACCAAAAGACGAGCCAGACCAACCCCACGGCACCGGTGACGATGAAAGCCATTTTCCAGCCCGATTGATCTCCGTAGTGGATCATGCACCAAGGCACAAAAAGCGAGGCGATCATGGCGCCGAAGTTTGAGCCGCTGTTGAAGATGGCGGTGGCCAGGGCCCGCTCCCTTTTGGGAAACCATTCCGCCACGGTTTTGATGGAGGCGGGGAAATTGCCCCCCTCGCCGATGGCAAAAAGGCTTCGGATCACGATGTGCATGGCGAGGGTCCTGCCCACAAAGGCATTGACCATGCCGAAAAGCGACCAAAGGAAAAGTGAAAGGGCGAGGCCGACCTTGGTGCCAATTTTGTCAATAACCCACCCTGCGCCGATGGTGACGCCGGCGTAAAACGCGGTAAAAAAGGAGGTTAAATTGCCAAAATCCGTGTTGTTCCAGCCAAACCCGCCCTCCGCTTGAGGTCGGCAAAAGAATTCCTTGAGGTAGCTGATGACCTGACGATCAAGGTAATTGCAAGTGGTGGAAAAAAACAAGAGCGCGCAAATGATCCATCGCAACTGGTTAAATCCGGAGGAGGCCTGGCTGGGGCGGTGCATCTCCAGACCATAAACGCAAATGAGGCGTGGATACAACCTGAAAAACAAAACTCAAAAGACCAATCTGCGCCGGCATCTTGACTCTTTCCATTCTGTTTTCGGGTTGGGCGCATCTCAGTTTTTAGGCTGGTGAAATTTGGGTGGAAGGAGAGCGATGGGGCGGTTTTGGGTTTGACCATATGGAGCATAGACATGCCCAGTGGGGGGATATTCCCCGCAATTTTGCATGGGTTGGATGCCTTGTATGTACCGCCCCAACAGGGCTCGGAATGATTTTTGGAGATTGGATTTCTACGAATAGGTCGCCCCTTTGGAGCTGGGGCCAAATTGCCCGTTTCCGAAAGATCAGTGCCACCCCTCCCCGGCCCTCCCCATCAATGGGATTGATGGAGAGGGAGAAAGAGGCGGTGGGTTCAATAGGGTTTAAAACCATTTCGAAGGTCGAAGGTAATCGCCCTTTCAAGCGCACGCAACAGCCCTGCGCCTCTGGTTTCCTCGCCCCGCCAGCGGTGCGCGGGGAGAGGATTAAGGAGAGGGGGGAATCGCAAACAGCCAGCGCGATAAATGAGCAATCTCATTTTCCGAAAGCTCGGCACCACCCCTCCCCGGTCCCCGCCACCCATGGAGATTGATGGGGAGGGAGAGCGGAGCAGTTGGTTTGTGGAGGTTTATAAAAATTCAAACGCGGAGGCTGAGGGGGACTCTCCCAAAAACGGAGAGGCACCCTTTCGGGTTCAAGCGTGGAAATCCAACTTTACAAACGGGATTTATTTGGCAGGCTTAGGGCATGAAAAGAGCCAAGATGTTTGTTTTGGTGCCGGCGTTGATTTTAGGGCTGGCGGGATGTGTCAGCGGCACGTTCACACGCCTTACGCCAAATGAACAGCCACGGAACGCGAATAATCTCTACCCCGTGGAGGCGATGTTTGACACCCAGCAACAATCCCTGCGGTGGGATAGCATCAAGGCATACGTTTTGGTGGAGGGCCAATCGTATCCCATGCAACAGGAAGCCATGCTGCCGAACCGGTGGGAGGGGCTTTTGCCCGTGCCACCCAATGCAAGCTCCATCCAGTACCGCTTCAAATTTGATTACCTGTACAATACCTTTGGCGCGCCGCCCAAACCGGATAGTCAATATTCCAAGCTATACACGCTGCATATCCTCAACTAAAGCCCCGGTTTGAGGGAGGCGCCGGGCCTGTGTCTAATGGGGATGTTGGAACGGTCGGTTTGAGGCTGCGAGAGCGGCTTTGCTGAAGGATTGGGTTTGACGGGGCGTTGATCGCGCATTGTTGAACCTGAAAAGGTCTTCATTCCTTGTTGAATGTCTTCGAGCAGGGATAAAAATAAAATCGCCCACCTGGCTGACCCCTGCAAGGCCGGCAGGAGTTTGCGTTTGAGATTGGGGGATCCGCCGCGGTTGGCGCTGGTTTTGGGGAGCGGGTTTGGCTGGGTCCTGGAGAAGTGGCGGAGCTTGAAGCGGGTGAGGTGCCTTGATATTCCAGGATTTGGCAAGCCCGGGGTGGAAGGGCATCCCGGGGAATGTCACTTGGTGGACATGGAGGGGGTTCCCGTCTGGGTGCTGAGTGGCCGGACTCATTTTTACGAGGGGCATGAAATGGCGCAGGTCACTTTTCCAGTCCGCGCGCTGGCTTCTGCCGGGGTGAAGGATTTACTGCTGACCAATGCGGCAGGGGGCATTCATCCCACATGGCAACCTGGGGAATTCATGGTGGTGACCGACCACATCAACCTGATGGGATCCAATCCACTGCGCGGGGCGGAGGTTTCTGGAATGTCCAGGTTTGTGGATCTTACCCAGGCCTACGACCTGGATTTGAGGAAACTCCTGCGCAAAGCCGGCAGGCGCAGTGGCATACGGCTGCGGACCGGGGTGTACCTGGCCGTGAGCGGGCCCAGTTACGAAACTGCCGCAGAGATCAGGGCTTTTTCCCGGTTGGGGGCGGATGCAGTGGGCATGAGCACCGTTCCAGAGGTGATCGTGGCACGCCAATGCGGCATGCGCGTCGCCGCAGTCTCCTGTATCACCAATCTGGCCGCAGGTCTGGGCGGTGAACCTCTCAGCCATGCCGAAGTTTTGCGGGCGGGAAAACAAGCCAAAGCCGCTGGATGCCGATGGTTGGGGGCATTTTTTGTTTCCTATGCCAGAATTCGATAAAACCGGCAAAGCTTGATTTAAACCTTGCTGCAAGGAGGACGGATTTGGGTTTTGGACCGGAACTTCTTTTTGAATCGTGAACCTTTCTTGAATTTTGTAAAAAGGGCTGTAGTTTCGGTCTTTTAACCGACGTTCTGTGGATGAAAGCCGAAGTTGTACTTGATTTGAATCATTTGTCATGGCCGGCGCTGCTGGTTGATGAGCAGGGGTTCATACTTCAGGCCAACCAGGCGGCGCAAAGCATCTTTGGCGCGCCCCTCACGCCGGGAGCATCGCAATTGGCGACGATTTGGGCTGGTGAAAATTCGATGGATGCCCAGACCTTTTTGAAACGGGCGCGGGAGGGTCCTACGGGGCCTGTTTTGGAACCGGTCAAATTCCGGTTGGTGGGCGGGGTTTTGGCAAACTATTTGGTGGCCCTCTGCCCGGCTGAGAGTCTGGATTCGCGCCGGTGGGTGGTGCAATTGCTGGCGGATAAAACCGGTGCGGGAACAACCGCCCAAACGGCCGCGGATCCTGCGCACTTGCAGCAAAAACTGGATTGCATGTTGCAACTGGCGCAGACGGTGTCATTGGATTTCAACAACGCCCTGACGGGGATACTGGCGCACACGTCGCTCCTGCTGGGCAAGGCGGAGGCGAGCCATCCATGGCGAACATCCCTGGGTGAAGTTCAAAAATCTGCCGCCAGGGCGGCGGAAATAGCGGGGGATTTGGCCCATTTCAGCCGGCAGGATAAAAAAAGCAGGCAAATTCCCGCCGGCAACTTGAATGCGGTGGTGACGCGATGCGTGGGGCAGGCGGGCAAAGCCAAGGGACCCCGGTTTGCCTGGAACCTGATACTGGAAAAATCCCTTTTGGAGGCGCGTTTTGATGAACCCAAGATGGAACAGGCCCTGATGAAAGTCCTGGAGAATGCGATGGAGTCCTATGGGCCCATCCAAAGCGGGTCCATCGTGGTGCAGACCCGAAATGTGCAATTGAGCCAGCCATCGCAGGATGTCAACGTGCGGCTGAACCATCCACAATACGTCTGTATCGAGGTTTTGGATGAAGGGGAGGGAATGGAGGCGGGGATCATGCCGCGAATATTCGAGCCATTTTTCACCACCAAGGCCGCGCCGCATCGCGGTTTGGGCCTGGCTTTGGTCTATGGCATTCTAAGCAACCATGGCGGAGGCGTTGCATTATCCAGCCAGCCCGGAAAAGGCACCTCGGCGCGACTTTACATCCCGGCAGAGAAAACCCATGTTCCCGACATGGCGGTCACCACCGATGCCTTGGGGGGCACCGGCACCGTGCTGGTGGTGGATGATGAACCGCTTCTACTGAACATGGCGCAAACCATCCTGGGCGATTTTGGTTACCGAGTCTTGACCGCGGGAAATGGGTCGGCAGCCTTGGAACTCCTGCGGGACCCCTCGCACCACATAGATCTGGTCATCACAGACATGGTCATGCCTGGAATGGGCGGACGGGAATTGATGGACCGTATCCGGCAGATGAGCCAGGCAGTGCCGATCCTTTGCACGAGCGGGCATGTTTTTCCGCCGGAATCACGTCCTGGCACTGATTATCTTGCCAAACCCTTCACCAGCGTGGAATTGCTTTCCAAAGTTAAAAACACGCTCAGGCGGCATAAAACCAGCCAGGAGGGGAGTTGACGAATACCGCCATCTTGTTTAATTTAACTTATGCAAATTGATAGCCTCAAGGTGTTTTGCGATCTTGCTGAAACGGAAAGTTTTACCAAAGCAGCACAAATAAACAGTATCACCCAATCCGCAGTCAGCCAGCAAATCAGCGCCTTGGAGCGGGTTTTCAAATCCCTTTTGATCGAACGCAGCAAGAAAAAGTTCCGCCTCACCCGTGAGGGGCAGGTGCTTTACGATTACAGCAAGCAGATCATTCAAACGTACGAATCGCTTCACAGCCGTTTGCAGGAGCTCAAGGACATCATTTCCGGCACCATTCGCGTGGCCACCATCTATTCCATTGGCCTTCATGATTTGCCGCCCTACATCAAGCGGTTCATGAAAAGCTATCCCACGGTCAATATCCATGTGGAATACCGGCGAGCCAACCAGGTGTATGAGGATGTGCTGAGCAACGTGGTGGACCTGGGCTTGGTGGCCTATCCCGTCCGGGATTCCAAACTGGAAATTGTGCCCTTGCGCAAGGAGCCCCTCGTTTTGATCGCCCACCCGCAACACCCGTTTTCAAGACAGAAATCCATCAAGCTCAAATCCCTTGCAGGGCAGAAAGTGATCAGTTTTGAGCCGGACATCCCCACCCGCAAGGCGCTGGACAAGATATTGAAGGAACATGACGTGGAAGTGAACCACGTGATGGAGTTTGACAACGTGGAAACGGTCAAAAGGGCGGTGGAAATTGACGCAGGGGTTTCCATTGTGCCCCAGGGAACCGTCACCCAGGAGATTGCAAAACAGACGCTGATTGCGGTGCCGATTGAAGACGGGGAGTTTTACCGGCCCTTGGCGGCGATTTTCAAGCGAAACAAGGTGTTGTCGCCTGCCATGAAGCAATTCCTGGCCATACTCAAGGAATCCATTTGAGGTAAGACGGCGCCAACCGGAACCAGCGGTTCGGCCTTTGCATGAACGAAGATTTGCAAAAACGGATAGAAGCGGCGCTGGCCAATCCCCGTAACATGGGCGAGTTGGCGGACGCCGATCGCGTCGGGACAGTGGGCAATTCCGATTGTGGGGAGATGCTGCGGATGTGGGTGAAGTTCAAGGAACAAAACGGGCGCAAGGTTATAGACCAGGCCACCTTTCAATCCTTTGGATGTGAGACGGCCATTGCCGTGGCCAGTCTGGCCACGGAACTAATCCGGGGCAAGACCGCCGAGGAGGCTCTGGCCCTCAAGACAAACGAACTGGCCGGGGAATTGGGGCCTTTGCCGCCCATGAAAATTCACTGCGCACAATTGGTGGAAGGCGCTTTAAGATCCGCCCTTACCCAGACTACACCTGAAAATGTCTCCAAAACAGCCGCGCCACCCCAGGGCGGTGTACCGCTCATTGAACGTTTTACCGCTCCCACACAGGGCGTAAAAATGACTTTTCTGGATGAACCCGGCCAGCCCTGACCGCGGCGGCGGGCAGGATTTTTTTAAACCAGCCGTTTAAATCCCGTTCAGTCAGGTGGACGATGCCCAAGGAGGGGCGAATTTTCTGCCTGCAAAAGTTTCAAGGCTTCCAAGGCGGCGGCGGTTTCCGCAAGTCTTTTGGTTTTTCCCCGCCCCCGAGCCAGTTCCCGGCCCTCATGGAAAACGGCGCATTCAAAACTCTGGTCATGCTTTGCGCCTTCGGCAGAGATCAATTGATACTCGGGTGTGGCATTGGATGTGGATTGAAGCCGCTCCTGCAAGGCACCCTTGGGATTCTCAAGGCCGGGCGAGGTTTCAAGGTTTTTGAGTTCCTCTGAGAAATCCCTCTGGATGAAAGAACGCACCGTTTCAAATCCTTGATCCAATAAAATGGCGCCCAAGACCGCCTCATAGGCGTCCGCCAGGGCTGAGGGACGGTTTCGACCACCGCTTTTTTCCTCGCCCTTGCTGAGGATCAGGAGCGGTCCCAAATCGAGTGCGCGGCCCCTGAGGGCCAAAGCATGGCGGTTGACCAGTTTAGCCCTGCATTGCGTGAGTTGGCCCTCCTGCAAACCTGGAAATTGCAGGCAAAGCTCCCAGGCCAGAACCAGGCCCAGGATGGCGTCGCCCAGGAATTCCAGGCGCTGGTTGTGCTGCGGTTGGTCACAGCCAAGACGGCTGAAAGATGGATGAGTCAGCGCCAGCGCCAGGAGTTTTTCATCCCGGAAATGGCAGCCCAGCCGGTCCTGAAGTGTGGTGAGGTCGGGCGCGGCCATTCAAAGCGTGGCAGTGGTTTCAGCCGGGCTGGCCGGGGAATCTGGCCCCGTCGCCTCGGCAGGCGGCGCCGGGTTGGCCTCGCTTTCAGCAATACCATGCTCCAAAAGCTGTGCCACATCCTTTTGAACCTGTTCCAATTGATCCAGCTTCAAGTCCGGGTCGGGAATGGTGAAAACATCCCCCTGGCTGGGGTGTTCGTACACAAAAATCCTCCGGCCATCCTGCTTGATCGTTTCCTTGACCTTGAGGAGGCGTTTGCGTTCCAGCATGACTGCCAGGATGAATGCCGCCGGGGCGTGCCGTGGATTATTCTGGTGGATCAACTTCCGCAGGAGGGACTCGGCGTTTTCCTTTTGGATCGGCTCCGGGGTTGGGGGCGGCACTTCAAACACGCCCTGCCAATGGGAGACAAAACCGGACTGGCGCAGGGAAGGGGAGGCGGATTGTTTTTGCCAGCATGGCTCGCAAATATCTGACCGGCGCAAACCGTGGCGCTCATCAAACAGCACGGTGTGGTACGGCTGGCCGTTTGTAAAATCCACCTGGCAGGCGGCGCAGGTGCTGGCGCGGGTTTGTATGTTCCATTCGTTCATTTGCAGGTTAGTTTAGCACGATGCGGCTTGTGTAAAAGCTCCAAAGACTGGAAAGACCCGCAGCGGCTGCCTTCAGCTTCATCGCGCCCCTTCAGGAAACCTGACAGAAGGGAAAGGGGTGGCGCCTCAGGATTTGGAGTGGTACAGCGCCACCAGCGCGGCGCCGATGGCCTGGGAAAGGTCACCCAGGGCGGCTGGCTGGATTTTCATTCGCGCCCGCTGGGCCGGCCAGAGCAGAGGGGTGGCGGTCTCGCGCACGATTTTCAAATACCTCTCCCGAAAAGCTGGCGAAGTGGCTTCATAATCCATGAGGCCGCCTCCGATGATGACAATGCCTGGGTCCAGGGTCATGGCCACATCAGCCACAAGCAGGCCCATGGCCCGGGCCTGAAAATCAAAAATGTCCAGGGCCAGAGGATCTCCCTGTTGAGCCCGTGAGCGCAGAGAAAGGACTTTTTCCTTGGGGGAAGCCGATGAGCGGGCCAGTTCGTGCCCGGGATGCTGAGGCAGTTTTTCCTCCAGCAAATGGGGCAGTCCCGAAATGGCGGTGTACGCCTCGTAACAACCCCAGGCGCGTCCGCAACCGCAGGGAAAGGGGCGTATGCCTCCAAGAAGGTGCAGAGGGGCCGGTGCGTGGCCGGTCTCCAAGCCGGCGAGTGTGTCTCCGTCCAAGGGCAGGCCATCAGAACCCACGTAGGCGCATCCCAAGCCCGATCCCGGCATGAACATCAGAACCGTTGTGCGGGAATCACCTCGTGCCAGCCGCGCTTCGGCCACGCCCCCGTAATTTCCATCATTGCCCATGATCAAAGGCAACGGTCTCCCGCTGCGGGCAGCCAGGGCGGCGCTGTAATCCTTGTGCACATCCCATCCTTCAAAGCTGGGTGGCAGGTTGGGGGTGCGTTCCATCACGCCATAGCTTTTATAGGGTCCCGGAATGGCAAGCCCCACCCCCTGGACCTGACGCCATTCCAATTTATTTTCAGCCAGAAATTCATCAATGGTCCCAATCCAACCGCGTATGACGGCTTCGCGCCCCTGTGCGGCCTGGGTGGGCCGCTGCAGCAGCCGGGTTGTCACTGCATCGCCATTTTTCCACACAGCCCCGATTTTTGTCGTGGTGGCGCCGCTGTCTGTCCCAATGAAAATGTCTTGATCCATGAAAAATGTGCTTTTTGTGCTGCGTTAAATGAACCAGATTGCCGTGGAAGGCAAGATTTATTCGTTTTCAGGGCCCGCTTGGTTTATCATTTCAGGAATCTGAAGCCGCACGAACGATTCATCTCCTTGCTCCGATCCCCCAGCCCGGTGCTGGCTTTGGCGCCCATGCAGGATGTCACCACCCTTTCCTTCATGTCGTTGGCGGCCCGATATGGCGGGCCGGACGTTTTTTGGACCGAATATTTCCGGGTACATGGCGCGTCCCGCCCTGAAAAATGGATTCTTGACTCCATCCGACTCAATCCCACTCCAATACCCGTCGTGGCCCAGGTCATAGGCAATGACATTCCCGCCCTCGTGCGCACTGTGCGCGAATTGCAGCGGCATCCGGTCGCCGCCATTGATTTGAACCTAGGCTGCCCGGCTCCTGTGGTGTATCGAAAATGCGCCGGAGGCGGTTTGTTGCGCCAACCCGAACGTGTGGACGCCATTTTGGGCGCCCTGCGGGATGCCGTCCAGATTCCCTTTACGGTCAAAACCAGGCTGGGATTCGAAGATGTCGGGGAATTTGATCGCCTGTTGGAGGTTTTTGCCCGGCATCCCATTGATTTGCTCACCATTCATGCCCGGACTGTTCTGCAAATGTACCGGCCAGGGGTGCGGTATGACTTCATCAAACGTGCGGTGCAATGCTTGAAATGCCCCGTGCTGGCCAATGGAAATATTTTCAGCCCGGCCCAGGCCCGGCAGGTTCTCATGCAAACCGAATCCCGGGGGCTTATGATCGGGCGCGGAATCATTCGCAATCCCTGGTTGTTTGATCAAATTCGCGCCAGCCAGGCGGGCAAACCCGGCCCCACCCCATCCGGGCGTGATGTCCTGGCCTACATCAGGGCACTCTGGGAGGCTGAAATCACGCCTGGCATCCGGGAATCTGCCCAAGTCCAGCGAATGAAAAAATTCATCAATTTCATCGGCGAGGGTGTTGGCGGGGCTTTCCTGCATGAAATCCGCCGCACGGATACTGAGGCCGGATTCTGGAGCATTTGCAAGGAATGGCTGGACCATGACCGGTTTATGCCGTTGGAACCCATTTCAACCGGTTTGCCCGGTGTTGTCAGTCCGCCGGCTTAGGTCTCCTCAGCCCGCAAAACGAAATTCAAAAGGCCAATCTGCGTCAATCTCCTGGGCGCATACTCTTTGGAAAAACCTCACCAGACCGCTTCGGGTATGGTTTCGATTTTTCCGAAGAGTTTCCGCTCCAGCATCTTGCCGCATCTTGAACCTTTCAATTTCGCTTTTCGGGCTCAGTTATGCAGGGGAGGCGGGGGATTTAAACCGGCTTTCCGAGATGATGTTTGACAGGCTGCCATCGTAGAAAAGGTTGCGGTAGGCTTCGATTTCAACCAAGTGCTGGTCGGTGGTGTGGTGGCGTTGCAGAAGGTATTTCAGTTCTTCCAGGTTGGAAGACCATTTGAAACCGTTGAAAAACTGCACCCCTTCAAACTGCGTTTTATACAAGGCCCGGTCCGAATAGCAGGTGCCAAGGTAAAGTTGTTCCACGCCCTTTCGGGCCAGGATTTCAGCAGCCGAGGTCATCATGAACATGCCCAGGCTGCGGTTGGCGTAGGCAAGGTCATAAAATGCATAATAATAATAAGCCAGCCTGGAACCCTCCATGTAGAGAGTGGCCACCCCCACCTCCTTCCCCGTCGTCTTGTCCGTATATACCAAAAGGTGCGAAATGATGGGATTGCTGAACAAGGAATCCAGCCGCTCACACGTCATGACATTCGGGCCAAACTTGACGTCCGCATAATTTTTGAAAAAGGTTCGCCGCGCCGGGGTGTAGTCAAATTCTTCGCGCGGCACCAGTTGAATGGCTATTCCCTCGCCTTTGCGCAGGATCCGCCGGTTTTCCGAGGATAATTGAAATTCATTCAGGTGAAGTCGGATCTGGCGGCACAGGTAAAAGCGGTCCAATTGGCGTGAGGACGGCAAAAAGCCGGCTTCGAAAATGTCGCCGGCCGTTTCACCAGGCTCGGGAATGGCCCAAATGGCGTAGGCGAATTGATAATGGATGTAGTCGGCGGTCTGCTCGGAAAAAATCAATTTCATTTTGTTTCGGAAGGCTTCAGCCTTGTTTGGCCCTTCAGGCCAATCAGCCGGGATGAAACCCTCGCATGCTGTCATCGGTCATACAGGCTCCGGGCAAGGAACGCAAGTTTGGGACGCCTTTGAACGATTTTTTTATTCCAATTCTTATCCTTTCCACCTTTTTTTCCCATTCTGCCGCATGGCGAGGCGGGCGAGACCGAACCATGCCGCCCCCCGGGCATAAGGGTGAGAGGAAGAATGCAGGTCCTGGCATACAGACCATGTTGGCATTTGTTTTTTATCATGTATATTGGCAGCATGTTGGCCACACCGGAATGGATTTTCGAAACCACCCAGCAGGGATGGTTGCGTGATGCCATTGCCCAATCCGGCAGTTTGCCCATATATCGCCGCCACGGCATGTTTTTAGAGCCGGAACTGGATCGGCTACCCATTTTGACCAAAAAGGAAATGCGGGAGGGTTTTCCCGATAATTTTCTGCCTCAAGCCTCCTTGGATGATCTTTTGAGCAAAAGCCTCGTTGAATTGGAGCACACCTCTGGCACGTCCGAAGAACGATTGCCGGTGTTTTTTGAGCGGGGATGGTGGGACCGGCAGGAAGCGAAGGCTTTGCGGATGAATGAAAGCATCCGTCAATGTCTGGAAGGCGTGCAGGCGCCGCGGCGCGCCACGCTCACGGCGCCTTCCTGCAATGGATTGACTTGCCCCACTGTTTGGATGTCCCGGGAGCAGCGGACCATTGGCGGAACCCTTTTTGTCAACCTGGCCCGCATTCCCTTCCTGCTCACCCCGTCAGAACTGCAGCGCATGGCCCGTGAAATCATGGAATGGGAGCCCACCTTTTTGGACCTTGACCCAGTGCATGGAACACGTTTTGCACTCTATTGCGAAAAGGAGGGGATTAGGTTTCCATCAGTCAAATTCATCCTCACCAGCTACGAATTCACCAGCGTGGTGCACCGTCGAATCCTTTCCCGCGTTTTTCAGGTGCCGGTTTGGAATCTTTACGGGTCCACGGAAACCGGCCATTTGCTGATGGAAACTGTTGGGGGGCTGATGAGGCCCTCAGTGGAAACCGCCTTTTTGGAACTGGAGGAAACGGATGACCAAGGTGTGGGCCCGCTCCTGGTGACCACCCTTTCCAATGCCTACATGCCCCTGGTGCGCTATCGGATCGGTGACCTTGCCCAGAGAGTGGGGTCGCCTTACGCCTCGCATTATCGCATCCATGGCCGGACCCGTGATGCCTTGCGTTCGCGGGATGGGCGGCGGGTGACCACGTTGCAAATAGATGAGTGCCTCTCGGGTCTTTCAGGTGTGGCCCACTATGAACTTCGTCAGGAAAAAACCGGGCATGCTGTGTTTCGGTATGTCCCGGATTCAGCGCCGCCCCCCGATGGGGAATTAAACGAAGCCATCGAACAAATAAGTGCTTTGCTGGGAATGCCGGTGGAAATGGTGCCCGCCTCCACCCTGGTGCCGGCTGCGTCCGGCAAATTCAGGCTGACCATCCCGGCAGCCTGATCGCAGCCGCGCCGGCTGCCGCGCCCGGACGGCATTTTACACGTAGAGAAACACGTAAACAGCGAACGAAACAGCCGCCAGCCCGGCTGCAGCCGCCAGCGACCATAAAAAATTCCTCTTGCGTGCCGCCACGGCAAAGGTGGCAATGATCACAGCTAATTGCGCCGCCAACATTCCAAAAAAGAACCGGGAACTCCGGCGATGATGGTTTTCCGCAGAGGCGTTGTTTTGACGAACCTGCAATTCATAAACATTGGCGATGGTATAATTCAGCTTGGATTCCTCGTCGTATCGAGCCTCCGTGTATCTCAACCGCGCGAAAGTGAAATTCCGGAAAGTTTGGTTGTCCCCGTTCATCAGGCTGGCATCCAATTCATCCACATGCTGGTTGATGCCCTTGATATCGCGGTCAAAATCCCGGGCGGCATCTTCCGCGGCCAGCAGTGCGGCATCCAGGTCCTGGGCGCGCACATGTGCAAGGTCAGCCATGATTTCCTTTTCCGGCGCATTTTTGGACAAGGCATCCAGCGCAGATTGGACAGGCTCGGTCAATTGAGGGCTGGCCGGGTGGGGAAGAACAACTGAGGTGAGGGCCTGGACGGTGGCGGGGTCCTGCCCTGCCAACGCGGCGGGGTCCAGCGAGTGAACCGGCACGGAGGCGGCCAGAAGATCCAGGGTGTTTTCGGCGGTGGCGCTGCGCAATTTCTTGGCTTGGTAATAACTCCACTGGTCACCGGCCTTGGCCTGCAACTGGGCGGCGAAGGACCGGTCATATTGGGCCTTGGTCATTTCGCTGGAGGCCAGCCCCGCCAGCATCGTGGAGAGAACAGCCATCACCACCGGGGTGGCTGCAAGGATTTTGCCCCAGGCTGTCTGCGGCAATTCTGCCTTGAGGCTTTGCGGGATTTCAATTTTTTGTGCCATGGTCTTTGAGCGTTTTCATCCGAATCGTGTCCAAGCCTAGCATCTTTCGGCCAGCCCGCCAACCGGTAAACAACCGGTCAAGCAGAACGGGTGGAACGGGTTGAAAGCGGAAATGCAAGTGGGTTTGAATGGCGGATGCTCCTTCAACTCCCGTCTTTGCGGATATTATCTTGTGGTTGTGGTGTTCGGATGAAAACGGATCAAACAGCGGAAAAAATGCTGAATCAACCTGCGGCACGGGCCATTTGCCATGGAGTGCTGCTGGCAAGGAACTATTTTCGGTGCACGGGAAGCAATTTGGCTGGAATCCAACCGCCTGCTTTGGAGGAAGAATGGGGCAGGTGGCTTTTTGAAGCTCCCTTTGTCCTGCTTTCCCATGGCACCGAGCCGGATCCGGTGCTGAATTATGGTAACAGGATGGCCTTGGAATTGTGGGAAATGCACTGGGCACAATTCACCGCCATGCCATCCCGGCTCACTGCGGAAACTCCTGAGCGCGAGGAGCGGGCGCGGCTCCTTGATTCGGTCGCCATGCAGGGTTACTCCTCCAATTACAGCGGCGTGCGGTTCGCCCGTTCGGGTCGGCGTTTTCGCATTGTCAACGCCTCGGTTTGGAACGTCCTTGATGCTGAAGGCCGCCCCTGCGGCCAGGCGGCTTTTTTTCAGAAGTGGGAATGGTTGTAAATGGGAATGGTTGTGAATTCTGCCTGCATCAATTTCGACCCGCCATTGGGGAAGGCCTGGCCTTTGCTTTTTTGTCCAAAACCCGTCGCCAAACCATTTGCGTTCGGGGTCCGAGGCTGGTACAATGGCGGGCTGTATTAACTATTGGAACGAAAAATCACCGTGAATGTAACTGTTGAACCATTGGCACCTTGCAAAAAACTGCTGCGTGTGGAATTGGACGTCAAGTCCGTGGATGAGGCTTTTGAAACCGTCACCAGGAATTTTCAAAAGGAGGCAGCCCTCCCCGGGTTTCGCCCCGGTAAAGCTCCCAAGGACATGGTGCTGAAAAAATACGGGGCAGAAATCCGTGATGAAGCCCGCAGAACCTTGATCGGCAATCATTACCGCGAGGCTTTGAAACAAAACAACATTGACCCGGTGAGCCAGCCTGACATTGAAGAAATTCAATTTGAAAAGGGCCAGAACCTGATTTTTTCCGCGACGGTTGAGACCAGGCCGGAATTTGAGCTGCCTCAATACAAGGGGTTGCCGGCAAAATTGGAAGCCAAGCAGGTGACGGATGCGGATGTGAACAATGCCATTGACCTGCTTCGCGGGAGGCATGCCACCTACCAGGCAGTGGATCGGGAATTGCGCCTGGGGGATGTGGCGGTGATTCAATATAGTGGACGCAGTGAAGGCCAGCCCTTGACCCAGTTTGCTCCCACGGCCAAGGGTCTGACCGAGCAAACCGGTTTCTGGCTGGAACTGAAACCCGGCGAATTCATCCCGGGATTTTGCGAGCAACTGGTCGGCGCCCGCGCCGGAGACAAGCGAGTTGTCCAGGTAGAATTCCCGGCGGATTTTGTCTCCAAGGACCTGCAAGGTCGAAAGGCTGAGTACGATGTGCAGGTGACTGAGGCGAAAGAAAAGGTCCTGCCCGAGGTGAATGATGAGTTTGCCGGCAAGTATGGGGCGGCAAATGTGGAAAAAATGACCATTGCCGTCCGTGAAAGCTTGGAAAATGAACTAAAGTTTTCCAAGTCCCGCAGCGTGCGTCAGCAAGTCGTCCAGCAGTTGCTTCAGACATTGAATTTCGATATCCCGGAATCGGTCCTGGCCCAGGAAACCCGGAACCTTGTTTATGATCTGGTCCACCAGAATACCAAGCGAGGGGTGTCCAAAGAATTGATTGAGACGCAGAAAGATGAAATTTTTGCGGCGGCCTCGGCCAATGCCCGCGAAAGGGTTCGGCTCGCCTTCGTGGTGCAGCGCATCGCGGAGAATGAAAAAATCCAAGTCGAGCAGGAAGACATTGTCCGGCAGGTTCGGATGGTGGCGGCCATGAATTCAATTCCTGAGGCGGAGATTTTGAAGGACCTGAATCGGAATCAAAATGGGCTTAATGACATGATTCGGCAGGCCTTGCACGAAAAAACACTCCGGTTCCTGGAGCAAAATGCGGTTGTCACCGAAACACCTCCTTCGGCATAACCGAAAGTTATCAACTGGGAGGCGTGCATGAAGCCTGTTCTGGTCATCTGGATGGTTGTGACCTTGCTGTCATGTTCTGCTCTCGGCGCCGGCTCCGGGGTTGTCATCCGCACCCTCTCACTGGATGATTGCATTCGTGAGGCGCTGACGAACAATTTTGATGTTCAGGTGGCGCGGTTCACCTCGCAACTCAGCGCCTACAGTCTTGCTGCCGCCTATGGCGGGTACGATCCATTGCTGAACATCTCCGGGCAGCATAATTATAGTGTCACTCCTAGCAGTCTTACCCAGGACCAGTTGCAATATCCCTCGTCCGTGGCCAATGTGGATTCGTTCAATAGTGGTTTAAGCGGGCTTTTGCCCTGGGGGTTTCAGTACAACCTGGCTGGAAATATCTCCCAGAACAACGGTTATTTCACCGGAACCAACGCCAACAACTACCGGGATGCCAGCGGTTCCGTTGGCCTGACCATGACCCAGCCGCTGTTGAAAAATTTCTGGATTGACAGCACCCGGTTGCAAATCCGGGCAGCGCGAAATTCCCTCAAGTATTCCGAGCAGGGACTGAGGGCGCAGTTGATTACCTCAGTGGTGGAGATACAAACCGCCTATTATGAGCTTATCTATGCCCGGGAAAACGTCCAGGTGCAGAAGGACGCCCTCACTTTGGCCCAGACGCAATTGGAACAGGATCAGCAGCGCCAGCAGATCGGCACCCTTGCGCAATTAAGCGTGGAGCAAGATGAATCCCAGATGGCCCAAAGCCAGGCCAACCTCATCACGGCTCAATCCACGCTGGAGACTGATGAAAACAACCTGAAAAACCTCATCACGGATGACTATAAGGACTGGCAGGCTGTCAAATTGTTGCCCGCAGAGCCGCTGGCAGCGCAAAAACAATATTTTGACCTTCAGGATAGTTGGAATAAAGGCATGACCTTGCGCCCGGATTATTTGCAGGCGCAGATCACCCTTGAGCAGCAGGGTATCCAGTTGAAATTCGACCGCAACCAGTTGTTTCCCCAGTTAAATCTCACCGGCAGTTTTGGTTACAATGGCGCTGGCGCTGTTTACAACGATGTTTTTGCCCAGTATCAAAACCAAAACAGCCCTTTTTACAGCTACGGCGCCCAGCTTTCCATGCCCCTGGCCAATACGCAGGCGCGCAATTCCTACAAGGCGGACAAGGTCACGGAGCGGCAGGATTTGCTCAAGCTCAAGCAGTTGGAGCAGGATATCCTTGTGGAAATAGACAATGCGGTAAAACAGGCGGAATCGGATTATGAAAGCGTTCAAGCCACCCGCCAGGCCCGGATTTATGCCGAGGCCGCCCTGGATGCGGAGGAAAAAACCTACGCCGTGGGCAACGCCACCACCTTTGAGGTTCTCACCTATCAAAGCAATCTGACCACGGCTCGCGGACAGGAAATCCGGTCGCTTGCCAACTATGAAGAGGCCCTGGCAACACTGGCACAGCAGGAGGGCAGCACGCTTCAGCAAAGAAACATTGACGTGATCGTCCAGTAAAAAGCCCTTTGGGGACTTTTTCAAAACGTTCACCAAAATTGCCAGGCGTGTCGCCAGACCACCCACGCACCCAAAAGGAAATTAGTGATGCCATGCGCGGTCATGGCTTCCCCCAGGTGGTTGCAACGCAGGACCAGCCATTGATAGGCCATTCCGCAAATAATCGCCGCAGCCCACTCGTTGTGGGACAGGCCAAAAACCATGGCCGTTAGCAAAAACGGGACTGGTAGAAATTGGGTCAATGGAACCTTCAAAAAATCCGGGTTCGCCACATACCGGTACAGAAACGAGCGGTAAAAAGCTTCTTCAATGGGCGGCACCACGAGTGAGGACCCCAGAATGCGCACGACAATGAAGAAAATCGCCCCCAAATGGCCGAAATGATTCCATGGGTCCCATTCCGGGCTGGGCAAGGCAGGGCCATGAGACCAACCCAAATGATTCCATAATGAGGTTTGAGTGGTCCAATCGCCGCTGATCCCCACCCAAATCACGAAGATTAGAACCCCTATTCCCAAGGCTCGGAAACTGAATGTCCATCGGATTTCAGGCACCAAACCCCGCATTTCATAAGCAAGCCAGATGCCGACCAGGGTTTTGGCCAGATAAATCCAATAGGTTGAAACCTCTCCCAGGAGACCCTGGCCACTTGTCAGAAAAACAAAGATTAAAAATGGCAGGACACGGGCCGCAGCGGGTGATCGGGCAAAAAGTGAGCGGAGGCGCATTTGAAGGGGAAAAACGATTATTTATTTTATCGTGTCGCTGGTGGAGATTAAAACGTCAAAATGAACCAATGTCAACCCGGTGCCCTTGGCCCTACGGCGCATGGCGTCATGAGAAACGCCTCATCACTTCCTCCACAATCAGGCAATTTTGATATTTGCAGTCAAGGGGCGGGAGGATTACCGTCCGTGCACCTTCACCCTTGCGAAAAATTAAAAGGTTCAAAAAGGTTGAAGATTTTTCTTGGAAACCACCTTTTTGAGGGTGATGATGGGAAGCTCTTTGAAATCGGCGGGGATTTTCCCTGCCGGAAATGACCATTCAATGTCTGGGAACCCGGTGAAATACCGGGACGGTTGCGCCACTGTAACGGCTACAAGTTCCAAAACCACTGGTTTGAAAAAACCGGGAAGGTGGGACAAGGTTTGATGCCGGAGTCAGGATACCGGTTGATTGGTTCTCGTCGGTCCGGGACGTTTCCGGATTCTTCCCCGCAAAGGGAAGGATGAGGCCAGGCCGCCCAACTGTTTTGGGCGGCTCGTTGAATTTTCCTCCATTCTTCGTTTGCGAAGGCTGGAGGTTTTTTTTCCTCCCGTCTCGCGCTGGTTCTCCATGTTCGCGTCACCGCCCCGCGTCATCCGCAGGGCATTTTGAAAGGTTCGTACAATGAAGAAATGGTCGTTGGTGCTTGTGATCCACGGGTTGCTTTCGGTTTGGCTGCTTTCGGCAGGCACCCTTGTTGAGAAATTTGATTCCAATCCCTTTTTGGACGGCTGGCAGGTGTATGGAAACACCAACCTGTTCAAGTGGGACTCCACGAACCAGGTTTTGGATGTCACTTGGGATTCCACCCAGACGAACAGTTATTTTTTTCATCCCTTGGGGCGCACCCTGACCATCCAGGACGGGTTCTGCGTGGTTTTTGACCTTCAGTTGACCAACGCCTCGACCCAAAATTATGGGTCAGAGCTGGCTGTTGGACTTTTGAACTACACTAATGCCACCAGCAGTTCTTTTTCCCGGAGCCTTGGCATCTCCCCGAATGTCTGGGAATTTGATTATTTCCCCCCTTACAATGATCAGGGAAGCATCGGTGCTCCCTCCCTGGATGGCACCCTGGTGGATGCCCAGACCAACTTTTTTTTCATCTACACCAACATCCTCATTAATAACGGGGTGACTTATCATGTTTTGGTGGAACATGAGCCAGGCGCCACGGGTATATCCGGGGCCATTTACACCAACGGCTTTTTGATGACCTCGCTGCCAATCGTGGAGAATTATCTTCCTTCGGGAGACAATGGCGCGTTCGCCTTGGACACCCTCGCGGTGATGAATTACGCCGACGATGGGGCAGGGGATGACATTCTGGCGCATGGGACGGTTAAAAATCTGGCCTGCGCATCCCCACTGCCGGTGGGCAGCCTGCAAACAACCGGGCCGGGACAGGTGGTTTTTGCCAGTGACACCAACTGGGTTTACACATTGCTTCAGACTGGGGATTTTGTGAATTGGACTCCTGCGGCGGCGCCGGTGGCTGGGTCTGGCGGTTCGCTGGTTTTGCAAGCCACCAACACGGTGAACCTCCATGCCAGTTACAGGGTCCGGGCGGATTTGAGATGACGGATGGCTGCAGTTTGTTCCATGTCACAATCCAAGCCAACAGCGGGCGGCCTTTTCCACGGGTTGGGGAGCGAAACTCCCCGGCTCTTGGCGAGGCCTGAGTCTGCCTTCTCGCTGGTGGAACTACTGGTGGTAATAGCCATCGTGGGGATGCTTTCCGCCATGCTGCTTCCGGCTCTGGCGCGATCCAAGGCGGCGTCCCAGGCGGCTTGCTGCATATCCAACTTGCAGCAATTGGGTGAGGCCGCCCAACTTTACCTCATGGATAACCAGGATGTTTTTTTTAGCCGTTCTGGCGTGGCTACCGCCCAAGGGCAGGAGTGGTGGTTCGGTTGGTTGCAAGGCTCATCCATGCCTGAAGGACACCGGGGTTATGATTTGACATCCGGCTGCCTTTACCCCTACCTCGGTGTTGATGGGGTCCGGCTTTGTCCATCCCCTTTCTGGTCCTCACCCTGGTTCAAGCCCAAGGGCACCAATGTCATTTGCAGCTATGGATGCAACGGCCTGCTTTTTCCAGGCCCAGGCCAGGCCGCTGTGGTTGCAGGTGCGCTCAAACATCCCGCGGATGTCGCTTGGTTTGCGGATTCAGCCCAGGTCAACACCTTTCAACCTCCGGCTTCCCCCTCCCATCCCATGTTTGAGGAATTTTATTATGTGGATCTGGAAACCAATTACAGCCGCCCGGATAATCAACCCAACGGCCAGTTTCGACATGGGCAAAAATCCAACGTCACCTTTGCCGATGGCCATGTGGCGGCCCTGGCTCCAGTTCCAGGGTCCTATGATTCACGACTGCCCGAATTTGTCATAGGCCAACTGCCTCCATCCGTTTTGTTGTTTCAATAAAAATAAACAGGCCTGGCTCACGCCCCATTTCCGATTTGAGCCTCGTGACAGCCTGGTGTCAAACCCCGATTTGTTTTTGAATCGCAGCTCCAATTCGTTCCGACCAGCGGTCCAAAAGGGCTGCATCGCTGCCTTCCACCAACAGTCGCAGTTTTGGTTCCGTGCCTGAATATCGCAAGAGAAGGCGGCCACCTTGGGACCTCAGTTCCTTTTCCGCCTGGTTGGTCAGATCGAGAACGTCCTTCATCTCTTCCAAGGGACGCTTTTCGCGCACCTTCACATTGGTGATGCGCTGCGGAAAACGCGTCCAGCACTGGGCCAATCGTGAGAGGGGTTGGTTCTTGGTTTTTAAAATCCGCAGTATTTGAAGCGCGGCCACCAGCCCATCCCCGGTGGAACTATGGTCGCGGAAGATGAGGTGGCCGCTCTGCTCGCCTCCGAAGTTATAGCCGTTTTTGAGCATTTCATCAATGACATGCTTGTCTCCAACGGCGGTGCGGAGCATGCGCCCTCCGGCACCCCGGATGGCTGCCTCCAATCCGGCATTGCTCATCACAGTGGCCACGAGGGTGTTGTCGGCCAGTGTTTTTTCCGCCAACATTTCAAGCGCCGCAATGGCCATGATATCATCGCCATCTATCATGCGCCCGGTTTCGTCGCACATTAAAACCCGGTCGGCGTCGCCGTCATGTGCTATGCCGATATGAGCGCCGTGCTCCAGAACCTTGCGGCACATGGCCTCCGGATGCATGGAACCGCAATTCTCGTTGATATTGGTCCCGTCAGGCTGATTGTTGACCACCAAAACCTCCGCTCCCAGTTCGTGTAAAACGCTGGGTGAAGACTTGTATGCAGCTCCGTGGCCGCAATCCAGCACGATTTTGACCCCTTCCAGGGTCAGGCCACGGGGGAAGGAGCTTTTGGCGTACTCAATGTAGCGTCCCAAGGCGTCATCAATCCGCAATGCTTTGCCGATCTGGCCGGAATGCGGGGTGACCTTCTCAATTGCCCCGCTGAAAACAAGGTTTTCAATCTGGGTTTCAATGGCGCCATCCAGCTTGTATCCATCCGCCCTGAAAAATTTAATTCCATTATCCGTGTAGGGGTTGTGGGATGCGGTGATGACGATGCCCGCATCCGCACGCAGACTGCGTGTAACGTACGCCACACCCGGCGTAGGCAGTGGTCCGATGAAAATAACGTCCACCCCCATGGACAGGATTCCTGAGGAAATGGCGTTTTCCAGCATGTAACCGGACAATCGCGTGTCTTTGCCAATGACAATTTTATGTTTGCCGCGACCGCGGGACTGGACCTCCAGATTTTTAAAAACATGTGCGGATGCCCGGCCCAGCTTGAGGGCTGTTTCAGCCGTCACCGGCTCCACGTTTGCCGTTCCACGCACGCCGTCTGTTCCGAAAATTTTTTGTTGATGATTCATGGGTAGATGGGGAAAACCAGGCGTCATTTTGTGGGTCACCTTTTAAAGGGTGGCACCACGGCCACATCCGGGGGGTCCACGGATACCAATGTGATGTTGGGGGGGGTGATGACCCCCACGGGGACCACCCCTCCGCTGACACCGGTGAGGTTGGCTTCCGCCCGGACCTGGCTGGCTTGGAGTTGGTCCATGACTTCCGGGGGGCCGCTCACAGTCACTTTTACAGAAGCCGGACTAACCCGGTAGAAGCGCACATCGGAGGTGGATGACACGGGGAGCACAGTCAGGTTGTCGTAAGTCAAGGTGCTGGTTCGCCCTGCCAAGGGCAGGTTTTCCGGCTCGATGATGCCGTGAACCGTGAGCCAGATGACCACCGCCAGCAAAAGCGAGAACAATTTCCAACCCCAGTCCTTGATCACCCAATCGCGAATCATGGCGTGGATTTGGTTCCAGTGCGGTTGACCGGGCGCGGCTCGCGCCGGGTGATCACCGGAGGACCTGATGGGTGGTTGACTTCCTTGAACTGGGATCGCAGCCAGGCCAGCACGCCGTGCGGACGTGCCGGGCGCAAAATGATGGATGTGAGAAAGGCGCGCAACTCCTCAGGGGTGACCCCGCGCACCAGTTGACCCTTGTAGGCGTATGAAATCATGCCGGTTTCCTCGGAAACCACCATCACCAGCGCGTCTGTTTCTTCCGAGAGACCAATAGCCGCCCGATGCCGGGTGCCAAGGGTTTTATTCAGGTCCGAACGCTGGGTGAGCGGGAAGATGCAGGCGGCGTAGGCGATCCGGTCCCCCTTGATGATCACCCCGCCATCATGGATGGCGTTGTTGGGAAAGAAAATGGTTTCCAGCATCTCGGAAGTCGCTTCGCAGTCCACTTTGATCCCGGATTCCACCGCTTCTTGAAGCTGGATGGATTGCTCCACGGCGATCAACGCGCCAATACGGACATCGGCAAGCCTTTCGCAAGTTTGGATGATGACCTCCATGCTCTCCCGTTGTTCGCTGGCGGTGGCGAAAAGGGGAAGATTGCCCAACTCTCCGAGCATGCGTCTTAGTTCGGGTTGGAAAATGACCAAGGCGCCGAATACGATGAAAACCGAGGCGCTGCCCAGCAGCCAGCGCAGAACCTTGAGGTCCAGGATGGTGGTGGCTGCCACCACGACCAGAAGAACCACAAAAAAACCGATCACCACCGGCCAACCCCGCGTGCCGCGCACGATGCGAAAAGCAAAATAGATCAGGACCGCGAGGATGAGGATTTCCACCGCGTGCCGCCAACCGTCTTCAAAATCAGGCCAGTTAAGCCACATGTGATTGTTGGTTCATCACTGCCCGGGTCATGCGCAGAGCCTGAACAGTGGCTGCCACATCGTGTACCCGCACCATTTGTGCGCCAGCTTGGACGGCCAGGATGGCACAGGCCAGGGAAGCTGGCAGCCGCTCATCGGCTTTCGCCCCGCACACGGCGCCCAGAAATGATTTCCTGGAAACCCCCACCATGACCGGGCGTTGACGCCGTACAAACTGTCCCATTCCGCCAAGCAGGAGCAGGTTGTGTTCCAAGGTTTTGCCAAAACCGACCCCTGGATCGACCACGATTTGTTCCAAAGATACACCATGAAAGGGCAGCGCGGCCAGTTGTTCGTCAAAAAAACGACCCACCTCGGCTACCACATCCTTGTAGAGTGGATGATCTTGCATGGTTTCAGGATCGCCTTGGGAATGCGTGCAAATATAGCCGGCGCCATAGGCCGCCACCGCTTCCAACATGGCGGGAATTCGACGGTAGGACCCGACATCGTTCACCAAACTGGCTCCGGCAGCCAGGGCGGCACGCGCCACGGCAGGCTTGCGTGAATCAATGGATATGGGCACGGAAACCCGCCCGGCCAAAAGCTTCACCACGGGAATGACTCGCGCCAGTTCCTCCGATTCAGGCACCGGCACCGCCCCGGGACGGGTGGACTCGCCGCCTATGTCAAGAATGTCCGCCCCTTCGAAAACCAGCCGTTCGGCATGCTCAATGGCCGCATCCACATCCAAAAAACGCCCTCCGTCTGAAAACGAATCAGGCGTGACATTCACAATGCCCATGACAAGGGCCGGTCGAGGAAACCTGAATTCGAATTGTCGGGCGCGCAAGAGCATGGGTTCAGGCGGCTCAACGGCTGCCCGGTCGCTCAAATTTTTGTCCTGAAATAAGCAATCGTATCCTTAAGCCCGCGGGACAACGGCACCTTGGGTTCCCATTTCAAAAGGGATTTGGCCTTGGAAATGTTGGGTTTGCGTTGCTTGGGGTCGTCCTGGGGAAGCGGTTTGAAAACGATGCGGCTCTTTGAACCGGTTTCGCGAATGATTTCCTCCGCAAATTGCAGCATGGTCATTTCCACCGGGTTGCCAATGTTCACGGGAAGGTCGTATTGGCTCATCATCAAACGGTAAATGCCCTCGATCAGGTCCGAGACATAGCAAAAACTGCGGGTTTGCTTGCCTTCACCAAAAATGGTTACTGGTTTGTTTTTCAGGGCCTGGCTGATGAACGCCGGCACCACGCGCCCGTCGTTGATGCGCATGCGCGGGCCGTAGGTGTTGAAGATGCGCACGATTCGTGTCTCTACCTTGTGCTCTCGATGGTAGGCCATGGTCATGGCCTCGGCAAACCGCTTGGCTTCATCATAACAGCCGCGCGGCCCGATGGTGTTGACGTTGCCCCAATATTCCTCCACCTGCGGATGAACCAGGGGATCCCCATAAATTTCCGAGGTGGAGGCAATCAGGAATCGCGCTCCCTTGTTTTTCGCCAGCCCCAGGGCCTTGTGGGTTCCGAGCGACCCCACTTTCAAGGTCTGGATGGGCAGCTCCAGATAATCAATCGGACTGGCCGGAGAGGCAAAATGCCAGACGTAATTGACCGGAACATCCAGGAATATAAACTCGGTCACGTCCTGCTGGATGAATTTGAAGTTTGGGTTTCCTCCCAAGTGGGAAATGTTGTCCACGGAACCGGTCACAAAATTGTCAATGCCTATGACCTTGTGTCCCTTGGACAAAAGCAAATCAGTGAGATGGGAACCGAGGAACCCGGCGGCGCCGGTGACCACGGAGGTGGGTTGTTTGGAGTTTTTCATTTTGAACTTCGTATGAGTTACTTGCGTTGGAAATAAAAAGAGCTGCCGGTTAATTCAAATTCCTGACCCAAGGACAACCCGCTTGCTTTTTCCCGCAGGATGGTTGATTGCCGCGCCAGCAAATGCAGGGGCAAGCAAACATTAAAGGAGTGGTTGAAGGCAAGGAAATTCTCCAGAAAATATTGCTCGTTCCAGAACTGTTTCCGCTCAACGGAGGAAGCGAGGGGGTACTCGTAGGGGGAAAAGATATCGTGGACATGAACGAATGTGCCTGCCTCCAAGGATGGATACAATCTTTCAAACTCGAACTGCACATCGCTGCCAAACTTATAGACGTGGCTTGAATCCACAAATAGAAACCCGCAACCCTCCAGAAGTTCAGGCAGGTCAAGAGTCTGTAATTCCTGGCGGATGGGGCGGAAGCGAACCCCCTTCAGGGCAAATTCATGAGTGAGCCGGGCGTAGGGATCAATGGAGATAATCTCGCAGCCGGATCCAGTCTCCTCGGCGTTTTTTTCCAGGGCGGCAAGGGCTATCCTGGTGGATGATCCCTGGCCTATTTCAATCATGCGAAGTGGTTTCAAATCCCTTAAAAAGGCATATAAAAAAAGGGAGTCCAGCCCGTGGAAATAATAGTTTTGTTCTGTGAAACCAAAGCGTCCGCGTTCCTGTGCGTATTCATGGCCATAGTTGGACACCAGCCTGACGGCGAATTTTTCCGACTGGTCACGCATCCAATCCACCGCCGGGAGGTTGCGGGGATCCTTTGAATATTTACGGGCTATTTCACGCGTGTCTGGAGTCAGGTCATAAAAGTGGTTCCCTGTGATGTGAAACCCCATTTTTTGAAACAAATCAAAGAGAAAAATTCGCGCCACATAGCGTTGAAGCGCGTTTTTTTCGTGGAACAATTTGTAGATTCTCTCATTCATGGTGTGTTTTGTTCAGCGCGCTCCGGTGGCGCCCAAAACTGCGGGCAGGGTTCGCAGCAAGATCAACAAGTCAAGCCAGATGGACCAGTTGTCAATGTATTCGAGGTCCATGCGCACCCAGTCCTTGAAATCCTTGATCTGATTGCGTCCACTGACCTGCCATAGACACGTCAGTCCTGGTTTGACGCTCAGTCGGCGGCGATGGGCCAGATCATTGAATCGCCTTACCTCATCCACTGGCAGGGGGCGTGGGCCCACCAGGCTCATGTCCCCCCGCAGGACATTCCATAATTGGGGTAGTTCGTCCAAACTGTATTTGCGAAGCCATTTGCCGAGGGGCGTGATGCGTGGGTCATTGGTCAGCTTGAAAACAGGGCCGGTCATTTCATTCATCGCGGCCAACTCATGTTTGCTCTGTTCCGCGTTGGAGGACATGGTCCGGAACTTGAGGATGGTGAATGGTGCCCCGTTCCGACCGGAGCGCTGCTGGCGGAACAGCACCGGTCCCGGCGAGGTGATTTTAATGGCAACGGCCAGTACGGGAAGAACGGGAATGATGGTGAGAACAAGGAGCAGGGTGGCCGCCACAATCCAATCCATTAAACCTTTCACCAGAATCTGCCACGAATTTTCCGGAGCGCTGCGAAAGATCAGGAGCGGCTGGCCCAGCATTTCGTCAAAACTGGCGCGGGCTATTTGTGTGGTGAAGAAATCGGCCACCAGCCAGGCTTCCACCCCCTCGATTTCGCAGAGTTGGATGACGTTTTCCAGGCGGTCCAATTGAATTTTTCGGGCGCTGACGAGTACGCCGCTGACGGAATACTCATGGAGCATTTCGATAAGATGAGCTGGCGAATCCGATTCCAGGTTGAATTCAGCGGCCACCTGGATGCTCTCACTGGCCCGCGTCTCCAGCAGTTGGCGGAGCCGTTTCATTTCCGAGGGCATGCCGGCGAGCAGTATCCGTCTTTGGTATTGCGACCTGGCCAGCCGGCTATTGAGCACCCACCGCAGAGTCTCCTCCTTGGTGTAAACCAATCCGAAACTGATCAGGCCAAACAACGTCATGACGCCGCGGGGGACCACGATTTTAAGGAGGTAAATGAGCAAAACCAGGCCGATGGTTACAATCAGGCATCCCCGCATCAGGGACCACATCATGACGGGGCGGGAACCCGTGAGGCTCCGGCTGTAAAAACCCTGCGATGCCAGGATGGAGGGGACAAAGGGAAAAATGGCCAGGTAAAGCCACATCACGTGGTACAGGGTATCGCCTGAAACGGCCTCCATGCCCAGGAACGTGTGGGAAAAACGCTCGTTGCCCCGCAGTAAGAAGGAGATTCCAAAAGCAATGGCAAACAGGCAGACATCGGCCGCCTGTTGAACTTGTGTTCGGAAACGATGGTCGCGCTGGAGCATCAGTCAGGGATTGGTCATATGGGTTTGGATGTCATGGTGCGGTCAACCTCCCGGGGGGCGCTTTTGGCACCACTTGGAATTCGGGGACGGCAGTGCGGAGGAATTCTTTCATGAGGCCAAAGGTGGCATTCTCCTGTCCCGGGTCGCAGGAGGCAAACAAGGAGATGTAAGCCCAACGGTCCAAAGTCCCCTTCATTACCAAATCCCTTGGAATATACCAGATTTTCCATTTCCAGGATTTGGCCGTGATGTTGAGGTTGTCCACGAACCAATACACATAGACACCGTTGACCGGATGGGGTTGCCCATCGGTGCCGGTGACGGATTTGGTGGTGATGATCCGGTTGACGGTGAGTTGGTAGGGAAAAGGCCGGGTCATTGGAACCTTCTCCACCGTGGTGAACTGGTTTTCGATGTCCCAACCCTGGCTGGGCATGCAAATTTCCGGGTTGTGGATGCTGGAGCGATCGTTGCCCATGACCACCACGCTCATTTCGCAAAACAATCCATTGGTTCCGCTGTAGGCGCGAATGCGGAAGCTTGTATCCTGGGGCAGATAGTTTTCAAGCACCGTTTCATTGTTGGTGAGGATGAAGGATTTATATCCGGGCACGGAGTCTGGGAGGATAATTTCGCCCCGCATCTGGCCGGGATGGCTCACGAATTTGACACCCGGGGCGTCCAGGCGCTGGTGCGATTGCTGGTAAGAAAGGAAAAAAGCCAGCGCGGCCATGAGGGTCAGCAGGCATGCTCCTGCGATGAGTGGGGCCGGTTTCATGCAGGGTTTCCACCTTGGGCCGCGGGTTGCGGCTTGTCGTTGCCAAGATTTTCCAGCCAGCGCGAGAGCATGATCATGCAAAGGATGGCCACCAGGATGGTGATAAAGCCAAATTTATTTTCCACCGCTTTTCCCGCATCCTGCCCGAAGGTTTCTGCCATGAAAATGGTGAAGGAGAGCCTCACCACGTTTCCCGCCACGGCCAGTGGCACGGCGGAGAGAATGAGGGCAAAGCGTTTCCAGGGGTTTTTAAAATGGATAAAACCATAGATGGTGGTGAGCGCCAGCAGGGCCACCATGCTGTGAATGCCGCTGCAGGCCGCAGCCACTTCAAAGGCAAAGGTGTGGTCGGCGTCAAAAATCTGCGTGCCATCGCGCACCAGGTCGGGAGCCAGGCCCAGGTGGCCGATCATGTAAACAATCCATGAAACCATGAGCCGCAGGCGGAGGGTGAGCCAATTGGCCGCATCGCCCGCCGGGTAGCAAAAGAGCAGGAATAAAAATGGAAAAAGACTGGTTTTCATCCAGTGCCTGCCCCAAGCCAGACCGGCCAGGCCAAAAAGTCCGATCAGGAAGGCAATGAGAGACAATTTCGTTTCCTGAACCACAAACCCCAAAAGATGGGTGGCCAAAGCAGCCAAAACCACCAGGGATGCCGGCCACCAAAATGCCAATTTGCCCGCCACTAATTCATTGCGCCGCCACCAGAAAAGAACCAGCACCACAAATGGAATCAACAACCCATGCTGGTCATCCGCCAGTGGCGAGGTGTAAATATCAAACAACCAGGCAAAAAGGGAATGGGTGGAAATATAACCAAGTGTGGCATTGCCAAAAAATGCGAAAAGGAGAACCCAGGCAGTGGTCAGGAGCAGGAAAAAGGCGCGGTTTGGAAGCTTACTCCACTGCTCCTGGCAACGATAAATCAGCACGCCCACGGCTGCCACCAGCGCGGCGCCAAACAGATAAAGGGGCATGGAACCGCCACCCCTGAATTGGGAGCCGGTATAATAATAGGCCACTGCCAAAAGGCCCAAAAAACCAAGTTCATGTGGCCAGAGTACGCCTCCAATGGGCGGCTGCCGCAGTCCTGCCTTTGCTTCGGTATCTGCCATTCAAGCCTAAAGCTTTTATCAGCAAAGCAGACGCGGCTCAACCTAAAAGGGTGTCAAAATCTGCCGCTGTCCCCCTCCGGGCTGGAATATTTCCTCCAACCCAGCCACTGTCCCAGAAAAAACCAGACAAAACGGGGATTGTTTCGAATATAGCGGCCCGCGAGCCTGCGCGGTTCCTGAATAAACCGGAAAAGCCATTCCAGGCCGGACCGCTGAATCCATCGCGGCGCCTGTCGCACGCGGCCACTGTGAAAGTCAAAAGCCGCCCCCACCCCCACCATCAGGGTGGTTTCCAGCCGGTCCAGGTTTTCAACCATGAACCGCTCCTGTTTGGGGGTGCTCAATCCCACCCATATGATGTCCGGACGGCAGGAAGCCACCAAATCCGCCAAAGCCTTTTGCTCTTCGTTTGTGAGCGGCCTGAATGGAGGCGTGTAGGTCCCTGCCACCACCAATTTGGGATACTTCGTCTTCAAATTGAACGCCAAATCCCCAGCCACACCCGGAGCTCCGCCCAAAAAAAAGTGCCGGATGTTCTCTGTCTGGCCCCATTCGCAAACTGCCAGCATTAAATCCGGCCCATACACCCGGCCCATTTCTGTATGACCTTGCAGCCGCCCGGCCCAAACCATGGGCATGCCATCCGGAGTGCAAAGGCCTGCGTGGTTTAAAATGGACCGGAACTGGTCATTCTCTTGCGCTTCCATGACCCCATGAACCCCGGTCACGCAAATGTAATGCTTTCGCCGCCCGGCCAGCGCCCCTGCCACCCACGTCACCGCTGATGCCAGGTTTAACACACTGATGCCAACCCCCAGCACATTGACCTTTTTTACCATCATGATTAGAAGGCCAAGAATAAACCAACCCTCCGAAAAGACCAGCCTTGGCCCCAGGTTTTAACCCGAAAAGCGAAATGGAAAAGGTCCAGATGCGGCAAGATGCTGGAGCAGAAACTCTTTGGAAAGATCGAACCCCTACCCGAAGCGGTCTGGTGAGATTTTTCCAAAGAGAATGCGCCCAGTAGATTGGGGCAGATTGGACTTTTGATTTCCGTTTTTTGGGTTAACCGAAAATCCTTCCTTTCCATCGTGCCTTGCCCCACATTCACCAGGCTGCTCGCATTCATGAAACTGCTTGTTTTTGCGCATATTCCCCCGCCGCATCACGGCCAAAGCTACATGGTCAAACTCATGCTGGACGGGTTCGGCGGCGATGTGCGCCACCCTTCCAGTTCCAGGCCTTTGGTGGAGGGAATCCAGTGTTACCACGTCAATGCCCGTTTTTCGAGGGACCTGGCTGACGTGGGGGAATTTCAAGCCGCCAAACTCTTCCTCATTTTTTGGTTTTGTCTTCAGGCCATTTGGATTCGGTTCCGGCACGGTGTGACTTCCCTTTATTATGTGCCAGCGCCTGGCAAAAAAAATGCCCTTTACCGGGATTGGCTCATCATGTTGATTTGCAGGCCGTTCTTCAAAAAACTGATTTTTCATTGGCACGCCGCTGGTCTGGCCAAATGGTTGGAATTTTACTGTAATATCCATCTGCGCTCGATTACCTATCGCCTCTTCAAACCAGTGGATTTGAGCATTGTCCTGTCCAAACACACCGTGGCTGATGCCGAGAAATTTTTATCAAGCCGTATTCAAATCCTTCCTTGCGGCATTCCTGATCCATGCCCGGATTTTGATGAAACCATCATGCCCCGCAGGAGGGCGCGCTTAGCCGCCCGCGCCAGTTTGATGAGCAATCAAAGTCTCCCGACTTCCCTAACGGTTAAGGATGAGGAGGGTCCTTCCACTCTAAAAATCCTTTATCTGGCCCACTGCATGAGGGAAAAAGGACTTTTTGATGCCGTGGATGGGGTGATCCGGGCCGGTGAATTGCTGGGCGATACCGGATCACCACTTCGACTGCACCTTTCCGTGGCTGGGGAATTTGTCACCAGTGAGGAACGGGCCGAGTTTGATCAGAAGATCGCCGGGGTTGGTTCAAATCCCGCTTCCCGTGTGCGTATAACCTATCTTGGCTTTGTCAGTGGCGAACGCAAGCGCCAGGTTTTTATAGAAAACGATTTTTTTTGTTTTCCCACCTATTACCATGCGGAAAGTTTCGGCCTTGTGGTGGTGGAAGCCATGGCTTTTGGCCTGCCAGTCATCACCACCTCCTGGCGCTCATTGGCCGATATCCTTCCATCAGCCTACCCCGGTCTTGTTGATATTCAATCTCCCACCCAGGTTGCCGATGCATTGCTGCGTCTCGCGGACCAGGACATCAGTGGAATCCTGCGGTCCAATTTTATCGCGCGATTCAAACTGGACACCTATCTTAAAAATTTGGCGGGCATACTGCATGGGGTGGATACGGCGTGAAATGTGTCAATTTCTTGGTTTGAGAAAGCCTGGATAAGGCTTACCTTCTGGCGGCGTGATCATTGGTTTGCTCCAACTCAATCCGACCATAGGCGCTTTTGCTGCCAATCGCGAAAAGTTGCTGGCCGCTTACAGGGAGGCGGTGGCGCGCGGCGCGGAGTTTGTCATAGCCCCGGAGTTGTTCCTCTGCGGCTATCCCCCCCGTGATTTGCTGTTGAGAGAGGATTTCATCGAGGCAAATGCTGCCACTCTGGCTGAAACTGCGGAGTCAGTTGGGTCGGTTCCGTTGGCGGTGGGGCATGCCGGCATTAATCCAATTCGTCCTGGACGCCCCCTCACGAATGCGGTTTCAGTGCTTCATGAAGGCAAAGTGGCCTGGCAAACCACCAAGTGCCTGCTGCCCACCTACGATGTGTTTGATGAAGATCGCTACTTTGAACCCGGCGCCCGCCCTGGTATTTTTGAGTGGAAGGGCATTCGGATCGGCATCACCATTTGCGAGGATATTTGGAATGACGAGGATTTCTGGCCTGAAAGACGGTACCGGAGAGATCCTGTCCGTGAATTAATCCAAGCGGGTGCACAAGTCATACTCAATCTTTCCGCATCTCCCTGGCATTTGGGCAAGGAGACAACCCGTTTGGCAATGCTCCAGCAGGTGGCCAGGGATGAAGGCGTGCCGCTGGCTCAGGTCAATGCTGTCGGGGGCAACGACGAGTTGATTTTTGATGGTCACAGCTCCGCCTTAAATGGCCGCGGTGAGATTCTCTCCCTGGGCAAGGGCTTTGAGGAAGACACCCTTCTGGTGGATCTTTTCAATGGGGATTCCCATTGTATCCCAAAGCCGTCTTTCCAGCCTCCTGAGAAGCTTTTATTTGAGGCTCTGTCGCTGGGTTTGCGTGACTATGTCCACAAATGCGGTTTTCAATCGGTCATCCTGGGTCTCTCCGGGGGCATTGATTCCGCAGTGGTCGCATGCATTGCCGCCCACGCCTTGGGGCCCGACAAGGTCACCGGGGTGGCCATGCCCGCCCGATTTTCCAGCCCGGGCAGCTTGTCTGATGCATCCGATCTGGCCCGGAACCTGGGCATTCATCTTCAAACCATTCCCATTGAGCCGGCTTTTGAAATGATGGAAAAAACCCTGGCCCCAGCTTTTGCCGGGCGGCCGCCGAATGAAGCCGAGGAAAACCTGCAATCCCGTCTCCGGGGGATCACCCTGATGGCTCTCTCCAATAAATTCGGGTCCCTGGTGCTGACCACCGGCAACAAGTCTGAGATGGCCGTGGGTTATTGCACATTGTATGGAGACATGAATGGGGCGTTGGCGCCGATTGCGGATGTTTTAAAAACAGAAGTTTACCGCCTGGCCAACTGGGTGAACCAACGGCAGGCGGTTATCCCGCCATCCTCCATCACCAAGCCTCCGAGCGCGGAATTGCGCCCCAATCAGATGGATCAGGATTCCCTGCCTCCATACCCGGTCCTGGACCGCATCATTCAGAAATACATTGTCCACCACGATAAAAAATCAGCCATTGTGAACGATGAGGCGCCTCCTGAAGTGGTCTCGGATATCATCAATAAAATCAGCCATACGGAGTACAAGCGAAGGCAGGCTGCGCCCGCCCTGAAGGTGTCGCCCCGGGCGTTTGGCATGGGGCGGCAAATACCAATCGCCCAAAGGTTCAAGGCCTCTCCTTGAGAATTCCGAAAAAATGCGCCGGACCCTTTGATAAGAATCTCCGCCTAATCTTCATTTGCACATGAAATTTTCGATTATCACGCCCAGTTTCAGAAGCTCTGCCTGGTTGAGGCTTTGCATTGCGTCCGTGGCAGACCAGCAGGGTGTGCAGGTGGAACACATTGTGCAGGATTCCTGCTCGGATGATGATACGCGGAACTGGCTGCCGCAGGACCGCCGGGTGACCGCCGTTATTGAAAAGGACAGCGGGATGTACGATGCCGTCAACCGTGGTTATCGTCGTGCCTCGGGGGATATTCTGGCCTACCTGAACTGCGATGAGCAGTATTTGCCCGGCGCGTTGAAATCCGTGGAGTCCTTTTTTGCCAAGAACCCCACTGTGGAAGTTGCATTGGCGGGCAGTGTGATCACGGACGCGGAGGGTCAATATATTTGCCACCGCCATTTGATGGTGCCTGACCGCCGGCATGTCTGGTTCCGTTTTCCCATTCTGACCAGTTCTGTATTCATCCGGCGCAAGGTGATTCATGAAAGAGGGCTGTGGTTTGATGCGCGCTGGCGCGATCTGGGGGATTTTCATTGGTTTTTGACTCTTCTGAAAAACCGTGTGCCCATGGCGGTTTGCCCCGAATTTGTGGCGGTTTTTGCCGATACCGGTGAGAATATGAATTTGAAGCCGAATGCCATCCGTGAAATGGAGGCCACCCGCCAGATGAGGCCCAAATGGCTGGTCCCGCTCAAGCCCTGTTGGATTCTCCAGCACCGGTGGCGCAGATGGCGGGCAGGGCACTTTCGAATCCCTTCGACCCAATATTCCATCTACACACTCAAAAGTCCGGACCAGCGCATCACCATTCCCGTGGAGAAACCCACGGCGGTGTGGTGGAACAGGGTTTGAACCCGAAAAGCGAAATTCAAAAGGCCAATCTGCCCCAATCTACTGGGCGGAAACTCATTGGAAAAATTTCACCAGACCGTTTTGGGTAGGGTTTCGATTTTTTCAAAGAGTTTCCGCTCCAGCATCTTGCCGCATCTTGAATTTTTCCATTTTGCTTTTCGGGTTAAAAATTTCCCGGGTAATGCGCGCCCGGCAGGCCTGTTTTTTACCGGCACCAGCAGCGCCCGGCTTCAGGCGCGCCAATCTAATCCGGTTGACGCACACCGCATATTTCAATCCGCCCGTACGCCATGTTTTTGAAGGGCGTCAACTTGAGCAGGGTTTGAACGGTGACACAGGCCATGCGCTTTTTCCATGAGGTGGAAAAGTATTCCACGAATTTTAATTCCTCCACTTTCAGCCCTGCCTTGGTGAAATGATGTTGAAGATGGGTTTTTGTGAAAAACGAATAGTGCCGGTCATCTGGGTGCTCGTCTTTTTCATACCCTCCGGTGTGGGCCCGGTTATCCAGCGCAAAGACCCAGTAACTGCCATTGTCCGTGATCACCCGCACCCGGCCCCCGGGCTTGGTGACCCGCTTCATTTCCAAAAGCATGTTGAATGGATTCTTCAGGTGCTCAAAAAAGCAGCGGCTATAAACCTCGTCAAAGGTTTTGTCCGCATAGGGCAGGCCTTTCTCGATGTCGCACTGGATCACCCCGGGGCGTTGGGGATACATGTCCACAAAATCGGTTCCGTAGTCCTGGGCGCCACACGCCACATTGAGAATTCTTTTCATAATTGCCGGATGCCATTTCCGCTGGTTTCCGGGTTTTATGCCCGGCAGCGGTTTCTAAATTTATTTCATGCCACCAAGGTTTTCCCTGCCCGGATTGTTGGTTTTTCAAGTCGCATCCAGATGCCCCAACCACCTGGTCTTAAGCCCGCACCTGGATTGCAACCCTGTGAATGTGCAGGAGTGGCGCTTTTTTTCAAAAGGTTTTTTTGGCCTGTTAAACCCCCTTGCAGATTCGCCGGTAAACCGCATTGACCTCTTCCAGATAATGGTTCTCGGTGTACACGCTGGCAATCCTTTTGGATGCGGCTTGTCCCATGCGGATCATTCGGTTTCGATCCCGGTCCAGTTCCATCATGATGTCGGCAATCGCCCGGGCCATGGTTTTTACGGACCCCGTGGGGATGCGGAATCCGCATTCATCTGTCACCGTCACCCGCGGCCCGCCGTTGTCCGCCACCACCGGCACGCAGCCTGCCAGCATCGCCTCCATCATGGTCAACCCCACCGTTTCGCGCATGCTGGGAAGGAGATAAACGTGGGTGCGCCCGAGTGTTTCCTGGTAAGCCTGGCGGGTCATGGTTCCACCAAAAACGATGTTTCCCTCCAAACCCAATTTCAAAGCCAGTTTCTTGAGATGCGGAATTTCCGGTCCGCTGGATCCGAGCAGGTATTCAAAATCCAGGCCGCGCTTGCGGGCAAGCGCCAGCCCGTGAAAGGCCACGGCAATGCATTTCTGTCCCCCCAGGCTGCCAGCCACATAGATTTTGAGCTTTCCGACCGGATTTTTTTCGACCGCATGGCGCGCAAAGGATTCCACCCGATCAGGCGAATAAAACCCCGGGGAAAGCCTGCTGATGGAATCGGCCGATCCACGAACGGCAGCCGCCATCCGTTCGGATTCCTCGGTTATGGCAAACACGTGGGCTGCCCGGCGGAGACTCTGCCGCACCGCAGGGAGGCGGCGGGAAAAAACATTGGAACATTTCCGGGCCAGCTCAAATCCCGCGCCGGTAAAGCTCAGGACGGGAAACAGGCGGAAGGGGAATGGTTCATTGCCGGCGATTGGGCCATAAACAAAGGGAATTCCCAACTGCCACAAGGGCGAGGCCACCCGCCAGGTGGAGTAGGTGACATGATGCGCCACATCCAGGGATTCGCGGCTCGCAATTTCCCGCGCCACCCGGAGCGAGTCCCGCGCGAAAACAATATATTCGCGCCAGCTCTGAACGCGCGCCAGCAAACGGTTGGGATGCCACGTTTGAAAGGTTCCTGCGTAATAAAACTGCACGTTTTCCGGCACCATGCCCTCCACGCGCGCCCGTTCAAGGTCGGCCTGGTTGCGTCCGCTGGTGATCACGTGCAATTGGTGCTGCCTGCCCAGGCATTGCACCGCTGCCCAACCAAAATAGCTTTCAGAGCCATGGAATGGGTTGCAGGCAATGGCTGATACTAGGATTTTCATTCGGCTCAATTGCCACGCAAAATAATGAGCGCCTGACTTGGGATCAACGATAAAGCAAAAACGCCACACGCACCGACTTGACTCAAATTAAATGTTACCGGAGCTGGGAGGTGGACAGGTTGTCTGCCGATACGTTGACTCATATTCATGGTTACCGAAGCCCTGACTATGAGTTTGACCTCCAAACGGGAGTATCTGGC
>JAKAFL010000081.1 GCA_021817945.1 bacterium | reverse complement strand
CGCACTGGATGTGAGCGAGAACCCCTCTCCTGAGGAGCCTAACTTAAAATGGCAATGGACGCTGTTTGAAGCCGAAACCCTTCCGCCGTCGCCCTTTGTGCTATGGCGGGACAAGCCGGGCGGCATGCCTTTTGGTTTTACCCTTTGTTGCTCGCTCCTTGCAGACCCATGGCGGGTATGCTCGTCGCTCGCGCCTCGGGTAAATCCAAAATTCATTGCCGCAGCATCCATCGTCATTTTCAGTCAGGCTCCAACCCTCTCCCCGCGCTTCGCTGGCAGGGAGAGGGAATAAGAGGCGTTGGGTGGTTTAACGGTCTTGAATGGGTTGAGCATCATTGATACTTGAAATGTTTTAATACCTCATCAAACCCAAAAATCATTCCAAGCCCTTTAGGGGTGGCATATACCCCCGCCAAACAAGGACGATTACGTGTATGTCCGTCCCCCATGGTCCTGCATATGCCGCTCCTACCGGAGCTCAAATATTCTTTAACCTGTTATTCTACAAATATGTCGCACCTACGGCGCTCCTGAATTTGATCCTGCAACGCTCTTGAAAAAACGCTCACTCCTTCAACGCTCAAAGTGGTTAAAAACCTATTGAGCCTGCAAAACGAAATTGAAATGGCCAATCTGGCCCAATCTGCCAGGCTCCAGCATTTTGCCGCATCTGGACCTTTTCAATATGGCTTTCGGGCTAAAAACCGCGCAGGTCGGTGCTGCTGCGGCGCGGGAGTCCGGGAGCCGGGGTTCGCTTTAAAACGAGGTATTCGATGCCATTGCGGGCGCAATATTCGCGCTTGCCGCCCTTATCCCCATCCTCATTCACGGCGTAAATGTCCGGCTTGAGCCTCTGAATTTCGGGGTCGGCATCGAGCCAGCCTTCACCGCTGGAGATCAGGGCCTGTTTGACATGGCGGACGGAGCCGACCACGTACCGTCGCTCTTCCTGGGAGAGGAGCGGGTGCCCTTCGCCCTTGAGAAGCCGGATATTGGCATCGTGCCCCACGATGACGTAGAGATCGCCCAGGGCGGCGAGTTCCTCGCAAAACCGGACGTGGCCGGAATGAAACCAGTCATAGCATCCGGTGGCGACAATCTTTTTTTTGCCGGGTGCGGAGGGCATGGGGGGCGGTTCGGGAAGGCCTTTCAATTGATCCGGGGTGAAAACCTGATAGCGGATCCGGTTTTGCACGCAGAATTTTTCGCGCGCGGCATTTTGGGTTGGTGCAAAGTCGGCCCAGATTTCGGCGCGGAGGTTATCCGGGAGCGCATTGAAATCCGCCCCGGCATCCGCCTGGACGACTTTGCTGACATAGCGGACGGCGCCCAGAAAATAACTGCGTTCGGCCAGGGAGAATTTCGGGGGTTTGCCGCTGATTTTTTGGAGCGTGGCATCGGGCCAGAGCAAGACGGTAAGGTCACCCAATCGGGACGCTTCCTGCAAGAAACGCAGGTCCTTGGATTTCAGGTCGTCAAAACCGCCTGAGACGATGACAGGGATGGTGGTGCTCATGATTGGGAAACCCGGACCTTGATTTGGAAAGCGCCGGGCACTGGTTTTTGGGAGACAACAATGAGGTAACCGCCGCCGCAGCCTGAATACATGGCACCGAGGTATTGTTTTTGATAGGCCTTGAGGAGGGCCAGGAGGTCCACCTTGATGAGTGGGTGCCTGACGGTGAGCGGCAACAGGTTTTCCCAGCACCGCATGTTCAGGTTGAGGGAGGCGCCAAGTTTTTGGGCGTCCATTCTGACGATGGCCTGGTAGCAATCCCTGCCGGACTGGCCCAGTCTGGCCACCCATTGCGGATGGAGGTTTTTTTGGGCGATGGGATTGTAGCCCGGTGGACGCGGTTCGACCGCGACCAGATGCAGGACGCTGCCCAGCCATTTTGCCACTTTTGGCGAAAGGCACGATTCGATATGGGTGGTGAACAGGCCGCCCCCGACGTTGTAATCGTAATCCAAACGGTTCACGCCGGGATACACCAGGCCGATCATGTCCTGCGACCCGCTCGGCTCGGGTTTGCCCTTGTTTTCTGCGGCGTAAAGTTCCCGCACCAACTCATCCGGCGGCCGGTTGGCAGGAATTCTGCCCCTCCATAATTTCATGGCGACAGCCCGGGTGCCGCTGGCAATGCCGCTGCGGTCCATCGGGCGGAAATCCGGCTCGATCTGCACCACGACCATGGAACCGGGCGGCTTGGGATTGTGGCGCGAGACAAAGGGCTGGTCAATCCAGCCGCCAGCCAGTTGGAGGCGGTTGGGGATGGCACCGAGGTATTTGGAAACGGGCGAAATTTTTTGCATGGGCTCTGAATCTACGGAGTGACTGGCTCAAACTGGAGGGAATTGAGGTTGATGGGCTTCCAAGTGGCGGGGTCTTTGGCGCGGACGCTGACGATGATTTCACCCGGATTGGCAAACTCCAGCGAACCAAGCGGGGTCCGGGCAAAATCGGCCCAACCGGCGGTTTGCGGAGCGTGCGCATCCAGATGCCGTCCGCCCGCCTCGACCACAAATTCCGCCGGGCCATCGGCGGACGCCAGATTTGCGGCAACGCGATAAACGCCCGGCTGCCTGATGACTGCGCGCCAGGAAACCCATTCACCGGGCCGATCCCAAAAGCCGATGTCCGGTTTGCCGCCTTGTTGTTCCAGCATGATCTGGTTTCCATGCAAGTCTGCGTCTGCCGCGTGCAGCACCAACCGGCCACTTGCATCCGGCGCGGAGACGACGGCGGTTTGCGCGAGGGGGACGGGTTTAAGGCCCATGCCGGTGATGCGCAGGGAACAGGTCAGCGCATCCGGCCTGGCATCCGCTGCCGGCAGGCGGATCAGGAGGCCGTTGGTGGTCTGGGTGAATTTCAATTCACCCTTGCGCCCCAGCCATTCAACCTTTTCAATCTGGTTTTGCGCCGGGTCCTGCGTGGATGCCAGGGAGCGGATGACCATTTGATTGTCTTCGGGCCAGCCCATGGCAATGGCGTAAAGGGTTTTGCCTTTGGTGGTGAACCGGATATCGCGGGCGGTATAGTCGAAATTTTCCTTGAAGGCGCCGCCCTTGGCGCGCACGGGTCCTTCGCCGTAAATCTGCCAGGGACGGGTGCCGTAGATGGCCTCACCGTTGACAGCGGTCCAGGCGGCGAGTTGATGGAGCATGGCCATGGCTTGCGGGTCCAGCGAACCATCGGGCCGCAACACAACATTGAGCAGGAGATTGCCATTCTTGCTGACGATGTCCACGAGCATGTGAACGACCCAGCTCAGGGGCTGGTATTTCCAGTTTTTATTGTAAAACCAGTCGCCGATGGAGGTATCGCACTGCCACGGATACGGGTCAATGCCGCCGCCGACGCCGCGCTCATAATCCTGCACCCATTTTCCGCCGGAGGTTTGTTTGCAATTATAGACCGCCTGGCAAATGCCGTTGTGCGCGGCAGCATTGACGTTGTAGAAGTTGGCGATCTGGCTCAAGCCCACCTCGTTGCCAAAGGGCACGGCGCCATCGCTGTAAAGCAGGTCAGGATGATAATCATCCACGAGTTCCTTGATTTCATTGAACCACTGCTGCTGCCAGCGCGGGTCGTTGGAATACCACCCGGTGTCGCCGGGTTGGGCGGGGAAATGATACAAGTCCCAATAATTGGAATTGGCCCCGTCATAAGGCACGCCGGCCAGCGGACCGGTTTGGTCCGAGCCATGAGCGGGCTGGAACCAGGTGAAGCTGGCGCCAAGATGCTCGGAGACGCCGAAGGGCAATCCAAATTTTCTGGCCGCCGCCTGCCATTCGCCCACCACATCGCGTTTGGGGCCGTAATTCACGGCATTCCACCGGTGCAGCCTGGAGTTCCACAAAAAGAAATCGTCGTGATGGGTTCCCATGCTGACGAAATAGCGCGCCCCTGCCTTTTTGTAGAGGGCCATCAATTTGTCCGGGTTCCACGACTCTGCCTTCCAAAGCGGGATGATGTCCTTCCAGCCGTTGGTGGAGGGGTGGCCCCAGCGGCGGAGGTGGTCCTCATAGTCCGGATCGCCCTGGATATACATTTTGCGCGCATACCAATCGCCCATTTCCGGGACGGCCTGCGGCCCCCAATGCGCCCAGATGCCGAACTTCGCATCGCGAAACCATTCCGGGCAGGAATAGTTTGTCAACGAATCCATCGTGCCCGCAAACGGGCCGGGTGCGATGGGCAGTGAAGGATCGGCCTGGGAAAAGGCAACCAGCGGAAACCCAGCCAGGACGGCCAGGACAACCATGACAAGGGCGAATCTGGCGGCGATAAATGGACGGGTCACAGGGTGTGGGGATAAATGTTCCGGCGCAGCCGGCGGTCAATTGTGACCGCCGGCGGCCATGGTGGAATCCAAGGTGGTCCGCTCAGCCGATGCCAATGCGGCGTCCGGCTTTGCGATGATGATACTGCTCCTTAATCCAGGAGTAGGTGGCGGCCAGGCCCTTGTCCAGGGTGGTGTCCGGCTCCCATTTCAGAACCTTTTTGATGAAGGTATTGTCCGAGTTGCGCCCAGCCACGCCCTGGGGCGCGTGCAAATTGTAGGAGCGCTTGAGCTGCACTTTGGCGATTTTTTCCACCTTGCTGACCAGCGTATTGATGGAGACCAGCTCACTGGATCCCAGGTTGATGGGCGTGGCGATCAATTCATCGCAATGGGTGATTTTATCAATGCCCAGGACGCAGTCGTCAATGTACATGAAGCTGCGGGTCTGCTCCCCATTGCCCCAGATGTTGATGCTCAAATCCTTTTTATCAATGGCCTCGATGACCTTGCGGCACATGGCGGCAGGCGCTTTTTCGCGTCCGCCATCCCAGGTGCCATTGGGGCCGTACACATTGTGGAAGCGTGCGATGAAGGTTTTCATGCCGCGCTCGTGCCAGTATTCCTCGCAAAACATCTCGGAGACGAGTTTTTCCCAGCCGTAGCCGCGCTCGGCCATGGCGGGGTAGGCATCGGATTCCTTGAGTGCGCGGACGTTGGGGTCCTTTTGGAGCAGTGTGTTGTAGGCGCAGGCGGAGCTGGAGAAGAAATAGCGGCGGGCGCCGGCGCGGTAGGCGGCCTCGACCATGTGGGTGTTGATGAGGATGGACCTGAGGCATTCCACGCGGAAACGCTCGATGAAACCCATGCCGCCCATGTCTGCGGCCAGGTTGTAAACCTCCACGGCCCCCTCGCAGACCCGGTGGCAATTGGCCTCGTGGCTCACATCCAGGCACAGGTTTTGGGCGCCGGGTACATGCAGGTACCATTCATAAACGGGCTTTTTATCCACCACCCGCAGGTTGGTGAAACCCTTGTTTTTAAAATAAAGGGCCAGGTTGCCGCCAATGAAGCCGCCGCCGCCGGTGATGACAATCAGGTCATCCTTTTTCAAGGCGGGGTCTTTTTCCACCACTCGCTTATTGTGTTCCATAATTGTTTTGGGTCTTGAATGCCGCCATGCGCGGCCGTTTAAATGTTCGAATGAATTCTAGCTTGTCTTTCGGGTTTGGAAATGCCCACTTTAAAACAAAGCATATCCATTATTGACCCATCATGAACCCCCATTCAAACCGTCCGCCGGAATTCTTCTCGACCCAGACGCTGCGCGCGCGGCGGTTTTACTTCAACCTGAAACCCCGGGCGAGCGCGGGCCTGACGGTGGTGTGCGGCGGGGTGGAGGTGTGCGCCCCGGAATACCGGGTCAAGCGGTCCCATTTCCCCTATTATTCGGTGGAATACGTGGTCCAGGGACAGGGCGTGGCCCGGCTCGGCTCCAAGGTGCATCCATTGCAGCCGGGAACGCTCCTGGCCTATGGACCGGGCATTCCCCATGAGATTTCCTGCCTGCCCAGGAAGACATTGATCAAATATTTCGTGGATTTCTGCGGCGCCGGGGCCGGGCGCTGGCTCAAAAGCCGGGGTTTGCCGCCGGGCGATTCCATGCTGGTTTTTCCGCCGGGCGAAATGCAACCCCTGTTTGATGAGCTCACCCGGAGCGGGGAGCGGGACACGCCTCAAACGAGGAAACTATGCCGCCAACTGCTTGAGTGCATCGGGGCAAAATGGCCGGCGGCCCGGCATCCGGCCCGGGCCGGCGAATCCCTGGCCTTTGGCACCTACCAGGCGGCGCGCCAGGCGATCCACGATCATTTCCGCACCTTTCGCAGCCTTCAGGATATTGCCAGGCATCTGAAGGTGGATCCGGCCTACCTGTGCCGGCTTTTCCGGCGCTTTGACCATCTGACACCTTACCAAAGCCTTCTCAAGCTCAAAATGAATGCCGCCGCGGACCAACTGGCGGAGCCGGATGCCCTGGTCAAAAACGTGGCCGCCGACTTTGGTTTTGCCAATCCCTATCATTTTTCGAGGGTGTTCAAATCCATCCTGGGCCTCCCCCCGGAATCTTTCCGGCGGCTGCGCTCCACGCTCGACAAACCCCGACCGCCAATCTAACCTGCCCGCGCATGAGCAAACCTACTTTACTAATCCTGGCAGCAGGCATGGGCAGCCGTTACGGTGGCCTCAAGCAAATTGATCCCGTGGGACCGGGCGGTGAGACCATCATTGATTATTCCATCCACGACGCCATCCGCGCGGGTTTTGGGAAGCTGGTGTTTGTGATTCGGAAGGACATTGAGCAGGCGTTCAAGGAATGGATCGGATCGCGGTTTGAGAACCGGATTGCCGTGGAGTATGTTTACCAGGAGTTGGACAAACTTCCCGCCGGGCACAGTCTCCCGGCGGGCCGCACCAAGCCCTGGGGCACCACGCATGCGATCCTGATGGCGGAAGATTGCATACGGGAGCCTTTCGCCGCGATCAATGCCGACGATTTCTACGGGCGCCAGGCCTATCAACTCATGGCCGACCATCTCCGTTCCGGTTCCAAGGATTATGCGATGGCGGGGTTCATACTGAAAAACACGCTTTCAGACTTTGGCGCGGTGACCCGTGGCGTTTCGCGCACGGATTCCTCCGGCTACCTGACCTCGGTGCTGGAAATGCAGGGTTTGGTTCGCGATGGCGCCGGAGTCAAGGGCGCCGTGCCGGATGGCACAATCGTGCCGCTCACCGGGGATGAGCCTGTCTCCATGAATTTTTGGGGGTTCACGCCGGAGCTTTTTCCCCAGCTCAGGCAGAAATTCAACGAGTTCATGGTTCATCACGGGAAGGAATTGAAATCGGAATGTTACATTCCGAGCACGGTGAATGATCTTGTCAAGGAAGGGCGCGCCCGGGTGAAGGTGCTGCGGACTGCGGATTCCTGGTTTGGAGTCACCTACAAGGAAGACCGTCCCATGGTGGCTGAAAGCATCGGCAAATTGATTGCCCGCGGGGATTACCCCGCCAAACTGCGCTGATGAAGACCTGTGCCGCAAACCTGAAAACGGCGGGCGCCGCGGGATGCGCCAGGTTTTTGAAAACGCGGCAGGTTTTGTGGGCGGCAATCCTGCCGCTGCTGCTGGCATGCCGTCTTGGCGCCCAGACCAATTCGACTCCGGCGACCTTGCTGGAGGCGTTTGACGAGCAAACCAATGTCGTGCTGGTGCGCGGCTACAGTACGCAGGGGAGCGTGAACCTGGACGACGCCACCCTCTCGGTCGCCGCAGAAATGGTGAACGATGTGACCGATTCGCGCAGCGCCATGGGGCTGGTGCTGGAGATCCAGCGAACCGATCCCCAGACCGGCGCTCATTCCAGCTTCAGCTACAAGGTGGACCGCGACGAGATCAACTCGTTGGTGGGCGGCCTGGATTATGTGAGCAGGGCAAACTGGGGCGTGACGCCGCTGAACGGATTTGAAGCGCATTACCAAACCAAGTCCGGATTCAAGGTGGCGGCCCGCAGCGACAGGCGGGATGCCACGGTGGACCTTTACTTTGACTTTGGCCCGGGTTGCCACACGAAAACCAACTCCGACGAGATTTCCCAAATCCGCGGGTTGATCACGCAGGCGAGCGCGCTCCTGGATGGCTTGAAATAATCCCGAAAAACGAAATTCAAAAGGCCGACCTGCCCCAATCCACCAGGCTCCAGGACCCTGCCGCATCCCGACCCTTTCCATTTCGCATTTCGGGTTGAAAAAGCAGAACACCTTTGATGGGTGAAATATTTTAAAATCCATCTCCAGCCCGTCGTTTTTTCCCCCTCTCCGCCAATTGTATTGGGGGAGAGGGACGGGGAGAGGTGGTGCTGAGTTTTTCAAATACATAATGATTTGAGTCCGTACTGGATGTGAGCGAGAACCCCTCTCCTGATGAGCCTAACTTAAAATGGCAATGGGCGTTGTTTGAAATTGAAACCCTTCCGCCGTCGCCCTTTGTGCTATGGCGGGACAAGCCGGGCGGCATGCCTTTTGGTTTCACCCTTTGTTACTCGCTTCTTGCAGACCCATGGCGGGTATGCTCGTCGCTCGCGCCTCGGTTGAATCCAAAATTCATTGCCGCAACATCCATCGTCATTTTCAGTCAGGCTCCAACCCTCTCCCCGCGCTTCGCTGGC
>JAKAFL010000003.1 GCA_021817945.1 bacterium | reverse complement strand
TGCTGGATAAACTCGCCGTCATCAAACTCTTCGCCACCACCCCGGATTGGGCTATGTAGCCAGACAAAATCCCCAATACCCACTATTTATTGGGGATTTTGCAAATACGGGGGGAAGTTAGGTTAATGAAAGGGCCAGTCCTATAATAATGACATTCTGTAGTTGACGGAAAGAGTGTGGCGGATCTAGGTGGGTGTTCAATGGCCCGACCGTTGCGAATTGAATATGCCGGCGCGGTTTACCACGTGAAGGCGCGTGGGAACCAGGGGCAGCCGATTTTCCGTGACGACGAGGATCGCCGGCGTTTTCTGGCACCGCTTGGGGAAGCCTGAGCGAAGACCGGCCGGCGAATTCATGCCTGCGTTCTGATGGGACAATCATTATCATCTGCTGGTGGAAACGCTCGAAGGGAATCTGATGGCGGGGTTGAGGGTTCTGGGGATGGAGGCGGGGGAAATTGGAAACATTGAAACGACGGCTGTTGCAAACGGAGGAGCTAATGAATGAAAGGTCAGAATGAAATCCAGATTGGTCACTCTGACCCTTTCGCCCTTTCACAAAAGCGGTTGTCTAATAAGTGGACTTATGGTTGACTCATCGTGTAGTTTCAACGCATGAGCTACCAGGCGCAGTTCATCATCACGCCCGCGTTGCTGGCGCGCGTGGAGCAGATTGCCGCCCTGCGCGAGCGAATTCTAGCCGCCACGGTGGAAGTGCCGTGGATTCCCGCATTGCAAAAGGACACCCGGACGCGCAACACTCATTCTTCAACGGCCATTGAGGGCAATCCGCTCACGTTGGAACAAGTCCGCGCCGTGGAGGAAGGCCGGGAAATCCCCGCCGTTGCCGCCCGCGCCAAGCGCGAAGTGGTCAATTATTTTGCCGGGCTGCGTTTTGTGGAAAAGAACGCCGTCAAAAAAACAATCTCGCACAATGAGATTTTGAGGCTGCATAAAATCATGGCCGGAGACGTGATGGATCAGGGAACTGCCGGGCGTTATCGCGCCATCGCCGTGCGCGTTGGCCGTTATGTGCCGCCGCCACCGGGGGACGTTTCGGGTTTGATGTTTGAATTGTTGGCGTGGTGGAACAAGGAAGCCGCCAAATTGTCGCCCGTTTTGAGTTCCGCCATCGTTCATTATCGGTTTGAGTCCATCCATCCCTTTGCCGACGGAAACGGGCGGACAGTCCGCGCGCTGGCCTTGTGGGAACTTTACCGGCGCGGATTTGACACGCACCACATTTTTTCCGTGGACGAAATTTATTGGGAGAATCGTCCGCGCTATTACGCAGCATTGGATGCCGTGCGGCACGCGGGGGAGGATTTAAGCGACTGGCTGGAATACACTGCCGAAGGATTGCAACTCACCTTGGAGCGCGTGTGGATGCGGGTTCAGAAATTGTCCGCCGGTTCAACCCGGGCAAAACTGGTGTTGCGCCCAAAACAAGAACAGTTGTTGCGGCTACTGCGCGACCACAAAAGCATGACACCGCAGGAAATTTGGGATGCCCTGGGCGTGACCAAGCAGGGCGCAATCAAGTTGATGCATCCGTTGCTGGATGCCGGGCTGGTCCGGCGTGTTGGCACGAGAAAATCAGGGCGTTACATTCTGGCGTGAATCAAAAACCTTCAGTGGAAGTTTCAGTAAGAGGGTAGTTAATGGGTTCGTTCGGAAAAGTCAGGAGTAGTGCAAAAGTGCTTACATTTATTGGCGAAAAATCGTATTTTTAATCCTGAAACCAATTGGACATGGATCAAGGTTGAACAATAATCTCCAAGCCAGGGACATTTTTGATTGTTCCTTGCCTCTTTGCTTCCAGTTCTGCTCCTGGACCTGCTTCTCCACGATGCGAATGGCCTTGCCGAGCCAAACTGGATCGGCGCATGCCCGCTCAATCTCGATGGTGGCAAACCATTTGTAGGCGTTCTGCGCCGGTTTGCCCAGTGGTTTGAGGTGGCCCGTCCGCACCAGGAACGGCAGATCATAATTGGGCCGGCCAAAAATCTCTGCTGCAGTTTCCATTCTCACGCACGCAGGCCGCGCGATTTGTTATCGCCGACAAAGTGGCCGCACACAGGGAGATCGCCTTACTCCGCCTGGCGTTGTCCTTGACGGCGTCTCTTTCCTATTTGCCGCCGACCTTCCAAAACCCGGAAGATCGTCTCGGAAAGCATGACGTCGCAGTGTTTCCCGAACTTTTGAGCCTCATAAAAATCAAATCCTCACCGTCCGCTGATATGCAGCTTTACAGCCTTTGAGGAGGTAGCCCACACCGTCAAGCAGTGGACTATACAAAGAAACGGGTGCAATCCCACCACCCAAAGCCTCCCAGATCTTCATCCGGGCGAAACAGGTGGCCGTGGTCCGGTATGGTTTCGATCTTTCCAAAGAGTTTCCGCTCAAGCATCTTGGCGCAGATTGACTCTTTCCAATTCGCTTTTCGGGTTAAAATGGCGGGTTTGGGCTGTCAAAAAACGTATTAACTATTGAAGCCATTTTAATGCGTGCCTTGGATCAATTGTATGGCCTGATTCACACCTCCTTGAGGGATGGTTGCGCCAGTCCTAATTCCAGCCCTAATTCGGCTACAACATGTTGAAGGCGAGATTGTTATTTCTAAATTGGGCGGTAATGGTGGTGGTTTCGTCCTTTTTGGCGGGGGCGAATGGGTATTCAGGTCGGGGTGTTTTGTCATTCTAAAAGCTGTGAATCAACTTCCAGGGCGGCTAACCATTTCCACCTTAATGGCATCCTGCGGGGCACGCATACAAAACCATGCCTGGCTGCCGTTGACGGCAATCTTGATTGGTTGCACCGCACACCATTCCAATGAAACCGGGTTGGGTGATTCGCGGTCAAAATCCGGTAATCTGGCAGGAGCGTCAGGAGGCGGGTCGAATTCGGCGGCTGTCTCAATGGCAGGAGAGCAAAACGGGTCGGTGCGGCTTCCGATCATCCCCAACTATTCCTGGTTCCAAGTGCGCCCTTTCAAGGTGGCTGAATCCAATTTCATTTACGGATGGACGGGTGAGGATGGCCGCGACACAAACGTGATTCTTCACCTTGCGCACAATTCATTGGAATACCAGCGCATGGTGATGGAAAACGCCGCGATTTACCAAAGGGAGCTGGTTTATTTCAATGAAGGGCTGGCATCGCTGGCACAACAAGCGGCGCAGGCGGGAGAGAAGCTGCGGCAAATTACTTTACCGGGATTGGATGGGCAGCAGTGGGTGGTGGATGTGACAAGGACGGAATTGAGGGACAACGGCAGTGCGGGTCAGATATACGGGCAATTGCCCGGGCAGGCGGATTCCACGGTTACCGCTGCATTCATCAACAACCGGGAGGCATTTACGGTGGATTCTCCCCAGGAACAGGTTTACCTGGTGGGCGAGGCGCGGGAACCCGGTGAAATGGTGGTGAAAAGCATTAATCCGGCACTGTATGGCAGTCCGTTTCACTGAATAAAAATAGGAATTGAACTGCGAAAATGAAACATCCCGCCCCGCCCATTGCCAACCGCAAAATTCGGTGGTCATGGCCTGCCTTGGTTTGGGTGGGGATGATGGCCATTTGCGGGCATGCCCAGCAATTCAACCGGATTGGGTCCGTGATGACGGTGGCGGAGGTTTACACATCGGCGGCGGCGGCTCAGCTTGGCGGGGCTGCCAATCTGCAGGTGGACATGAACAACAATGTTGCGGCGGCGAATGTGGCCATGCAAAACAGCGGGACCGGGATGTGGGTGGAGAACGTGGGGTATCTGGAGGCTTCGGAATCTGACCCCGGCACGCTACATTCCCTGCTTGGCCAGTTTTGGACATGGCCGGATGTGGCCAGTTTTTGGTCCAGCACCGGCGCTGGCATCATTCAATGCGTGGGGATAGGCACTGACGACGCGGGGTTGTCCTATGAGTGCGGCAGCGAAGGCACGGTGAGCGCCGTATATCTTTCCGCCAATGTTTTTGCGCATGAATTGGGCAGGAACAATTGTTGCGAGCAGGGGGATGGGTTTGGAGGCAACGGCCTGGTGACGCTGATGCTCTTCAATTATTGCGGGGGCAATAACATTCTTTATTTTTCGAACCCGGGAGCCTATTACAATGGCATACAACTGTTGGGCAACACCAATGAGGATTGCAGCCAGGGTCCCCTGGCCAATGAGGGCAACAATGCCCGGCAATTCACGCTGAACGGCCCGAATTACCAGGGGTCGAAACCGGTTTTGGTGGATTCACTGGGAGTATTCAATCCGGTGCTCACGGCTGTTCATTGTGGTGGCGCGGCGGTGGCGACGCTATCAGCGGACCAGCGGACATTTGCGGCGGATCAAAATTACAGCGGCGGCACGGCATGGGACGCCAATGGATATGATTACACGGTGGATCTCAGCGGTGTGACCAATCCCGCGCCGCAGGCCGTGTACCAGGACCAGCGCTATGGCAATTGCAGTTACACATTTGATCATTACCTTCCGGGAACCAATTATCTCGTCCGTTTGCACGCCATGGAATGTTGCTGGTCCGCAGTTGGCCAGCGCGAATTCAACGTTTTCATCAATGGACGCCAGGCGCTGACCAATTTTGACATATTTGCGGCGGCGGGCGGGCAGAACCGGGCGGTGATCAAGGAGATCATGACCACGGCCAACGCAGCCGGGCAGGTCGTGGTGGGTTTTTCCAATGTTGTGGATAATGCCTCCATCAGCGGCATTGAAATTCTGCAGGGCGGCCTTTACACGCCCTTGAACCTTTCGGCGATGGCGATCAGCAGTCAAGTATGGCTGACATGGGATGCCGTGCCGGGCGCCACGAGCTACAATGTGAAACGAGCGACCGTCAGCGGCGGCCCATACACGACGATTGCCAACAGTCCATCGCCATCCTATGAAGACACTGGCACCGCCGGGGGCGCCACCTACTACTACGTGGTTTCAGCGGTGAACAGCGGCAATGAAAGTTTTAACTCCTTCGAGGCCAGTTCCACCACCACGGCGAATACAGTGGACACATGGCTGGGGGGGGCGGGAAATGATTTTGGCGTTGCCGCCAATTGGAGTTATTCCAAGGGTGCCGGGCCTGTGGCCAGCGGCGATGCCCTGGCATTTGGATCTGTTGGTCCGGTGTCTCTTCTGAACAATGAGACAGGCTTTGACTTTGCGAGTATCAGTTTCAATCCTGGCGCTCAGGGCTATTCCATTTCCGGCAACCCATTCCTGCTTGGAACCGCCACAGGCGGCCTGGTGCTTTTCGATGATTGCACCAATCCAGAGTCCATTTCAGACAACATCACATTGGGCAATGGCCCCCAGACGATCCTGGCCGCCACGGGCAGTCTGACATTGAGTGGCGGCGTGAGCGCATCGAGCGATCTGGACAAGTCGGGTCAGGGGGAATTGCGCATTTCGGGGGCTCTTTCCCTGAGCGCCGGGAATTTAAATCTGGATGCGGGCACATTAGACATGACCAACACAGGGTCCCTGGCGGCGGGCAGTTCATCCTCGCTGCAAATTGGCGTAGCGAATGGCCGGTGCGCAGCGCTTTACCAGTGGTCTGGCACCAGCATCAACGTGGCAAACACCGCCTTGGGAGGGTTCCAAATCGGCAGCGCACCGTTTGCCTCCGGCTATTTTAATCTTTCCGGCGGCAACCTGGCTGTGGGTGGTGAAATAGACACGGGCGGCAGCGGCGGAGGGGCGGGGACATTTGGCCAATTGGACATGAGCGGTGGCGTCCTGACCCTGCCGAATAACTCCAGCACCTATTTTCTGCCCAATCGCGGCGGACCAGGTGAATCCAGCGTGGTGAATATTTCGGGAGGTACGGTGCAAATCAGCGGTGGCGGGTTGCCGACAGATGACAACATCAACGGGCTTTCCATCAATTGGGGCGGTTCACAAACGAACACAACCACCCTCAGCGGCAGCGGGCAGTTTCTCACCCCCAGCCTGCGCGTGAAGCTCAACCAGGGAACGGATTATGCGGGTCTTGGCGATGGCGGCGCTTCAGACGTGACGACACTGAACCTGAATGGTGGAGCGTTGCAGACACTGGGGTTTTTGAACGGGCCGGCCGCCAACAACCCCGGGGTGAATATTAATTTCAACGGCGGCACGCTAATGGCGGGCATTGCCGACAACAGCTCATTTTTAACCAATCTTGCGGGAGCCTGGATTTATCAAGGCGGCGCCATCATCAACGACAACGGCCATGCCATCACGATCGGCCAGCCGCTTTTAGCACCGCCCGGAAATGGCATTCAGTCCATTGCGGTGAGGCAGGGCGGGGCTGGGTATGTCACCCCACCCCAAGTGGTGATTGCCGGGGGCGGCGGCGCTGGTGCCACGGCATCTGCGGTCATTTCAGGGGGCACAGTCACGGCCATCCAGGTCACCTGCCCAGGCTCGGGTTTTATTGCCGCGCCGGCAGTGTTTTTGAATGGCGGCGGCAGCACGACTGCTGCGTTGGCGGGTGCCGTTACCTTGTCTGCCAATGCAAGCGGTGGCTTGACCAAATTGGGGGCTGGGACATTGACATTGGCGCAGGCCGACACATTTACAGGCGACACCCTTTTGGAATCGGGGAAATTAGCATTGAGCGGGGTTGGATCTCTTGCCAGTTCCAACATCGTGGTCAACCGTGGGGCGACGCTGGACGTGACGGGCAGCACCCCTGCCTATACCCTGGCGGCAGGGCAAAGCCTGTTTGGCAGCGGCACGGTTAATGGGGCGCTGATAGCCGGCCCGGGTGCGGGGATTCATGCCGGCCCCGGGGCGGGCTACGCCACCAACACATTCACCGGCAACCTGACCTTTGCCGCCGGGTCGCTGGCCTATTTGAATCTTGGCCAGTCTCATATTGGCTCGAATGATTTATTTTCCATCGGTGGAACGCTCACGCTGGACGGCACAGTGATCCACCTCAAAGCCCCCGGTGCCGGGGCGGCACTGGACACTGCGGGGGATTATGTGCTCATGACGGCAGGCAGCCTGGCTGGGAATCCCAATGCCACGCCGACATGGGATGTGGTCCCGGCCAATGCGACCCATTATTATGTGGTGATCAACGGGAACACCCTGGCGCTACACTATTCCACCACGGGTTTGACACCGCCGGGCGGGACGGGCGCAGTCAGTCCGGGGGTCGCCACCCGTAATCAGGCGGTTTATTTCAGCGTCGCCCAGACCAGTGGGAATGCGGCGGTGACCAATATAGTCTTGAACGCGAGCTTGATTGGCGGGCCCGCATCCCTGCCACTGGTGCAATCGAATTCAACCGCAGTCTTCACCAATAGTGCAAGCGTGAGTGGCGGCACGGTTCCCGGGGTGAAATCCCTGGTGGTAACCATGACCGATGCAAACCACCTGGGAGGCACCGTCACACTGAACTTGACCGTTGTTGCCACCAATCAAACATGGGATGGCGGCTCGATGGTGGATAATAACTGGAGCAGCAATCCGAACTGGAGCAGCGGCGCCGGCCCCGGGCTTGTTGGCGATGGGGTGACCTTTGCGGGGAGCACGCGGCTGGCGCCTAATCTGAATGAAAATTACAGTGTGACCGGAATGGTGTTTGGGGCCGATGCCGGAAGTTTTATCATTGGCTCATCGGATGGAAGCGCGCTGACCCTGGCCAATGGCGGCGCCGTGGTGAACAACTCGACCAATGTTCAGACCCTGGATGTGCCGCTGGCCGATGGAGGCGCAGGGATCACCAAGTCAGGAAGCGGATTGGTGGTGTTTGGCGCAAACAATCCCTACAGCGGGCCCACCACTGTCAGCGCTGGAACGCTTGAAATCTCAGGGCACGTGGCCAGCACCAACATCACCACGGTAGCCAATGTGGCCGGGAACGCGTGCCTGGTTGACAGCGGGTCCATTTCACAGCCCATTCTTTTTGTGGGAAATGCAAACGGGGCAGCGGGCGCGGTTTATCAGACTTCCGGCTCCATGTCCGTCTCCCCGGCAACCACCTTTGATAACACCGCCATAGGCAATGTCGCAGGAAGTTTTGGGTATTATGACGCCCTTGGAGGAGTTTTCACCTCGGTGGGCATTGCCGTTGGCGGTGAGAATAACAACGGCAGCGGATTCAGCGGCACCGGCGGCAACGGCATCCTGGAGGTCACTGGCGGCACGGTTAATGACACCGGCTGGCTGGTGATGGCCCGTGGGGTGACGGGTGAAACCGGCCTGTTGAATATTTTTGGCGGCAGCCTTACCTATGCCGGGGGCGGCATTGTCAATTGTTGGGGGGGCGGCCAGACAGCGGTGATCAACGTTCTGGGCGGGGTTGTTTCCAATGCCGCGGCGGCGGGATTTGATTTGAACCAGTCAGGCAATTCCAACAACACGGGCATTCTCAACCTTGATGGAGGAGTTGCCATGGGAGATTGGGTGAGTGGTGCTTATGGCCAGGTTAATTTTGATGGCGGAATCCTGCAATCCGGAACATCAAATGGATCCTTCCTGACGGGTCTTGGCAGTGTGAATGTTTATCCAGGGGGTGCCACGATTAATGATAATGGGTACACCATCGGCATCAACCAGGCGCTTTTGTCTCCGGCGGGCAAAGGCATCCAGGGCATCGCCTCGTTCACGCCGGGGGCTGGGTATATTGCCCCGCCCATCGTGACCGTGGTTCGGGGCGCGGGTGACACGACGGGTGAGGGAGCCACGGCCATCGCCCAGATTGATGATTCCACCGGAAAACCCACAAGCGGGGAGGTGACGAATATTCTCATAACTTGTGCAGGCGTCAATTACACCGCCACACCGTTATTTGTGTTAAGCGGCGGCGGCGGGACCACCCCGGCGACCATCACGGGCCAGGCGCCTGTTCCCAATGCCAGCGGCGGCCTGGTCAAGGCCGGCGCCGGACTACTCACGCTGGGGGGATACAGCACCTATGAGGGTGCCACAACGGTAAGCAACGGCACGCTCCGGCTGGCAGACCCCGTGCTGCACCTGACGTTTGACAATGTCAACGGGTCAACCGTGATCAATGAAGGCAGCGGGGGTTCCTCCATGAACGGCACGCTGACCGGGGCTGCCACCATTGTTTCTGGGGGTCGTTTCGGGAATGCCCTGAGCATTCCATCTGGGGCGGCCAATGCGGGATATGTGCTGGTGAACAATCCTGTGGTGGGGATGACGGGTGGCAATGGCTGGACGATAGCGATGTGGGTCAAGACAGGCACGGCTGGCGGGGTGTATGCGTACCAGGGTTCTGGAGGGTGGGCGAGCGGCAACATGACGTTTTATTTGAACGAAGGGTCTGATGCGGGATACGGGGCCAAGGCTGGGGGAGTGAGTTATGCGCAGGGATGGGAGGAGGGAAGCACGAGCATCAATGACGGGAACTGGCATTTTTTGGCGATGACGTGCAATGGCAGCACGAAGGCGATGTATGTGGACGGGAAGGTGGATGCGATAGCATCAAGTTGGGCGGCTGATACGGGGGTGGGAGATCAATTTTGGGTGGGAGGTTCGCCCGACACCGGGGACCAGGATATTGGCTTGAATGGATTGATTGACGAGGTTTATGTGTTCAATAGCGCGTTAAGCCAGGCCCAGGTCCAGTCGCTATATGGGCGAAACAGCACGGGCATGCCGGTGTTGCCGGCTGCCACAGCCGTGACTGTGGCTTCCGGGGCTGTTCTGGACATCAACGGGCTTTCTCAAGCCATTGGTTCCTTGTCCGGGACAGGCAATTTGGTTCTGGGCGATGACGCAGCCGCGGTGGGCAACCTGACCCTGGGGGACGCCAACAGCACGGTTTTTGGGGGGGTTATTTCTGATTCCGGACTGGAGTCCGTGACAAAAGTTGGCGCTGGAACGCTGACAGTCACGCGGGCGAACTCCTATCGCGGCAGCACAACGGTGAGCAATGGCACATTTCTGGTGGATGGATCCACCGGCGGAGGGAATGTGACCGTGGCCAATGGCGCGACCTTGGGCGGTGGCGGGCTGATTGGTGGAACGGTAACCATTCAATCCGGGGGCACTCTCTCGCCCGGGCCTTCTGCTGGGGCCATTGGCACACTGACGCTGAGCAACACGCCGGTTCTAAATGGGATGACCCTCATGAAAATCAACCGGAACGGAGGGGCCTGCCTGAATGACCGCATCGCGTTGACTTCAGGCACATTCACGGGCGGCGGTGTGCTGGAGGTGACAAACCTTGGCGCGCCGCTTCAGGCAGGGGACGCGTTCCAGTTATTCAGCGCCGCGACTTACGGCGGCAGTTTTGCGGCGGCAAACCTGCCGGTGTTGGGAAGTCATTTGTACTGGACCAACACCCTGGCGCAAAACGGGAAAATAACCGTGGCCAGCCTGATTTCGCTCGCGGCAACCAACCTGTCCTGGACCGTGAGCGGGACCAACCTGAACCTCTTCTGGCCATCCGACCATATTGGCTGGCGTCTCTTGATGCAGACCAATCATTTGAACCTGGGCTTAAGCGTTAATCCGGCTGATTGGACCACGGTGGTGCTCTCGCAAACGACAAACCAAGTTTACGTCCCGATCAACGACTTGAGTCCGGCGGCATTTTACCGCCTGGTTTACCCCTGATTTTCCATGAAATTAAAAACATTCAAATGGTTTTTGCTCGCAGTTGCGGCAGGGTTGGCAGCGGCAGGTCACGCCCAGGTTCTGACAATCACCAGCGGCGTGCAAAAATACGGGTCCCTTTCCGGCGCGACGGTGACCATGAGCGGGAGGAGCGAATTATGGGTGACCAATTCAACCACGCCCCTTTCAGGGTGCCTGGTCAATTTGAATTCATCGGACGCCTGGCTTTTTTTGCCGGGGATCAAGCCTTCGGTCGTTCAGTCAACCTATCTTGGCCAGGTGCATGTGAATGGAGCCGCGGCGGTGGCGAATGGCAACGTGCGTGTGGTGGAGTACGCCCAAAACGGCGCGGTGGTCATTCCCCAATCCCCGTCCTTTCAGCCGTTGACGGTGTTTAGCCAGCCCCAGTTTGGCGGAACATCCAACCAACTCAGCCAATGGACCTACTACACGGGCACCAACATTGCAGGATTTGGCTCATTCAAATTGAAGCGGGGTTACCAGGTGGTGCTGGCCGCGTCGGCTGATGGCAAAAATAACAGCCAGTGTTATGTGGCGCAGGATGGGGACCTGGAGTTGGGTGTGTTGCCTGCCACATTGAATCAACAGGTGAAATTCATTTATGTCACACCCTGGCGGTGGGTCAGTAAAAAAGGCATCGCGGGAAATCCAGGCAACAGTTGGTTGAATGTGAATTGGTGGTACGACTGGAATATTGATCAAAGTTCCACGAGTGATTTGGAATATGTGGCCATCCGCCAGAACCAGGGATGGCCGCCGCTCAACCAGAATTGGCAGGCTTTGGGCATCAACACCCTGTTGGGCTACAATGAACCTGACCAAGCCAACCAAGCGAACCTTTCTGTTAGTAATGCGATTTCCTCCTGGGGTGATTTGCTGGCCACCGGCTTGAGGGTGGGGGCGCCTGCGGTGTCGGATGGCGGTCCCGCCAGCTGGCTTTTCCCATTTATGCAGCAGGCGAATGCCGATGGATTGCGGGTGGATTTTGTGCCGATCCATTATTACCAGGCCAACAACCCGGCCAATCCCGCCGCCTGCGCCTCGCAAATGTATAATTTTCTCCTGAACGTCTATAACAACACGCACCGGCCGATCTGGGTCACTGAATGGAACAACGGGGCAAACTGGACTGACAACAATCCCTGGCCTGTGCCGACCTATGCCCAACAGCAGGCGTGCGTTGCCGCGATGGTCAGCATGCTGGAATCCACGCCGTTTGTGGAGCGCTATGCGTTTTATAACTGGGTGGAGGATCCCCGCTCGCTTGTCACCAGCAGCAATACCGTCACGCCTGCGGGAGTGACATATAGCAACACGGTGTCCGCACTGTCCTATTCGCAGGCCCTGCCAGCCAATCCCACGCGCGGAATGGCACAATTCCTATTTGCGAGCAACACCGAGGACTCCTCCGGCTATTGTAACAATGCGCTGGCATCCAGCGCGCCATCCTTCGCCGCCGGCCATAACAGCCAGGCCCATGCGATAGTCCTGGATGGGGCGGATAATTTTGTGCAACTCCCCGCCAATATCGCCGGCGCGCCCGCGTTTACCTATGCGGGTTGGGTTTATTGGAATGGCGGGGCGGCCTGGCAACGCATTTTTGACTTTGGCAACGACACCTCGCATTACCTTTTCCTTACGCCAAGCTCGGGCAGTGGCACCCTGCGTTTTGCCATCAATAATGGCAATGGCGAGCAAATCGTTGAAACCAGCCCCTTGACAGTGGGAATATGGCAGCATGTGGCGGTCACTCTGGGTGGGGGTGTGGAATCGCTTTATGTGAACGGCAGGCTGGCCGCCTCCACGAGCGGCATTACCAACCTGCCCTCGGAATTCAGTCCGGCAAAAAATTACCTGGGCAAAAGCCAGTTCCCCGCCGACCCGTTGTTCAACGGTCGTTTTGATGGCGTTGAAATCACTGACTATGCGATGACAGCCGCACAAATTGCCGGGCTTTACACCAACCAGCCTTCGTCCTTGCCGCCTTTTTCCAGCGGCATCTGGACAAATGATGCGGACGGTGATTGGAGCGTTTCAAACAACTGGGACAACGGGCTGCCGGCCAACGGTGGCAATGGCGTGGATTATTCGGCTGATTTCAGCGCCATTAACATCAGCGCCTCCCGGACCGTGACTCTGGACAGCGCCCGGAGCATCGGCGGGCTGGCGTTTGGGGACCCTTCCGGGTCCAATGACTGGACCTTGGCTGGAACCAATACTTTGACTTTGGATACCGGCTCAACCGATTCGCCCGCCATTTCAGTTCTTCAAAACACCGCCACCCTCGCCGTGCCATTGGCGGGGGACAACGGATTTGCCAAAAGCGGCGCGGGAACGCTTGTTTTATCGGGTACAAACGCGTTTTCCGGGGTCGTCAATCTGGACAGCGAAAGCGCATCGGCGAACGACGGAACGGTTCTGCTGAGGAGCGCCGCCGCCATGGGTGCTGCCAGCGCGATACAGTTTCGTAACAGCGGAGCAGGAGTTTCGACTTTGCAGGTGGATGGGACAGGCGGCGATGTGATACTTCCCCAGGCGTTTGGCATGAGCGGGCGAAACAGTTCAGCGCCGGAGATTGAAAGTCTGGCGGGAGCCAACACTCTGGCTGGCACCATGGGAATCCAAGGCGTTGGCAGCCACCGAGTTCAGGTTGATTCTGGTTTGCTGAACCTGAGCGGGCTGGTCAATGGCTCGGACACCAACCTGAATGCGATTACCATTCAGGGCAGCGGCATGGCCAATTTGAATGGCGTTGTGGAGAATGGCTCCGGCATCATGGGGCTGAACAAGGATGGTAGCGGCACCCTTGCGGTGGGTCCTGGAAGCAGTTACAGCGGTTGGACAACAGTGAGCCAGGGTTCCCTCGAATTGCAGCCCCTGCCAACCCCGTTGCTCCATTTCTCTTTCGAAAACACGGCTGGCAATGGTGCAGGCAGCATCATCACCAATACAGGCAGCGGGGGTTCCTCCATGAACGGCACGCTGACCGGGGCTGCCACCATCGTTTCTGGGGGTCGTTTCGGGAATGCCCTGAGCATTCCATCTGGGGCGGCCAATGCGGGATATGTGCTGGTGAACAATCCTGTGGTGGGGATGACGGGTGGCAATGGCTGGACGATAGCGATGTGGGTCAAGACAGGCACGGCTGGCGGGGTGTATGCGTACCAGGGTTCTGGAGGGTGGGCGAGCGGCAACATGACGTTTTATTTGAACGAAGGGTCTGATGCGGGATACGGGGCCAAGGCTGGGGGAGTGAGTTATGCGCAGGGATGGGAGGAGGGAAGCACGAGCATCAATGACGGGAACTGGCATTTTTTGGCGATGACGTGCAATGGCAGCACGAAGGCGATGTATGTGGACGGGAAGGTGGATGCGATAGCATCAAGTTGGGCGGCTGATACGGGGGTGGGAGATCAATTTTGGGTGGGAGGTTCGCCCGACACCGGGGACCAGGATATTGGCTTGAATGGATTGATTGACGAGGTTTATGTGTTTGACGGTGCTTTGAGCCAGTCAGAAATCCAATCGCTGTATGCAGTGAATCAGGTTACAAATATCCCCGCGAATGTGCTGCCGGTGGCGACCACGCTGGATATTTCCACAGGCGGAACGCTGGACCTGGCGGGTATTTCACAGGAGATATCCGGTATTTTTGGCGGCGGCATCCTGACAAACAGCGGCACGTCCGCCACGTTGACGGTTTCCAATTCCACGGCCAACCCCAGTTTGTTCAGCGGCTCCATTGGCGACACTTCCGCAGGCAATCCACTGAGCCTGTTCAAGGCTGGCAGCGGCACTTTTGTCCTGAGTGGTTCCAATACTTACCACGGAAATACAACTGTCAATACAGGCACCCTGAGACTTTCGTCCGTGGCTGATGATTCCATCATGCACTTGACGTTTGACAACCCGCCCGGGGGATTGAGCGGGACTGTGATTACAAATGTCGGCTTGGGAGGTTCTGCGTTTAATGGAAGAATCGTGGGCAGCGGCGCGTCCATCGTCACCGGCGGACGCTTTGGCAACGCGCTGAGCATTAATGGAACCGGTGGCACCTCGGAAAGCGACGTGGTTTGGATCTATAACCCGGGAGTGAACACAAGCGCCATGGGCAATTGGACGGTGGGTTACTGGGTCAAGACCACCACGGCTGGGGCGGTCATCATGTATCAGGGCGATGGCAGTTGGTCGAGTGCGGGGCAGACAGAGTTTTACTTGAACAATGGAGGGACCAACCCCGGCACCCATGCTGGCGCGGTGCGGTATGCCGGCGGCTGGCTCACTGGCACGGCGGCGCTGAACGACGGCAACTGGCACTTCGTGACCGTGGTGGATAATGATGGCGATGAAACCTTGTTTGTGGATGGGAACACGGATGCCGTGACATCCACCCTGGCTGGCGCGCTGGCCAGTGACGTGAACCAGATTTGGATCGGGGGTTCGCCGGATCCCGGTGATGGAGCAGCCAGGATGACGGGCCTGATTGACGAGGTTTACATGTTTGACCGGCCATTAAGCCAGGCTGAGGTACAGGAGCTTTATACGAACAACAATCTTGGTGTGAATGGTTCCAATGTGCTGCCACCCACCACGCCGGTGACGGTGGCCGCCGGTGCGACCCTGGATTTGGGCGGGGTTTCCCAAACGCTCGGCTCGATTTCGGGCAATGGCACAGTCACCGATACCGGCGGGCCGGCGACCCTAACGCTTCATGACACTGGCAGCACGAGTTTTGCCGGAACAATCAACGACACATCACCGGGCAGCGTTCTGGGTGTTGTGCAGGAGGGCAATGGGACCACTGTGTTGTCGGGCGTCAACTCCTATCATGGTGCTACGATCGTGAATGGCGGCACGCTGCTGGTCAATGGAACCATTGGAACAGGCGCTGTGACGGTGGCAGGCGGCACATTGGGCGGTCATGGCACGCTGGGCGGAGCGGTCACTGTGCAATCCGGCGGAACACTGGCCCCGGGAGGCGGTTTAACCGCCATGACGGTAAACAACAATGTCACCTTGGACATGGGAAGCACGACGACCCTGGAGATCAGCGAATTAACGGGGACTAGCGACCAGTTGGCGGTATCCGGCAATTTAATCTGTGGCGGAACGCTCCTTGTCACCAATCTGGCTGGCACACTCGCTGCGGGCGACAGTTACAAGCTATTCCAAGCTGGCCTGGTGAGTGGGACATTCAATTCCATGGTGTTGCCAACACTGGGCGGTGGATTGGGATGGTCAACCGCCAATTTGAACAGCGGCATCATCAACGTGGTGCAAACCACCAGCGCCAATCTTTTGGGGACACTGAGCGGATCAAATCTGGATTTGTCCTGGCCCGCTGGCTGTGTGGGTTGGCGGCTGCAAGTCCAGACCAATGGTTTGGGCATTGGCTTGGGCACAAACTGGCAGGATGTGGCGGGAGCAAGCATGACCAATAGCGTGACCCTGCCCGCGAACCCCGGCGTGGGAAGCGCATTTTATCGCCTGGTTTATCCATGAATCAAGCCCGGTCCTGGGACCTGGTGCGGTTTGGAACCCGGTCATGATTCCAATTTCCACGAACGGAACAAATTATCAGGTCACCGTTGTTTCCACCAATGCCACGGTTTTTTATCGTTTACTGAGATAAGCGGGCTGTCGTTGGACGATGAATGGCTGGCCTTTTGAAATGATGGAATGGGTCGCCGGTCGGGAAATGACCGGAGGGCGGTTTTTTTTGGCGTTTTTCAGCCCTAAAAAACGCATTATGATATGTGAACAATCTTGGGCGAAAAACAAGGCAACCGTTTTTTAATCAAAACCAGGAAAATGAAGCAGAGGATTCTGCGGTCAATGGGCGGCATGCGCTTTTTAAATTTATGAAACCACAATTTTGGGTCGCAGGCTCCTGCTTGGGGGCGATCATGCTGGGCATTGGGTCGGCGGACGCCTCCGAAGCTGGCTGTTTGCAAATTGATGCCAACCAGGTTACGGCGCAAATTGGGCCGATGTTTTCCGGAATGATGACAGAAGAAATCAATCATTCCTACGATGGCGGTCTTTATGCGGAATTGATCCAAAACCGAGTTTTTGAGGATAATGCGGATATTCCTGTGCATTGGTCGGTGGTCCAGGGTGCCGGGTCCGTTGCCGAAATGGCTCTGGATCATGCCAAACCCCTGAATGACCAACTCACCACCAGTCTGCGGCTGACCGTGAAGGAGGTTGGCCATGAGGGCGGCGCGGGAATTGCCAACGATGGTTACTGGGGTATCCCGGTGAAACCTGCCACCACCTACAGGGCTTCGTTTTATGCGAGGGCATCGGACGATTTCAGCGGTGCGGTGACAGCATCCATTGCCAGCCCTGATGGCGCCACGGTGTATGCGCAGGCTGCGGTGGATCATCTGAGCGGCGAGTGGAAGGAATATACAGTGTCGCTGACAACCCCGCCTGGAATCAAACCCACGGCGGATGCCCGTTTCGTGCTTTTGGCCCATTCGCCTGGCACCCTATGGTTTGATTTGGTTTCATTGTTCCCGCCCACATGGAAAGACCGTCCCAATGGCAACCGCATTGACCTGATGCAAAAGCTTGCTGATATGAAGCCGGGCTTTCTCCGGTTTCCCGGGGGCAATTTTCTGGAGGGCTCATCCATTGAAACCCGGTTTCCCTGGAAAAAGACCCTTGGGGACCTTTCCACCCGGCCCGGCCATCCCGGCTGCTGGGGGTATCGCGCATCAGACGGGCTTGGCATGTTGGAATTTTTGGAATGGGCGGAAGACTTGAATGCGCAACCGGTGCTGGCGGTGTACGCTGGCTACAGTTTGCCCCCTAAAAATGAGGTTGTGAAACCCGGGCCGGAGCTGGCGCCCTACGTGGCGGATGCGTTGGATGAAATTGAATACGTGATGGGCGCCACCAACACCACCTGGGGCGCCCGGCGCGCCGAGGACGGGCATCCCGAACCATTCAAACTGACCTATGTGGAGATTGGCAATGAGGATTGGTTCGACCCCTCAGGCTCCTATGATGCCCGGTTCACACAATTTTTTGACGCCATCAAGGCAAAATATCCGCAGCTCCAATGCATTTCGACCGTTGGAAACGAGCAGCCGGAATCCAAAAGGGTGCATAGCCGCGTGCCGGATGCCGTGGATGAACATTATTACCGCTCGGCGGAGGATTTCGAGCAGGAAGCCCCGACGCGTTTTGATCATTACTCGCGGCAGGGGCCAAAGATTTTTGTGGGGGAATGGGCTGCCTACGAGGACGTGGTTCCATGGAGCGAGAAGTCCTGGCGCCAGCCGCCAACCTCAAGCCTGAAGGCGGCGCTGGGCGATGCAGCTTGGATGATAGGGATGGAGCGCAATGCCGACATCATCGTGATGCAGTGTTATGCGCCCTTGCTGGTGAACATCAATCGCGGAGCGCGGCAGTGGAGGCCGGACCTGATTGGGTACAATGCCCTGGAGAGCTACGGCGGTCCAAGCTACTACGTCAATGCCATGTTCAACACCAATCGAGGGGATGAGGTGGTTCACACTGCCTTGAGCGGTCTTGCCGCAGGTGCCACACCCGCGCTGGACTGTTCCGCCACCAAGGATTCAGCCACAGGCATGCTTTACATCAAAGTGGCAAACACCACCCCTCTTTCCCAGTCAATGCGTGTTCGCATTGAGGGGGTGAAAAGGGTTTCTTCGAGGGGCTTCGATGTGGAGTTGGGGTCCTCCCAGTTGGACGTTAATAACTCCATGAGCAATCCGGGAAACATCGTTCCCACCACCCATAAAATCAAAGGGTTGGGGAGGGAATTTACCAGGGAATTCCCGCCTTATTCCGTGACGGTCTTGAAAATAAAGACCAAGTGAACGCGGCTTGATTTATTCGGCGCTGCTGCGGGGTGGTGCGGAGCGCCCCCATAAGCAGTCAATGCAGTAGCACACGAAAAAAGCCCGAAGGGTTGGTGGGTGCGATGACAAATGGGGAAAGGGCATTGGCCACGGGGGTCCAAGGTCCGGCCACATTGGTGGCGTCAAAAAGTGTTCCTTGAACCCAGTTAACCTTCAGTCCCGAGGCTGAGGATTTCAAGCCCACCACCACCTGTCCCAGTTGGTGGCCGTTTTCGTACAATCCCTGAATGGTGTCTGCGGTCACGGCATGATCTGTCATTCTTCGAATCTTCCAATTCGCGGTATTTTGGGCTGTTGCAAATTGGAGGCGGAAAAAACAGTGACCCGTTCCACGGCGCGCTGCTTTGCATCAAAGAATGTTCTTTATTGGGCGCTCCTTCCATGGTTTCGAATCCTGTCCAGAAGCAGCTATTTTTCGGCCCCCCCCCCTTTCTGGCAAACGCGCGCAAATCAAAATGCGCATATATTTTGCCAATGCAGGGTTGGTGAAACCAGCCCGTGTGGAGGACAATTTTTGCAACGGGCGCAAGTGTGCGCTCACAAACTAAAAAATCATGGATCAAGGAAAGGCGAATATGAAAAAAATCATTATTTTGGCGGTTGCAATCGGGGTGGTTGCGGCCATCTCTGCGCGGGGTGCGGACGCAAAGGACAATTGGACCAAGCTTTGCGCCAAGTGTCACGGCGCCGAAGGCAAAGGCGATACCAAGATTGGGGCGCGCCTGGGGATCAAGGACTTTTCAGATCCCAAAGTGCAGGCATCCTTCAAGGATGACGACGCATTCAAAGACCTGAAGAACGGGCTGCAAAACGAAGATGGCCGGACTTTGATGAAGCCGTTTGACACTTTGTCGGATGATGAAATCAAGGCGCTGGTGGCGTATGTCCGCACGCTGAAGTCACAGCCCTGATCTGGCGCGACTCATTTCAAGATCCGCCATCCAACAACCTTTAAAAGGCATTTTTAAATGCCAACGCCACCGCCATGCCCGGAAAATCTGCTGAAGAAAATGGGAGAGAGAAGGAAGTTCAACCGGTTGCACACTCATTGTTCCGCAACTGGCTGAGCCTGGGAGGCGTGGTGTTGAGCTCCGGGGCGCTTTTCTCATTCGGCCTGCTGTGCATGTTGGATGAGATGGCCAGGCTCTCAAACCCCTACATTGGCATTCTGACCTATTGCGTGGCGCCGGTGTTTCTTATTGGCGGTCTGGGTTTGGTGTTTGGAGGCGCGTGGTTGGAACGACGCAAGCGCCGCCGGGGCAACATGGCCGTGCCCCGGTTGCAAATGGACCTGGAAAACCCCCGGGACCGGCGGCTTCTGGCGGCATTTGTGGCGGGGGCCCTGCTGTTCATCATGTTATCGGCGGTGGGCAGTTACCACGCTTTCAACGTGACGGAGTCGGTTCAATTCTGCGGTGAAACCTGTCATACGGTCATGAAACCGGAATTGACCCTGCATGACCTGGGACCTCACGCGCGGGTGGCCTGCGTGGAATGCCATGTTGGTCCGGGCGCATCCTGGTTTGTTCGATCCAAAATATCCGGGTCCTACCAGCTTTATGCCGTGGCATTCCACAAGTATCCAACCCCGATTCCCACGCCGATCAAGAATTTGCGGCCGGCCCGGGAAACCTGCGAGCAATGCCACTGGCCCAAAGCCTTTGTCGGCAACCTGGACCGCACGTTCAATTATTTCCAGGGTGATGCGTCCAACACGCCGTATTCCATCCGCCTGCTGCTGAAAGTGGGCGCGGGAGATCCTGGGTCCTCACCGCAGGGAGGGATCCATTGGCACATCCTCAGTGGAAACACGGTGGAATACATTGCCACTGATGAGGCCCGGCAGGTCATTCCCTGGGTCCGCCTGACCGATGCCCAGGGTGTGGTGACCGTGTTTCGCAGTCCACGGTTCACGAATGACATCAGCAAGTACACCATCCGGAAAATGGATTGCATTGACTGCCATAACCGTCCTTCACACCGTTATGTCGCGCCGGATTTTGCCGTGAATGCCGCGATGGAGCAGGGGACCATCAACCCCGGAATTCCCTGGATCAAGACCAACGCGGTCTGGGTTTTGACGAGGAAATATGACAGTGATGAGGCGGCACGGGATGGCATTGCCACCTCACTTTCGGAAAGCTACCCCAATGACCCGCGCATGCCGGCTGCCATCCAGGCGGTGCAGAAGATTTACTCGGAAAATTTCTTTCCTGAAATGAAAGCTGATTGGCGCGCCTATCCGGACAACATTGGGCACATGATCTGGCCCGGCTGTTTTCGGTGCCACGACGGGCTTCACAAGGCCGGGGACGGTCGGCGTGTGATCAAGGCCGATGATTGCAACAATTGCCACACGATATTGGCCCAGGGCAGTGGATCGCAACTTCTTCAAATGACGCCTGGCGGGCAATCCTTCATCCATACAGGCGGAGATTATGATCTTGGTTGTTCGGAATGTCATACAGGCGGCCCGTAATGCCGGTGCCTTGGTATGCAGTCAACCTGCCCGGCTGGCCGCCTGCGCGGGGTTGGTTTTTTTGTTGTTCGCACCAGACGGCTTGGGGGCACAAAAAACGGCCGCTCCACCCGCCAACGCCGATTGTCTGGATTGCCACACAGATCCCACCACAACCCGGTCGGTCCAGGGGCGCCAGATCCCCATGCCGGTTTTTCCCACCAACGGTTTTGCCGGCTCGGTTCATGCCAGGCTTTCATGCACCGATTGCCACACCGGGGTGCGGGAATTGGTGCATGATCCGGGCCTGCCTCCACCGGATTGCAGCGGGTGCCATGCGCGGGAAGCGAAGGAATATTCCTCCAGCATCCACGGCGTGAGCCATGCGCTTGGGGCATCGGGTGCGGCCCAATGCTGGGATTGCCATGGTTCGCATGAAATCCTGCCGGTCGCGGACCCATCCTCGCCAGTTTACAAGATGAACCTGCCGCAGACCTGTGCCAAGTGTCATGGCAATGCGCAACTCACCCAGGAATATGGCATCCAACAGCCCGAGGCGCCCCGTGAATACACAGACAGCATCCACGGTCGGGCCCTGTTGAAGATGGGATTGATCGTGGCGCCTTCCTGCAATGATTGCCATGGAGTTCATGACATCAAGCGGCCCGTGGACCGCGATTCCCCAATCAACCACGCGCACATTGCCGCGACCTGCGGCAAATGTCACCTGGGCATTGAGCGCACGTATATGAAGAGCGTTCACGGCCAACTTTTGGCCAAGGGCGATTCGCGCGGACCTGTTTGCACCGATTGCCACACGGCCCACGACATTGGTGATACTGCGGCGGTGAATTTCAAGGCGCTCAGCGACCAGCGTTGTGGCAAATGCCATGCGGACCGACTGGAGCATTACCGCGAGACCTATCATGGCAAAGCCATGGCGCTGGGGCGGCCCAACGTGGCTTCAGACGTGGCAGCCTGCTATGACTGCCATGGTTATCATGATGTGCTGCCGCCGTCCAATCCTGACTCCAGCCTGGCCCAGGGCCACATCCTGGCCACCTGCCGCCAGTGTCACCCTGGCGCGACCATGGGATTCACCCAGTACATGCCGCATGCCAATGCCATGGATGCCAGGCATTATCCCTTGCTTCACCTGGTGTTCATGTGCATGACGGGCTTGCTGGCGGGCACATTCGCGTTCTTTGGCCTGCATACCCTTGCCTGGCTTGTGCGCGTCGCCTACCTCTACTTGAATGATTCGAAAAAATTTCGAGAGGCCAAAATCGCCACGCAGGTGGATGGCGAATGGTTCACCCGGTTTGCCCCCTTCGAGCGGCTCCTGCATTTCATGGTGGTCTCCAGCTTTTTGCTGTTGGTGATCACGGGCATGCCGTTGAAATTTTATGACGCCGGCTGGGCACGCGTTATATTCGCAGTCATTGGCGGACCGGATACGGCAAGGATGCTGCACCGTTTTGGAGCGGTGGTCACGTTCATATACTTTGGCCTGCACCTCTGCTCTCTGGCTGGCAAGGCCTGGCGGGGGCGGCGTTCGCTGCGCGACCCCGACACCGGCAGGCTGCGCCTGCGAAGGCTGGCGGGCGTGATATGGGGGCCCGATTCCATGGTTCCATCCATGCAGGACTGGCGTGATTTTGTGGCCCACAACAGGTGGTTTTTCGGCAGGGGGCCCAGGCCGCAATTCGACCGGTGGACTTATTGGGAAAAATTCGATTATTTTGCCGTTTTTTGGGGCGTGGCCATCATCGGCGCATCAGGCCTTTTGATGTGGTTCCCCACCTTTTTCACACGCTTTCTACCCGGCTGGATCTTGAATATTGCCCTGATCATTCATTCTGATGAAGCCCTTCTGGCCGCTGGGTTCATTTTTTCCATCCATTTTTTCAACACCCATTTCAGGATTGAGAAATTCCCAATGGACACGGTTATTTTCTCGGGACGCATTTCCAGGAATGAAATGCTGCACGAACGCAAACGGTGGTACGACCGACTTGTTTCTTCCGGGCGGCTGGATGATTTCAGGTTGCGGGACGAGTGGTTTCGCTGGAAAAACATCGCCCGGTTTTTTGGATATTTTTTCTTCGGCTTGGGCATGGTCCTGCTGGTTCTGATTCTTTATGCCATGATCCGGCGGTTGACGCATTGATTGAAAAAAGGGCGGGTGTTTCTGTTTTTGGACCAGGCCGGGAAGCTGGCAAAGCCGCCCTGCCCAGTCCGGACAGCGCTCCGGGCGCAGGCCGGTGTGCGTGTGGATGGCCAGCCTGGCGCGTCAAACTTTGTTTGGATTGAAGCTGCGCCAATTTTTCACGGGGATCAGGGCAAGGAGAATGATGGCCATTTGACTTCCGACAAAAATCAGGAGCCACTGAAAGGCGGCGTTGGTGAAACCATAGCTGTGCAGGCCAATGCCGAGCATATTCACCCCGAACCAGGACCAACTGGTGATGATATTGCCGATCACCGCGAGGATCATCAGTCCCCTTTCCCGGACCAACCCGCCCCAGCGGGCATGCAAGATGGCTGCGTTCCAGAGCACGATCAATAAAGCTCCATTCTCCTTAGGGTCCCAGCCCCAGAACCGGCCCCATGATTGATCCGCCCAAATGCCTCCGAGGACAGTGCCCAAAAAACTGAACAGGGTGGCGAAGCAGACAACGCCATACACCATGCGGGCCAGCGCCCGGGCCGAGCCCGGGTTCAGTCCGCTGGTCAGCAATCCGCGCAAGATATAAATGATGGCAAGCAGGCCTGCCACAAATGTGGAAGCATAGCCCAGCGTGACCGTGATAACATGGGTGCTCAACCAGAAGTTGGTGTTCAGAACAGCGCGCATCATTTCCATGGTGTCTCCTCCCAAGGCGAGGTTGTGCGCAATGATGAGGGTGACAAACCCGACCAACGACGCCACCACGCAACCCACTCCATCCTTGTGGATTTTTTCAAGGATCATGCCCAGCACCACCGCCCCCCAGCCAATAAACACCGCTGAGGAATAAAGATTGGTGACCGGTGGGCGGCCCTCAAGGTGCATGCGGAAAACCAACCCGAAGGAGTGAATCACCCAGGCAAGGATAACCAGGAAGAAGGCGGAGCGCCGCAGCCAGCCGGTTCCGTGAAACCAGGACAGGAAGGCGAGGAGCAAGGCGGCGATGTAAATGAGCGTGGCCAGGTAAAAGGGCTGGATGCTATTGAAGACGAACTCCTGGTTGGCGAGGCTGATCTCATGTGGATACCGGCCTGCCAGCCAAGCTCGATAGCCATCCACGGCTTGATTGAACCTGGCCGGGTCATTGGCCCGGTATGCGGTCACCATAGTGGCGTAGGCGGCGGTGGCCGGGTTCAATTGTCCGCCGCCTGCCATGAGCATCAGGTTGGTGCCCACACTTTGCCATTCATCTCGCGGAACCAGGTTGTCAGCGGGTGGTATGGGTGACAGGGGCGAGTATCGGGCCATGGTGTCGTAACCGGCCAGGAACCCAAGGAAAAGCCCCAGCGCATTGGTGTCATAAGAGCGCCCGGCGGCGCGGTCATCCATGGCAATCATTCCGGGGCGGATGCTTTTGGTGTAGGATGCCAATTCTGCGGCAAAATCGCCGGTTCGCGGAGGCTTGAGACTCAGTTCGAGCTGCTCGTAGAGATTGATGGCATTGGCCAGTTTCATGAGCTGGGATTCAAACACCGTGCGTCTGGAGTTTTCGATTCCCTCAATCCGCCCAGCCTGGGCGAAAAGCTGGCTGGCTTGGGGCTGGATGTCGTTGTAGGAAAAATATTCCCTGGTTTCGGGGAGCCTCAGCAGGGCGAGGACTTCGCCGTTGTTCACGCGGAATATTTTTTGGGAGTCGGCTGATTCAGGCGCAGCCAGGGTGGCAAGCAGCCATTGCGTGGCGCTCTCTGGCCTGCCGTCATCCAGCAGCACGGTCTGCTTGGAGCGCATTTGCAGCAGGGCGTTGCGGGCCACGGAATCGAGCGGCTGGAATCTTCCATCCATCAGGACCGGAAGGCTGCCAAAGGCGCGGAAATGAAACCCGGTTTCCGGGGAAGGCAGGCAGGCCGAAAGGAGCCAGATGGCGAACCCGGCCACGCACAACCACGGAACGGCTTTTTCAATGCGAGGTTTCATGAGCGGCCCTTTCCTTTAAAAAGGGAATCAAGTGAATGAGGAATTGAACAATGAGACCCACACCCACCAGGGCGCAGGCAAAATAGGGCGTGAGCCAGCCGGGATTTCGCACCACCTGCAGGACACTGCCCTGGTCATCCGGGTCAAAACTGGCCTGGTAAAAGGTGGCGCCATCATAGCGGAGCGGGTTGTTCATATAGATGAGTACCTCGCGATTCTCACCGCTGGCGGGGCATTCCAGCCGCACCCGGCTGGAAAAGTTTTTGGGAATATCCGTGCCCGGGTAGCGATCATGCCTGAATTCAAGGAGCTTCAGAGAGAATGGCAGGTAATAGCGCCGAGCGCGCAGGAACAGCTCATACGAGCGCCCCTGCCAGGCAAAGGCCTGGGGTTTATCAAAATATTCGGAGACAAAAAATGTCCCCAGGCTGCCGCTGCCGGTGCGGATGTCCACCAGGGCGGATGGAACATCGGTTTTATCCATGGCTGTTTCACTTGGTGTATCGCGCCACCAGAGGTCGCCGCCGAAGCCGGGCGTTGCTTGAACGGGTTCGAATCCCCGGGCCGGCTGAATGGATACCTCCGAGTTGGCACGATAGGCGGCTATCCGCACCTGAAATGGAAGACCAGAAGGTTGAAATATTGGGTGCCGACTCAGGAACTGGGTGGGAATAGCCACGACTTTTTCAACCTTGGGATCCGTCACGTCCACTATGGCCAACTCTGATTGACGTTCAGACTCCGAATAGTCCCTGGTCTGCCCCAGCCGCAGGTGCATGACGCTTTCCACTGAAAGACCATCGGTCAGCATCTGTCCGGCCAGCAAAAGCACAATGCCAAGGTGGACCAGGACAATCCCTATTTTGCCCTTGCCCGGCCTGTAATAGCGAACATGCGCAACCAAAAGGTTGATCAGCAGAAGCCCACCAATCAAATATCCCCCGGGAAAAACCGGTATCTTCCACGGGAACCCGGCGGGATGCCAGTAAATGAACAGACTCCGGAAGATTTCCTCCTGTGCCCGATAAAGCCCCATTTGAACCTGCGCCAGGGTGCCCCAAAAAACAATGACGCATCCCAATACCAAACAGGAAAAGGTGAGCCACAGGGAGGAGAAGCCCCGGATGAGAGAGCGGATCATGAATTCAATGAAAGGTGCCTTGTACGAATTGAATGAATTCATCCTTATGTGCTGCCACCACGCCGGCATCACCCAGCAGTTTGAAATACCGGCATTCTCCTGCCTGGGTTGCCTGTATTCCGATCAGCCGGGTTGGTTGGCCTGATTCAATGCTGGTACCAGCCAAATCCACGATTACCGCGCTGCCGTTGGTCAGCGCCAGTGGCATGCCGTTGGCATCCTTCTCCGGGGCCAAGCCAAGTTGAGCACGCCAGCGGTTGACGTTGGGCAGCAGCCCCGCTCCGTTGCCCATGGGGTTGCTGACATTGACGGTGGCACTGCTGTCTCCCTGGCCTGAAATGAGAAACTTTGCAGCCAGGAATTCACCGCCAGATTCTTCCTTCCAATCCGCCGGAACCTTCCATGCAGGCTGGCCTCCGGAAATGAACGAAGTGGGTTCCGAGCCTGATGCCATGCCTGCAATATCCGGATGCCCGGATGGCAGGGGAGTTTGATCCTGGGTGGAAAAGGAAATGGATTGCAGGAAGGCAATGAAGGCGGGCTTTTGTTGTTCCACCAGATCGGGGTCGCCTGTCATTTTGTAAAACCATGTCGTGTTATCGCGATGTTGGATGGCGCCAAGAATCCGGCTGGAAGCGCCGCCAACATCATAGAGCTGGGCTGGTTGACCTCCCGCTGAAACGGACTGGGCGGCATCTTGCAAAGCATTTGTGGGGGCTGCCGGGAGTTGGACCTGCCCGCGCCAGCGATTGACATTGGCAAAATCCCCGCCTGCCATGCCGGGCAGTGGAATGATGCTGACATCGGCAGATTTGCCCCCGGGGCCGCTGATTTTAAAAGAGCCCACCCGCATGGCGCCCGGGGTCATTGTCACCCAATTCGAAGGGGTTGTCCATGTGAGTGGCGGGACATTTTGAGCGCCGGACGGCACAAGTCCGCCGGGCATTTGACCTAACGCGCCCATCATGGAAGAGATATTTGGATGCCCCGGGGGTAGCGCCGGGTTGGACAAGTTGGTGGACGCGGTGGAGGTTGATTCAGTCGCACCCTTGTCGGGTTCTGTCTGGTAAACTTGGACCTGGTCCTGGTGACAACCCGTGGACAGGATGAGGAACAATGTGGAAAGATAAATTGAGCACGTTTTGCCCGGATGGATTTCTGGATGCTTTTTCATGGGAGGTTCAAGCTCATTCGGAACATGGTTTTTGTTGAAGCAGGTTTCATGTGCTTTCAATACATAATCTGACGCAAGGCTGCAATTTCGACCAACCGGCGATTGCCATTTGCGACACAATATTTGCGGGCTTTTTTTATGCGGAATGCGAGCAAGGATTGATGCGGGATGACATGCGGATCGGGCTGGAAACGTCCTAACTCAGAACTCGTATTGAAGACTGGCCATGACCAGACTGCCTTGAAAATTGCCATTCCCACCCGTCAAGGCGTCCTGGTAATCGTAATAACCGTACTTCAGGTTTACGCGCATGTTCGGGTTGACGCGGCGCGTAATGGTTGCGGTTATCGCCTGCTCGCGCGAGCCCGCGCCCAAAGGCACCCCGGCGGGGGAGTTATTCACGTAATCATCGGTTCGGTAATAAAAATAATCCAGATGCAGGTCTGTCTTGTCGTCCAGAACCAGTGTGGGGGAGAAATTCAACGTCCAGTAATTGTTTTCCGCGTTGAGAATGGCTCCGGGCGAGGGCGGGGATGACTGGGCGCCGATGTTGGCGGAATTTTGCGCCCCAGGGGTCTCGGTCGTGCTCAGGACATAGGTGAAACCGGCTTCCAGGCTCAAGCGGGACCAAGGAAGCCAGCTTATGTTCTGGCCGATGATATGGCTGTACATTCTTGACGTTTCCAATTCATTGATTCCCGAGGCTCCATCCGGTGTGGTGTCTATCACGGAGTACTGGTATTCATACCTGCTTATCAGGGAAAGGCTGCCAAGCAGATGCAGGGTTGCCCGGCAATTGCCATCAAAGGTTTGAAGACCTTGAACGGAAAAGTAACCGGGATAAGTGAGGCCGTTCGCGGTGCTGTTGGCGGGAGCGGTATAACTGTAGCGGTCGTTTTTGTAATAGCCGCCAAAGTCCAGCGCGAGTCGGCTGAGGGGATACCAACTGGCGCCCAACGAGTATTTTTGCAGAAGGCTGTTGTTGTCCGTGTAATTGGTCACCGCTGGCACCCCGATTCCGTCCACCTGGCTCAATCCGCCAAACTGATTCAAATATCCCTGGCTTTGCTCCCATTGTCCGCCGCTGGTGAGGACCCAGTTGGTAAACCCGGTGTAGCGAAGATCAAGGCTTTCGGTCACGTCAATCGTGTCGCTTGAACTCTGGCTGTTGAACGGCTGACTCGAATAGGAGCCCAAGGTGCCAGCGCCGGTTGAATCATTATTCCAGCTTTCCTTGCTCGCCCGAATGGCGGGGATAATATCCAGGGAGTTGGCCGGTATGGTGAGCAGGTTCAGGTCCATGACATATTCCTGCAGATGCGAATTGCCCAAAAGGTTGTTATATCCCAATCCGTTGCCGAAGGCGGGCGAATAGGGGGCGCTGAATGAATTCCCGTAAACCTGATTCCCGGAGAAATTATCATCCATGTTGGCAACCATGCCCCCTGCCGAGACAAACACGTGTTGTTGAATCCATTTCTCACCCGTGGCTGTGGCGCTAAACAGATTGTAGGTGTTTCTTTGATTCTGGGCCACGTCCATGGCTGCAGGTTCTCCCGGGTACAAGGCCGAGTCCAGGCCATCGTTTAAACTGGCGTGTTCAAAATGCAGCCCCAAGCCAAAATCCGTGCGCCAGATGTTCTTCTTGGCGTTCAAATCAATGGCGTCCACGGTTTCGTCTATGTTGTACATGCTCGGTGCCAGACCCTGCACTGTGGATGGCGAACCCAGCGGGTTCGGATGGACCGGGTCCCAGATGGTTGAATCCTCATTTCCGTGCCGGTAACTGTGCGTGTACTGCAAGGTGATGCTGGTTAATTTGTCCAGGTTGTAACCTCCCAGGATTGAATATTCGCCACGATCCAAGCCCAGCGGGGTGTTCCCCTTTGGTCCATAATATTGCGCGCCGGTGGATGGGAAAAATCCTCCCAGATCGTCAAACCAGGTGCGTGCATCGTCCGCGTGAAATTGCAGAAACCATTTCTTGGAATTCTCGAGGCGCGCATTGATGTCATAATCATGCTGGTCATAAATGCCGCGGCCATCCAGCGTCAGGGTCGTGTTCGTGGACACATCTCCCTTGATGTGAAAATCGTCTATTCCCCCAAACGGACCTGTATTCCAGCTTTGAATCGCTTGGGCCTGCGACCCGTTGCCGCGTGTCATAAAACCGCCCGCGGTGAAATCCACCCAGTTTTTATAGATGTTGGTGCCCCCTTCAAAATAATCCTGGGGTTGCATCGGGGGGACGTTGGTGTCCGCTGCGCCTGCCGCCAGGGCCCACGCCGCCTGAATTGCACAAAGCAGGCAGACCAGCCTTGAACCCCTTTGGGGCATTTTTTGAGGGGTTGTTTTCATGTCTGTGGAGTTTGTTAGAATCCCAGGTATGGGTTGACACGGGACCCGTGGATGGCCTCATGGCAGCCTGCGGTCCAGCAGGTTCCCTCCGCCAGGCGGCGGGTATGGTCCGCCCCGCCAATCAAAATAGCCGTCCCAGTGTATTGCTCAAAATGACAGCGCAGGCAAAGGTTGGAATCCCGGTCCAACAACAATTTGGCGTTGATTGAGCCGTGAGGGTTGTGGCAGGTAGTGCATCCCTCGCGCAGGGCTTGGTGCTCAAAAACGTACGGACCCCGCTCCGCAGGATGACATTTCAGGCACATATCATTTTGACTCAACAGATCCGTGCCACCACCCTTGAAAATGGAGCCTTTATGCGGGTCATGACAGTCAGTGCAAGTCATCCTGCCCTCGGGCACCGGATGATGGATGGGCAGCTCAAATTCAGCGCGCACCTCGCCATGGCATTGGTAACAAACCGTTTCTTCCGTGCGTGGCGGGTCGTCTATCACCCTCGCGCCATAACTATCCTGGCTTTGACGCCCCGGCGTGAAGGCATAGGGAGGCGGGGTGTCCCCGCCCGAGTCCGAGTGCACACTGCACGGCCCGTGGCACGATTCGCAGCCGGCATTTAAAGCATTGTTCCCCTTGGCCATCAGGCGCGCATGGTCAGCAGTCGGGAAATTGCGGCAGATTTCGTCGTGGCATAGGTCGCATTGGTCTGCGCCAATGTAGGATGCCCCCGGGTAGGATGGCAGCACCACCGCAGAACGATACACCGTGGTGCAGGATGCCAGTGCCAGGAGCGCCGCCACCACACAGGCAGCCGACAGGCTTTTGCCCCGCATGTTTCCAAGGATGTTTGGCCGTTTGATCATGGGTGGTCCTGGTCTGGGTTATTGATACAGCTCGCTTTCAATCCAGTTTTGGGCCGCCTGCAGGAGCTCAATGTCGTAGGGGCCGTTGTGAACGCCATAGCTGCCGTCGTAGAGGACCAGATACAGGTCAAACCGCGCCATCTTGATATCGTTGGGAATCAGCGCCTGACCTGCGGCGTCCGGTCCCGCCGCGCCGGTGGACAGGCTGCCCGGCGTGGTGTATTCCCAAGCCAGGCTGCCATACTGCCGCGCCATGGCGGATAGCGCTGAATTGGTTGAAGATGCCGCCGCGCGAGTGGACCAAAGGTCCAGGTAGGATACAGTCTGTTGAATTTGAATGGCGATGGAGTTGGTCACATATTGAACCAATCCAGCGGGGTCGCTGTGGCAATTAAAACACAATTGATAGCTGGCCACTTCAAAGGTATGACCACTGGCGCCATTGCCGGTCTGCACATGGCAGGCTGAGCATTGTTTCTCAAGGCGCGAATGCGTGGAGGGATACCCCGGGCTGGCTCCGCCAGAGAGTTCCCCCACCGTGCCCAAAAGCATGTTGAGTTGGGGCGATTCGTGCGGCGCACGGGCGGTGTCTGTCCATGCAGAGCCGCGGTCATTATGGCATTGGCCGCAAATATTGACCCCAGAGTCGTAGGTGTTGGTGAAAACATCCGAAGTGGTGAGGACAAAATCGTTGGTGGAGTTCAGCGCGCACCGGAGTTGATTGGTGTAAACCGGCCCAAGCTCGTTGTTGGTGATGAAACTGACGTTCCCGGTGAGCTGGTTGGAGAAAGCAATCACCCCGTTGAGCAGGTTTGTCCAGGCGTGTTGGGAATGCGGATCGTGGCAGACCGCGCAGGTGACGGGCACGGAAAAATCATTGGTCAGAGTCACACCCGGGTCCTGGCCGGAAATCAAGGCAAGTCGGGCTGATCCTGAGTGGCAGCGCCCGCATGCCCCAATGTTGCCAGGCGATGCGCTCATTACAGCAAGGGTGTCCGGCGGCACAACGGCATGCAGTGAGCTGTTCCAGTCTTCAAACAAGGAGGGGTGTTCTGCGGCTGCTGCGGGCGGCACAAAAGAGGAATTGTGGCAGCCGCCACAGTCCTGGGCCGCCAACTCGACCTGTGGAATAACGGTGGGATCCAGCGGGTTTGCTGCGTGATTGGCTCCGGGGCCATGGCAGTTTTCACATTGAACCGCCGCCAGTTGCGGGGTTTTGGCGGCGTTGACAAAGCCGGTGTGCAAGCCATGACCCACGCTATGGCAGGACAAACACGAGGAGTTGGTCTGGCCGCCTTGTTGCACAAACAGCGCGTTAGTGAAGGCTTGCGAATGGGCTGTGGCCGTCACCGCAGTGAACCAGCCGACGTGGCACGCGGCGCAGTCTGCCGAGCCTTCGTAGGCAGGGCCGGGGCCGGAAACCTTGTAAAATCCGCTGTCAGAGGCACCAGGGAGGTTCGCTGTCCGAACCAGGTTGGTGGGACCACCCTCCACCTGCCATTGGGCGTCTGACAGGCTGCCCTTATGCCAGACCTGGTAGTAACCAGAGGGTCCATCCCAGGTCAGGATTACGCGATTGGTGGAAAGTGAGATTCCCGTCAGCACCGGTGTGCCGGGCAAACCGCCCGGCTGGGTAACCGTCAGGTGTTGGACACCCTGCGCCATCACGCTGCACGTGATTCCAGATGCGGCAAAGGTGGGCAAAATCCTTGTCCTTAAATTTGACCAGCAGTCAGCAAGAAAGGATGAGGCGTGCCGTCGCCGAAGGCCGCTCACGCAACCGCTTAGATTTGGGTTCTGGTTGCCCATCGTTTGAACCCAACATGACAGCAAGAAATGGCAGTTACTCTCCGTCTATTGGCAATTTCTTACCATTAGCTGTGGGATGGCCACAAAAGGGTTGCAGCTTTCAAAGAAGCGGATGTATTGTTGCTCATATAAAGGCAATCTCGATGGCCGATGGTAACTCCGAATCACCCGCCCTTTTATGAAAAAACATGTTATGATTCCCGCATTGAACAGTGACTACCCGTTTCGGCATTCCAACAAGGCCGCGGCTTCCGCGCGTATTGTCCTGCTTGCGGCGGTTTCCTTTTCCATGGGCGTGGCCGGCACAATCCTCTGGTTTCATCTTTCACCCAGCCACGACTCTTACACAAAGGTTTTTCAAATGGCTGATGATCCATCACGCGGCCAGCCTTCGTCGGCAGCCCCGGTCCAGGCGCCGGTGGTTGCGGCTCAACCCATGGATCCCGTTGTATTGGGCCAGGTCCGCCAGATAGTGCCCAATTATTCGTCCATCCCGTTGGACAAGGGTGAAGAGATGCTGCGAGATGCCGCGCTGAAGGAGTTTGCCGCAGCGGTGCAGGCGATGAATGACCAGGTTGCCGCAGCCCAACAGAACCTTGAGCAGGCCCAGGACGAAACGTCCTCCGGCGCCCAACAGGACGCGTTGAAACATCTTCAGGACATGCAATTGGCGCAAGGTGAAAAACTCAAAGAAATAACTTTGAGGCTTCAGGCGCAGATCGCCGCCTTGAATAATCTGAAAACCGCACAGTAAGAGTCTGATTCGCTCCTGTAGAAGGCACAGCCGCAAATCACTTCGCCATGGCCGGGAAGAGGAGACTGGACTCTGTTTTATCTCCCGGTCCAAGTTTCAATCCTCAACGGGTTGGGGCAATATCCATCATGTGGGTTCCCAAATTCTCATGAAATCGGAGGCTGGTCCGGTGTTCCTGGAGGGTGCCACGGTACGCAGTGTTCTCAAAACATATCCCCACACATATCGCTATTGCATCCCGCTACAAATCCTACCATCGGTGGAATAGGCCAAGGCCCGAAAGAAGCGCGGTATTTTGCTGGTTGCATTGGCGGTTTGCATGACGCCCAACTCTATTATTTAATGCCCTTTGGGCCAGATTCATCAATGCTTGAAAACAAAAGTCCTCCCCCGGCTGGGGGGAGGAGGTCGCGAGCTTGATACAGGATTAACATTACGGCGTGGTCAACACGCGAAAGAACATTTGAGGGTTGTTTCGTGTGGAGGTGAGGTAACCAACTGGCGCTCCGGTTCCCGGGATGGGGTTGCCTACATTGCTCCACCCACTGCTGAGCGAACTAATGGCTTGAATTTGATAGGTTTCCCCGGTTTGGGTGTTGAAGGACACCTCAGCAGCGGTGTAGATATGGATGTTGCTATTCGTTGAGGAATTAACCAGTTGCGATCCATCCTCCCAGACCACGCCACCGGGCACGCTGAAGCCGGATTGTGTTGGGTTGAGGCCCAGGGCATACATCATCCAATTGGGTATGCCATTGGTGTTGTTGATGGCGTTTGGCGCTGCGGCGGGATTGGTAACCGAGCCAAAATACTCGTTCACCCAGGCATCGGGCAGGCCTCCCGGGACTGAAGTGCCGGTCAGGTTGGCAATGGATGCCTGGAGCAGGCCCACCGCGTAGGCGGTGTTATGCACCCCCATGCTGCCGTCGTTTTGCACGAACAAATAATTGTAAGCCGCTTCCAACTGCGGCGTGGTCCAACTCGGGTCTGGAGTGACGGTGTTGTTGGCCACATTGTTGGCGCCGCCCGGCAGAAGCATGGCCAGTTTGTTCATAAGGGTTTGCACTTGGGATTGCACACCTTGGGTGACTCCGCTACCCGAGAAATCCTCCACGGGAAAGTTAAACGAGGTCACAGATGATCCGTGGCATTGTTGGCAAGCTCCAACCAGGTCCTCGGGCTCATTGGTCGCCGTTCCCGCCCAGGAAACGTTGAACGTATGGCTGCCCGCATACAAGAATGCCGGGTCGGTGGTGGCGATGGTCTGCATGTGGCAGGCCACGCAGGTGTTGGAGATGGAGGCATGGTCGGAGGAGGGGATCACCAGTCCGTATGTGTAGCCATTCTTCCCCTCCAGCATGTCAGCCTGTGGCCCGTGGTGCGGCCCGAAATAGGGATGGTAGGAAGTGGCATAGGTGGAGGCCTGCACGCGCGCTTGGTGGCATTCCATGCAAAGCAGACCCTCGCCAGCGTTGGTCACCACCGTTCCATCCTGCAGTGTCACACTCGCCATTGTCCGGATCATGTGCGGATTGTTGGTCGGCACGGTGGCCCCGTGTGGTTCATGGCAGGCCTGGCAATCAATCGGCATATAACTCAGGTTCACGTCATTGGTTACTCCACCGACCCTCGCAATGAAGCCATATGCAGTATGACAGCCCACGCAGGTGGCATTGCCGGCCGGATCGGTGGTTGTGATGGCATGCATGGAATTGAGCCATTGCGTGCCGTAGGGATGGTGAGTTGGGTCATCATGACATTGGTTGCAATCCCCTGAGCTTTCATTGAGAGATATGCTGGGCCAGTTTGGACTGTTAGTGTTGCCCAAAAGGCTCGCATGCATGCTTCCGGGACCATGGCAACTCTCGCACTGGACATTGGCCAGGCCCGCCAGCGAGGGATAATGCGCCTCCATGCTTGAATAGTTGCCATTGCTTAAAACGGTTGGGATGTTCCATCCAGACAGTTGTTCCAAATTGAAAAATCCGCCGTCCACTGCGTTGGTGTTTGGATCATATCCGGTGGTATGGCATTGCAGGCAGGATTGCAGCATCGGGGCGCCCGCGAAATTGGCGTTGCCATCAATTTCATTGGAAAACACTTCCGAATGCAGTGTCTGGGACCAGGAAGCCCATTTATCCTGGGCAATCTGTCCGCCGCTGTGGCAGAGTTCACAGGTTGCAACGCCCAGATAAGTCCCCGCCGTGATGGTTTGGGACACGTTTGTGACACCCTCGCTGGCCGTGGTGATGGTGGCCATGATGGTGTACTGGCCGGATATATCCGGTCGCAGCAATGCCCGCCCGGCCACTTGCGAAACAAGCTTGCCGGAAGGCTCATAGATGGGGACATTGTTTCCCAGCGGGCTGTTGGTCAAAACCGCCGTGGATCCCCGCGGCGCACTGGTCAGGGCCCATGATACATTGAGAATGTCCGAGGGGGGAATGGCTATGTTCACCTCCGCCTCAGGGTACACTGCCGTGCCCACGCCCACGGTGGCAAGCCCGCCTGATATTTCGGTTGTCGAGGGCAGTCCGTAAATGGAAATGTCGTGCGCCGTAACGGGCCGCAAGAGAAGCTGCCCGTTCAGGGTTGGTCCTGTTTGCGCAAAGGACATGACGCCTGCCGCCATGAAGGCCGCCGCCGTGGCCAGACCCGGTTTCTTAAGGAAGAATGGATTCATATTATTTGGAGGGTTGATTGTTTTGGTTCATGCACTGTCGCTCCCATCGTTTTGGATGGAATGACTTGCCGGTTCGGGAACCCTTCCAAAGCCAAAAAGTCAGCCGGTCAGCTTCCCAAAATGTTTTCCCCTGAAAGTCAGGCCGTGGCGGCGCTGCCCCACAGTCCCCAATCAGGAACGCAGGGTTGCTCAGTCACTACGGGCCGCGCAGGAGTCAGCCTGGCCATCAAGGCCGAAGCGTGCTTGGAAATGATTTCATGACACTTGGAAAGCTCCTGCTCACGCAGCCGGGCATTTTCCCGGACGATCGTTTCAAGATGGTCAATGTTGTAAAGATATACGTTTTCCAATTCATTCACGTCCGCCGCAATGTCGCGCGGCACGGCAATATCAATCAAAACCAGCGGGCGATTCCTGCGCGCGCCCAGCACAGCCGCGATGTCGCCCTTGTGCAGCACGGTCGTGGGGCTGCCGGTGGAGCTGACCAGGATGTCGGCCTCGACCAGGGCCTCGGCGCGCTGGTGAAAGGAAAGGGCTCGCCCTCCAAATTCAGCAGCGAGCGCCTCGGCGCGTTCCAGACAGCGATTGGCCACCAGCACAGACCGGGCGCCGCGCTTGGCCAGATGCCGCACGCATGCCTCGCCCATCTTGCCGGCACCGAGGATCATCACCGTCTTGTCGCCCAGCCCACCGTCAAAAATCTTTTCCGCCAGATCCACTGCCACGCTGCCCACCGAGGTGGCGCCCCTGCCAATGGCTGTCTGTGTTCGAATGAGCTTGCCAATCTTGAAGGCGGTTTGAAACATCCGGTTCATTGCAGGACCCGTGAGGTTTGCCTGCAGCGCCGCAAGATAGGCATTCTTGACCTGGCCCGTGATTTCCGTCTCACCGATGACCATGGAATCCAACCCGCTGGTTACGGAAAATAAATGTTCCGCCGCCGCCGCGCCTTCTTTTACATAGACATGGGGCGTGACATCCACATTCGGGCAAAGCTGCTCAAAAAGCCTGTGAATCCTGGATTTAGCCCATGCTGCCGTGCCATACACCTCCACGCGATTGCAGGTGGAAACCAGCACCACTTCTTCCAGGCCAGCATTCAATTTCAGCCGGCATCCAAGGGTGGACAGGGAGGATGGACTCACCGCCAGTTTTTCCCGCACCGCCACGGGTGCGGTCTTGTAACTCAAACCAGCCACAAAAATATTCCGGGCCAAATCCCCGCCATTGCCGTTACAGATCATGAGACTAATTTAGTGAACTTGGAAAAAGTGGCTCACCATCCCTTGGCCAATACCTTGTATGTATTGGCCTGCCAATGATGGTGGTTGGGACAGCAGTTTTGACAACTTGCTTGCAGTCGCCTCCATCACCGCAGCATTTTCAGCATTCCGGGGCAGGAGGCATGCAAAGCAAGGGTTTTTCCATTGGAAACAGGCTGCCTCAAATGGAAAGGATTGGCGAAGCCTGCCAGGTTACCGGATCCGAACCGCCTTTCCTCCCACGGTTCACCTTCCGGGTTTATGAAATTAGAAAAGGAAACAACAAAAAATGAAAAGAATGGAGACTCAACGATTGGCGCATCTTCTTGTTGAATCACGGTTTGTCCGCGGGATTTGGGCTGCGCAGAAAAGGCTCATATTTATTGGCTGAAAACCGGTTGGCGACCTGGAGGCGCAGAATATCAGGGGCACGGACTGCGCTTGAGTTGATGATTTGAGACACAATGGAGCGGCAAAGAAGGATTGATTTTGGCCAAAATACGGTTAGTCACGCAAACAAGGAACCCGGAAAAATGGCATCGCGTAATAGAGCATGACCGGATCTCCGAACATCAGGACCGCCAATTCTGCCGCCAGCCAACGGTTGGCTGGTGGGTGTTTTCATTGTGGCGAGCCGTGTCCGGAAGGTGCATTTGTCCTGAATGACAAACCATTTTGCTGCCTTGGCTGCCAGACGGTTTACAGTCTTTTGCAGGAAAATGGACTGGACCATTTTTATCAGTTGCAATCCGCGCCCGGCACACGCATCCGCCCGGACGCCAACGCGGCGAAATGGGCTTTCCTGGACGACGCATCAGTGCAGGAAACGTTGCTGGAATTCAGCGATGGCACGTGTGCTCGTGTGACATTTCATTTGCCCACCATCCATTGCATTGCCTGTGTCTGGCTGTTGGAAAACCTTTTCAAATTGAATGACGGGGTGGGGTCCTCACGGGTCCATTTTCCCAGGCGCGAGGTCACCATCACGTTTTACACGGGCAAAATCACTCTGGGTGGTCTGGCGGCACTTGTGGAGTCGGTTGGTTACACACCGGAATTGAATCAGGGAACCGGGGAAAAAAGGTCCCTTCGTTTCCAGCAAAGGCAATGGATTCAAATGGGTCTGGCAGGTTTTGCGTTTGGAAACATCATGTTGATGTCCCTGCCGTTTTATTTGGGCCTGGACCGTTTGAACGGGCCTTGGTTTGAAAACATGGCTGGCTGGCTGGGTCTGGTTTTCGGTTTGCCTGTCGTGACGTACAGTGCCGGCGATTTTTGGCAGGCCGCCTGGTTGGGTCTTCGTCGTCGGACGCTTACCATGGAGATTCCCATTATTCTCGGCTTGAGCGCCATTTACGGCACGAGCTGTTTTGATGTCATGAGCCATCGCGGCCCGGGGTATGGTGATTCGCTGTGCGGCCTGGTTTTCTTTTTGTTGTGTGGACGGATGTTCCAAATGAAAACGCATGAGCGGCTGACGTTTGATCGCGATTTCAAGGGTTTTTTTCCACTCAGCGTGGTTCGCAAGACCGGGCTGGGCGAGGGGGTGGTGGCCATTTCCAGGATCCAGACAGGGGATCACCTTATGTTGCGCAACGGGGAACTGCTACCTGCCGATGGCACGTTGGTGGAGGGCAGGGCGTTCATGGATTACAGCTTCATCACAGGCGAATCCCAGCCTGTGGCTGTGGCCGCAGGGGGACGTCTCTATGCTGGCGGGCGGCAGGTGGGCGGGGCTATTGAGGTGGAAACAGTCAAGCCGGTGGAACAGAGCCAGCTTGCAGCGTTGTGGGACAACGAGGCGTTTCGCAAACCGCGTGAGAATGACCTGGAGTCATTGACCAATCGTTACAGTCGCTATTTCACTAAAACGGTCCTTTGCGTGGCTCTTGGGGCGGCGGTTTTCTGGTTTCATTGGGATGGGGGAAAGGCTCTCAAGGTTTTTATTTCCGTGCTGATCGTGGCATGTCCCTGCGCATTGGCCCTGGCGGCACCGCTCACGCATGGCACGGCCCAGCGCATCCTTGAGCGATGGCAGGTTTTTCTTAAAAACCCGATGGTGCTGGAACGAATGTCAGGAGTGGACACCCTCATTTTTGACAAGACAGGCACCCTCACGGCATCCCGCAGCGGCGGGGTGAAATTCCAAAGCTGCGGTGCTGGACCAATCGCGCACGGGTTGACAGCTCAGGAAAGCGATGAAATCGGGTCGCTGGCCCGCATGTCCATACATCCCCTGTCCCTGCGCATAGCCGGGGCGGTTTCTTTCCATGCGCGTCCGGTTCAGGATTTTGAGGAATTCCCGGGTGGGGGCATTGCCGGCAAGGTGGATGGACGCCTTATCCTGCTGGGCTCCCGCGAGTGGCTGAATCAACGTGGAGTTTCTTGCCAGGCGGAATGGCCGGTGCAATCCGGGTCGTCAGTGGGTGTGGCGCTCGATGGCCTTTTCCGGGGCGCTTTCGAAGTCAGGAATGACTTGAGACCCGAGGTGGAACAGCTTGTTTCGAAACTGAAGGGACGTTTCAACCTGGTCATGCTGAGCGGGGATAACGACCGGGAAACTGATTTGTTCCGCAGGCTTTTGGGGGACAAGGCCGTGCTCAAATTCAATCAAAGCCCGGTGGACAAGCTGCATTTCATCCGTGCACTCCAGCAATCAGGCCGCCGTGTGATGATGGTGGGTGATGGTTTGAATGATGCGGGTGCGCTGCGCCAGTCGGATGTGGGCATTGCCGTGGTGGAGGAAATTGGGTCCTTCTCGCCGGCCAGCGATGTGATCCTGGATGCAGCCCATTTGCCTCGTCTCGCCGAGGTGCTGAGCTATTCCTGGCAATCCGCATGGGTGGTGCGGTCAGGCTTCGCCATTTCAGCGGTGTACAACCTGGCCGGTGTGAGTGTTGCCGCGGCGGGATGGCTGGTGCCGATTGTGTGCGCGATCCTGATGCCATTGAGTTCGGCCACCGTTGTGGTTTTTTCCTGCCTTACGACCGCATGGCTCGGCACGCGGACCTTGAGAGGCCTGTCGCCCGTGTTGAAACCCCGGGAAATGCCCGGACAGGTGGGCGGAGCCACTGCAGCATGGGAGGTCGCATGAGCGTGATCATTCTTTTGATTTTCGTCAGCCTCATGGTGGGCCTGGTTTTTTTGGGTGCATTCATCTGGTCGGTTCGCGCCGGCCAGTATGAGGATACCCTGACGCCAGCCATGCGGGTGCTCATGGATGAGACAACTGCGCATCCAAACGTGCATGATCCAGAGCCACAAAAACCGGATTCTTCCAGCGGGAAGGCCGGTTCAACCTTGAAACCGCAGCCCGTTCCGCGGCATGCCCAACTTTGAAAAATTAATTATGAACATGGAAACATTTAAATATGACAACCGGATCGTGAGGGCATTTGCCATTGCAACGGTATTCTGGGGGATTGTGGGCATGCTGGTGGGTTTGCTGGCTGCCGTGGAACTGTTTTTTCCGGGTGCCAACCTGAATATTCAATACATCACCTTTGGCCGCATCCGCCCGTTGCACACCAACGCGGTGATTTTTGCCTTCGTGGGCAACGGCATGTTCACGGGGATTTATTATTCACTGCAACGGTTGTGCAAGGCGCGCATGTTCAGTGATTTCGTCAGTTGGTTTCATTTTTGGGGCTGGCAGGCCGTCATTGTCAGCGCGGCGATCACCCTGCCGCTGGGTTACACCACCAGCAAGGAGTATGCGGAGCTGGAATGGCCCATCAAGATCGCCATTGCCGTGGTGTGGGTGGCGTTTACGGTAAATCTGATCGGCACCATCCTTAAACGGCGTGAGAAACACATGTATGTGGCCATCTGGTTTTATTTGGCGACCGCACTGACGGTGGCGGTATTGCATGTGACCAATTCCATGACCATGCCGGCGGGTTGGTTCAAGAGTTATTCAATGTATGCCGGGGTGCAGGATGCCCTGGTCCAATGGTGGTATGGACACAATGCCGTGGCATTTTTCCTGACCACCCCATACCTCGGTTTGATGTATTATTTTTTGCCCAAGGCGGCAAATCGTCCGGTGTTTTCCTACCGGCTCTCCATCATTCATTTTTGGGGGCTTATTTTCATCTACATCTGGGCCGGGCCTCATCATCTGCTCTATACGGCATTGCCGGATTGGGCTCAATCCCTGGGCATGGTCTTCTCCCTTATGCTTATTGCACCCTCCTGGGGCGGCATGCTCAACGGCTTGCTCACCCTGAGGGGGGCCTGGGACAAGGTGCGCCAGGATCCCATGCTCAAGTTTATGGTGGTGGCTGTCACCGCCTACGGCATGGCAACCCTTGAAGGCCCGGTACTGGCCATTAAAACGGTGAATTCATTGTCTCACTATACCGATTGGACCATAGCGCACGCCCACTCGGCTGCCCTTGGTTGGAATGGATTCCTCACTTTTTCCATGTTGTATTACCTCTTTCCACGACTTTACCGCACGGAATTATGGTCCACCAAGCTGGCCAATTATCATTTTTGGATCGGCTTGATGGGTATGATGTTTTACGTGATCCCCATTTACGTGGCGGGTATCACGGAGGGTTTGATGTGGAAACAATTCAACAAGGATGGTTTCCTGCAATACCCCAACTTTCTCGAAACCATCGTGCAGGTGGTGCCCATGTTCCGTTTGCGCGCCATCGGAGGTTCGCTCTATATCCTGGGCGTCTTCCTGATGGCTTATAATTTGTATCGCACGGCCAAGGCCGGCCAGTTCGAGCCGGACACGGAGGTGCAGGCTCCGGCGCTGGAAAAAACCAGGGACCTGAATGGGCACGCCCAGGCAGGATGGCACCGCATGCTGGAGGGAAAACCCATTTTCTTCACTGTTCTGGCCGTGGTTGCCATCCTGGTGGGCGGCATCGTGGAAATCATCCCCATGTACCTCGTCAGGGAAAACGTGCCAACCATCTCCAGCGTCAAGCCCTATACGCCGTTGGAAGTGTTGGGGCGTGATATTTACATCCGGGAAGGCTGCCTGGGCTGTCATTCGCAAATGATCCGGCCGTTCCGGTCGGAGACTGAGCGTTACGGCGAATATTCCAAGGCGGGTGAATTTGTTTACGACCATCCATTCCTGTGGGGTTCCGAACGAAAAGGACCGGACTTGGCCCGTGAGGGCGGCAAATACCCGCCCGCCTGGCATTTCAACCACATGGACGATCCCCGCTCCGTCTCCCCGGGGTCCATCATGCCCCGGTACCCGTGGCTTTTGACTCAAACAATGGAAATGGATTCATTGCCATGGCGGTTGGCGGCGCTTCGGCGGGTGGGTGTGCCTTACCCGGTCGGTTACGAAAATGGACCGGCTCAGAAAGACCTCGCCTCCCAAGCCGGCCAGATTGTGGATGAGTTGAAGCATGGCTCGATCAACGCCACGCCGGACAAGGAAATCATAGCATTGATTGCTTATCTGGAAAGGCTTGGCACGGACATCAAAAACGCCCCGGCCGCTCCGCCAGCCACGGCTGCGGCAAGGTAACCAGGAATTGAAAGGCAAAAAATTATGGAAGAAAAAGTCATTTCCACCCTGAGCGGAGTCGGAATTTACGGGATCATCTCAATCCTGATTTTCGTCACCTTCTTTGTGGTGGCCCTGCTATGGGTGATGGGGTTGAAGCAAAACTATATTGAGCACATGGGCGACCTGCCGCTCGACGAGGCGGAACAAAACCCGGAAAAATCCACCCCATCCAAATCAATATGAGCAACGATCCCAAAGAACCCCTTTTGTTGGACCACGAATACGATGGCATCCGGGAGTTGGATAACAAGCTGCCCCGCTGGTGGGTGTGGTTGTTCTACATCAGTATTGTGTTTGCGGCGGTTTACCTGATGTATTATCACGTCCTGCGGCTGGGGCGCCTGCAGGCGGCCGAATATGACCAGGAAATGAAGGCCGGCGCGGCGGCCAAGGAAGAGGCCATGGGCAAATTTGAGGCATCCATACCCACCCTCACTCCGTCCGGGGACCCGGTCATTCTCCGGCAGGGCGGCCAGATTTATGCCAAATACTGCGCGCCCTGTCATCGCGCTGATGGCGGGGGATTGGTGGGCCCCAACCTGACGGATAGCTATTGGATTCACGGAAGCAATTTCACCGACAATGTTTCCGTGATCTGGAATGGCGTGCCTGCCAAGGGTATGATCACCTGGAAAAACTCCCTCAAGCCGGATGAGGTTTATTCCGTGGCCAGTTTCATCTACACCCTGCGCGGTGCCAAGCTGGCCACGCCAGGCAAACCGCCGGAAAACCAGGCCCCGGCAGCCGCCGCGCCCAACCAGTTTGAGTGACCGGCACAGGCACCCGTGACTCTTTCTTTATCAAATACATGCCTCCCGAGTTTTTAAACGACACCAAACCGGCCAGGGACAAAACCAAGGCGCTGCAAAGCGCCGATGAATCTGATTTCCGGGATCACCTTGCCACGGCGGACAAGGAGGGCCGCCGCCGCTGGCTCTACCCGCGCAAGGTCCACGGACGGTTTTACCGCTGGCGCACCCGCCTTAGCTGGGTCTTGCTGGCGGTCATGCTGGCTGGTCCCTTCATCACCATCCACGGCAACCCGCTCCTGCTGGTGAATGTGGTCGAACGCAAATTTGTTGTCTTGGGCCAGGTTTTTTGGCCCCAGGATATGATCCTCTTTGCCATTGCCATCCTGGTGCTGCTGACCAGCCTTGTGGTCTTCACGGCCGCTTTTGGACGAATTTGGTGCGGTTGGGCCTGTCCGCAAACGGTGATCATGGAAATGGTCTTCCGCAAAATCGAGTATTGGATTGAGGGGGATGCCCATCAGCAGAGGGTTCTCAACCAAGCGCCCTGGACCGGCTCCAAGATGGCCAGAAAAATCCTCAAGCATGCCTTGTTTCTGGTGGTTTCCTTTCTCGTGGGCCATATCCTCCTCACCTATATCATCGGCTGGCGGGAGGTGTTCCACATCGTCACTGATCCCCCCTCCAAGCATTGGGTTGGCCTGGGTTTCATGGTCGCATTCACCTTGCTGTTTTACGGAATCTTTGCCCGGTTCCGTGAGCAGGCTTGTACTTTCATCTGCCCCTATGGGCGGTTTCAATCCGTTTTGCTGGATGAAAACTCCATCGTGGTGGCATACGACCACAAGCGGGGCGAAAAGCGCGGGCACCTCCGCCGGGATCAAGGTCCGGATGAGCGGCAGGCGGCCGGCCTGGGGGATTGCGTTGCCTGCAACCAATGCGTGGCCGTTTGTCCCACCGGCATTGACATCCGCAACGGCACTCAAATGGAATGCGTTCACTGCACGGCCTGCATTGATGCCTGTAACGAGGTGATGGCAAAGACCGGACGCCCAGGGGGGTTGATCCGCTATGCCTCGCTCAATGGAATAGAACGCGGTGAACGATTGCAATTCACCCCGCGCTTGGCTGGCTATGTCGTTCTGCTTCTCATCCTGAGCCTGGTTCTTGGTTTGATGGTGTTCCTTCGGTCGGATGTCCAAGCCACCTTGCTGCGGGCGCCCGGGGCCTTGTTTCAGCAAATGCCTGACGGCCACTACAGCAACCTTTACACCTTGCGTCTTATCAACAAAACCTCCCAGCCAATGCAGGTTGATCTGCGCCTGGAAAAGCCTGCCGGCAGCCTCACCGTCGTCGGGAGAGGTGGCTTGACCGTTCCTCCACAAATGCTTTCGGAATATTCCGTGTTGATCGAACTCAACCCGGATGCCATGAAATCAGGTGTCACTCCGCTCGTGTTGGGGGTTTATTCAAGCGGAAAAGAAATTGAAACATTGGAGACATCTTTTATCGGTCCCCGCCATTAACCGGGCTTCACTCATGAAAACCAAAATCATCCTCTGGCCTGTTGGGATCATCCTTGCCTTCATCCTGTTTTTTTGCGGCATCACCACCGTCATCATCATCGCTGCCACACACCGCGAATACCTGGTGAGTGATGATTATTATGAACAGGAAATGGTTTATCAGAGCCGATTGGACAGCACGGTGCGGGCACGGGAAAGTGGCGCATCCATTTCTTACGATCCGGTTGAAAACCGGGTCATCATCGGTATTCCCGCCACGCAAAGGGCACAACAATGCACGGGAACTATTGAATTCTATCGTCCATCGGCACCCCTTTTGGACCGTGATTATGAGGTTGGATCCCCGCAGGAAAACCCGCAAGTCATTGACACCTCGCGGCTGCCCTCGGGATTATGGCGGGTCAAGGCAAGCTGGCATGCCGCTGGACGGGATTATTACATGGAACAAAAAATCGTGATCCCAAGGAAATGACATGGGCCTCGTCTTTGCCTTTGCGCTGGGCATGCTTGGCGGCGTCCATTGCATGGCCATGTGCGGACCTTTGATGGTGGCCATGCCCACGCCGCCCGGGTCCGCCGCCGGTTTTGTCTTCAGCAGGCTCCTTTACCAATGCGGGCGCATGGCAACCTACGTCCTGCTGGGAGTTTTTGCCGCCTTGGTGGGGCGCTCCTTTTATCTGATCGGATTGCAGCGCTGGCTCTCCGTTGCCTTGGGAATCGTGGTTTTGGCCGGCTTTTTCCTCTCAGGAAAATTATCCGCCTCGGCTATGGTGACACGCTGTCTGGCGTGGCTCAAAGCCGCCATGTCCCGACAATTGCGCGTGAAAGGTTACAGGTCCCTCTTTTTGATGGGCATGCTCAATGGCTTGCTGCCCTGTGGACTGGTTTATGCGGCCCTGGCTGGTGCGGCGGCGGCCAGCAGCGAATTTTCAGCCATCCTTGCCATGGCGGCTTTCGGCTTGGGCACACTGCCCGCCATGTTGAGTGCCAGCCTTTGGGGACGGTTTTTGCCCATGCCTTGGCGATGGCAATTTCGCCGGATGATTCCCTTGGGCGTGTGTGGGTTGGCAGCCCTGCTCATCCTCCGCGGCCTATCCCTCGGCATCCCCTACGTAAGCCCTGATTTGACAGCCCCCAATCCCGGTTGTTGCATCCACTGAGAGGTTGGTTCCATCCTCAATTTCTGGAGGTCAAACCTTTTAGGTGTAATTGTCGCCAGGGCGGGGCGGGGAAATTCTGGCTTTTGGTGATGTTTCGAAGCGAGGACAAAAGTTTGAGGGTCTCTTTTCACTCGATCCTTTCAAAAAAGCAACCCCAACCATGCAAGGACAACCTTTTGGATTCGGTTCCAAACCATTGGAGTTCTTGGGACTCAAATCGTGCAGACCTTGTCCAAGCAGCACCATTTAATTTCCCCCTTTGATGGGCATCCATTTTCATGCGCTGTTTTATATGTTAAAAAAACTGATTTAAGTTGCAAACTAGATTAAAACAACTTATTTTATTGGCGTGCAGACAATCTCTGAATTCAGGCAGAGTCCCCGTCCGCCGCAGATGGAGGCGACCCAGGTGGATGGCGGGACCTATTACAATCACGAGGAAGACAACGATGTGCCATTGATCAGGGCGATGGAGGAATCTGACCTATACCGGGAATATGAGAGGTCCTTCATCCAGACGCTGGGGTTGCCGGTGGCATTGACTTCCGTGGCGGCCTGGCAGTTGCCGCATCATGGGCGATGCGGGGAGAATCCCTTTTGCGCCTTGCTGGCACAGAAAAGCCGGTCCTGCACCGCCTGCATACAAATCCAGAAGGAGCTTCGTCAAAAGTCTGCCGAGGAGCCCGGCTCGGTGATCTGCCCGGCTGGTTTGTGCGAAACGGCGGTGCCGGTCAAAATGGGGGAGAGAAAGATCGGTTTTTTGCATACCGGCCAGGTGTTCCGCCAGCGGGCCACGGATGCGCAATTTGAGAACGTCGTGAACCTGGCCCGGGAATGGGGTTTGGAAGCCGGGTCGGAGCAACTACGCGCTCTTTATAGTTGCACGCGCGTGGTGCCACCACGGCAATATGCTTCCATTGTGAAGCTGCTGAGCATTTTCGCCCAGCATCTTTCGATGCTTGGCAACCGGATCTACATGCAGCAGCACCATAATGAAAACCCGGCCGTGGCCAGGGCGCGGGCGTTTATCCAAGCCCACCACATGGAGCAGCTTACGCTTCTTCGTGTTGCCTCCAGCGTGGGGGCCAGTCCGTTTTATTTCTGCAAGTTGTTCAAAAAAGCCACCGGGATTCATTTCACCGAGTATGTTTCGCGTGTGCGGGTGGAACGAGCCAGGAACCTGCTGCTCAACCCCAACCTGAACGTGAGCGAGATTGCCTTCGAGGTGGGGTTCCAGTCCCTGCCGCATTTCAACAGGATGTTCAAAAAAATCCTGGGCCAGTCGCCCACGGCCTACCGTCTTCACCTGACCGGTCCTTGAACTCACCCGGTTCTGTTTTTTGGGATGCAATAAAAGGTGTCTTTTGGACAAAGTCGGGCAAGCCCTTGGACGGATTTGAGGCATAATGATATTGTTGGCGTGAAAGCAGTTGCCGGGCCTGCCCGGAAGCTTGCGATCCTTGTTCGCGAAATCGAAACAATGTCTTGTTGCAAACCGTTGTCATGAATAAATCCACAGCCTCGCCCCCGCCAGCTCCCAATCTGGAAAATCTCCCGCAGGTAGAATCAGCCCACGATGTTTTTGGCGCCCGGCGTCATCCCCTGCACCCCATCCTGGCTCCCAGGGTGATCGCCGTGATCGGGGCCACGGAAACCGAGGGGAGCGTGGGCAGGACTCTTTTTCAAAACCTTGGGCGCGGTGGTTTTGGCGGGGTGGTTTACCCCATCAACCCCAAGCGGTCCTCCGTAATGTGTGTAAGGGCCTATCCCAATATTGCCAAGGTGCCGGAGCAGGTGGATTTGGCCTTGATTTGCACGCCCGCGCCCACCGTTCCCGGCATCATTCGGGAATGTGTTGAAGCAGGGGTGAGGGGGGCGGTGATTATTTCCGCAGGGTTCAAGGAAATTGGCGAGACTGGCGTCCGGCTTGAACAACAAATCCTGTCCGAAGCACGGGCCGGAAACATGCGCATCGTGGGTCCCAACTGCCTGGGCGTGATGATTCCCCGCACCGGTCTGAATGCCACATTTGCCAGCACCATTGCCCGTCCTGGCTCGGTGGGGTTCCTCAGCCAAAGCGGCGCTTTATGCACCGCGGTGCTTGACTGGAGTCTCAAGGAAAATGTGGGTTTTAGCGCATTTGCCTCACTGGGCTCGATGCTGGATGTGAACTGGGGCGACCTGATCTATTACCTGGGTGATGATCCGAACACGAAAAGCATCGTGATTTACATGGAAACAATCGGCAACGCCCGCGAATTTTTGTCTGCCGCGCGGGAGGTGGCGCTGACCAAGCCGATCATTATTATCAAGCCTGGCCGCACGGAGCAGGCGGCGAAGGCGGCGGCCTCCCATACCGGTTCCCTGACTGGCAGCGATGAGGTGTTGGAGGCTGCATTCCGGCGTGCCGGGGTTTTGCGTGTCAACACCATCGCGGAACTTTTTCACATGGCTGAGGTGCTGGGCAAGCAGCCGCGTCCGCTGGGCCCGAACCTGACCATTGTTACCAATGCGGGCGGACCCGGCGTGCTGGCTACAGACATGCTTGTTGGCAGCGGGGGCAAACTCACGGAACTGTCCCCGAAAACATATGACGCGTTCAACCAATTGCTGCCGCCGCATTGGAGCCGGAACAACCCGGTGGATATCCTGGGCGATGCCGGTCCTGCCACCTACGCCAAGGCGGTCGGGATCGCGGCGCAGGACCCGAACTGCAATGGCGTGCTGGTGATCCTCACGCCCCAGGCCATGACCGACCCGACCGGCACGGCGGAGCAGATCAAACCCTATGCGCGGCTGGATTCCAAGCCGGTTTTGGCAAGTTGGATGGGCGGTAAGGAAACCGGCCCCGGCGAGGCGATTTTGAATGATGCCGGCATTCCAACTTTTGCTTATCCAGACACTGCGGCGCGGGCTTTTCAATACATGTGGCGCTATAGCCAGAACCTGAAGGCGTTGTATGAGACCCCAGCGCTTCTGGCGCTGGATCATGGCCGCGGCTCACCGCGCGCCAAGGCCGAGGCTTTGATACGGCAAGTCCGGGAAACCGGACGAACCCTTCTCACGGAGTTTGAATCCAAGCAAATCCTCGCACTATACGGCATCCCCACCGTGGAAACCCACGTGGCCAAATCCGAGGCGGAGGCGGTTAAAACGGCCCAAAAAATGGGTTTCCCTGTCGTTCTTAAATTATTTTCCGAAACGATCACCCATAAGACGGATGTGAATGGGGTGCAATTGAACCTGGGAACCCCGGATGACGTGAGAAACGCCTGGAAGAGGATTGCGGAAGGCGTGCGAAGCAAGGCGGGAGAGGAACATTTTCTGGGAGTCACTGTTCAGCCCATGATCAAGCTGGACGGATACGAGTTGATCATGGGGAGCAGCATAGACCCGCAATTTGGCCCGGTGCTTTTGTTTGGGGGCGGAGGCCAGTTGGTGGAGGTTTTCAAGGACCGTGCCCTGGCCCTGCCACCATTGAACGCCACGCTGGCCCGGCGCATGGTGGAGCAGACCCGCATTTACAATGCGCTCAAGGGGGTGCGTGGCAGGTCTCCGGTGCCCCTGGCCGCCCTGGATGAACTGCTGGTCCGCTTCAGTCACTTGGTGGTGGAACAGCCCTGGATAGCGGAAATGGACATCAATCCCCTTCTGGCCTCCCCGGAACGCTTGCTGGCTCTGGATGCCCGCGTTGTCCTTCATCCTTTGGACATCCCCGCGGACAAGCTCCCAAGGCCGGCCATCCGCCCTTACCCGGCCCAGTATGTCTCCGCATGGAAACTCCGCAACGGCACCGCAGTGACGGTGCGCCCCATCCGCCCCGAGGATGAGCCCCTGATGGTGAATTTCCATAAAACCCTCTCGGAGCAAAGCGTGTATCAGAGGTACTTCTCCCAATTGAAGCTGGATGAACGCATCGCGCACGATCGGTTGACCCGGATTTGCTTCAATGACTACGAACGCGAAATCGCCCTGGTTGTGGAGCATGAGCAGTCCGATGGCCGTGCGGAAATCCTGGGTGTTGGGCGATTAAGCAAGGTTCGTGGGTTGAATGACGGGGAATTTGCCCTGTTGATCAGCGACCGCTGGCAAAGACAGGGCATCGGCACGGAATTGCTCAAGCGCCTGGTACGGATTGGACGCGATGAAAAGCTCGACCGGCTTGGCGCATTCATCATGGCGGACAACCATGCCATGCAGCACGTCAGCAAAAAGGCCGGGTTCAAGGTCGGGTACGACCGCCATAACACAGATTTTGTGGCTGAATACACTTATTAAATATGCAAACCGCACCGAGCGCGCCGTACATTCCTTGCAACGAAGGCGAAAAGAAAAACCAGCCCGTTTGGAAGACCTTGGACGGCAATGAAGCCGCGGCTTATGTGGCCTTTCGCCTGAATGAGGCCATGGCCATTTATCCCATCACTCCCTCCTCGCCCATTGCAGAGTGGTGCGACCAATGGGCGTCCGAGGGGAAAAAGAACCTGTGGGGTTCCACTCCTGCCATGGTGGAGATGCAAAGCGAGGGAGGCGCGGTGGGCGCCGTTCACGGCATGTTGCAGACCGGGTCCATCAGCTCCACGTTCACTGCCTCGCAGGGACTGCTCCTGATGATCCCCAACATGTTCAAAATAGCCGGGGAGTTGTTGCCGACAGTGTTTCATGTCACCGCCCGGACGGTGGCGGCCCATGCGCTTTCCATTTTCGGGGATCACAGTGACATCATGGCTTGCCGAAGCACAGGGTGGGCGATGCTTGGGGCGGCTTCCGTGCAGGAAACCATGGATTTTGCATTGATCTCCCAGGCCGCCTCGTTGCGGTCGCGTTTGCCCTTTATTCATTTCTTTGACGGTTTCAGAACATCCCATGAGGTCTCAAAAATCGAAATTTTGGATGAAGAGGTGATGCGCGCGATGATGGATGAGGAGCTTATCGCGGCCCAGCGGGCGCGGGCGCTGACACCGGATGCCCCGGTCCTGCGCGGAACCGCCCAAAACCCGGATGCCTACTTCCAAGGCCGCGAGGCGGCCAATTTGTTTTACGCTGCCTGCCCCGGTGCTGTTCAAAAGGCAATGGATCAGTTCGCGCTTCTAACCGGGCGCAGTTATCATTTGTTTGACTATGTGGGCGCGCCCGATGCCGAGCGGGTTTTGGTTTTGATGGGGTCAGGATGCGAGGCGGCCCACGAGACGGTGCAGCACTTGTGTGCCCGTGGCGAAAAAGTGGGCCTGGTCAAAGTTCGCCTTTACCGTCCCTTTGATGGGGAACGCTTCGTGGCGGCTCTTCCACCCGGGGTCAGAAAAATAGCCGTGCTGGATCGCACCAAGGAACCGGGCGCACCCGGGGAGCCGTTGTATCAGGATTGCCTGACCTCCCTGATGGAGTCCATCGCCAGTGGCGGTTCGCCCTTGAAGTCCATGCCGGTGGTGGTGGCCGGGCGCTATGGGCTTTCCTCCAAGGAATTCACCCCGGCCATGGTCAAGGCGGTTTTGGACAATCTCTCCGGCACCCCCAGAAACCATTTTACCATTGGAATTCTTGACGATGTCTCGATGACCAGCCTGCCTTTCGACCCGGACTTTTCCATTGAGCCGGACAGGGTGGTCCGCGCTCTTTTCTATGGTCTGGGCGCGGATGGCACGGTAGGCGCCAATAAAAATTCCATCAAGATCATTGGCGAGGAAACCCAAAATTTTGCCCAGGGATATTTTGTTTACGACTCCAAGAAATCCGGGTCCATGACCGTGTCCCACCTGCGTTTTGGGCCGGCTCCGATCCGGTCCACCTACCTCATTTCCAGGGCCAATTTTGTGGCCTGCCACCAGCCGGTTTTCCTTGACCGGTTTGAGATGCTTCGCGGGCTTGAGCCGGGCGGGGTTTTTCTTTTGAACTCTCCGCATGCGCCGGAGGAGGTTTGGGCCCGCCTGCCCACCCCCGTGCAGGATTCGTTGCTGGCCAAAAAGGCCGCCTTTTACGTGATCAATGCCAACCGGGTGGCCCGCGAAAGCGGCATGGGAGGTCGAATCAACGTCATCATGCAGGTCTGCTTTTTTGCGCTTTCCGGGGTGCTGCCCAAGGATGAGGCGATCGAGGCCATCAAAAAATCCATCCGCAAGACCTACGGCAAAAAGGGGCAGGAGGTGGTGAACATGAATTTGCAGGCGGTGGACAACACCCTGGCCCATTTGCATGAGGTGCCCCTGGAAAACCTGGCCAGGAACGGCACCGGCCCACTTCAGCCGGTCATGTCGCCGGATGCGCCGCCTTTTGTGCAAAACATCCTCGCGAAACTCGCGTCGGGCCTGGGCGATGAATTGCCCGTGAGTGCATTTCCCGCAGACGGCACCTTTCCCACGGCCACGGCCCGGTATGAAAAGCGAAACCTGGCCCAGGACATTCCAGTCTGGGACGAATCCCTCTGCATCCAATGCCTGAAATGCGTGGCCATTTGCCCGCATGCGACTATTCGTGCCAAGGTGTATGCGCCGGAGCGGCTCGTCAGCGCGCCCGAAACCTTCAAATCCACGGCCGCGCGACTCCCTGAGTGGAAGGGCTTGAAATTCACCCTGCAAGTGGCGCCTGAGGATTGCACGGGCTGTTCGTTGTGCGTGGAAATCTGCCCTGCCCGAAGCAAGACAGAAAGCCGCCTGAAGGCCATCAACATGAGGCCCCAGGAACCCTTGCGGATGTCTGAACGGGGTAACTGGGATTTCTTCACAAGGCTTCCAGAAATGGACAGGAGAGGACTCAAGCTTACCACGCTGCGCTCGCAACAGATCATGCAGCCCCTGTTTGAATTCAGTGGCGCGTGCTCTGGTTGCGGTGAGACGCCCTACATCAAGCTTCTGACCCAGTTGTATGGCGACCGCGCGTTGATCGCCAATGCCACGGGTTGTTCCTCCATCTACGGAGGCAACCTGCCCACGACCCCTTATGCCTGCAATGCCTCGGGGCAGGGGCCGGCCTGGTGCAATTCCTTGTTTGAGGACAATGCCGAGTTCGGTTTGGGTTATCGCGTGTCCCTGGACCAACAGGCGGAACAGGCGGCTCATTGTCTCCGCCAACTGGCTCCGGCGGTTGGGGAGGAACTGGCCGGGCAGATTTTGTCCGCAGTTCAAAATGATGAGGCTGCCATCCATGAGCAGCGTGAGCGTGTCGCGGTATTGAAGAAAAAATTGTCCCTCATGGACACGCCCGGGGCGCGGCGTCTTTTGACCCTTGCCGGACATCTGGTCAAAAAAAGCGTGTGGATCGTGGGCGGGGATGGCTGGGCTTACGATATCGGTTACGGCGGGTTGGACCATGTCCTTGCCAGCGGACGCAAGGTGAACGTGCTGGTGCTGGACACGGAAGTGTATTCCAACACCGGCGGGCAGATGAGCAAGTCCACCCCCCGCGGCGCCGTGGCAAAGTTTGCAGCCGGCGGCAAACCCGCCGGCAAGAAGGACCTTGGGTTGATCGCCATGAGTTACGGCAATGTGTACGTGGCCAGCGTTGCCCTCGGTGCCAGGGACGAGCAGACGCTCAAGGCTTTTGTGGAGGCGGAATCCTACCCGGGCCCGTCCCTGATCATCGCCTACAGCCACTGCATCGCGCACGGCATCCTCCTGGACCAAGGCGTGGGTGCGCGCCAGCAAAAACTGGCGGTCGAGTCCGGCCAATGGTTGTTATACCGCTTTGACCCGCGCAGGGCGGAGCGCGGTGAAAACCCCCTGCAACTGGATTCCAGCGCTCCCAAAACCAAGGTGAAGGATTTCATGCTTTCAGAAAACCGGTTTAAAATGCTCACGAAAACCAAACCGGAGGAAGCCCGAAAATTCTTTGCGAATGCCCAGGCGGATGCCGACCGCCGGTGGAAATTCTACCAATTCCTGGCCGCACGTCATGTGCAGGATGCGGCTGCACCGGCCGAGCCGCCAATTATTACCACGGCCAGCCTTTCGGCCTCCGCACACGAAAAACAGCCTGAATCCTGACGCCCAAACATTATGGACCTGAGCACCACATACCTGGGATTAAAACTTCGGACACCGCTGGTTGTCAGCGCCTCACCCTTGTCTGAGGAATTGGATGATATCCGGCGCATGGAAGATGCCGGCGCAAGCGCGGTGGTGTTGTATTCCATTTTTGAGGAACAATTCCGCTCTGACCGGCTGGAGCTTCACGAAAGAATGGAGCAGGGGACGGAGAGTTTCCCGGAAGCATTGAATTACTTTCCCGACTGCAGGGATTACCGGCTCGGACCCGAGGAGTATCTTGGGCATATTGCGCAGGCAAAGAAAGCCGTTCGAATGCCGGTGATAGCCAGTTTAAATGGAACATCCATTGGCGGATGGATCGAGTACGCCAGGCAGATCCAGGGTGCTGGCGCGGATGCGCTGGAATTGAATATCTATCATATTCCCACAGACCCGCTGGTTTCCGGCGCTGAAGTGGAAATGACCTACCTCGAGATTCTGCAAGCCGTCAAGGAGGTGGTCGCCATTCCCGTGGCAGTGAAACTAAGCCCGTTTTTCAGTAATTTTGCCAACATGGCGCGAAGTTTTGACTTGGCCGGGGCGGACGGGTTGGTGATGTTCAATCGCTTTTACCAGCCTGATATTGATTTGGAATCAATGGAAATTGAGCCAAACATCCTCTTGAGCACTCCCATGGCCATGCGCCTGCCGCTGCGGTGGATTGCCATTCTTCATGGAAAAATCCGGGCAAGCCTGGCGGCCACCAGCGGCATCCACCGCGGCTCCGACGCATTGAAAATGCTTCTGGCCGGGGCGGATGTGACCATGCTTTGTTCCACGTTGATGCGGCATGGTTTACGCCACGTCCAGGTGATCGAGCGGGATTTGGTCGAATGGATGGAAAAGCACGAGTACGAGTCGGTGGCGCAGCTTAAGGGCAGTTTGAGTCAGAAAAACTGCGCCTCCCCGAGTGAATTCGAGCGCGCCCAATACATGAGGGCCATTTGCAGTTACAGGCCTGCCCAATAACCAAGGGCGGAGCGGAATCGTTTGCGCTTCATGGGCCAAAACGCGATGCCTTATCGCCAATCCTTGTGTAGCGGGGGAATGAAAAAGGAGTCATTCTCGCTGATATGAATGCGAAAAATGACCATGCCGCCTGGCTTCATGGTGGCAATGCAGTTTGTTCGGATCCGGGCGCCGATCAGCCTTGTCCCAGGCGTTTTGTCCTGCTGGGAGCCCCAGGCGTGGGCAAGGGAACCCAGGCCGAGTTGCTCAGCCGCCATTTTGGTGCCTGCCATCTTTCCTTGGGCGATGTTTTTCGCGCGGCAGGAAAATGCGGCCATGACCCGCTGAGTCCCGCAATGTCTCACGCGCTGGAATTCATGAGACAGGGCCAGCTCGTTCCGGATCAAACGGTGGTCAGCCTGATCATGGAACGCCTGAAATGTCTCAGGTGCGGGGGTGGTTTTTTGCTGGATGGATTTCCCCGCACCGTGGCTCAAGCCCGCGTTCTGGCGGCCATTCTGGAGAATAACAGCCTGCAATTGGATGCAGTCCTGGATTACAAGTTGCCGCTCAGGGAAATAATTTCCCGTCTTTCCGGGCGCCGAACTTGTCCCTCCTGCGCGGCGGTTTTCCATCTGAAGTCATTACCCCCCAAAAAACCGGGCATTTGCGACCACTGCGGCGCTGCGCTGTTGCAGAGAGAGGATGACCGGCCTGAATCCATCCGGATGAGGCTCAAGGCCTATGCCAAAAATGCCGAACCGTTGAAAAGATTTTATCGGCGGAGAGAATTGCTGGTCTCCATCGAAGCTGCGGGCACCCCAGAGGAAACCTTCGAGCGCTCTCTCCGTGAACTTGCCCGGCGTCCCGCTTTGGATCGTCCGGAGATTTTATTCGCCTAGGATTTTAAAAATGGGCGTCGCGCGGGTTTGTTGGTTTGACAGGGATCAGGCAAAACCGTCTTTTTTGGCCTTGTTCAGGTCCGGCCAATTCTCTTTTTCGCAGAAATCATTCTCCACAGCCTCGACATGCCCCAAGTGCCTTGAACCGTTTCAGCAGGAGTCATGATTATGGAATATCCCAAAAATGGAGATATGATCCCGTGAGCGCTCCAGGCACAGGCGGAGGGGGATCGCAAATAACCGGTTCAATCCATTTCAACCGCCTGAAATGCCGGGGTGTCCGATCCTGGCCCCTGGACGGGGTGCGTGAGGCAGGGAGGCGAGGCGCTCAAGGCGGGTCGCGGGGTGTTTCCCGGCTTTTGGATGCACAAGATATAACGAATAAAAAACAATCCAGGTTAAGAACCAACGCCCGGAAAGGATTATCATGAAATCATGGTTTAACTTTTTCCAGACCAAACATGAAAACAACCAAATTGCTGCGCGCCGCGCTTCCGCCCCTTGTGTTAATATTTTCTACCCTTGGCTCCCACGCCGGCGATGCTGATATCAAAATCCCCCGCCTGACAAATATCCACTTTGCCGGGCTGGATGGCTTGAGCGGCGTCCTACTGATGTATTTTGGACTGGCCATGTGCGTCGTGGGCATGGGGTTTGGATTGTTCCAGTATCATCAAACCCGGATGCTGCCAGTGCATGATTGCATGGCCCGCGTGTCTGCCATGATTTGGGAGACGTGCAAAACTTATCTGTTGCAGCAGGGCAGGTTTCTCGCGGGAATCTGGCTGCTGGTGGGCGGGTGCATGTTTTTTTATTTTCGCGGATTGGAACATATGGGCTACGGAAGCGTGGCTGTGATTCTGGTGGCTTCGTTGTTGGGCATCAATGGCAGCGGCGCCGTGGCCTGGTTCGGCATCCGCATCAACACCATCGCCAATTCGCGCACCGCGTTTTCAGCCCTGCGCGGAAACCCGCTGTTGACCCTCGGGATTCCCTTGCGTTCAGGCATGAGCGTGGGGTTGCTCCTGGTTTGTGTGGAGTTGTTTTTCATGATTTGCATCCTGGTATTCCTGCCGCGAAACCTCGCGGGGCCCTGTTTCATCGGGTTCGCAATTGGTGAATCCCTCGGCGCATCGGTTCTCCGCATCTGCGGAGGCATTTTCACCAAAATCGCTGACATCGGCTCAGACCTCATGAAAATCATCTTCAAATTGCCGGAGGATGACCCCAAAAACCCGGGAGTGATAGCTGATTGCACCGGTGATAATGCGGGCGACAGCGTGGGGCCAACGGCGGATGGTTTTGAGACTTATGGAGTGACCGGCGTGGCGTTGATCGCCTTCCTCGCGCTGGCACTGGCGTCCAAGCCGGATGAGTGCGCCACCCTGATCATCTGGCTTTTCACCATGCGCGCCCTCATGATTGCCACCTCCATTCTTTCTTATTTTCTGAACGGCGCCCTCTCACACGCGCGTTTCAGCGGACGAAAGGATTTCGATTTTGAGTCCCCCCTGACCCTGCTGGTCTGGGTGACCTCGGCGGTTTCCATTCTTGTGACCTTCACCGCCAGTTGGTTTCTATTGGGCCGCCAGACCGGGTTTGACCCCAATCTCTGGTGGGTTCTCTCCGCAATCATTTCCTGCGGGACAGTGGCCGGGGCCCTCATACCTGAAATGACCAAGATTTTTACCAGCATGAATTGCCAGCATGTGAAAGAGGTCACCACCTGCTCAAAACACGGCGGCGCATCCCTGAATATTCTCGCGGGGTTGGTGGCGGGCAATTTTTCCGCATTTTGGATGGGCCTGTGCATTGCAGCCTTGATGCTGGTCGCCTCCTTGCTGTCGTCCTACGCAGGCTCGCCCATCCTGGCCTTGATGCCCGGGCAATTCAAGTTCGCTGCGCCCATTTTTGCCTTTGGCCTCGTGGCTTTTGGGTTTCTTGGCATGGGGCCGGTCACCATCGCCGTGGACAGTTATGGGCCTGTCACAGACAATGCCCAGTCAGTTTATGAGTTGAGCCGCATTGAGTCTCTCGAGGGCATCGAGGATGATATTCGTGACAAATTCGGGTTTGACCCGGATTTTGAAAATGCCAAATTTCTGCTCGAAAAAGGGGATGGATGCGGCAACACCTTCAAAGCCACTGCCAAACCTGTTCTCATAGGTACGGCAGTGGTGGGCGCCACCACCATGGTTTTCGGTATCATCATCCTGCTCGAGAATATGTTTGGCGGCGTGATGGCGCATTTGAGCCTCGTCCAGCCGGAAATCATTCTTGGCCTCCTGCTGGGTGGGGCGGTGGTGTATTGGTTTACGGGCGCCAGCACCCAGGCGGTCGTCACCGGTTCCTACCGCGCCGTCGTCTTCATCAAAAAACACCTCAATCTTCACGTTCATGCCGCCTCCGAGGCGGACTCCAAGGAGGTCGTCCGCATCTGCACGGTTTATGCCCAGAAGGGAATGTGGAATATTTTTATCGTTGTCTTTTGTTTTGCCCTCTCTTTTGCTTTTTTCAACCCCTATTTTTTCATCGGTTACTTGATTGGGATTGCCTTCTTTGGCCTGTTTCAAGCCATCTTTATGGCCAATGCCGGTGGAGCTTGGGACAATGCCAAGAAAATCGTCGAAGTTGTGCTCCGTAAAAAGAGCACCGACCTGCATGCCGCCACCGTGGTGGGCGACACGGTGGGGGATCCATTCAAGGACACTTCATCGGTGGCTCTCAATCCGGTCATCAAATTCACCACCCTTTTCGGCCTGCTGGCCGTGGAAATCGCCGTGACCATGTCGAATGAATGGCTCAAATGGGGCATCGGGCTTTTCTTTTTCCTGCTTGCTTTGGTTTTTGTGTGGCGCTCCTTCTATGCCATGCGCATTCCTGATGAAAACCTTGCCGAAGAGGAGGGCGATTGGGTCAAGGAGGACAGGCCTTCGAGCTTAAACCGCTCCAAGAAAAGCTCGGAACCAGTCATTATTTGATTTTTGCCGCGCTTAACTTGTGGCTTACGAAAGCCACCAGGTTTGGCTGGAGGCTGGGTGGCCGCGCCTTCATGCTTGCTGTTTGCATAAGCGATCCGAACAAGAAATGGACATGCGGGTCGGATTCGCTTTTTTCATTTGGACATTCTTTATAATTCCCCGCCGTCGTTCCTGCCTGGTCAGTCTTTGGTCCGAAGCTTGGGCTTCTCATTTTGTTCACGCTCAGGTTTTATCCAAAATTCCATTTGACGCCGGTTCCTTGAATTTGGGATTTTAAGCCATGCAAGCGGAAAAAGGTTTTGCCTAATGACCGGGTTCATCTAAGGCCGTGTTGCAAGCGCCGCATCTGCACATCAGGCATCAGGAGGCTTGGCATGGCAAGCGCGGCGCCGGTTGTCGTTTGAAATGATTTGAAAGGAAAGGTTTGAAAAAAATCAATCAACACTGAGGACGGATGAATACTCATTTGATTCTGCCAGGAAATGACCGGCCTCAGTATGGTCGGCTGCAACCGAGGTTTCTCATCGCCGTGGTTTTTGCCCTGGCGTTGATGGGCATCACCGGTTGCGGGGGCAGCCAGCCGGTTGGCGGCGCCATGCCTCCGCCACAAGTGGGTGTCGTGACCGTTCAACCCCGGGCCCTGTCCCTGACCAATGAATTTCCGGGGCGCGTGGAGCCGGTGGAGATTGCCCAAGTCAACGCCCGGGTGGATGGGGTGGTGTTGCATCGGAATTTTGAACAGGGCGCTTATGTGCGGGCTGGCCAGCTTCTTTACCAAATTGACCCGGCCCCGTACAAGGCCGCGCTGGAAAGCGCCAGGGCAACGGTTGCCCAAAATGAGGCGGGCAAAACCCAGGCGGAATGGCTGGCCAAACGGTACAAGCCGCTCATGGGAATCAATGCCGTGAGCCGGCAGAATTACGACAACGCCATTGCCGCTGCCGCCCAAGCAGTGGCTGGTGTGGCAGCGGCGCGCGCCGCGGAAAAAATCGCTGAAATCAACCTGGGTTATTGTTCGGTGACGGCTCCCATTGGCGGACGCATTGGTCCCGCCCTGGTCACTGAGGGCGCGCTGGTCAGCCAAAGCGCCGCAACCCCCATGGCAGTGATCCAAAAAATGGACCCGGTTTATGTGGATTTGACGGAACCTGCCGCCGGGGCTTTGAAATTAAAACAACAAATCGCCGATGGCCAATGGACAAATCCCGATGCGGGCGATGCAACCGTGGCTTTGAAGCTGCCGGATGGTTCCATTTACGAGCATCCAGGTCATTTGCTCTTTAGCGATGTGAGCGTGAACACGAGCAGTGGAATGATCACCTTGCGGACCGAATTTCCCAATCCGGAAGGCTTGTTGTTGCCGGGGATGTTTGTCGAGGGCCGATTGGTCCAGGCTGTCTCGGCTCAAACCATCCTCGTTCCACAACCTGCTGTGACTATCAATCTGGATGGCACGGCTGCGGTGATGCTGGTGGTGTCCAACCAGGTGAAAGCTCAGCCCGTGGTCCTGGGCGATGCGGTTGGAGGGGATTGGATCATCCAGGGTGGCCTTGAGGCAGGCCAGCAAATCATGGTGGACGGATTCCAGAGGGCGCAGCCTGGCATGACGGTGGTTCCCATTCCCGCCGGCTCCTCCGCCGGCTCCGCGCAACCGGCAGCTCAACCGTAGAGGGTTCACCCGCAAATGCCAAAATTCTTCATAGACCGCCCGATTTTTGCCTGGGTCATTTCATTGTTCATCATGATGGCCGGCATGATGGCTCTGGTGCATCTACCCGTGGCCGAGTATCCCAGCGTGGCCCCTCCTTCCATCTCCATCACCGCCAATTATGCGGGCGCCTCTGCCGAGACGGTCCAAAACACCGTGACGGAGGTGATCGAGGAGCAGATGAGCGGGCTGGATCATCTTTTGTACGTGTCCTCCAGCAGCAGTTCCAGCGGGCAATGCCAGGTTCAATTATATTTCCAGCCGGGCACGGATCCGGACCTGGCTCAGGTCCAGGTCCAAAACAAACTGCAACTGGCCACCCCCAGCCTGCCGCTGACCGTGCAGCAATCGGGTGTGATTGTCACCAAGTCCACCCACAATTTTTTGATGTTTTTCGCCCTGTCCTCCACCAACAACATCAGCGACATAGCCTTGGGCAATTTCATCTCTGCCACCATCCTTGATCCCATCCGGCGCGTCAGCGGGGTCGGCGAGGCGGACCTCTTTGGCACCTACTACGCCATGCGTCTCTGGCTCAATCCCAATAAAATGGAGGGCTATGGAATCACTGCCGGCGATGTCGTCAGTGCGGTGGAAGCCCAGAATGCCGAGGTGCCCGTGGGACAGCTCGGCATGCTGCCGGCCGTGAAGGGACAGGAACTCAATGTCACTGTCCAGGGCCAGAGCACACTGGTCTCGCCGGATGAGTTTGGCGCCATACTCCTGCGCGTCAACCCGGATGGATCACGGGTTTTCCTCCGTGATGTGGCCCGGATCGAGTTGGCGGGCCAGAGCTATACCACCCAGGTGCATGTGAATGGCCGGCTGGCTGCAGCAGTCGGCATACGGCTGGAACCGGGCGCCAATGCCCTGGCCACCGCAGACGCTGTGCGTGCCCGAATCCAGCAGCTCTCCACCTTCTTTCCTGCTGGTTTGCGCGTGGATTTCCCCTATGACTCAACCGAGTTCATCACCGCCTCCGTCCATGAGGTGGTTAAAACCCTGATCGAAGCCGTGGTCATGGTGTTCCTGATCATTTATTTTTTTCTTCAAAACCTGCGCACGGCCTTCATTCCCACCATTGTCGTGCCGGTGGCCCTGCTCGGGTCGTTTGCACTGATGTATATCCTGGGTTTTTCCATCAATGTCCTCACCTTGTTCGGACTGGTCCTGGCCATTGGCATCCTGGTGGATGATGCCATCGTGGTGACTGAAAATGTGGAGCGCATCATGAACGAGGAGGGATTGTCGCCTCGCGAGGCCACCCGCAAGGCCATGCAGCAGATCACTGGAGCGCTGATTGCCATCACCCTGGTGCTTACGGCGGTTTTCATTCCCATGGCGTTTTTTGGCGGCTCGGTTGGCGCCATTTACCGGCAGTTTTCCCTGTCCCTCGTTTCGTGCATGAGTTTTTCCATTTTCCTGGCCATGACCCTCACGCCGGCTTTGTGCGCCTCCCTGCTTCCGCCGGTTGAAAAAGGGCATCATACGGAGAAACGGGGCGTCTGGGGTTGGTGGAACCGCACCTTTGCTGCGGCAACCCACCGCTATGAAGGCTGGGTCGGGCGCATCATCGCCCGTGCCCCCTTGCAAATGATCGCCTACGCGGCAGTGGTGGCCGCAGTGGCCTGGCTTTTTGTGCGCCTGCCCTCCGCTTTTCTGCCGGCGGAGGACCAGGGCTACCTGATCAACAGCATTCAACTGCCGGTGGGCGCCACGCAGCAGCGCACCGAGCAGGTCTTGAAGCAGGTGGACGAATATTACCGGTCGCAATCTGAAGTGACCGACGCGATTGAGGTCGCAGGTTTCAGTTTCAATGGCCAGGCCCAAAATTCCGCGATTGCATTCATTCATTTGAAACCATGGAGCGAGCGGCCGGGAGCGGATCACTCAGTTCAGGCGGTCATCGCAAGGGCCTTCATGGCCTTGAGCCAGGTGCGGGATGCCTTTATTTACCCCCTCAACCCGCCGCCCATACCGGAACTGGGTTTTGCGTCCGGGTTTGACATGGAACTCGAGGACCAGGGAGGCTTGGGGCATGCCCAATTGATGCTGGCCAAAAACCAACTGCTCGCCATGGCTGCCACCAACCAGGACCTTGTTCAGGTGCAAATGCAGGGGCTGGAGGATACACCGGAATTAAAACTGGACGTGGACAAGATCAAGGCCGGCGCCATGGGTGTCTCCTATGCGGACTTGAACACCGCCCTCACCACTTATTTCGGATCCTTTTACATCAATAATTTTATCAATGGCAACCGCGTGGATCAGGTCATTGCGCAAATGGATGCCCCGTACCGGATGTTGCCGCAGGACCTGGGCAAAGCTTTTGTCCGGGCCGCCAATGGCGCCATGGTGCCCCTCTCGGAGTTGGTCTCTTTTCACTGGATACATGCCTCGCCGGCCTTGCAGCATTACAATGGATTTCCTGCGCTCGAAATCATCGGCAACCCTGCGGCGCATGTCAGCCTGGGCCAGGCGATGGATGACATGGCCGGTCTGGTTGCAAAATTACCTGCCGGTTTCGGGTACGAATGGACCGGTCAATCTTTTCAGGAACAATTGTCAGCCAGGCAGGCGCCCCTGCTGCTTTCCCTGTCCATCCTGGTGGTTTATCTCGCTTTGGCCGCCCTTTATGAGAATTGGGCCATTCCGCTGGCTGTTATTCTCGTGGTTCCCCTGGGGGTCATTGGCGCATTGCTGGGAGCCACAGTGCGCGGGCTGCCTGATGACGTGTTTTTCAAGGTCGGACTTCTTACCATCATTGGTCTCTCCGCCAAAAACGCCATCCTCATTGTGGAGTTTGCCAAGGATCTTCAGGCCCAGGGAATGGCTTTGAGGGAAGCCACACTCACCGCAGTCCGCCTGCGTTTGCGGCCCATCCTGATGACTTCCTTTGCCTTCATCCTCGGGGTGATGCCCTTGGCGGTGAGCACGGGTGCCGGGGCTGCCAGCCGTCATGACCTCGGCACCGGTGTGATTGGCGGCATGCTGTCTGCCACCCTCCTCGCCGTGTTTTTTGTTCCGGCATTTTACGTTCTCGTCCGGCGTGTTTTCAAGAGCCGGCAGGAGAGGGATTTTTCAAGTCAGTCCGGAGGAGCAGGAAATGAAATGGCCAACCCCGGCAAGTCATGAGACCTACGCCAATACCCATCATTGCATTGCTTTTGCTGGCCACTGCCGGTTGCACCATGGTGCCAGCTTATCACCGTCCCGAACCAGGCCTGGCCCCGGCCTGGCCCAAGGTTCCCGGATATGCGCCGGAACCTGACCGCGCTTCGCACGGGCCGGCAGCAGACATTGGCTGGCGCGATTTTTTTCGTGATGCCAGGCTCCAGGAGTTGATTGGACTGGCCTTGACCAATAATCCCAATTTGCAGGCGGCCACCTTCAACGTGGAACAAACCCGGGACCTCTACCGGGTGCAGCGCAATAACCTGATCCCCTCCGTGATGGCGGGTGCCTCGGAGGAGAGCCAGCGCATCCCCAATATTTTCGGCGGCGGACAAGCCATTTCTTATAATCAATACACGGTGGATTTGGGTGTCACTTCCTATGAATTGGATTTGTTTGGCCAGGTCCGCAGCCTGAATCAACAGGCTTTGGAAACTTATTTTGCCAGCCGGGAAGCGCGGAGAAGCGCGCAGATAGCCCTGGTGGCCCAAGTGGCGGAGGCCTATTTTACGGTGCAGCAGGCCACCCGCCAATTAAATGTGGCCCGCGGTGGATTGAATGCAGCCCATCAGGCGCTGTTTCTGACGCGAAGGAGTTTTGAATCGGGCGTGCTCACGCAAGTGGATGTGAATTCCGCAGTCAATCAGGAGCAAACGGCGCGCAACCAGGTCGCTGCCTACACCCAACAGCTCGCCCTGGCCCAGGACAACCTGGTTCTCCTGGTCGGCCAGCCCTTGCCTGGGAACATTCCCGCGCAAAGCTCTTTTGACCCCCAGTCATGCCTTGCCGATATTCCGTCGGGTTTGCCCTCGGATTTACTGGTCCGCCGACCGGATGTCCTGGAGGCCGAGCACCAACTCAAGGCCGCCAACGCCAACATTGGCGCCGCGCGTGCAGCCTTTTTTCCATCCATCACCCTGACAGGCTCGGGAGGCACCTCCAGCACCGCGCTCGGCAGCCTGTTTGCGCCTGGTTCCCAGACCTGGACATTTGCGCCCCAGGTGAACTGGCCCATTTTCAGCGCCGACACGATCTGGAATCAACTCAAAGCCTCCCGCGCTGTCGAACAAATGGACGTGGCCAATTATAAATCTGCCGTCCAGAGCGCCTTTAGGGAGGTCGCAGATGCCTTGGCGGTGCGTGCCACGGTCAGGACGCAACTTGAAGCCAACCAAGCCCAATTGAGGGCCAGCGAACAAACCTATCAATTGACCAGCGCCGGGCTCCACAGTGGCATTAACAGCGCCTTGGATGTCCTGGCCGCCCGCCAAACACTGGATGCCGCAAGGCAAAATTTGATTCAATCCCAATATGCCCGCCTGACAAGTTTGATCAACCTTTATCAGGTCCTGGGAGGTGGCTGGCGCGAACAAACTCCGCAAAGCCCCGCCGTCACTCCGCAGCAGCCGCCCAGATGATGACTGCGGCTCCGCCTCGCCCGGGGCCAAAATCCCCGGCCGCAGCACCCTTCCCATTTTTCAGACAGGCCATAAGCTTCAAATTCGCCAAATAACGATGCATCCCCGGCAAAAAGCGGGAAGCCGGTTCTGCCAATCGCAGGCAGTGTACCATCAGGCAGTGAATCCGTGGAATGGGCAGGCGCAAAACAATCATGAGAGCCTTGACCAAAATCGTTTCAGAGACAAACAGGCCAACACGTGACTCGCTCGGAAGTTGGGCGTCGCCGGGCGACCATCCAAGTCCTCCGCCATGTGCCCCTCTTCTGTGGTGTTTCAAGGCTGACATTGATTTAAAAACATGAGGACTATTTCCAAAAAACGGGGACAGCCGCTGCCAAACCGCGATGTTTGCCCCAATTTGAAATGTTGCCGCCATGCTGTCCCCGCGTTTTCAGGTTTTCATTTGAAGCGCATTCTGGTGCCGGTGGATTTTTCGGATTGCTCCTCGCGGGCTTTGGAATACGCCCTTCCATTCGCCAAACTGTTCGGGGCGCAAATCATTTTTCTGCATGTTCTGGCGCCTCATTATGACCTGCCGTGGGCATTTGAGATGGATGGCTATGATCCATTGCAGGAGGACGAGTTGCGCGCCCGGATGAAAAAGCAACTGGCGGCATGGGTTCAAAAATGCGTTCCTTCCGGGGTGCAAAAAAAGTTGGCGCTGCGGCGGGGCGCCACCTCCATCGAGATTATCAATGCCGCCCGGGAGGAAAATGTCGGCATGATCATCATGTCCACCCGCGGGCGCACCGGGCGCATTCATTCCCTTGTGGGCAGCGTGGCGGCAGACGTCACCCGCCTGGCGCCTTGTCCCGTGCTGGTTGTCCATGGGTCGGGTAACGTTTTTTCCCCAAGCCCGCAATCCAAGGCCCCGTCCATCCAGGCTCATGCCGGGGCGGCCGGCGCCATCCCGCCATGATTTCAACCCTGCCAGGCGAAAATCCGGGACTGCCCCCGTCGCTTTGTTTCTTCCCGGGATCGGTTGAGCATGGCAATGCCCGGGAATTCTTTGGCAATCGTTTTGTTTACGCGGTCATTTCCCCCCGCGCATCCGGCCTGTCCATTGGCGTCAACATGAACCCGGACAAGTTCTGCAACTTTGATTGCGAGTATTGCGAGGTTAACCGGGCGGTGCCAGCGGTGGAAAAGGAGTTGGACGTGGAGACCATGGCCGTGGAATTGCAGCGAATGCTCGAATTGGCCCATTCCGGGGAGCTTTCCTCGTTTCCACAATACCACAAAATCCCCCGGGACCTGATGCAATTGCGCCATGTCGCGCTGAGCGGTGATGGTGAACCGACTTTGTGCCCCAATTTTCAGGATGCCTTGCGCGCTGTCATCCATGTGCGCGCCCTCGGGAAATTCCCGTTTTTCAAGCTGGCGCTGATCACCAACGCCACCGCATTGGACCTGCCCCGCGTCCAGGCGGGCCTCATGTTGTTCACCCCGCAGGACGAAATTTGGGCAAAACTTGATGCCGGCTCTGAAAGCTACCTGCAATGCGTCAATCACCCCAACTGCATGATTGATAAAATCATTCAAAACATCCAGTTGGTGGCTCGCAAGCGTCCGGTGATCATCCAAAGCCTTTTCCCCTTGTTGAATCACCAGGAGCCATCCCCCGGTGAAATTGATGCCTACGCCGGGCGGTTGCGGGATTTAAGAATGGCGGGGGCGCAGATACCTTTGGTTCAAATTTATTCGGCAGATCGTCCATCCTCCCATCCCCACTGCGGCCATCTCCCTCTCAAAAGTCTCGCCCGCATCGCCCAGCGCGTTCGCGAGACCAGCGGCTTGAAAGCCGAGGTATTCTGATTCATTGCCCGCGCACTGACACGGCCTCCACCAGTCCATCCTCCGAAAAAGCATTCACAGGCTGAGTGGCTTGACAAAACCGGGTGTAAAACATAGTTTAACAGCATGATTAAAACAATTTCCAAGATTGGCAACTCGCAGGGGTTGATGTTTGACGCGGCGCTGATGGAACTGGCGCACTTGAAGGCCGGCGACAAGGTGAACGTGGAGGTTCACGCGGGCGGCACGCTCACGCTCACGCCCATCCGCCCGCGCCCGTCGCGCGAGGAGGTGTCCAAAGTCATCAAGGCGACTATGAAGGATTACGCGCGGACGATGAAGAAGCTGGCATGAAGGCCACGCCGGAAAATAGTTTTCACCTGACGGTGGAAATCGTGCGGGAGATTCACGCGGAAACCATCGCGAAATTTGGCGGCTCGGACGGGGTGCGGGAACTGGCGTTGCTGGAATCGGCGGTGGCTGCGCCGCAGGCGAGTTTCGGCGGGCAGTCGCCTTACCGGGACATCGCCGAAATGGCGGCGGCGTATTTATTTTATCTCTGCAAGAATCATCCGTTCGTTGACGGCAATAAGCGGACGGCGCTGGGCGCGTGCATCGTGTTTTTGCGGCTGAATGGCATCGAGCCAACCACCGACGGACCGGAATGGGAAGAATTGACGTTCGCGGTGGCGGCCAGTGCGATTGACAGAGATGAAGCCACGCAGCAGTTGGGGAAATTATTGCCCAAAGCAAAATGAGCAATCCCAGCGCCCTCGTCCAAAAATTTTAGAACTACTGCAACATTCTCCTCGATGACGGTTTGTCCTACGGCGATTATGTGGAGCAGTTGACGTTTTTGCTGTTCCTGAAAATGGCGGACGTGCATACGTTGCTGCGCCTGCCCACCGGCATCTCCTATGCGCAAGGCGTGAAGGCAAACGTGCTTTTCTTTGATCGGAAGCCCGCGCAGGAAAAGCCTTGGACACAGAAGCTCTGGATTTATGACCTGCGCACGAACAAGCATTTCACGCTCAAGGAAAACACCCTCAAGCGCAGCGACCTTGACGAGTTCCTCGCTTGCTACAATCCAAAGAACCGCCATGAGCGAAAAGAAAGCGAGCGGTTCAAGCCGTTCACCTATGAAGAATTAACGAAGCGCGACAAGGCGAATCTTGATATTTTCTGGCTGAAGGATGATGCGCTGGAAGAATCGGCAAACCTGCCCGCACCGGACATCATCGCCCAGGAAATCACCGACGATCTGGAGGCAGCGCTTGAGCAATTTGCCTCGATAGCCGAGGATTTGAAAAAATAAAAAGGAAAACCCACGTCTTGAACGCCAGACAGGGCGGCAATGTGCGGCAGGCACGGCTCATGCGGTCTGAAGAATCTTCAAGAACCGGGGTGGCGGCCATTCGGATATGGAAAAACGGGATGGACAAATTGTGTGGGATGGCTAGTTTTTGTGGGAGTTTATGAAGAACAATCTGGCAGCCGCCTTTTTGAACCTAGCCCTCGCGGGGCTGGTTTTCTTGTGCATTGGATTCACCCTGCTGGTGATCTGGCGGGAGCCCAGGGTGCCGGTCTTTGCCGCAACGGCGCTCCAGGACAACAATAACTTGATGAAGGTGAATGCCATCCTCAATGACACGGCCGCCTACAACGCCACGGCAAAAGATCCTGAGCTGGCGCGGATACTTAATTCTGCGCAGCAAAAGCCGGCAACCCGCTGACATTCATGAGCACTGAAAATAATCCTGAGCTTTCCGCACTGCGCACGCAGGTTTTTGCGATGTTGGTGGCATTGGTGGTCCTGGCCATGTGCCTGACGGTTTATTTGTACCGCCAGGCCAGCATGGAAGGCAAGCAACTCGCCCAAGCCGGCAAGGTGATAGCCTCGTATAATCAGGAGCAACCGGCCATCATCAACCTGCTCAATGAACTGGTGGCTTATGGGCAAACTCATCCCGATTTCACCCGCACCGTCTTGAGGAAGTATGGTCTTGGTGGGGCGAAGCCCACCTCTTCTACTAACAGTCGTTAAAAGCCCAGTGAGGGGCGGCTGGGGAAGTTGGTGTGGATGGAGGGTGAAGCGATTGGTTTGAAACCGCTTTAAACCATTCCGTGCCATGAAGCTGAGCGCCCATTTCAAGAGCATGCAACAATCCGGTGATTCTGGTTTCCTCGCCCCGCAGCGAAGCGGGGGGAGAGGATTAAGGAGAGGGGAAATCGCAAACATCCAGTGCGAAAAGCGAACCATTTCATTTCCTGAAAACTCAGTGCCACCCCTCCCCGGCCCTCCCCATCAATGGGGATTGATGGAGAGGGAGAAAAAGACGGCAGGTTCAATAGGGTCTTAAACCATTCCGTGCCTTGAAGGTGGGCGCCCATTTCAAGAGCATTCAACAATCGAATGACTCTGGTTTCCTCGTCCTGCAGCGAAGCGCTCAAGCCCAAGCCCAGTCAATGGGAAGATTTGGCAATGCGATACGAATATCTCCTTCAACACAATGAGATTCTCAGAAAATCGGGAATAAAGGAATGAACAGGATGGAATAGAAGCCGTCTTATTTCGGCTCGATGACTTTCAGCCCCTTTACTTGGGCAAAATGCCGTTGGTTAAATGTGGCCACTTCGCTGCCGCGTTCCAAGGCCGTCGCCGCTACGATGAGGTCATAATATCCAAACATCTTGCCGGACGATTTCAATTTCGCCCAAACGCGGGCATGTTCATAGGCCGTTTGCTCCGTGTAAGGAATGACGGGCAGCGAAGCCAGAACGGTTTGGAGGTAATGCTGGCGCTTTGCCCGGTGCGCCCCCGTAGCCCGTTCCACGCCATGCCAAAGTTCGGCCACGGTGACGGCGGCCACTTCAAATTGTTCGTCCGGTCGAGCGGCCACCCAAAGCTGGAGATCAAACGTGCCTTTCTCGCCGCGAATAATGACATCCGCATCCAGAATTATCGCCATTTGTCCGTCGGGGTTTTGAGGGTTTTACGGGCGGTTTGCAAATCACGATGCCAGACGGCGGCTTCATCTTCGGCTAATTCAGTTTTGGCCAGTGCCGCAGCCAAGTCCCGGCCCGCGCAGACCTTTTCGCTGTCCGGCACCAACCGGGCAACGGGCGAGCCATTCTTGAGCAGGACAAAGGTCACGTTTTGATAATGGGCGCGGTTGACGCAATCGGCAAAATTGCGCGCGGCATCCGTGACACTGATAGTCATCTTTCGCATAAAATCAGATTATCAGATTTTCAATCAATGTCAACCCACAGTCACGCTCATTTGGATATGACTTGGGCACATTGTTTGAAATGGATTGAACCTAAATCCAGACGCAGCAGCTTCGCTAAGGAAGACAATTTCAGACCGCTTCGGGTATGATTTCGATCTTTCCAAAGAGTTTCCGCTCCAGCAGCTTGCCGCATCTTGACCTTTTCCATTTCGCTTTCCGGGATTAACGAACCATCTCACTTCGGGATGTTTTGCGGTGCAAGTTCTGCCCTGGCCCCGCATTGGGGGCAAAAATTGGCGTGGGGCGGAATTTTTTCACCACAGCCGGGACAGTCCATGTGGGCTTTTTGGTGGCGGTAATGAATGATGAGATTGCGCACGTAAGGGACCCATGGAAAGAGATAGGCATAAATGAACACGGAATCGGTCTTGCTAAAGGCGTAAATCAAAAGGAGCAGCGAGCCAAGCAGGCTGAGCCACCAAAAAAGCACGGGAACAACCACCTGACGGCTTTTCTCCGTGGCATACCATTGCACAATGAAGCGGGATGAAAAGGTGAGGTTGCCGCCCCAGCCCAGGAGTTTCCACACGCTCCAGGATATGCCCAGGAAATGCCCGTGATGCCAGAGAAGATTCTGCCAGAAGGAAGCCATGAATATAAATTGGTGATGATGAGCGCGAGTGTCAGCGTGGTGATGAGCCGCGCGTCAAGCGGGCGCCGGATTTTTGAGGTAAATGGTTTGGGATGGAAAGGCAAACTCGATTTTTTCCGCATCAAACCTTTCCTTGATGCGCAGGTTGAGTTCCTGGAGATCGTCAAAGTGCTCCTGGGCATCGGTTCCGTTCCAATTATGGACGACGAGGATGTTCAGTGAGGAATCGGCAAACCGGTTGAAGCTGATGGTGAGGGAGGAGGTGCGGGGATGGGAGCCAAGAATATCATGGAGTATGGCGATGGCCTGGCGGATGCGCGGGGCGGGGGTATCGTAGGTCAGGCCGATGTTCATTTCGGTCTTGATGCCGGGTCGCCGGGTGATGTTGGTGATGACCTCGTTGCCCATGGTTTTGTTGGGGATGGTGACGTGATGGCCATCGAGGTTGCGCACGCGGGTGCTGCGCAGGCCAATGGATTCCACTATGCCATCCACGTTGAGGACGCGGATGCGGTCGCCGATGTTGAAAGGCTTATCCAGGAACACGGCGACGGCGCCAAAGAGGTTGGCCACGGTGTCCTGAGCTGCCAAGCCCAGTGCGAGGCCGCCAATGGAAAGTCCGGCCAGGGCGCTACCAATGCGAATATGGAGATTATCCGCAGTGAGAAGGGCGGCGGCGACGATGACGAGGATTTTTCCGAGTTTGCTGACGAGTGGCAGGAGTTGATCAGCAAAAACCTTGTCGTGGGCGGTTGTGAGGCGCTGGCGCCAGAGTGCGATCAAAAGGTCCATGCACTTGACCAGGAGAAACGTGACGGCCAGCGCGGCGCCGATGATGAAAATGCGTGAAAGAAAGACATCCGCCTGCTCGGGCCATTCAAAAATATTGAGGCCGACATTGAGGAAGAAAACGAAAATGATGACCTTGAGCGGGCCGCCCAGCACATTGAGCAGCAAAACGTCGCCGGGATTGCCGGAGCGCGAGGCCCGGCGCCGCAGCCAGAATTTCACGCACTGGTCAATGAGCCAGGCCAGGGCGAAGGCGAGCGCGACATAAATGCATGAAGCGGCGTATTTCCACAGGGGCTGTCCCAGGAAATCATGGTTGCGCAGCGCCGGCACCTGGTCCAATTGGAACGTCAGCGGCTGGTTGTGCAAGTGGACGAGGATGCGGGGGAGATTGGTGTAAGGATTGGCGCCATTCGCGGGTTGGAGGTTTTCAACCCCGGGATCCGCTGCCAGAGCGGACCAGGTAAACCAGCAGGCCAGGGCTGCCAGAATGCCCAAAAAAACCCGGTATAATCCTGTAAAACGATCCTTCATGATCTTGCGCGGCGGCATTTGGCCCGTGGTGCGTTCATCCCCGTGGAATTTCACCTCAGCCGCCAGCCACGATTTTGACGATTTCCAAACGGTCGCCGGGCTGGAGTTGTCTCTGCTGGAACTCAGATGGAGCCACGGCCTGTCCGTTGAGTTCCACCACCACACACCGCGGGGACAGGTGTTGACCCACCAAAAAGGTTTCCAAGCTGCACGGAAACGAAGTTTCGATCCGCTGGCCATTGGCAACTACCTGGGGTGACATGGGCTGGGAGTGGGGGAGGGTGGGGTCAGGATGTGAGCGCGGTATCCCAGTCCTTCCAGACGGGATCGTAGCCCTGCTGCCGGATGCGGGAGGCGATTTCTCCTGCGGACCTGCCATCCGAAATCTGGAATTGCACGGTGGCGGAAGTGGATTGGGAACCAGCCTGCCATTCCGGCGAATCCGGTTCGAGGGCCACTTGGCGGCCCTGGACGGTGCGATGGATATTCTGTCGCCCGGCGCCGGTGTAGCCACCGGGCTCCGTGTGGCTGCCCGCGCTCATCAGGGTGATGCCCAGGGGCATGAGCCCATCGCGGAGGCGCGGTGTCTCGCGTGTGGAGAGCACGATGCCAGCATCCGGGAACATCAGGCGAAAGGCGCAAACCAATTGGGTCAGGTCACGGTCGGAGACGTGGGTGAGGGGTTGAAACTCGCCCGCGCAGGGTCGCAGCCGTGGCAGGGACAGGGTAACCTGGGCCTTCCAGCAGTGTCGGAGCAGGTAGCTGGCGTGGGCAGCCACGCACAGCGCCTCCGCCCGCCAGTCGGCCAGCCCGTACAAGGCGGCAATGCCCAGGCGACGGAACCCGGCCGCATAGGCCCGCTCGGGGGTTTCCAAGCGCCAATCAAAATTTTTCTTTGGACCCGCCGTGTGCATGGCCTCGTACACCTGCCGGTCGTAGGTTTCCTGATACACCACCAAACCATCCGCCCCGGCATCCACCAAGGGAACGTAATCCTCTTTTTCCATGGGCCCCACCTCCAGCGACACGCCAGGCACCTCCGAACGGACGGTGCGAATGCAATCAGCCAGGTAATGGTTCGAAACAAAGCGTGGATGTTCGCCGGCAACGATGAGGATGTTTCGAAAACCCTCGGAGCGCAAGGCAATGGCCTCCTGCCGGACTTCATCCATGGACAGCGTGACGCGCAGGATGGGGTTATCCCGGGAAAACCCGCAATACTTGCAATTATTGATGCATTCGTTGGAAACGTACAGCGGCGCGAAAAGCCGGATCACCTTGCCAAAGCGTTGCTGGGTGAGGGCGCGCGCTTTTTGTGACATGGGCTCGAGGAAACCTGCGGCAGCCGGAGAGATGAGGGTGGCAAAATCGTGGAGCGGAACCTGTCTTTTGGACAAGACGGAAAGCACAGCAGCCTGATCCGCCTCCAAGGAATGACGAAGCAGGTCCTGAAGCGGCAGGGCATTCAATTCAGAAACGAAACTCACCCTGCCAGCCTAGCGCAGACGCCCCTAAATAACTACAAATTTATGGAGGCGTGTCCGGGATTGGGAGAGGCGCAGGGGAGGGAGTATGATTGTGCCAGGGACTCGATGACGGGCTGCATCCTGGTCGGACTCGCTGCGGCTTAAACCCTAAAAACGAAATTCAAAAGGCCAATCTGCGTCAATCTACCGGGCGCAAACTCTTTGGAAAAACCCCACCAGACCGCTTCGGGTATGGTTTCGATTTTTCCGAAGAGTTTTCGCTCCAGCATTTTGCCGCATCTTGACCCTTTCCATTTCGCTTTTCGGCTTAAACAGGCCGAATCATTGATAATGAGGAGGCTTGGTGATGTTGGCCTTGATCCGCTCCAGTTCCATGGTTTGGAGGGTTTGGGTCTGGCGTTGAACCTCTTTTTTGAGGCGCATCAGCACATTCTGTTGTTCCAGTAAAATGGTGTTCATCTGGTCCACGTGATGTTCCAGGTGGGCGATGTGCTGCTCGATCTGCTGGAGGCGATTGGGGAGGTCTTCAGTCATTGGAGACAGTGTGAGAGGGGGCTGGTTTGGCCAGGTGCCGGGCCGCAATCACGCGCAGGGCGGCAGCGAGAGGTATGGCCAGCACTCCGCCAAGCAGCCCTCCCAGCAGGGTGGTTCCGGTCATCACAGCCACAATAATGGCGAGGGGATGGAGCCCCACGCGGTTGCCCATGATTCTGGGTGAGATGAACAACCCCTCCATGGCTTGGACAGCGGCAAACAACGCGATAGTGCAGGCCGGATGGAAAAAATCGGTGAACTGCACAAAGGCCAGCAGCACTGCGGTGGCGCAAATGATAATGGCGCCGAGGAAAGGGATCATGGTGAGGAACAAGGCCATGAAACCCAGTAGAAAAGCGTAGTTGATGCCCACCATGAGAAAACCAATTGTATAAAGTGTTGCATCCGCCATGGCAACCAGCACCTGGCCGCGGAAAAAGGCCACGAGATACTGTTGGATGGATTCGAGGATGAAAATCAGTTCAGCGCGGGTGGCGGGGTGGGTAACCGGCAGGCAATCGCGCCAGCGGGCCAGAATGGAGCGTTGTTCCAGGAGAAAATAAAAAGTGTAAACAGGCACCAAAAACAGCCCGGCCAGAATGGCAAAGCCGGAGGCGACCTGCTGGAGACGGTTCAGCAGCCAGGTTCCCAACCTGGGCAATTGGGTGCTCAACCAGTGAACGAAACCATTCATTGCAGACATATCCGTGGCCGGGTTGGATGCAGGGGTGGAACCTGCCGTGGAGGGGCCTGGGGGGCCGGGTGCGGCAGGGAGCCAGTGGGCAACGAAGGCGTGGGGATGGTTCAAAAAACCATCCACGGCCAGGGTCAGGCGCTCTGAATACTCCGGCAATTTGCCTGCCAACTGCCGGGTTTCGCCAATCAGTTGGGGAAGAACACTGGCCAAGGTTCCGGAAATAATGATAATTCCGGCCAGGAAAACGAGAAGAATGGCGGGCACCCGCGCCAGCCCCCGGCGTTCCAATGCTGCGACCACAGGCGAGAGGAGGCAGGCCAGAATGGCAGCGACGGCCAGGGGCCAGAGAACGGGGCTTAGAACATGGATCAACCGCGCCAGGGCCCAGACCATGCCGGCAGCCAGCGCCGCCAGGGAGGCCAACCCCAGGCAGGTGAGAGAAAGCCACAGCAATCGGCGCTGGACGGGCGAGGGTGATTCAGGATCAGGATTCATCAGGGTTTCCCGAGCTGCCGGGACCGTTCGGTGGCGGCCCGCACGGCGCTTATGACGCAGCCGCGGAACTGGCCTTTCTCAAGCTCATGCAAGCCCTCAATGGTGGTGCCACCCGGGCTGGTGACCTGGTCCTTGAGCACGCCGGGGTGAAAACCTGTTTCCAGCACCATCTGGGCACCGCCCAATACCGTCTGTGCGGCGAGGCGTGTGGCCAAGTCCCGGGGCAACCCTGCGGCCACGCCGCCATCACTGAGCGCTTCGATGAATTGGAAAACATAGGCCGGGCCGCTGCCGCTCAAGCCGGTCACCGCATCCAACAGGCTCTCCTTCACGGCAGCCGCCATTCCAACGGACGAGAAAAGTTTGCAGACCAGGTCGCCATCGGCCACCGTGGCGTGCCGGCCCATGGCATAGGCCGAGGCTGCCGCCCCCACCAACGCCGGGGTGTTGGGCATGACACGCACAACCCTGGCTCCCGCAGGAAGCCCATTTTCCAGGCGGGAAAGGGGGACGCCTGCAGCAATTGAGACCAGCAAATGATCTGGAGTGAAGGCCGATGCGATTTCATCCAGAACCGACGCCGTCTGGTCTGGCTTGGTGGCCAGGACGAGGACTCGCGCCGCTGCCGCCACCTCGCGGTTGGATCCGGAAAACGAACCGCCGGTCCCTTCCGCGAAATGCTTTCGGGCGGCTTCCGCAGGATCGGCAGCCAGTATCTCACGGGGAAACATAAGGCCGCCATTGATGAATCCCTTGGCCAAGGCGCATGCCATTTTGCCCGCTCCAAGGAAACCGATTTTATACTGGGATGCCATGGGTCCCTTTTAGCATGGCCGCGGGGAGGTAGAAAGGCAAAATGAGCGGACGGGCGCATGAACCGCGGGGGCCAGGCTGGATAGAATGAACCCGAGACGGCGATTTGGGGTGGCATTTCTTCGGTGGTCATTGGCCGGGGTTTGGTTTATTCTGGTGGGCGCAATTATATATGAATGATCCACGTTATAAAAAATTGGCACACCTTCTAGTCAACTACTCCACCGCGTTGAAACGGGGCGACCGGATTCTTTTGGACATGATAGACGTGCCGGATGAATTCACCGTGGAATTGATCCGGGCGGTCCGGGCGGCGGGCGCCACGCCCTTTGTGGAAACGCGGCATACCCGCGTGGGGCGCGAGCAGCTTTTGGGAATGACGCCCGACCAGGCTTCTGACGTGCGGGACATGGAAATGCATCGCATGAAAAAAATGCAGGCCTACATTGCCATTCGTGGGGCGGACAACATGACCGAGAACGCTGATGTGCCCAGCGACAAGATGCAGATGTACGCGCGCGTGATCCGGCCGGTGCAGGATTACCGGGTTAATCAAACCCGCTGGTGCGTGCTGCGTTGGCCCACGCCAAGCATGGCCCAGGCCGCCGGAATGAGCACGGAGGCCTTCGAAAACCTCTACTTCGACGTCTGCACCATGGACTATGCGCGGATGGCGCGCGCCATGGTGCCGCTGGAAAAACTGATGAGCCGCACAGACCGTGTTCACATCAAGGGACCCGGCACCGACCTGACCTTCAGCATCAAGGGCATTGGCGCCAAAATGTGCAAGGGCGACCGCAATATTCCCGATGGGGAGGTTTTTTCGTGCCCCACGCGCCATTCGGCGGAGGGAACCATCCAGTTCAACACCCCCACACTCTACTCCGGCACAAAATTTGAAAATGTGAGGTTGGAACTCAAAGGCGGAAAGATAGTCTCTGCCACTGCAAATAACTCCAAGCGGATCAATGAAATATTGGACACCGATGCCGGCGCACGGTTCATCGGGGAATTTTCACTGGGCTTCAATCCCCATATTCAAAACCCGATGTGCGATATTTTATTTGATGAAAAAATTGCGGGTTCACTGCATTTCACACCCGGCCAGGCCTACGAGGACTGCGGCAACGGAAACAAAAGCGCCATCCATTGGGATATGGTATTGATCCAACGCAAGGAGTGGGGCGGCGGGGAGGTTTGGTTTGATGGCAGATTAATCCGCAAGGACGGGCTTTTTGTGGTCAAGGAATTGAAGGGGCTAAATCCCGCAGGATTGAAATAACCGGCCATTCAAGGCCGGAACAGCCCGGGCAATACAAGCATCCAGTGTTTATCATTGGATCCAATCAAAGGCCGGATAAGGGCCTGTCCAGGCAATGTCCCGCTGTGGTATCCCTGGAAGCCTCGGGGATTAGGCGCGCCGGACTGGGTTCAATAGCGAGGCACCTGTGAATCAATTTCCTCCGACCACGCGGTAATCCCGCCCCGCACGCTTTTGACGTATTTGAATCCCTGCTGGCGCAGGAAGGAGAGGGCTTTCAAGGAACGCACACCCGCCTTGCAATGAAGATAGTATTGCTGATTCGGATCCAATTCAGTGAATCGCTCCGGCAACTGGCTCAACGGCAACAAAGGCACGCCTGCCACTTTGGCGATTTCGTATTCGTCAGGTTCGCGCACGTCAACCACCTTGATTCCGAGACTGGGCTGGTCCAGGGCCTTTTTCATTTCCTGCACGGAAACCTCATCCGGATTGGCAGAGGGTTCAGGCTCCGGGACGATGCCGCAGAACTGCTCGTAATCAATGAGCTGAGTGATGGTGGGGTGATCCCCGCAAATGGGGCACTGGGGATCGCGGCGCAGCTTCAACTCCCTGAATTTCATGTCCAAGGCATTGAATAAGAGGAGCCGATTTACCAGGGACTGACCCTTGCCCAAAGCCAGCTTGAGGATTTCCGTGGTTTGAATGCAGCCAATAATGCCGGGTAGCACACCCAGCACCCCGCCCTCGGCGCAACTGGGCACCATTCCGGGCGGCGGCGGTTCGGGATACAGGCAGCGGTAACAAGGCCCCCCCAAATGCGGTGCAAACACGCTGGCCTGACCCTCAAACCGGAATATGGACCCGTAAACATTGGGTTTCTTCAACAACACACAGGCGTCGTTGGTCAGGTAACGGGTGGGAAAATTATCGGTTCCATCCACCACGATGTCGTAGGGCCGGATCAAATCCAGGGCGTTCTCCGACGAAATGCGCGTGTTGTGGATCACCACCTCGCAATGAGGATTGATGCCATGGATGGTTTCGCGAGCCGATTCTGCCTTGGAGCGGCCCACATCCGCATCCGTATGCAAAATCTGCCGTTGCAGATTGGAGTAGTCCACCGTGTCAAAATCCACGATCCCTATCCGCCCCACGCCCGCGGCAGCCAGGTACATGGCGATGGGCGAACCCAAACCGCCTGCGCCAATGCAGAGGACACTGGTGGCCTTGATGCGTTTCTGACCCGCCAAACCCACCTCAGGCAAAATCAGGTGGCGGGAATAGCGCCGGATTTCATCGTTGTTCAATTGCATGATCGAAGTTCGACATATTAATTCAAAAACGTGGGAATGCAAGCGGCTCTGGTGTGTTTGAAAAGCCGCCGGGAGCATTCCAGTTTTTGGCTGACCCGGAAATCCGTGAAAAACAAGGGGGATTTCCAATGGGAAATGGATGTCTGATTGGTGGATTGGTCGATATGCGTGAAATTCCGGCGGGAGGGCAAAAAAGCATGCATCCAAAGCTGGCAAGGCATTTCCTGATTCCCGCCCCCCCTGGCTGAAGACCGGATGAAAACCCCTCAAACGCCGCTTTACTCCGATGTGCGGAGAGGTCATTGTGCGTGGATGAATGGCCCACTGCCAACGCGTGTTCAAGCCTGTCGCGCCGGCTTGCTCGCCGCGCTGTTGTCCATGCTTGTTTTTGCGCCGCTGGCATTTGGGGCTGTGGATGAATGGGCTTTTCTCGTCCTGCAGGGGTTGGGTGTGCTTTTCATGCTGCTTTGGGTTTGGCGCCTCTGGCTGGATGCCGACCTGAAACTGCGCTGGCCCCCGCTGGCTTGGGCGGTGGTTTTATTTGTGATCTACGCAGTGGCCAGGTATCTGACCGCAGATATCGAGTTGACCGCCCGGGGGGAAGTTATCCAGGTGGTTTTATTTGCAACGGTTTTTTGGGTGGTTGCGTCTGACTTGCACCATCGGATGGATGCCTGGGTTATAGTCCTGGGAGTGACGGCGGTGGCTGTGGCGATTTCCGGCTACGCCATTTTTCAGATGCTAACCCATTCTGAACGGGTCTGGAATGTGGATTCTGGTTATCCCGGCCGGGCGGGGGGCACTTTCATTTCACCCAACGACCTTGCGGGCATGCTGGGGTTGGCTTTGCCCATGGCTCTTGCCCTGATGCTGTCGGCGAAAATGCCCTGGTGGGGTCGTGTGACGCTGGGCATGGGCGCCGCCTGCATGATGGCAGGCTTGGCGGCCACATTTTCAAGAGCCGGTTGGTTTGCTTCAGTGACTGGCATTGTCTGGATGCTTGCCCTCATGACACTCCATCGCAAGCATCGCCTTGCAGCAATAACCTGCCTTGCCGCCATGTTGATCGGTGGCGGGTTTTTTGTCTCGCACTACCTCGCTAAAAACCAAACCTTTCAAGCACGGATTTCCGGCAAGGGATCCGGCGGGCAGGGAGTATTGGATTTTGATACCCGATTTGCCTTGTGGCGGGCTGCTGAAGCCATGTGGCTGGACCACTTCTGGATCGGAGTGGGTCCGGCTCACTTCGATGCGCGATTTCCGGCTTACCGTCCAGCCAGCATCCAAAAGCGACCCAACCGAGCTCACAATGATTATTTAAACCTGCTTGCTGATTGGGGTGCCCTTGGGGGCTTGCTCGTCTTGGGCGGTGCGGTCACCATGGCGTGGGGTTGGCTGCGCGCCTGGCCTTTGATTCGTGAATGCCATGACGTGGCGGAACAGCCTGGAATCCTACCCGAAGGCCAAATGTATCCAATATTCCTGGGGGCAACCGGCGGCTTGACGTCTCTCATGGTCCATTCGATGTTTGATTTCAACCTTCACATTCCCGCCAATGCATTGATTGGGGTGACTTGGTTGGCCTTGTTATCAAGCGTTTCAGGGGACGTTGTGCCGGGTGGTTGGCGGAAAGTCAATCGTCCTATGCTTTGGCCCGTGACTGGAGTGATCGGGGCAGTGGTTTTATGCCTATTGGTGGATGGATGGCGGCGCGGGCATGAGGTGTATTGGATGGCCAGAGCCAATGAAGCCGATGTTTTTGCGCCAAACCGCGCTGTTCTTTTGGAAAAAGCCTATCAGGCCGAGCCTCGCGACTTTGATGTGGCCTATAATTTGGGCGAAACCTTGAGAATGAGGAGCTTCCAAGGTGGGGATGACTATGCCCGCCTCGCTCGCGAGGCGATGGTTTGGTATGCGCGAACAGTGGATTTGAATCCCTATGACGGGTATGGGTATCTGCGATACGGAATGTGCTTGGATTGGTTGGGAAATGTTTCCGCCTCAAAGTATTACTACCAGCGTGCGGAAGAACTGGATTGGAACGGGTATTTCATGGTGGCCAATATAGGTTGGCACTACGTTCAGTCCGGGGATTATGCCTTGGGGCGGGAATATTTTATGAGGTCCATGGGATTATCGAATGAAAGCGCCTTTGCGGGCAATTATTTGGCCATTTGCGAGGAAAAATTGCGGGACAAGGCGTCTGGAAAGTGGGTTTTCCCTTGAAAAAGGCCGGTGTTGGATTTAGCATTGGGGACGGGCGAAGGGACGGGGCTTTTAAAATTTAAAATTATCGTAAATAGTTGGTTGACAAAGCGGCATGTTTCCAGCTATATTCGACGAGGATTGATAAAAACAACAATAGCTATGAAAAAACTCACACAAGTCATTGCATCAGCGGTGTTTGCCTCGGTTGTTGGCGTGGGCAGCATCAGTTACGCCCAAGACGATCATCCAGGATTTGCAACAGTGGTGCGCGTTCAAGGCATAGCGAGCTACAATTTGGGAGATGGAATGTGGCATCCTCTGGTGGCCGGCAAGGCGCTGGCAGCCGGATCCACCATCCGTACCGGCGAAAACGGTACCGTGGACATCATTTTGGGTAAAAAAATTCCTTTTCCGCAGTCCCAAGGCATTCCCAGCCGCATTTCTCCTGCGCCCGATGCTGCCGTGAGGGGTTTCATTTCGGACGTTCCTTCTGCCCAGCAAAATGCAATTCGTCTGACTCCTGGTTCGGAAATGGCCATTGACAAATTGTCCATCAACGACACCGGTGCCGATACTGTCAGTGATACTGAACTGAACCTCACCAAAGGACGGCTTTTCGGGTCGGTGAAGAAGCTCAGCGCAGCTTCCCAATACTTGGTCAAGATTCCGAATGGAATCGCAGGAATTCGTGGAACAGAATTTGAGCTGGGAGCTGATGACTCGGTTGCTTGTTATTCCTCGGAGTCAGGTGGTTTGACGCTGGTGCTCTATGTCAACGGCCAGACCATTACTTTTAATGTTACACCTGGTCAAATGGTTGAGCCCGGAACAATCTCCGGATCCAACGGATCCAGCTCAGGCACCCAGCCAATCACGGACCCTATCATGACTTTGTTGTCCAATGTTTTCAAAACCTTGAACAGCACCTATAACGTGGTGGTCAACTACGACTATAATGACAACAATTTGTACATTTCCTCTGTGACTGGCGATGGCTACAATAAGATAAGCAAGCCCCCGGTCTATTAAGAAGATTTCTATTTTCAAACCGACGCGACCTTGAGTTGCGTCGGTTTTTTTGTTTAAAAACAACAACGTGCAATTCAAAATTCCCAAACCGGCTGCGATTGCCCTGGCAGTTTTTGTTTTGGCAGGCGTTTGCGCGATTCAATGTTGGAACCCGGTCTTTTTTGATGAGTTAGAGTGCAAGACCTACGATTGGAGGGTTAGGGAAGCGTCCAAAGTGTCTGAAACCACGGCCACCAATCTGGCGTTTGTGGCCATGGAAGACTCCAGTATTGCGGCTATTCGTCATGGTTTACTGGGGCGCCCCTATGGTCTCTATTGGCCCAGGCAAGTTTACGGCAGATTGGTGGAGGAATTATCCGCCGAAGGCGCCAAATGCGTGGCTTTTGACGTCCTTTTTGGAGAACTCCGCCCTGACCATCCCCCGGTGGTAATGGCCGATGGGGTGACCACCGTGGAATCGGATCAATTCTTTGCTGACAAAATGCGCCAGGCAGGGAATGTGTTGCTGGCGGCAACACCCCAGGTGACACCTCCAGATCTTTTCAAAACTAATTGTCTCGCATTGGGAGATATTTCAACCGACAAGGACTCAGATGGCGTCTTGAGACGCGTAAAAATTTTCAACCGGGAATGGCATCCGGCCTTTAAAAGCGCCGCAAAGGATTTTGGAATTAATCTGGATAAATCGGAAATTACGCCCGATCACATTACTCTTTACGCGACTGGAGGCAAAAAGGTGGTGGTACCTTTGGATAAAGATGGCAACTTTGACCTGGAAGGTTTTGTGGGGGAAACTTTACCACAAGGATGGAAAAGATTTGATAAGCCTTACGTCCTGATTTGGGACATGGGTGTCGTGATGGGAGCCTTGGATTTGGGCTTGGATTTGGACCATGCCGAGTTGGATTTAGCCCAAGGGCGAGTAGTCCTGCGTGGCAAAGATGGAGTGGAGAGAGTGCTGCCAGTGGATTCAGCCGGGCATTTTTACATAGACTGGAGAATCAGACCCAACGGAGTTTGCCTGACCAGGGAACCCGTGGAGGATGTGCTGAAGGAGGATATTAACCGGCTTTCTGGCGATACAAATGATTTACCCAATACGTTTCGCAACAGTTTGGTGGTGGTGGGATCTGCCGCCCAAGGCAATGATCTGACAGATCGCGGAGCGACCTCACTGGAAAATGACACTTTGCTGGTGAGCAAACACTGGAATGTGGCCAATTCCATCATCACGAACCATTTCATCCGGCGTGTTGGTTTGGCAGGGGAATGTGGGATCATATTGGTTTTAGGGGTTCTCACGGCGTTGATCACATGGGAAATGCGCGCTGTGTTGGCCAGTTTGTTTGTGTTATTGCTGGGTGTGGCTTATGCCATCGCATCAGTGGAAATATTCATCCACCAACGAATATGGATTCCGGTGGTTTATCCCATTGGCGGAGCCGTGCTGGCCATGCACGGAGCGTTGCTGGTGCATTTGGTTTTGTTTGAGGAACAAGATAAGCGGAGGGTGAAATCCATTTTTTCCAAGCTGGTTTCGCCGGGAATCGTCAATGAATTGCTCTCGGCCAAACGTCTGGCCTTGGGCGGATCGTACCGCGAAGTGACGGTTTTGTTTGCTGATGTGCGGGGATTCACCGCATTTACAGATCAGGCGCAGCAGGAAGTGTCCGCGTTTCTGCAAAGCCATCAAATGGAAGAGTCTGAGGCAGAGCGCCATGTTGAAGATTCGGCGCGGGAAACATTGGAGACGGTAAATTTGTATCTGGCCACGGTGGCTGAGGCGGTCAAGCGCCATGGTGGCACCCTGGATAAATATATTGGTGATTGCGTGATGGCGTTTTGGAATGCCCCGGCAGAAACTCCACGGCATTCGCTGGCCTCAGTGAAGGCCGCCATAGACGCCCAGAGAGCCATCCACCAGTTAAATGTAAACCGACTGGCCCAAAACCCATCATTGGTGGAGGAGAACCATAAGCGAAAGGATGCCGGGTTGCCACCCCGGCCATTGCATGTGCCTCTGCACTTGGGCACAGGGATCAACACGGGCCGGGTTACTGTGGGATTGATGGGTTCCGATGATCATGGTTTCAATTACACCGTGTTTGGGCGGGAAGTTAACTTGGCCAGCCGTCTGGAGGGCGTGTCCGGAAGCGGAAGAATCATTATCAGCCAAGCCACATTTGAACATTTGCTGGAGGAAGATCCCGAAATGGCCCGGCAGTGTCATGAATTGGCCCCGGAAAAAGTGAAGGGTTTTCGTGAAACAGTCAGGGTTTACGAGGTGCCGTGGAACAATAAATAGGTTTTCTTTTCAGAAATTGGCATTAAGGTGATTTGCATGGTTGGTATTCCCAACTGAATCACTAAGCCCATGAGAACTGCCATTTATCCGGGAAGTTTTGATCCACTCACAAATGGACACTTGGATGTGGTGCAGCGCGCTGCGAAACTTTTCGACCGTGTAATTGTGGCTGTGGCACGGAATGAGGGAAAAAAACCGCTGTTCAGTCATCAGGAACGCCTAGAGTTGGTGCGCCAGGAGGTGGCGGGGTTGGGCAACGTGGAGGCGGACACTTTTGAAGGGTTGCTGGTGGATTATGTGGAACACAAACAGGCTCAAGCCATTGTCCGTGGATTAAGGGCTGTATCCGACTTTGAATTCGAATTTCAACTTGCCCTGATGAATCGCAAGTTAAACGAAAGAATAGAAACCATCTTCATGATGCCCAAGGACACCTACACCTTTTTGAGTTCCCGGATTGTCAAGGAAATCGCCCATTTGGGTGGCGATGTGAGTGCTTTTGTGCGTCCGAATGTGCAAGCAGCATTGCGGCGTAAGTTCCAATCGGTATAATAAATAAACGCAAATCGCTCTGGCGCCGCCAGGGGAGGTTTCGAAAAACACCATGCCATTGACCGCAAACGTGAGGCACTTGGAAGAAAGGGAAGTTCTTTTGAAAGGAGAACTGCCCGTGTCGGAGTTGTGCTTGGATTTACAGGATGAATTGATCCGGGCGGAAAGGCCTCTGGAATACGATCTCCAGCTTGAAAAAATGGAGGAATCCATTCTTGTTCAAGGTGTTTTGCGCCTTGTGTTGGATTGTGAATGTGCCCGGTGCCTGAGACCCTTCCAGTTCGGAGTACATTTGCCCAAGTGGGCCGTGTTGCTGCCTTTGGAAGGAGAGGACAAAGTAAGCCTTTGCAACGATTTGCTGGACTTGACTCCATTTGTGCGGGAGGATATGCTGCTTGAATTTCCACAACATCCGTTGTGCCGACCCGAATGCCCGGGGTTGAAAAAAAACAGTGAGCGCGGGCGCGAACGACGGTCAGGGTCCGGCGAGAGTCCTAAGCCGCAGGCCGGTTCGGATGTTTGGACGGGTCTGGATAAATTAAAACTTTAATTTGAACTAAAGAATATGGGTGTTCCAAAACGAAAACCATCAACAAGCCGCCAACGTATGCGTCGGGCTTACAACAGCGTGCTCAAACTCCCCCAACTGAGCAAGTGTCCACAATGTGACGCGCCCTATGTGCCGCACCGGGTTTGTCCGGCCTGTGGATTTTATCGCGGTCGGCAGGTACTGACCATCTCTTCGGCACCCTGATTCGGTTGATGCCTTGCTGGGTTGACTGGCTGGGGCACTGACATTGAGACAATGCGAATCGCGGTGGATGCGATGGGGAGTGACCATGGCTGCGGGGTGGTCATTGCCGGGGTGAAGCGTGCTTTGGAGGAAGTGAAGCAAATCTCCGCGCTTTACTTGGTGGGCAACCGTGCCGCCATACAGGCAGCCCTACCGGCGCGGGGTTTTCGCGATCATCGCCTGAGGGTTGTGGATGCCTCCGAAGTCATTGAAATGGAGGAGGAACAGCCCATTCAGGCGTTGCGCAAAAAGAAGGATTCCTCCATATCAAGGGCTGCTGACCTGGTGCGGGAGGGCAAGGCTGATGCCTTGGTTTCCCTGGGCAACACGGCGGGGATTTTTGCCGCTGCCACGTTCAAAGTGGGGCGGATCGAGGGGGTGGACAGGGGTTGTATTGCCACGGTCATTCCCCGACAGGGAAACGAATTTGTATTGCTGGATGCCGGCGCCAACGTGGAATGCAAGCCCATGCATCTGGCCCAGTTTGCGGTGATGGGCAATGTCTATTCCCGAGAAGTGTTGAAGAGAAAGAGTCCCCGTGTGGGCATCCTGAGCAACGGCACCGAGGATTCCAAGGGAAATGAACTGACCCTGGCAGCCTTCAAACTGTGCAAAAGCTTGGATTTGAATTTCATTGGCAACGTGGAGGGGCACGACTTGTTCAAGGACCACGTGGATGTGGTGGTATGCGATGGTTTCGTGGGTAACATTGTATTGAAAACCTCCGAGAGCCTGGCGGTGGCCATGTTTTCCATGTTGAAGCGTGAATTGACCAAAAACACCAAGAGGCAATTGGGCGCGTTGCTCGCGCGAGACGCTTTCCAGGCCATTCGTCGTAGAATGGACCCGGAGGTCTATGGAGGAGCACCCCTGTTGGGTTTCAACGGCTTGGTTTTCAAGGCCCATGCCTCGGCGCGTGAACGGGCAATCGCCAGTGCCATTCGGGTGACTGCCCAAACAGTACAAAACCAGATCGGACAAACCATAGCCCGTGACATTGCCGCTGCCAACCTGCGGCTGAAGGAGATCGTTTGATGAAAAACCCGCGTGCAGCCCATGATTTTTTGAGTCGAACCTGCTCCATCACGGGGGTGGGTCACCACGTTCCAGAAAAGATTCTGACCAATGCTGACTTGGAAAAAATGGTGGAAACCACGGATGAGTGGATTACGACCCGCACGGGTATCAAGGAACGGCGCATCGCTGCAGCCAACGAGTTTACCTCGGACCTGGCAACCCATGCAGCCCGTAATGCCATGAAAATGGCCCGAGTGACCCCCGAGCAAATAGACCTCATTATTGTGGCCACCCTCACCCCGGACATGCCCTTTCCATCCACTGCCTGCCTGGTGCAGCGCAAGCTGGGGGCGGGACGTGCTGCGGCATTTGATATCGAGGCAGCCTGTTCGGGCTTTATTTTCGCCCTCGAGATCGGAATGCAATTCATCGCCTCCCGCACCTATGAAACGGTGTTGGTGATCGGGGCGGAAAAACTGTCCTCCATTGTCAATTGGAAGGACCGCAACACCTGTGTGCTTTTTGGCGATGGAGCCGGGGCTGCCATTTTGCAAAACCGGCCCCAATCGCACGGTTTGCTCACCGCAGTCATGGGTTCGGATGGAAACAAGGCGGATTTGTTGTCCATGCCAGGTGGAGGCAGTGCCTGCCCCGCCACCCCGGAATCGGTTGCCCAAGGTCTTCACTTTTTGCGGATGGATGGAAAGGAAACCTTCAAAAATGCCGTTAATGCCATGGTCTCCGCCGCCAACGAGGCCATGCGCCGCTGTGAGGTGGATATTTCCAAAATCAAGTGCGTGATCCCCCACCAGGCCAACCAGCGAATCATCAGCGCTGTTGGGGAACGGCTCGGAACCACTGAGGAGCAGTTGTTTGTAAATCTTCATAAATATGGCAACACCTCCGCCGCATCAGTTGCCATTGCCCTGGATGAGGCGGTGGCCTCCGGGCGGATTCACCGCGGAGACCTTATCCTTTTGGTCGTTTTTGGCGCAGGATTGACCTGGGGCGCGGCGGTGATTGAATGGTAAAGGTCAAAATTTGGATGGTCTCGCCATTTGACGAATTCCATCCGCGTGTTAGATTATCCTCGAAAGAATGTTTATCAGATTATGAGTGCAAAAAAATTCGTCGGTGATGGCGGGTTTGATCCCTCGGTGACAGTGGAAGCTCGCCAAACCCGGTTGGAATTATCCGCTCACACGGTCTCCATCCACAAGAATGGCATCGAGTTCAGGAGCCCAACGGGTTTCAGTGAATGGTCGGAAATGACCGTGACGCTTCAATCCCCCGAGAGCGATTATAAAGTCACCTGCCACGGCGTGATTATCGCCTGCACCGGCAATCGCCATTCTGGCTACCACGTCAGCATGATTTTCACAGGTTTGACTCCCCAAGCCGAGCGTCAATTGGCCATGATTGCCCATTCACCGTTTGGAATGGGGTAAAAGCGACTGCAGAAAAATCAAAGAACGCTGCAATTTTTTTGTCGGCCCCGATATTGCATCGGGGCTTTTCGTTTCATAGCATCGCTCGTTCATGAAAATTTTACTGACCACCACCTCGTTTCAAGACACGCCCGGAGAACACCACGATTTATTAAAGAAAACAGGGTGGGAAATCATTTCTGCACGCGGGCCTTTGAATGAGGCTGATACGCTGGCGCTGGTGGGTGATGTGGATGGATATGTGTGTGGGGATGATGCCATTACGCGTAAAGTGCTCGAAAAAGCCCGCCCTAAACTCAAAGTGCTGAGCAAGTATGGCATTGGGGTGGACAAAATTGACGTGGCAGCCTGCACCGAGTTTGGAATTCCGCTGCTTTTCACGCCTGGAGTAAACCATACCACGGTGGCGGAGCATAATTTTCTATTGTTACTGGCGTTGGAAAAGAATTTCCTTTTTCACACCGATTCCACCCGGTCCGGCGGTTGGAAACGGAAAACCGGGCACGAGTTATTGGGAAAAACATTGGGAATCATTGGCTTGGGCAGGATTGGCCGCGAGGTGGCTATTCGTGCCAGGGCTTTTGGCATGCGAGTGGTGGCTTATGACCGCAGCACAGACCAGGCATTCCTACGCGAACACGGCATTGAGGCCGCTGCCCAAATGGATGATGTTTTTGCCGTGAGTGATTATCTGTCTCTTCACACCAACCTGACTCCCGAGACGCGGGACCTCATCAATACCCGCAGCCTGGCCAGAATGAAGAAGGGGGTTTTGATTTTAAACTGTGCCCGGGGCGAGATCGTAAACACGCCAGACTTGGTGGCTGCTTTGAAATCCGGACATGTGGGCGGGTATGGAACCGATGTGCTGGACCAGGAACCGCCTCCTGCGGATCATCCTTTGTTGAAGTTACCCAACGTGGTCGTGACACCGCATGTGGGATCCCGCACCTATGAAAGCGTGGTGCGCCAAGCCACCGCTGCGGTCAAAAACCTGATATTGGCCATGAATGGCGAGCCGCCCCTGGCGCAGGTAAACCCCGCAGTGCCGGTGCGGAAGTTTGTTTGAAAAACAAATAAAGACGAAACACCATCAACCCCGCGCATTTTTTATGCCTGAAGTTTATCACGTTATTCCCAAAGAAATTCACGATCGCCTGGTGACCCAAGCCTATCTGCACCGGGGATATGATGCCGATGAGGCGGCGGCGGGCGCCAGGTTTTGCGCCAGCGCGGCGCATCATGGTATCCGCACCCACAATGCCATCAAGGCATTGCACTTGGACGAATTATTCGGCAGCAAGGTTGGACGATGGAAACCCGGGGCAAAAATTGAAAGGTGGCCTTCTCGTTTTCTCGCATCTGAGATATGGAATGGAAACAACAAACTGGGTCAGGCTGTGGCCTATGAGGCCATGGACACCTGCATGAAATTGGCGGATAAATACGGTGTCGGCATGGTCAGCGTGGACAACGCCACCCATTACTTGTGGGGCGGTGGTTATGTCATGGATGCAGCCTTGAAGGGTTATCTCGCCTATACCAACTGCACTTCAGCCACCTCTGAAGTGGTGCCGTTCGGCGGTCGCACGCCCACCATGGGCACCAATCCCCATTCGTGGGCTTTCCCCACCCAGGATGCCATTGGGTTTCCGATTGTCATAGATTGGGCCACCTCCACTGTGGCCATGGGACGGGTTCAACAGTTCAAACGGGAAGGAAAACAATTGCCCCCGGGTTGTGCCGTGGACAGCGAGGGCAATCCCACCGTGGATCCCAGCCGCGCAGTGGCCCTGTTGCCGTTTGGCGCACATAAAGGTTATGGTCTCGGCCTGATTGACGAGTTGTATGCAGGCTTGATTGGCGGTTCACTGCCCGAAATCCGTGGAACATCTCGTGGCGACTCAGGCGAAAAACGCGGGTCCACCTTCTTCTTCCAAGTCATCCATCCTGAAGCTTTGCAGGGCAGGAATTATGTCAAAGGCCGCACCCAGATGCAGAATGTCAAGGCTGTCATTGAAGACATCCTGGGGCATGGAAATGAAAAATGCCTCTTGCCCGGCCAGCCGGAAGCCCATTGGGCTGGCTTGTCCCGCAAGCACGGAGGGCTTCTCTTCAAACCGGCGGAAATCGAGGAACTGAATCATCTGGCGGTGGAGATTGGGGAAACGCCATGGAAACTTTCTGATTTCAAGTCGGTCACCCTCTGAGTTGTGAAACCTGCCCTCCTGCCCATGTGTTCGTGATTATGCCCGGGACCCACACCGACTCCAAACTTTCTTAACCAAAAACATTCCATCCCATATGTCCATTCAACTTCGCGACAAATCAACCTGTGCCTTCGACCAGATTTCCCTGGGCGAAATCATGCTGCGCCTGGATCCTGGCGAGGGCCGCATCCGAACTGCCCGTCATTTCACCGCCTGGGAAGGCGGAGGCGAGTACAACACCTCTCGCGGTTTGCGCAAATGTTTCGGCTACAAAACGGCGGTCTGCACCGCCCTGGTGGATAATGAGGTGGGCCATCTCATTGAGGATTTCATCATGCAGGGCGGCGTGGGAACGGATTTCATTTTATGGCGGGCGGATGATGGCATCGGCAGGAGCATTCGCAATGGGTTGAACTTCACCGAACGGGGATTCGGTATTCGCGGTGCGGTGGGCGTGCCAGATCGCGGCAACTCGGCGGCGTCCCAGTTGAAACCCGGCGATTTTGACTGGAACCACCTCTTCGGGCGGCTTGGCACCCGTTGGCTGCATACCGGCGGCATTTTCGCCGCCTTGTCCGAGACCACCGCGGCTTTAACCATCGAGGCCGTCAAGGCCGCCAAACAGCATGGCGTCGTGGTCAGTTACGACTTGAACTACCGTCCCTCCCTGTGGAAATCCATCGGAGGTTTGAAAAAGGCCCAGGAGGTGAACCGGGAAATCGCAAAGTATGTGGACGTGATGATCGGCAACGAGGAGGATTTTACCGCCAGCCTGGGTTTTGAGGTCAAGGGCGCTGATCACAATTTAAGCCAGATTGAGACCGATGCATTCAAGGCCATGATCGAGACGGCGGTCAAAACCTACCCTAATTTCAAGGTGGCCGCCACGACCTTGCGCCGGGTGATCACCGCCACTCAGAATGATTGGAGCGCGATCTTGTGGCATGATGGCCGCTTTTTTGAAAGCCGACAGTACCCAGGCCTGGAAATCTTGGACCGTGTGGGCGGTGGCGATAGTTTTGCCAGCGGCCTGCAGTTTGGTTTTCTGGAATTCAATGACGCCCAGAAAGCGGTGGATTATGGGGCCGCGCATGGCGCCTTGGCGTCCACCACGCCCGGCGACACCTCAATGGCGACACGCAAAGAGGTGGAAAAAACATTTGCCGGTGGCAGCGCCCGGGTGCAGAGGTGAGTCATGACCATGAAAATGAAAAAAAACGCTGAACTTTTCTCCCTCAAAGACCGCGTGGCAGTGGTGATCGGCGGCACCGGGGAATTGTGTGGGGCCATGGCGGAAGGATTGGCCGCAGCCGGCGCCAGGGTGGCCCTGGTCGGCAGGGACGAGACCAAGGCCCGTGTTCGAGTAGAGCGAATCCGCGCCGCCGGTGGCGAGGGGACCTTCTTTGCCTGTGATGCCACCTCGCGCGCCAGCCTGCAAAAATTGCTGGCCGAGGTTCTTGCCCGCTGGGGTCGCGCTGATGTGCTGGTCAACGGGGCAGGTGTCAACTCGGCCACGCCTTTCCTGGATATTTCCGAGGAGGAATTCGACCGTATTTTGACGGTCAACTTGAAGGGATTGATGCTCGGTTGCCAGGTTTTTGGAGCCCACATGCTGGCTCAAAAATCCGGCAGCATCATCAACCTGGGCTCCGCCTCCGGTCTCAAGCCCCTGTCGAGGGTCTTTACCTACTCCGCCTCCAAGGCTGCGGTCCATAACCTGTCCCTCAACCTTGCCCGCGAGTGGGCCGCCTCCGGCGTGCGCGTGAATGTGCTGGTTCCGGGTTTCTTTCCGGCTGAGCAAAACCGAAAGATTCTCAGCCCGGAACGCGTGGCGCAAATCATGGCCAAAACCCCCATGAAACGATTCGGCGAAGCGCATGAGTTGATCGGTGCCACTTTGCTGCTGGCCTCGGATGCCGGCAGCTTCATCACCGGCACGGAAATGGTGGTGGACGGCGGGTTTGCAGCCATGTCCATTTAGCTCAAAAAGCGAAAGTAAAAGCGGCAAAATACGGCAGGATGCTGGAGCGGAAACTTTTTGGGAAAATCGAAACCCTACCCGAAGCGGTCTGGTGGGATTTTTCCAATGAGTTTGTGCCCCGTAGATTGGGGCGGATTGGCCCTTTGAATTTGGTTTTTCGGGCTTGGAGTACTGGTTGCTCAACCATCTCCTACCGGTTCAACCATCGGTTTGTGCCCTTGCAAACCGGGCGGAATTATCCAATTGATCCATCCTGGATTTTGAATTCAAACCGCCATTGATTTATGCGCGGGGTAGGGCATCATTTGGATCATGAATAGTTCTAGCACTTCGGAGGCGTTGCCGGTGGTCAGTGGAAGCGCCACCACCTTGGATCCTTTTTCCATCGTCATTTTCGGCGCCAGTGGTGACTTGACCGCGCGCAAGCTCATTCCCGCCCTCTATCATCTCTGCAAAGACGGACAGATGCCGGCGGATTTTCGGATTGTCGGCTTTGCGCGCCGGGAGAAAACCGATGAATCGTGGCGGCAGGAATTGCGTGCCGACCTCGCCAAATTTTCGCGCACCAAACCGGTGGATGACAAGGTTTGGTCGGTCTTTTCCAAGAACATTTTTTATTGTGTCGGGGATATGACCGATGCTGCCGCTTATCAGAGACTGGAGCAGAAGCTGAGCGGGTTTCAAAAGCCAGCTTTGAGGGAGAACCTGCTGTTTTACCTGGCCACCCAGCCCAGTCAATTTGGCGTGGTTGCGGAACAATTACACCTGGCCAAACTGCTGCAAAAGGGAACCAACAACGTCGGAATGGGCCGGATCATTGTGGAAAAGCCGTTTGGACATGACCTGGCTTCGGCAGAGACCCTGAACCAGGAACTCACTCGCTTTGCCAACGAACAGCAGGTTTTCCGCATTGACCATTACCTTGGAAAGGAGACAGTCCAAAATATCCTGATGTTTCGCTTTTCCAATTCCATTTTTGAGCAGCTTTGGAACCGGAACTCGGTGGATCATGTGCAGTTGACGGTGAGTGAGAAACTCGGGGTTGGGGACCGCGGCGGGTATTACGAGGAAGCCGGTGCCATACGGGACATGGTGCAAAACCATATGCTTCAGGTTTTATCCTTGATAGCGATGGAACCGCCGGTGTCGTTGGAGGCGGAATCGGTCCGGAACGAAAAGGTGAAACTGCTCAAATCCATTCGTGCCTTAAGTCCAGCGGACGTGGCGCGGCAGGTGGTGCGAGGCCAGTATTTTGCGGGTTCGGTGGATGGACAGGTGCGACCCGGCTACCGCCAGGAGCCGAAGGTGAATTTGAATTCCAACGTGGAAACCTTTGTGGCCTTGAAATTGTTCATTGATAATTGGCGGTGGAGCGGTGTGCCTTTTTACCTGCGAACAGGCAAAAACCTGCCCATGAGCGCGAGCGAAGTGAGGATACAATTTCGCCCGACTCCGAATGTTCTTTTTGCAGCCCAATGCGGCAATCAATTGGATGCGAACGGGTTGACCCTGAGGCTCCAGCCTAATGAAGGGATTTCCCTGCATTTCAACGGCAAAGTGCCTGGCATGAGCCTGGGTGTGCGGCCTGTGCGAATGCATTTCAGCTACGATGCCGAGTTTGGCGCCTATACCCCGGAAGCCTACGAGCGTTTGCTTCTGGAGGCCATCTCAGGGGATGCGACGCTTTTCATCCGCCGCGATGAGGTGGAGACGGCCTGGCAAATTGTGGATTCGATTCGCAGTGCATGGGATGGCAAACCCTTGACCAACCGCGAGTTTTATGCTGCCGGCACTTGGGGACCCATCGCTGCAGAGGATTTGCTTGCCCAAAGCGGCCACGAATGGCACGAACCTCATTTGATCAACCCCTGATTAATTCTGGAAGAGGTTCCAAAAGCAGTGATGTTGGCAAATCTCGTCGGTTGGATGAATCCAGAGGCGGCGAGTCTCTTTGCTTGGTTTTGAGTCTTTTAACCCGAAAGGCGAAATGGAAAGGGTCAAGATGCGGCAAGATGCTGGAGCGGAAACTTTTTGGAAAAATCGAAACCATACCCGAAGCGGTCCGGTGGGATTTTCCCAAAGAGTTTGCGCCCAGTAGATTGGGGTGGATTCGCCTTTTGAGTTTCGGTTTGCGGGTTTAAACATAAGTGGAAAGGATTGTTCCGATGAACCATGAATTGATTCATTTCTCCTCACCCCAGATTCTTGCTCGTGCTGCCGCACAGCATTGGCTGGATGAACTGGCGCTCTTATCCCAGCAGGACAGGCCTTTGGGAGTGGCGCTTTCAGGCGGGCGCATCACCCAGACCTTTTTCAACGAGGTGGTTGATATCGCCCACAAAAGACCCTTGAACTGGGGTAATTGTCACTTTTTTTGGGCGGATGAACGTTGTGTGCCTCCTGAAGACGCTGAAAGCAATTTCAAACTGGCCAATGAGCTTTTGTTGAAACCACTCCAAATTCAGTCGCGTTGCGTTCACCGGTTGCGGGGAGAAGCAAACCCGGCTGAAACCGTTGCTGCAGCATGCGCCGAACTGGCCAGTATCCTGCCCACCGTGGGCGGGGCAATGTCGCAATTGGACTGGGTGTTTCTTGGAATGGGCGAGGATGGGCATGTGGCTTCCCTTTTCCCCAATACCCCCATGGATTTATGGCAATCCCCTGATGCGTTCATTGTGGTCACGGATTCTCCCAAACCGCCGCCCATAAGGCTCTCCCTGAGCCTTGCGGCCATTGCCGCCGCCCGGCAGGTGTGGGTTTTGGCCTCTGGAACTGGAAAAACCCCTGCCTTGAAGGCATCCCTGTCACCGAATGGAAACACCCCGCTAGCCCGCGTCATCAAGGTCCGCTCTGCCTCGCGGATTTATACAGATCTGCCCGGAGTTTGACAAAAGTAACCAAATGGTGAATTGTATGGGTATTCGATTTTGACGCCAAGGTTCGGTGGTAGGGTGGTTTTTTGAAGTGCTGTGGGAGCGGTAGGATGAAACAGCCAACCGGGCAAAATGATTGGAGCGAATGGGCTGGAGTGGCGCTTTTGTGAATTGGGGCAGCGCGTCTAAAAAATAAAGGTTCCCAATGATTTTTTTTGAACCTTTTGAGACCGGCAAGCGTCTTTGATTAGTAGAACCGTTTTTAGACGTATCGGGGTGGGGATCGCGGCACGAGGAGATTGGGAAAGTAGATAGTGACTCAGGGTTGGCAGTGGTGTTTGGGGGAGTGGCGGTGTCTGAAGTCGGGCGGGTTGGCAGCAAAAAGTTTTGGATATAAAAATAGTTAAAATCGAATCCAAGTGGATCGAGGAAAATTTCGCTGTCCGTTTAGGGTTGGCATAGGGGTTTTGCTTGCGGCGCAGCTCGGACAGCGACTCAAGTTGGCTGCGTTGCCCTTCTGAGCGCCTGGGTGAAGGCGTATAAACCTTGTCACCAAAAAGACCGGACTTTTAGTCCGGTCTTTTTTTATTTCCAGCCTGGTTGTTTTTATGCCTGCCCGACAAATCCCACCCCAGTTTGACCTGACAGGGTTGACCTGCAAATCCAACTGGGATACTGGCTTGGGATGCGAAACGGCGCAGTGCAGGGAAAGTGCATGGCAGGCGCGTTTTCCTTCCTCGTGTTTCGCCATTCGACCCGAAAAACAAAATTCAAAGGCCAATCTGCGCCAATCTACTGGGCGCAAACTCTTTGGAAAAATCTCACCAGACCGCTGTGGGTAGGGTTTCGATTTTTCAGAAGAGTTTCCGCTTCGGCATCTTGCCGTATCTTGTCCTTTTCAATTTCGCTTTTCGGGTGAAAAGCCCGGTTTGCCCATCCTGTGGATATCTCCGGCAATGGAAATAGGTTTAATGGGTTTTCAGCCAGGCGCAAAATGTGCTCGGAATTGCGTAATACAATGTCCATCAATTGATTAGATGTGATTTTGAGGGTGGATGGATATTGAACAATCCTGTGAAATGAAGTTGCTTCCAAGTCGGAATTAGATACGATGGTCTGTCATGAAACATCAGCTCGATTTCGAGAAACCGATCATCGAACTGCAGAACAAGCTTGAGGAGCTGCGGGCTCAGCCTGGGAAGCATTCTTTGGGAGTTAGTTTTGAGGAGGAATTCAAACTGATTGAGAAAAAGCTGGAGGAAACGCGGCGCCAGATATTTCAGAACCTCACACCCTGGCAGCGGATTCAATTGGCCAGGCATCCCAAGCGCCCTTACACATTGGATTACATTCACCATGCTTTTTCAGATTTTCAAGAATTGCATGGGGACCGGCTTTTTGCCGAGGATCGGGCCATGGTGGGAGGTTTTGCGCGCCTGGGATCGCACCCGGTCATGGTCATAGGCACCCAAAAAGGAAGGGATACCAAGGAAAACATCCTCAGAAATTTCGGGTCGGCTCATCCTGAGGGGTATCGCAAGGCGTTGCGTTTGATGCGGTTGGCGGCCAAATTTGGGCTTCCCGTCATCACCCTTATAGACACGGCGGGAGCTTATCCCGGCGTGGCTGCGGAAGAACGCCATATATCCGAAGCCATTGCCGTTAATCTGCGTGAAATGACCCTTCTGGAGGTGCCCATTATTGCCGCCATCATTGGTGAGGGTGGCTCCGGCGGCGCGTTGGGAATAGGCGTGGCCGACCGCGTTTTGATTTTAGAAAATGCCTACTACTCGGTGATCAGTCCCGAGGGTTGTGCTGCCATTCTCTGGAAAGACCGCGCCAACACCGCCAAGGCTGCGGCCGCACTGAAGATCACCGCCAAGGATTTGCTCGAGCTAAAGCTGGTGGATGAAATCATCCCGGAACCCTTGGGTGGCGCGCACACGGACCCGGCCGGAACAGCCGCCAACCTCAAGGCCCACTTGCTGCATAACCTGGAATCCTTGCAAGGAATGACCGTGGACGACCTGCACAAGGCACGGTACAAAAAATTTCGCGCTCATGGCCAGTTCCTGGAGGAAACCAAGCCCACGGCGCTGGCAACGCCTCTTGCTCCTGTCTGATCGGTTCTGTCATCCTTTTAAGCAACCTTCCAATGAAGATGCATCCTTTTATATTTGAGCCACGGTTCAAAGATCGCGTTTGGGGCGGGCACGAACTGTTTCATCTTTACCAAAAAAGCATTCCGCATGATGGTCCCACGGGGGAATCCTGGGAAATTTCGGACAGGCCAGGGGATGAGAGCGTGGTGCGAAATGGGCCGATGGCGGGGAAAAGTTTGAGGTGGCTCATGGAACATCGTCCGGCTGAACTTTTGGGCAAGGCCTGCCCGACGCCGGAGGGGCGGTTTCCATTGCTTTGTAAAATTCTGGATGCCCGGGACAAGCTTTCGCTCCAAGTCCATCCGCCCAAGTCCAAGGCTGTGGAACTGGGTGGCGAGCCTAAAACGGAAATGTGGTACATCGCCCATGCCGCCCCAAACGCCGAATTGTATGCAGGGCTGAAAAACGGTGTCACCAAAAGTGAATTTGAGCGAAAAATTGCGGATGGCACCGTGGCCGATTGTTTCCACAAGATAGCCGTTACGCAGGGAGACACCTTGTTTTTGCCCAGCGGACGCGTGCATGCCATCGGGGCCGGTTTGGTGATCTTCGAAATTCAACAGAACTCAGACACCACCTACCGGGTTTTTGATTGGAACCGAAAGGGATTGGATGGACGTCCCCGGGACCTGCATATTCCTGAGTCGCTCGCGAGCATTGATTTTGGGGATTTCGAGCCTAAACTGGTTTCCACCACTGTCAAAAACCATGGCCAGATTCAGGTGCGCGAACTGGTGCGCGATCCGCTGTTTGATGTGTATTTGTGGCGTTTTCCGGCGCAAGCCACCCACCCAACCCCGGATTGCGGCATGCAAATACTGGCCGTGACCAGCGGTGCCATGACCGTCCAATACGCCCACGGGAGGGAACAGTTAAGAAAAGGGGATTTTTGCCTGCTGCCCTCCTGTCTGGGTGAAAGCTCCATCACTACCGAAGAACCTGCGGAATGTCTGTGGGTCAGCGCCCATTAAGCCGAATCCATTCAGTAGAAACTGATTTTCCACCTTGATTCAGGCGGTGAAAGTGGGTTGGTTTTCGACTGCATTGCAGTTGGGGAAGGGGGACAAAATTTTTTCCCAGAAAAGTGGCCACCGGTCGCGTTCCTCCTGGTTGCTGAAGCAATGCCGCAGCAACACCAGCCGCCGCGGATGCGGCCAGCTCATCGCCTGATATTCGAGCTGGGCCACTTCCGTCCCTGGCACCTCGGTCGCGGTCCAAATCAAATCGCCTTTGATGAGTTTCTGAATGGGCTGGCTCAACTGGGCCACCACCACATAGGGCAGCTTGAGTTGTTCCCATGATGGATGAGGTTTTTTGCTATCCCGGCGTCCCAATGCATCGCTGAGGCCGCATTGGCCATGATTTATGGGCAATAAAGACCGCAAAGTCACGGGCCCGAGCAGACAATTACAATAATTGTTCAAAAAACCGTTGACAAGGGGTTGTGAAAAGTGTATATACACTTTAATGACAGTTAAACGTGACATGACCGTGATGACAAATTGCGTCTGCTTCAATCTGCGGCGGGTGACGCGGATCATCACGCAACAGTATGACTCTGAGTTGCGGCGGCAGGGTATCCGCTCCACTCAGACGCCCATCTTGCAGGCGCTGTGCGCCCGCGAATCCTGGACGATGGTTGAGTTGAGTGAGTGGCTGGGGATGGATCGCACCACCCTGGTCCGCAACCTGCGGCCCTTGGAACGCGATGGCCTTTTGAAAAGCAGCGGTGGCGGCCATGGCGTCCAGGTGGAGGTCAGCATCACGGAGAAAGGCCGCAAACAGGTGGAGAAGTTTACCCCGGCATGGCGGGCGGCGCAGGACAGAATCGTAAAGACGCTGGGCGAGGAGAAGTGGGCAGACCTGTTGGACAAGTTGAGGACAGCGGCGGAGAACATCAAAAACTGAAATTTTAACCGATCAAAAAACAAACGACTGAAACACAACCTAGAAAGTGTATATGCACTACAAACAAAAAATAATTATGAATCAGAACCAGGACACATCAGGAACGCCAGACGGTGACAGCCCGGCCGGCACGACTTCATCCAACCATTTTTCGCATGGGCGCACGATTGTCTATTCATTGGCGGTCATCGGATTTTTCGTGACTGCGGTGGAAGTCTTGCACGCCTTTGCCAATGGCAAGGCTGCGACTGATCCGCGTGCCGCCGTGCAAACCATACCGGTGGCCAGGGTGCAACCGGTAGCCAGCCTCGATTCCACCTTTACCGGTACCATTCAAGCCCGCGTCCTGACGCCCATGGGTTTCCGCGTGGCCGGCAAGGTGGTGAAAAGGTTCGTGGACAAGGGGCAAACCGTTAAAAAAGGCGATCCGCTGATGAGCCTTGACGCTACGGATTATACCTTGAGCGCAACGGTGGCCGATCAACAGATGCACGCCTCCGAAGCGATCAAGATTCAAACGCAAGCAGATCAAGCGCGGTTTGCCGGAGTAATAGGTGATGGCGCTGTCTCACAGCAGCGTTTTGACGCCGCCAAGGCCGCCGCCGATGCCAGTGCCGCCAATGAAATCGCCGCCCAGGCGCAGCAGGAGATCGCGGACAATGCCCGCAGCTATACCACCATTTACGCCGAGGAGGATGGCGTGGTCGTTGATACCCTGGCCGAACCGGGCCAGGTTGTTCCGGCCGGCCAGCCGGTTGTCACCCTCGCTTTCAACGACACGCGTGAAGCGGTGGTTGATCTACCCGAATCTTATAAACTTGAGCCGGAGACGACGGCGACGGCATACCTCGGAGACGACGAGGCGACTCCCTTGAAAGCCCATCTCCGCCAGTTGGCTGCCCAGGCCGACCCGGTGCTGCGGACGTTTGAAGCGAGGTTTCCCATTGATGAGAATCCTGCAGGCGCCAGATTGGGGGCGACTGTGACAATCAAGTTGTCACGCAAATCCAGTGCTTTCCAGGTGCCATTAAGTGCAATCATCAATCGTGGCCAGGGATACGCCGTGTGGATTTTTGATCCAAGCAGTTCCATGGTTTCAGCCCGTGCCGTCAACATCGTGCGGATCACGGAAAATGAAGCCGTGATTTCTAGGGGGCTAAATCAGAGCGAACTGATTGTTTCCGCCGGCGCCCATCGCCTCAATGACGGTCAAAAAATCAACGCAGCCATCAATTAAAAAATATCCCATGAAATTCCCCAACCTATCCGCGTGGGCCGTCCGTGAACGGGCCATCACCCTGTTTGTCATCGTCGCCCTGGTCGCTGCCGGTGTGTTTGCCTTCCTCAAAATCGGAAGAGCCGAGGATCCGGCCTTTACCATCAAGGTCCTTACGGTTACCGCCGTCTGGCCGGGTGCCACCGCCGAAACCATGCAGAACCTCGTGGCTGACCCGCTCGAAAAGCGTCTCCAGGAACTTCAGTATTATGACCGCGTCGAAACCTTCACGCGTCCAGGGTTGGCGCTGATGACGTTGTTTTTGAAGGATAGCACGCCGCCGTCCGTGGTCCAATCGGAGTTCTACCAGGCGCGGAAGAAGCTCGGTGATGAAGCGCACAACCTGCCGGCGGGAGTGGCCGGCCCGTTTATCAACGACGAATATTCCGATGTCTCGTTCGCGGTCTATGCCGTGAAGGGCAAGGAACTGCAGCCGCGCGCCCTGACCCGTTACAGCGAGGATCTCCGCGAACAACTCTTGCATGTCGCCGGGGTGAAAAAGGTGCAGATTCTGGGGGAACGTCCGGAAAAGATTTTTGTGGATTTCAACTATGCGCGGCTCGCGGAGTTGGGCATCAGCCCCAATGATGTGTTCGAGTCGCTGAACCGCCAAAACCAACTGACTCCCGCCGGTTCGATTGACACGGACGGACCGCAGGTATTCGTGCGTGTGGATGCTGGGTTCACCGACGAGGAAACGGTGGCCAACACGCCCGTTTCCTCGCAGGGCAGGACCATCAAGCTGGGGGACATCGCAGAAATCACGCGTGGCTACGAGGATCCCGCCACATTTCTCATCCGCAACAATGGCGATCCATGCATGGTCTTGAGTGTCGTCATGAAAGAAGGTTGGAATGGGCTGACCCTGGGGAAGGCGCTGGACAAATTCGAGCAGGATGTCAAAGCCACCCTCCCGGCGACGGTTAGTTTCACTAAAATCTGCGATCAGGCCGTCAACATTCGTGAATCCGTGGACGAATTCATGCTCAAATTCTTTGTTGCGCTGGGGGTGATCATGGTCGTGAGTCTGGTGAGCCTCGGCTGGCGTGTTGGCATCGTGGTGGCGACGGCAGTTCCCCTGACGCTCGCCGGGGTGTTCGTCGTGATGATGCTCACCGGCCGCGTTTTCGACCGCATCACCCTGGGTGCAATGATCATCGCTTTGGGGTTGCTGGTGGACGACGCGATCATCGCCATCGAGATCATGGTCGTGAAGCTGCACGAAGGAATGGACCGGATCAAGGCGGCGTCGCAGGCCTGGACCAGCACGGCGGCCCCCATGCTGGCTGGCACGTTCGTGACCATCATTGGCTTTATCCCCGTTGGCTTCGCCCGCTCCACCGCCGGGGAATACGCCGGGAACATTTTTTGGATCGTGGGTTTTGCGCTCCTGATCTCGTGGTTCGTCGCCGTTCTCTTTATTCCTTACCTGGGCGTGAAAATGTTGCCGCACATTAAGGCGACCGCCGGTGGACATGAGGCCATCTACAACACCCCCCGTTACCAGAAGCTCCGCGAGGTCATTGTCTGGACCGTGACCCACAAGTTCAAAGTGCTGTTCAGCGTGATCGCCATATTTCTGGTCGCGGGCCTGGGGATGACGCTGGTCAAAAAGCAGTTCTTCCCGAACAGCGACCGCCCGGAGGTATTGGTTGAAGTGCAGATGCCCGAGGGTAGCAGCATCGAAGTCACCAGCAAGGCGACCAGCGAGGTCGAAGCCTGGTTGCAACAGCAGCCGGAGGCTAAAATTGTGACTGCCTATGTAGGACAAGGCGCACCACGTTTCTTTTTCTCCTACAACCCGGAACTGCCCGACCCTTCCTTCGCGAAAATCCTGGTCCTGACCCCGAGCGCCGAGCAACGTGACGCCCTCAAAAACCGCTTGCGGGCTGCGGCGGCAAACGGCCTCGCCAGCGAAGCGCGCGTCCGCGCCAGTCAGTTGGTCTTCGGTCCGTATTCACATTTTCCGGTGACCTTCCGGGTCATGGGGCCCGACTTGAAGGTTGCCCACGATCTCGCCTTGCAGGTGGAACAGATTGCCCGTGCCAATCCGCATGCCCAGACCGTGCACGTGGATTGGGGTGAATTGCAGCCCACCATGAAATTGCAATTCAACAAGGAGCGGCTGGAGGCCATCGGCATGAGTCCGGAGGAGGTTTCCCAGCAACTTCAATTTTTGTTGAGTGGCCGTACTATCACGCAGATGCGCGAGGATGTCCGCACCGTGGATGTAGTGGTGCGCGGCATGGGGGAGGAGCGTCTGGATCCGAGCCGTTTGGGCGACTTCACCCTGAAGACGCGCGAGGGCAAACCGGTTTCGCTCGACCAATTGGTGCAGATCAAGACCGACATGGAGGAACCCATCATGCGTCGGCGCGACCGCATCCCCACTTTTACGGTCGAATGCGACATTGATGACCGCTTCCAGCCGCCGCAGGTTTCGTCTGAAATTTATCAAAGCCTCAAGCCGCTGATGGGGCGGCTGCCGCAAGGCTATCGGATTGAAATGGGCGGCAACATCGAAGACTCCGCAAAGGCCAATGTCGCCCTCGCACCCTTGTTTCCCATCATGATCCTGATGACTTTGTTTGTCATCGTCGTGCAAACCCGCTCCCTGTCCATGATGTGGATGGTGTTCCTGACCGGGCCTTTGGGTCTCATCGGCACCGTGCCCACCTTGTTGCTGTTTCACCAGCCGTTTGGTTTCAACGCCATCCTGGGCCTCATCGGTCTCTCGGGAATCTTGATGCGCAACACCCTGATTCTCATCGGCCAGATTCAAACCAATCAGGAGGCGGGCCTGTCCGCCTTCAATTCCGTTGTCGAAGCCACCGTCCAACGCGCCCGGCCGGTGCTCCTTACCGCTCTTGCCGCCGTGCTGGCCTTTATCCCCCTGACCCGTTCGGTGTTCTGGGGCTCGATGGCCTATGTTTTGATTGGTGGCACTGCCATCGGTACATTCATCACATTGCTCTTTCTGCCAGCGCTTTATTCCATTTGGTTCAAAATCAATGCGCAACCCTCAAAATAATCAATTCATGAAAATCTCTTTTAAACACCTCACCGGAAGAATTATAACACTCTTGGCCACATCCTGTCTGTTGACCGCCTGCCAATCCATTCACGGCGGCCCGCTGACTGTCGGTCCGGATTACCAACCTCCCACCAATGACTCGCCCGCCGCCTACAAATCCGGGAATTCGGGAAACCTGAGCCATGAAAAGTTGCTTGAAAGGATACAACTACAAGCCTGGTGGATGATTTATCAGGACGGGCAGTTGGATGAATTGGAGACCAAACTTCTCAATCAAAACCAGACGCTAAAGGCCGCATTTTCCCGTCTGAATCAAGCCCGCGCCACGGCAAGGGTGGATCGCAGTTTTCTCCTTCCCACCGTGGACGCCCATGGAGTCTGGACGCGCTATCACACCTCGGAGGAAAACAAAATTGGCCCGCCGAATGCCACTTTCAACCAGATTGGCACTCCGCTGGATTTGAGCTACGAGGTGGACCTTTGGGGCCGGGTGCGACGCAGCTTCGAAGCCGGCCGGGCCGAAGCTCAGGCGTCTGACGCGGATTATTACGGTTTGCTTCTGACCCAATCGTCTGATTTGGCGGAGGATTACTTCACCTTGCGCTCGCTTGATGAGCAGATCACCGACCAGACGCAAATTGTCAAAGATCGCATTTATGAGGTCGAACTTCAGGCGGAGTTGCGTTCCAATGGAATATCCAGCGAAACAGAATTGAACAGTCAGAAAGTACCTTTGGACGCCGCAAAAGCAAACCTTGCAGGATTGCAACTGCGCCGTGAGAACCTGGAAAATGCCATCGCTGTTCTGGCGGGAGAAAACCCGAGCATTTTCCATCTGGCCAAGCTGGCGGATAACCAATGGAATCCAGTGGTGCCGGCAATCCCGGCGGGACTACCCTCGGAATTGCTCAAACGCAGGCCTGATATCTCCTCGGCTGAACGCACCCTTGCCGCCGCCAACGCGCGGATCGGTGTGGCCAAAGCTGCCTTCTTTCCCGTCGTCACCTTGACTGGATCAGGTGGCTATCTATCGGCAGGCGCAGATTCACTGTTTAACTGGACCAGTCACGACTGGAGTTTCGGCCCAAGCGTTTCGTTACCCATTTTTCTTGGTGGCAGAAATCACGCCGAATTAAGCCGTGCAAAAGCCGTCTATGCCGAAACGCTCGCGCAGTATCGTGAGAAGGTTTTGATTGCCTATAGCGAGGTGGAAAACAGTCTGAACGCCATGCAACGCGTTTCGGAACAGAAGGATTCCGCCCGTAACACGGTAATCGAATTCACGGCCAATCTGGCCTTGAGCCTTAAACGTCAGGAGGCAGGTCTGGCGGATCAGATGGAAGTCCTGGAATTCAACCAGGGTTGCTCGGCTGCAAAAGTGCAACTCTCTCAATTGACCTCCCAACAACTCATCACCACCATCGAGACGATCAAAGCCCTGGGTGGGGGCTGGGATGACCCAAAGGAGTACCAGGCTCTATGAAATTCCGGTATGCATTTTCTGGCCGTGGTCAATGGCACCATGACCGTCCAATACGCACAAGGGATCTGAAAAAATGGGTGCTTTTTGCCTGCTGCCCTCCTGTCTGGGTGAATGCTCCATCACTACCGAAGAACCTGCGGAATGTCTGTGGGTCAGCACCCATTAAGAGCCTTTCTGGAAATGACCACGGGGGTCTGCGGCGATGGATTTTGGGTTCAGCCGCGTCAAACGCAACATCGTGGAATACGGAGCGCGAGCAAATTGAACTGACGTTGCCTCCAGAAAAGCAGCCTTGAACCGCGAATGAACGCCAATGGACGCGAATTCTGAGGGAACCGAATGGCAACGATCGGTCCCGGGTCAAGCAGTCGCGCTGTTGGTCTGCCACAAAGGCTGGCTGGTGTCTCCCCATTTGCGTTCATTCGCGCCTTTTCAAAATGTTTCAAAGGGTTTGACTTCAAAGTGTAAAAGGACATAATGGGCGGCTATTGAACAACCGGCGGGGTCTGCCACGCAGCACCATCCGTCCCTCGAAAGGAAGTGAGTAAATTGACAGAGATTAAACTTAAAAAAGGCGAACCAGTGGACCGTGCCCTGCGGCGACTTAAGAAAAAAGTCGATCGCGAAGGCACGCTCAAAGTCATCCGGAACCGGCGCCAGTTTGAAAAGCCGAGCGAACGTCGGCGGCGCAAGGAAAAGGTCGCCCGATTCTCCGCCATGCTCGCCGCACGGCATGCTGATGATTAAAAGGAAACGGTGATCCGTCATTTGGCCCGGCCCAATTCCATGGTTAAAATCCATGTTTTTAAAATCGGAGGGCCATTTGCGGGGACGACTTGGAATCATTTTGGAGAAACCGGCTGGCTGGCGCTGGCAAGTGTCTGTCCTGGGGGACAGAATTTGGTTAGAGAACCGAATCCAGCCGGCCGGTTTCAAAAAATCCCCGCTGGTTGCAGAAACAATCATCAAATGCCGTGTCTGTCAGGGTTGAATTCCGGCTGCTGGCAGGGGGGCCAACCGGGATCATCAGGTTTGGGAAACCTGAAACCCAGAGCCATGGTGAATTGTGTAAATTCATCCTTGGACGGGATCAAGTTCTGATGAATGGTCTGTGGCCATTGGAGTGAGGCCCGCAAGGGAGCCGGCATTGGGACCGGCCAAATGGACCGATTCAAAAACGATCATGTACGCTTTCTCGACCTGCTGGAATTCCCAGCGACATACCGATGGCCGGGCCATGTTGGAAGAAATCCGCGATTTAGGTTTCAGCCATGTGGAATTGAGCCACGGCACGCGTTTGAGCCTGGTTGCGGGGATTCTGGATGCAGTGGCGGCAGGAGTGGTGCAGGTGGCGACGGTCCATAATTTTTGCCCGCTTCCAGTGGGCGTGGACAGGTCCGCGCCAAATCTCTATGAATTCACCTCACCGGATGCGCGTGAGCGCGAGATGGCGTTGAAACACACCTTGAGGACATTTGAATTTGCCCAACGCATCGGAGCCAGGCTGGTGGTTTTGCATTTGGGAAGCCAGAGTTTGAAGGATTACGGGGGCAAACTGGAGACTTTGCTGGAGCGCGGAGAAAAGGGGACGGCAGGTTACCTCAAGCTTTTGGACCAGGCCAAGACCCGTCGCGAGGCTCGCAAGGAACCCTTTATGAAAAGCCTGCGGGAATCACTTCAGAGACTGGTTCCAGAGGCCGCAAAATTGGGGTTGAAACTGGGTTTTGAAAACCGCGAGGCCGTTCATGAACTTCCCTTGGAATCAGATTTTTCCGCTTTGTTGGAAACCTATCCTGCCGCGACTGCCTGTTACTGGCATGATTGTGGGCATGCGCAAATCAAGGAGAACCTCGGATTCATCCAGCATGAACCCTTCTTAGCCTCGCTCAGCTCGCGCCTGGCAGGCTTTCACGTACATGACGTGCGGTTTCCCGCCACAGACCATTGTCCGCCGGGTTCGGGGAACATTGACTTTGCGGCATTGCGTCCGCATGTCAAGCCGGAGCATATCAAGGTGTTTGAATTAAGTCCCAAGCTGCCTGTGGAGGCCGTGCGCAAAGGGGTGGCTTATTTGCAAAGTGTGTGGGGCTTGGAATGAGCAGCGCTTGAAGCCTTCCTGAATTTCAAGAGGGCCGGGAGAGCGACTCCAGCACCGCGGACACCACCATGGATTCTGGCAGGGTTTGAAGGCACCGGAAATCAATCGGGCACTGCCGCTGGAAACAGGGTGAGCACGGGGCGTGGATGGAAAGGAGATGATGACGGGCCTCTCCAGGCATGCCCGGGCCGGTGAGCACCGGGGAAGTGCTTCCAAAAGGAACCACCACTGGAGTGCCCAGGGCGGCTGCCACATGCATGGGACCGGTATCGTTGGTCAGCAAAACCCGGCACAGGGCCAGTAGGCACATCAATTCCCTTAACGAGGTTTTGCCGGCAAGATTTAGCGCCGAGCCGGGTTGGGTGGCAATAGCGGCTTCCATCGGGCGTGTCAAAGCCAAGTCGTTGGATCCACCCAGCAGGATCCATGAACAGCCTGTTTTGCGGTGTATTTCACGCGCTGCAGCCAAAAACTTTTCCAACGGCCAACGTTTCGCGGGTCCGTACTCGGCTCCGGGATTGAGTCCCAAAACAGGTTTTGAAAGACGATCCAGTCCGAATTTTCTGAGAACGGCGGTTTGCTCGGCATCCGATACGGCCAAGCGGGGCGGCAGAGGATCGGTTTTTGCACCCAGAGCAGAAGCCAGGTAAAGGTATTCATGCATTTGATGGGCATGGGCAGGCCAGGGCGGGTTGGGAATGGCCGGTGACGATGCGGGGATAATGAGTTGGCGGATTTCGGACACGGACCGTTTGCGCATGGGGATGCGATCCGCGCGCGGTGGCAGGGCCTGGGTTAAAAGAAAGCCCCTGCCTGAATGCGCCAATCCGGTGCGCCTGGGGATAAGGGCAAGCCAGGTTTCCAATGCTGAACGGGGAGAGTTGGGAAATATGAGAGCATGGTCAGGCCGGGCGGCACGGAAGAGCCTGGCCACGGAGAGAAGCCCCTGCCCAGTTTCCAAGGGGATGATTTCATCCACCGCTGGGTGGTCCTGCCAGAGATCGGCCAGCTTGCGCGGTGTGGCCATGATAATCGTGGATTCGGGCAGCGCCTCACGCAGGCGGATCAACGCCGGGGTGGTCATCACGGCATCACCCAGCCAGTTTACACCCCGGATCAGCAGGCGTTTGGGAGGGGATGAATGTAGGGCGGGCATGCTAGTCCTTCCAACGGCGATGCACCCAGAACCAATTGGCTGGATCGCGCAGCACTCCCTGCTCCAAGCGAGCGTTGACATCGCGCATGATGTCCTCCACCGGCCTGGGCCGGTCCGCCAGGTGGGTGGGGATTTCCGGGCCAAACTCCACTTTCCAGCGAGCCAATTCTTCCCGATAACAAATCGCGGTATGAAGCGGGCATTTGTAACGCAAGGCCAGGACTGCGGGTGCCGTGGATGTGTTGCATTCCCTGCCTAGAAAGGGGATACGGACTCCATGGGAACTTTGGTCTGCCAGGAGGCCGAGGATCATTCCGGGTTTGTTCAAGAGGGTGCGGAGGGCTGCGCCATCCCGGCGCCGTTCAAAAAAGTGGCAGCCGGAAGTAGAGCGCAGTTCCATCATGAGCCGGTTCATGGCGGGTTGCTTCAACTCCCGGTAGGTGGCAGCGCAAGAGTAGGAGGGAAGCACCTGTTGCAGGCGGGCATAAAGCTCAAAATTGCCGAAGTGACCAATGGCCACCACGCAACTCTGGAGTGGGGGACATCCTGGTTTGTCCAGAAGATGATGCGTGCCGGTGAATTCCAAATGAGGGGCCAGGTCATGGGCGGACATGGATGCGGTCTTGACCGCGCAAAGGTAATTTTCACCCACACGCCGGAAATGTTCCCGGGCCAGGTTTTTGAGTGATTCAGGGGATTGTTGCCTTCCAAAACAGTGCTGGAGGTTGTGGCTGACGACACGGCGGTGCCGACCATCCAGATAATAAGCCGCCATGCCGCCGGCTCGACCCGCACGGGCCACGAGCCGCAGGGGCATCGCCTGCACGAAGGCTATCAGGGCGCGCCCCGCCCAGTAGAGAAGCCGGTTCATTTGATTTTTCAACGGAAGCAAATCTTGCGCACACAATCCTGAAAATCGTTGGCGCCAGCCACGATCCGTATTTCCACGCGCATGAAATAAATGGGAAGGTCCCTGCGATCAATTTTAGGGAACCGGACGGCGTCTTTCTGGGTGGTGATAATCAACTGGGCCAGGCGTTTTTTCCCGCGGTTGATGGCATTCAAAATTTCCTGCTGCGTAAAGCGGTGATGGTCCGCAAAGCGTTTGGCGTACACCAGTTCGCTGCCCAGGCGAACCAGGCTTTGCTCGAAACTTTCCGGCTGCGCGATGCCGCTGAGGGAGGCCACCTTGCGTCCGCGCAGAAAATCCAGCCCCATTCGCTCCCCGCTGAAAACATCCTCAAAATAAAGCGGCTGGTGAACGCACTCAATAATGGCGGCCGTCTGATTGAACTGGGCAATGCGTTGCCTGAGGGCCGCCGTGTTGCCATCGCTTTTGGTGATGAAGATGGTTTGGGCGCGTGCAAGATGCGCGGGGGGCTCGCGCAGGGTCCCCCTTGGCAGGAGGTGTTCATTTCCAAAAGGCTGCTGCCGGTCTATCAGGACCACATCATGCCTCCGACCACGCAAATCCCAGTATTGAAACCCGTCATCCAGCAACAGGGTGTCGCACCCAAATTTTTCAATGGCGTAGCGCCCGCTTTTCACGCGGTCCTTGTCCACCAGCACCACCACATCCTTGAGATTGGATGCCAGCATGTAAGGTTCATCGCCGGCCATATTGGAATCCAGAAGAAGATTTTTCCCATCGGACACGATCCGGGGCGGTGTCTGGTCCTCGCGCAGTAGAATCTTGTTCAAAAATTTGGTGTGGAGGGCGACCGGCTTGGAGCGGTAGCCGCGCGATAAGATAGCCACGTTTCGACCGGCATCGCGCAATTCCCGGGCAAATTTTTCCACAACCGGGGTTTTTCCCGTGCCGCCCACTGTCAGATTGCCAATGGCGATGACCTGCACTCCCAGCGTTTTGTCCCTCAGGATGCGAACATTGTAAAGCCAGCGCCTGATGACGACCAGGACTTGAAAAAGTTTGGATCCCAAAAAGAGCCCTGCCCGGGTGCACCTGGCCCGCCAATCATGGCGTTCCTCAAAAATCACCTGCAGGATGAAGGTCTCCACCTTTTCAATCCAGTCACGAAAGTAATCGCGCATTCCCCTGAAATGTGCCAATCAACGGGCCTTTCGGCAAGGCGAACACCGTTTCCACTGAACAGCCTTACTGGGTAATGTTTGTCCCACCCAGGTTTTGGTCAAATCCCAGTCCCCATCTTTTCTGGATTTCCCCGATCGAGAATGTTTTAAAAAACGTGTCAGGCGGTTGGGGCGAGTGGGTTTGGTGTTTGGCGGGGTTTGGTGTAAATACATCCTTCCAGAGCTATCCTGTGGCTGATCTTCCTGTTTCAACAAATATGTGGATTTCCGTTTTATTGGACCGATCTTGCCCATGGCATAAGCGGATTGTTGAATGATTCTATTTTCAGACAGTTTTTGTGGGCCCAAAGATCATTTTTCCCTCAAGTTTAGACCTTTTAATCCGATTACAGAAATGCAGTGGTGGATAAAAATCGGCTCAAGTGGTCTGAACGAAAACCAGGAAAAATTTATGAGCAGCGTATCTAGCTTGTCTTCAACTGGTTATTTTTACCAGCCTAACAATACAAGTGCGGCCAACCCCTTGATGAAGGGGCTTCAGGCGGTGGGCAGCGCATTGGAATCCGGCAATGTTTCGGAGGCCCAAAGCGCCCTGGCAAACCTGCAAAAACAGTTGCAGGGCAATTCCCAGACCTCGTCGAATCAACCCTTTGGCAACAACAGCCAGGCGAATTCCGCTTATCAGAACCTGGTGAGTTCCGTTCAGTCGGGCAACATTTCCGGTGCTGAAAAGGCTCTCACCAGCTTGAAAACGGACCTCAGGAAATCGAAATCGTCCTCCACGAGCGGGGCCAATCAGTCTGGTTCAAGCCAGGCAAACCTGGGCCAGGCGGCGGAATATTTGCAAAGCGTTGGGAGCGCCCTGCAATCGGGTAATCTTTCCAGCGCCTTGACAGCCTTGAATGCCATCCAGGCATCCTCCTTTGGCAACAACAGCCAAATTGGCACGGATTATCAAAACTTGCTCAACGCCCTTCAGACGGGCGATCTTTCATCTGCGCAACAGGCCTATGTGGCCCTGAGTGCGGATTTGGCCTGATTCAATTCCATTCTGGCGGTGCTGATGGGCTGGCTTTGGGATCATTTCCATAGCGTGGAGATTTCCTTTGCCCTTCCGCTGGCCGGTTTCGTGGCCACGACAATCTACGGGTCGCCTTATCCGCGCCTCTTTTCCGAAAATGAGGCCTTGCGCAGCCATGAAAGAACGGTATCGCGGCCGCATGCCCGCTGCGACTTTTGACGAGCGCCAGAAAATTTTGCCCAAGTATTGATGGGGACGTTCCCATCGGGCGCTTTTAACCCGAAAATGAAATTCAAAAGGCCAATCTGCTCCAATCTACCGGGCGCAAACTATTTGGAAAAATCTCACCAGACCGCTTTGGGTATGGTTTCGATTATTTCAAAGAGTTTCCGCTCCAGCATCTTGCCGCATCTTGACCATTTCAATTTCGCTTTTCAGGTAAAAATGTCCCGGATACCGCTGTATGGATTACCAGGGGATGATTTGACGGTCGCGCAGGAATTTGCCGGTGAGGGACTGCGGGGCCTCGGAGGCAAGCCAGACGATGGTGTCGGCACCTTGTTGAACCGAGCGGGGTGCCTCATTTCCGCCCATGTCCGTCCTGACCCAACCCGGGCAAACTGAGTTGATGGCGGCATTTGGCATGGCAACGGCCAACTGTGATGTCACAGCATTGAGGGCCGTTTTTGAAATGCAATAAGCGGGCGCCCAGCCGCCGGCTCCATCAGCAAGTTGTCCGCCGCCGCTGGACACATTGATGATGCGCGGGGCCTTGCTTCTGGCCAGCAAGGCGGAGAAAGCCTTGCAAACACGCCATGGACCCATGGTGTTTGTCTGCAGGGTTTCCTGAAATACCGCTTCGCTCATGGCCAGCATTTCAGCATCGCCATCCAGTTTGATGGCCGCATTGTTGATGAGCACATCCAAATGATCCGTGTGTTTTGCAAGATTTCGCGCCGCCTCCGACACCACGCCAGGGTTGGCGACGTCCATTTCCAAAAAAGCGGCTTTTCCACCCCGGCTCAAAATGGCCCGGGCGGTTTCTGTTCCGGCATCTGTGTTCCGGGCGCATACAAAGACCTGGAATCCCTTGACTGCCAATTGCAAGGCAACCTCGCGTCCTATTCCCTTGCTTGCACCCGTGACCAGCGCTGTTTTCATGCAGTCATACTCTGGCGCGGAATGTAAAAAGGTCAAGCCAGTGGGGTACGGGAAGAGGCCGGAAATTTTCGGCAACCCGTTATGATTGATTCCCCCTTGTCTTTTTTTTGATCTATGACAAACGTGGTGGGGAATGATTCGATCCACCTTTGCGCAAGCAATGCTCCTTCTGCTCCTTTTACTGCTGTTTTTGTTGCCCGATCCAATCCAGGCCGGGGAGGTTCGACAAGTGACGGACTTTGACGGCGGCTGGCTTTTTAAGCTCGGGGATTTTTCATCTGCAATGATGGCAGGATTCGATGACAGTGACTGGCAACCGGTTGTTTTGCCGCATGACTGGAGCAGCGACGGGCCCTTCAGCGCCTCACTGGCCAGTGGCACGGGGTATGCCCCCGGTGGCATAGGGTGGTACCGCAAGCATTTCCTGCTGGACCAGGGCATGGCTGGCAAGTCGGTTTCAATCGAGTTTGATGGTGTGTATGAGGGGGCGGAGGTGTGGGTCAACGGCCAGTTCGTCGGAGCGCGGCCTTTTGGCTATTCAAGTTTTCAGTGCGATTTGACGCCATACTTGAATTTTGGGGAAGGCGGCAACGTGGTTTCTGTGCGGGTGGATCATTCCCGGTTTGCTGATTCGCGCTATTACACCGGCTCCGGCATTTACCGGAATGTCAGGCTGGTGGTCGCGAACCAACTTCACGTGGCTCATTGGGGGGTTTGTATCACCACGCCGCAGGTCGGCGTTGAGGCGGCGTCCGTGCGCGTGGAAACCAGGGTGGAAAACAATTATCCGACAGTTCAGTTTTTTGCGCTGGAAACAAAAATCCTTGCGCCGGACGGTTCTTGCGTGGCCACGGCCAGGGGCGGTGGAAAAGCCAGCCCGCCAAACGGTTTGAATAGCCATCCATCCAGTTGCGATTCCGTGCAGCAACTCACCGTGCTCCATCCCCAAATGTGGAATGTGCAGGATCCCCAATTATACCGCGCCGTCAGCAGGATCACTGTGGGCGGCAAATGCGTGGACGAAGTGACGACGGTATTCGGCATTCGCGAGGCGCATTTTGACCCGGAGCGGGGATTTTTCCTGAACGGAAAAAGCATGAAAATCAAGGGGGTCTGCCTGCATCACGATGCCGGGGCGATAGGAGCCGCCGTTCCGGACAAGGTCTTGGAGCGCAGGCTGCTTGCCTTGAAGGAAATAGGGGTGAATGCCATTCGCACCAGCCATAATCCTCCCGATCCAGGCTTGTTGGATTTGTGCGACCGGCTCGGTTTCCTGGTGATGGACGAGGCATTTGACGAATGGACCCCGGGGAAAAACAAATGGGTGACCGGGGTGAATCGCGGCCAGCCCAGCCATTTCGGTTATGGGGAGGAATTTGCCCAGTGGGCAGTCACGGATATTTCCGACATGGTTCGGCGCGACCGCAACCATCCCAGCATCATTCTTTGGAGCATTGGCAATGAAATAGATTTTGCCAATGACCCATTTTCCGACCCGGTGCTTGGCGCGGAATATCGTCCTCACAATCCCTCCGCGAAAAACCTGGTCTTGCTTGCCCGGCCTTTAATAGCCGCAGTAAAGGCGCTGGATGCCACGCGTCCTGTCACGGCTGCATTGGCGACCGTTTCCATGTCGGATGCGGTTGGATTGGCCGGAATGCTGGATGCGGATGGCTATAATTATCAGGAATGGCGGTATGCCATGGATCACCGCAACTATCCTGGGCGCATCATTTTTGGGAGCGAAACCAGCCACCAATACAGTGCCTGGCTGGCGGTGCGGGATAATGAGTACATTTCAGGGCAATTTCTTTGGACGGGCGCGGACTATCTGGGGGAAGCGAATGAATGGCCCAACCGGGCAAGTGGCCCAGGGTTGCTGGACCTGTGCGGATTCAAAAAGCCGTCAGGCTGGTTCCGGCAAAGTCTTTGGAGCGACAAACCCATGGTGTACATCTGCGGAATGATCGGAAGGAGCAGAAGGAGGGGGTGGGGAGGAGTTGAAAGCTGGAACTGGCCATCGAATTCGGACGTGGCCATTCTTTGTTTTGCCAACACTCCGGAAGTCACCCTCACCCTGAATGGCAGGACCGTGGGCGATAAAAAATTGTCCGAGGCTGTCCAAGGCATCTTGCATTGGGAAATCCCCTATGAACCTGGAAAAATAGAGGCAACCGGCAGGGACATGAGTGGAAAAGCCCTCTGTCATTACGCTTTGCAAACCTCCGGACCTCCCGCAAGGATCCAACTGCTTCCAGATGCCACGCACCTGCGCCCCGACGGAAAGGATATCTGCAACCTTGAATATCGCATTGTGGATGCGCAAGGGGTGCGTGTGCCGGATGCCACGCCGGAGGTGACTTTCGCTCTGACAGGTCCAGTCAGGCTGCTGGGGCTTGGAAATGCGGATTTGAATGATGTGGAAAATGAGAAGGCCAACCGGCATCGCGCCTTTCAGGGGCGGGGACTGGCCATTTTGCAAACCACCGGAGATTCCGGGCAAATCACCATTCAAGCCAGTTCGCCAGGTTTGGTGGCAGGCAAGGTGACATTGCAGAGTCACGATTGAGATCCTGTCTGGATCGGTTTATTTCACAACGCGCCCTGGCAGGCTTTAAGCAGGGCATTGCCGGCACGACTCTCAAGATTGGTTGCGTAATAAATTAGCTTTGTTAAGAAAATACAGGTTAAAACTTCCCGATTATTCTTGGCGGAATCCACTATGGCACGCTTGAAAAGATTGCAACATGTTTATTTTTAGGTGGATGCGTTGTTTTTAATCCGGCAAAAGAATTTTGGCGGAAAACCAGGGGTGGAAAGCGTATTACAAGTGAAAGCCCTATCAGGCAAAAGCAGCGCGAGCTGTTTTGCGTGGATTTTTGCCCGATGCAAGAGGCCTGAGAGTCGGTTCAGTAGAATGGGCGGTCAGACGAAAAATTGTCCAAGTTGTTTATAAATAAATTGTTAGATACACCCTCAAACTCCTCCATGAAAACCCACAATATCAAGGCACAGGGACCTCTTTATGAGGTCATTAGAAAACACTCCAAATGGCTTACGACAGGACTCTTTGCTGCGGTTGGCATTTGCGCAGCGCCTGCGGATAGTTTGACATGGGATCCGGCTTTGACCGGCGGGTCTGGGGGGAACGGCACATGGGACTTCAACACAACCGCAAATTGGTATAATACGGCGACCGCACTCGATGAAAAATGGGCCGACAATTCCTTGTACGGCACCAATTCCGCCATATTTGGTGGGGTGGCTGGAGTGGTGACCCTTAACAGCAGTTTGACCACGTCCAACCTTCAATTTACCACTGCGGGATATACACTTTTTGGGACTGGTGTTTTGACTTTGGGTGCCGGTGGGATAGATGGAAGCGTTTTGGCAAGTGGCACAACGACAGTCAGCAATGCATTGCTGTTGACCTCGGCGCAGCGGCAGGTTCAGGCTGGCGCGGGCAGCACCCTGGCCATCAATGGCACGGTCACGCGCAACGCTGGCGCAGGTGTGGATTTCACTTCCACAGGCATCACCTCCACCACCTTGACCAATGACGGTGCTGGAATCATTGATGGATGGGCCACAACTGGCAATTATGTTTCGTCCACCACCACCGGCGATTTTCTAACCGTGAGCAACGGTTCGATCATTACCTGCACGAATTATTTGCCGGTGTCCGCAGCAGCCTCCAGTTCACCGAGCCTGGCATCCATAGCCGGCCAAAACCTGGTGAGCGGCGCCCTGAATGGAGCCAACGAAATCACCACCATCACCAACAATGTAGCTATAAATTCGCTGATTCAACAAGGCGACTTCAATGTCAACAACGGGGTGACCCTGACCATTAATGCCGGAGGCATCATTCAGCGTGGTGTAAGCCGATGGCTGCTTGATAATAACGGCGGCAACGTGGGATCGGCTCAAATCATGTCTGGACTGGCCAGTGGCGAGTTGTTTATTCACTCGCCGGATGCAGCCACGGGCAACTGGCGAATCTGGCCTATTATCGCGGATAATGGAACCACTCCTGGAGTTTTGGTCAAAGATGGACCGGGTTTGACCATGCTGGAAAACCACAACAAGTACACCGGCGGGACGTACATCAATAACGGCGCGCTGGGCATATTTGACAATACTGCCGGCAACCAGGGGAATTATGGAACCGGCACGGTGACGGTGAATTCTGCGGGCATTTTAGAAATGGGTGATGGAACTGCGAATGCTAATAGCGATTATTATTGCACCAATAGCCTTGTGTTCAACGGTGGCAAGGCTCTGGAAGATGATGGTCATCAACATATCAGCGGACCCATCTCGATTCTGGGTCTTGGAGCCACATTCGGTTCTTCCTATGACGGGGGCGGCAGTGCCTCGACGGGCAACAAGCAGTTGTTTGTTGATGGGTTGGTAAGCGGTTCAGGCCCGATTTATTTGGAACAGTCCTCTCAGGCCGGGGAATTTGATTACTATGGAAATGCAGGGGGCAATGCCTACAACAGCTCGGTGGTGGCGTTCGGTAACAATGCGAATACCTATTCCGGGACGGTGACGGTCATTCCTTACCAGACCGGCACTGGCGCAGGCAGCTATCTGGCCATCAATGGCAGCACCGCATTGCAATATGCCACTTTGAACCTCACCAACAACACGGGTGGCCACAGATATGCCGCTCTGGGAGGTGTTTACAGCGCCTTGGTGTTCAACACCGGGCTGGGTTCGGCAACGGTTGGCACCATTGAAGGCAGCGGCAATATTATCCTGAATGGTTTCAATGAAAACACCTATGGTGTGAGCACGGATTCCATAGCCTTCACCGTGGGTGGCAATAATGCCAGCACGGCCGAATCCGGCATCATCACTGGCGTGGGTAGCTTGATCAAGGCAGGAACAGGAACTCTGACACTTTCAGGGATCAATACCTACACCGGCAGCACCGTTGTAAATGGTGGTGATCTGGTCCTTCAGGGTAATTTTGCCAGTTCCACCAACACGGTGGTGGCCGCTGGCGCCACGCTGGATGTTTCCGCGCTTGGCTCCATCACCTTGGGAACTTTCCAGAATTTATTGAATGGCGGAACGGTCATCGGATCCATCACCACCGGCGGCAGTTCGGGGATTTATGCCAACACAGGAAGCGGTTACGGCACGAATAAAATCACCGGCAACCTGACCCTTTCCACCGGCTCCGCGGTTTTTCTGAATGTTGGAACCGTGCATAATGGCACCAACGATCTCATCAGTGTTGGTGGCACCTTGAGCGCCAATGGGAACATTATAAACCTCTCCGCCCCGAGCACTTCAGTGAATCTGGATGCCAGCGCGGATTATGTGCTGATGACTTCTCCGACCCCCATCTCTGGGACTTTCGCTGCGTCGCCGAACTGGATTGTGGCTCCGGCCAATTCCGGTCATTACTCGATTGTCACCTCAGCGAATACTGTGACGCTGCATTACGCGGCATTCACATCGCCGTCCGCCGGTGGCGTTGCCGCTGCCAATCCAGCCTTGCGCAACCAATCGGTGTTGATCTCGGTGACGGCGACCAATGGCACCGGTGGCACAGTGAGCGGAGTAACGGTTAACGCCAGCTCGGTCGGCGGAGCTTCCGCTTTGGCCCTCACAGAGGCCAGTGTGAATGGCAGCGTGAGCGTTTGGACCAATTCCGTCGCGGTCGCGCCTGCCACCCTGGCAGGCAGCTATACTTTGGTGGCCACCGTCACGGACACGGCATCGCTGACAGGGATAGCCAACATCCCGTTGGCCGTGGTGACTGGCAATGATGTATGGAATGGCACCGACGCAGTCAACAGCCTGAACTTTTCTGATGGGTTGAATTGGACAAACAAACTGGCTCCCGGCTATGTCGGAGACAGTCTCGAATTTGGTGGCAGCGCCGGTCTCGCGCCTGTCATGGACAATGCCTACACCGTCACCGGGCTTCTTTTTGACAGCGGGGCCGGGGCGTTCAATATTTCGTCCGCCAGCACCCTGACTCTGAGCGGCGCTGGATTGATTTCCAACCAATCGGCCAATGCACAAACCCTGAGCATGGCCTTGGCTGACGCAGGCGGTGGTTTGACCAAGTCAGGCAGCAGCCCGCTGGTTTTGGCAGGCTCTGCGGCCTTGACCGGTGTGGTCAGGGTGAACTCTGGAATTATGGAGATTTCCCCCTCCGGCTCAATCACGGCCACAAATTTCCTGATTGGCAACCTCTCCAATTCCGTTGCGGCATTCTACCAAATGGGTGGAACGGTTTCCGATATTCATGCCGGAGCATACGACGATCTTGCCATTGGCAATATTTCAGGTTCATACGGTTATTACGATGCCGCTGGAGGCAGTACGACGATCAGTGGGATCGCGGTGGCGGGGGAGGATAGCAGCGGATACGTTTCGAGCTTTGGCAGCCCTGCCGGCAACGGAATCATGGACATCAATGGCGGCAGTGTCACCTGCTCGGGTTGGTTTGTGATCTCGCGCAACTCCAACGCTCAAATGGGTGAGGTGAATGTGCTGAACGGTTCACTGAGTTTTGCCGGTGGCGGCATGGTCTGCAACTGGGGTTCCGGGCAGACCGCCATGATCAATGTTCTTGGCGGCTTGCTTACCAGCTCCACTGCCAATATCGAACTGGGCAGCGCTGGCAATACGGGCATTTTGAACCTGGATGGCGGGCTTGCCAGCGTGGATGCCGTGAGCGGTAATTTTGGAGGCACCTTCGGCCAGGTTAATTTCAACGGCGGTGATCTTCAGTCGCAGGTCAACACCCTGTCGTTCCTTCACGTGACAACAGCCACGGTGTACAGCGGCGGCGGCATTATTGACAACAATGGATATCCAATCTCCATCAACCAACCGCTGCTGGCGCCTGCTGGCATGGGCTTGTCCAAGGTGACCGCTTTCACTGGTGGTGCGGGGTATATTGCGCCACCGATTGTGATAATCACCCCCGGGGCCGGGGATACCACGGGACATGGTGCCACGGCAATGGCCCAGGTTGATCCTTTAACAGGCATGGTCACAAATATCATTGTCACCTGCCCTGGACAGAACTACACAGTGCCCCCTGTATTCACCTTTTCGGGAGGCGGCGCGGTGACTCCTGCTGCCGTCACCAGCTCGACCCTTGCAACCAACGTGAGCGGCGGGTTGACCTTCACGGGATTCAGCGGGGTGGCCACGACCATTTCCAATGCCTGCACCTACACGGGCAGCACCATTGTGAGCAACACAACCCTGGCTTTGGCGGGATCCCTTCTTTCCACCAATATCATCGTGGACAGTGGAAGCATACTGGATGTGTCCAGTGTCAGCTATACGCTGGGCAGCCAGGAGTTGTCCGGATTCGGCAATGTCAATGGTTCGGTGAACACCTCCGGGGGTTCCAGGATTTGTGGCGGCGATTATGACACCGCTGCTTACGGCACCAACACATTCAACAACAACCTGACACTGGTTGGCGGAGCCACCTGCGACCTGGCTTTGGGTTCAACCTATAATGGGGCCAACAGCCAGATTGTGGTGAACGGCACCTTGACCGCGAACGGGAATTCATTCCGGCTCAAGGCCCCCAGCGCCAATACCGGTTTGGATACAACGGCTGATTATGTTCTCATCACCTCGCTGAATCCCATTGTGGGGAGTTTCGCCGCCGCGCCCAACTGGGATTTGGCCCCCACGAACGCAGGCCACTACACGGTGGTCACCAGTGGCAACACGGTGACATTGCACTACAATGCAGCCGCTGCGGCTCCAACAATCACCGCAACAGTAAATCCCTCCACTGTGCTGCGGAACCAGCCGACCGTCCTTACAGCGAGTGTGGTTCCTGGAAGCGCATCCATCAGTTCTGTGACGGTGAACCTCAGTTCGCTTGGCGGATCCATTGTCACCTTGGTTCAATCCAATTTGAGCAACATTTACACCAATTCGTTCGTAATTCCCCCCACGGCCGCCACGGGCAATTCCAGTGTGACGGTCACCGTGACAGACAGCGCCTCACAGACAGGGGCGGCTATTGTGCCATTGACAATCAATAGTTCGACCGAAACCTGGGCAGGTGCGGCTGCCAGCCAGGATTGGAGTGCGAATGCTGATTGGACCAGCGGATACGCCCCCGGTTTCAGCGGCGACACCCTTGTTTTTGCGGGCACCACAGGGCTTGCTCCGAACATGGACACGAACTATAGCGTGGGCGGCCTGGTGTTTGGCCCCACCGCTGGTGCCTTCACAATTGGCTCTGCCAACCAAAGCACCTTGACTCTGGCAGCAGGTGGCATCGTCAACAATTCTCCGAATGCTCAAATAGTTAATGTGCCCATAACGATGGCCTCGGCTCAAACGATTAATGCTTCGAGTGGGGACATCAATCTTGGAGGCGTTATTTCGGACAATGGTGGGGGGTTGACCATAACTGGCAGCCACGTCGTGACATTGTCTGGAAACAATACCTTCACAGGTCCGGCCATGGTGGCTGGCGGAACTTTAAATTTGACAGGCTCCATCAATCCCAGCGCGGCGACGGTGGGAAGCGCTGCTGGGAATGCGGTGGTTGACTTGGCTGGCTCATTGGGTGCTGCCAACCTGTTTGTGGGGAATGCCAGCGGCGCGGTTGCCGCCGTTTACCAGACAGGAGGTTCGATATCGCTGACCAACGGAACAGGTGATCTATTGAATGTCGGCAATGTGACAGGAAGCTATGGATACTTTGACGCCATTGGCGGGGTTCTCAACCTGAATGGCATTTCGATTGGTGGTGAAAGCAATCCGAATGTCTGGCCGCCTCAGGGAAGCGGAGACGGGATATTTGAGGTGCATGGAGCCACAATCAATAACATTGGCTGGATAGTTTTGGCTCGTGGCGGCTTGCCTGAAAACGGCATTCTCAATATGTACAGTGGATTGCTTACATATTCCGGTGGGGGCCTGGCTTGCAACTGGCAATTATCGGGTACAGGCCAGACTTCCATTATCAATGTAATGGGAGGCAGCATTACAAGCACCAACCAGGGTGTTTATTTCAGAAGCCTGGACACCGGCATTTTGAACCTGAATGGCGGTCTGCTAGAAGGCACTGCCGTGGGGGGGGCTGGAACGGTGAACTTCAATGGCGGCACCCTTCAGGCAGCCTCTGCAAACGCCGCGTTTTTGGGTGGTTTAAACAGCGCCTACATATACAGCGGTGGGGCAACCATAGATAACAATGGCAACTCCGTAACGGTCACCCAGCCCTTGCTGGCACCCACCGGCAATGGTGAGCACGGCATCCTTACCCTGTCCGGCGGGTCTGGTTACATCGCTCCTCCTGTGATCACCATCACCAATGCGGCTGGTGACACCAATGGATCAGGCGCAACCGCCATCGCGCAAATCAATCCCGTGACTGGAGCGGTGACCAATGTCATCATGACCTGCCCCGGAGTCAACTACTCGGCCACGCCCATCTTTGTGGTCAGCGGTGGCGGAGCAACGGTTGCCGCCACCATCACTGGAGCGCCTGTCACGCCCAACACCGGCGGCGGTTTGACCTCGGTTGGCACAGGCACGCTGACACTTTCCGGTTTGAACACCTATTCTGGCAACACCACGGTCAGCGCAGGCACTTTGGCGCTCTCCTTGCCAACTCTGGCCAGTAACTCGGTGGTGACTGTGGCCAGCGGAGCGGCCCTGCAATTGGGCTTTGCCACCACAAACACGGTTGGAGGCCTGGTCTTGAACGGGGTCAACCAACCGCCCGGGGTTTACAACAGCGTGAATGCTGCGCCCTACATCACAGGGTCAGGCAGTTTGCTGGTGTCGTCCGGGGTGCCATCCAACCCGACCAGCCTCTCCTACAGTGTCAGCGCCGGGGTTTTGACCATCTCATGGCCTGCCAATTATCTTGGCTGGATTCTGCAATCGGAGACAAATGCCTTGAGTGTGGGCATTCGGACCAATGGCTGGGTTGATGTGGCCGGAACTTCCGGCATGACATCCACCAACATCACCATCAACAAACTGTCGCCGACGGTGTTCTATCGCCTGCGGCATCCATAATCGGCTGTCAGGAAAATTCAGCCAGCCCGCTGCTCCACGCGTACGGGGCGCGGGCTGGCTGGAGCAAAAAAATATGAAATCGGGAGTTTTTAAAAATAAAGCAAAGAAGGAAATCCAATGCCACGGAGCGTTCACCCTCATTGAGTTGTTGGTGGTGATTGCCATCATCGCCATTCTCGCGGCTCTTTTGCTGCCGGCTTTGACCAGCGCCAAGGAACGAGCCAAACGAATATCCTGCGCCAGCAATCTGCGGCAGTACGGCATGGCCCTGAGGATTTATGCCAATGATTTCAATGACAAACTGCCCGGGGTGGTGACGAGCGGCCTTCCGGGTTCGCCAAACACACCTGCAGTTTGGCCTTGGGACGTGCCGAATAACACTGTCACCAACCTCACCCAAAACGGCAGCCAGCGCAATATCATGTATGATCCCTCGTTTTCAGACCAGGATAACAACCTGATCTGGAATTTTGCGGGCAACCCGTTGATTCATGTGACCGGTTACGCAGCCGCCTATCCTGACACCTTTGCCCAGATTTCGGCTCCCTATTCCACCAACATGATCACGTCTTTTCTTCAACCAGGCCGAATCCCCACCGACACCCCCGTGCTTTCCTGTGCCATCATTTCCCAGAAAGCAGGCGCCAATCTCGGAGGTGATGTTTGGAACCATATCACAGGTGGCGCTCAGAATCCTGATGGCACGCCCTTTATTCATAAGACCGCCCATCTGAATGGGCTGCTTCCTGCCGGGGGCAACTTGACCTACTTGGACAATCATGTGGCCTGGCAAAAGTTTAATTATAACAATCCCACCATAGTAAGGGCGACTCCAAATCCAAACGGCGGGGCAGGTGTTTACTTTTGGTGGTGATTTGATGAAATGTGTAAAAATCCGGGCGTTGCCCAGGCAAAAGCAGTTTGGTGTGTTGGATTTATAAACCGCTACGTTCACGACATGAGGCTCGCCTGGTGTAAATATCCCGGCAGGAGTAAAGGGGGTGTTTGGGGCTTGCCGTCTCAATTCTTTCTTTAAGCGCTGTGCCCTCGTGATGATTTTCCATCGAGCCAGATGTGAAGCGTACCTCGAATCGGCGCGCATCATGGCGAAGTCGAATTAAATATGAAGCTCAATCCATTGTTATTAATCCTTGTTGGTTTGGAAATTCTGGCCGGGTCGGCGCTTCGGGGCCAGACAGCGGCCGATGTCACCATTCAAGTCAATCAACCCGGAGCCTTGGTCAGTTCAAATTTGTTCGGCATTTTTTTTGAGGAAATTAATTTTGCCGGCGATGGCGGGCTTTACGCCGAAATGGTTCGGAATCGCTCCTTTTATGATGCCGCCAACGCGGACTATTGGACTTTTGTCACCCAGGGGTCGGCTGTGGGCGCCATGGCCGTGGATGCCACCCAGCCGTTGAATACGAACATGCCCAACTCGCTGAAGCTGACCATGACATCCGGTGCTGGCAGTGTTGGGGCGGCCAATAACGGTTATTGGGGGATGAACGTGCAGGCAGGGGCGTCATACAACTTGAGTTTTTATGCCATGAGCTCCAATGGGTTTACAGGTCCGATCGTAGCGCAGTTGGAGAACTCCAGCGGCACCACCGTTTACGCTCAGGCATCGTTTGGCCAGTTGACCGGGTCCTGGCAGAAATACTCTGCGTCATTGGTTTCCAGCGCCACGGATACCAACGCGCAACTTGTCTTGAGCCTCAACGCCCCGGGTACGGTTTGGGTGGACATCGTTTCCCTTTTCCCCGCCGCCACCTTCAACAACCGCACGAACGGCCTGCGGGCTGACCTGGCCGGCATGCTGGTGGGATTGAAGCCATCCTTTCTTCGCTACCCCGGCGGTAACTTTATCGAGGCCAATAACCTCACGAATTCTGTGCGTTGGAAAAAAACCATTGGTGACATCTCGCAGCGGCCCGGGCACAACAATGATGCGTGGGGATACTGGTCCACGGATGGTTATGGCTTGGATGAGGCCTTCCGACAGTGCGAAGACATGGGAATGGAACTGCATTATGACATCAACGCAGGCCTTGCCTTGGGTTTCAATGGATCCACCAACAACACGGTCCCGCTTGATCAAATGGGGCCGTGGGTGCAGGATGCGCTGGATTTGATCCAATATGCAACCGGCGACACCAACACCACCTGGGGCGCAGTCCGCGCCGCCAACGGGCATCCCAATCCCTATAACATGCAGTACCTGGAGATCGGGAATGAAAATGGCGGGACTTATTACAACGATCGTTACGCCCTGTTTTACAGCGCCATCAAATCCAATTACCCCTCCATGCATTTGATCGTGCCCAATTGGGGCGGAATACCCACCGCCACACCGGTCGAATATGAGGACCAGCACTATTACGAAAGTCCGGCAACCTTCATTTCCTATGCCACCATGTATGATCATTACAGCCGCAGCGGTCCCAAAGTGTTTGTGGGCGAGTATGCGGTGACGTCGGGTTACGGCACCTACGGCAATTTGTCCGCAGCGCTGGGTGAGGCCTCGTTCATGACTGGAATCGAGCGCAATTCGGACATTGTGCGGATGGCATCCTATGCGCCCCTGTTTGGCAACGTCAACGGACTGCAATGGCATCCGGATTTGATCTATTATAATGATTCACAGGTTTTCGGCACCCCTTCCTATTATGTTCAGCAGATGTTTTCGCGAAACCGGGGGGACACGGTTTTGCCCTCCACGGTGGATGTGGTGAGCAATGTTGTGGCCACAACGCACGGGAGTATCGGGCTGGGATCCTGGAACACCTCGGTGGAATACACGAACGTGGTGGTGACCAGCAACGGCGTGACCTTGTACCAGAGTGATTTTGCGCAGCAGGGCGCGTTGGATTGGAGCGTTTTTAACGGAGCGTGGAGTGTGGCTGGAGGCGCTTATCAGCAAAGCGCGATCACCACGGACTGTTACACGACCTACACTAACCAGGCCAGCACAAACTGGGCGAACTACACGGTCACGCTCCAGGCCATGAAAACAGGCGGGAATGAGGGGTTTCTGGTTCTTTTCAACGTGCTGGATGATTATGACTGGACTTGGTGGAATATTGGAGGGTGGGGCAACACCCAGGATGGCATTGAACAGATGGTGGGCGGCAGCAAGACAACCTATGCGCAGACGCCGCAATATATTGCTGCCAACACATGGTACTACATTAAAATTGAGGTCAACGGACTGGAGTCGAAATGTTACCTGGGAACCAATGAGGTACAGGCGGCCACCAACCTGGTGCAGGACGTGACCCTGCCAAATCCCTCCGGGGGGTTGCTGGTTTCCTCCACCTACTCCCATGATTCAGGTCAGATTATTGTCAAGGCCGTGAATCCCTACAACAACCCCATGGAAACCACTTTTCAATTGAATGGCGTGGCGTCTGTCTCCCCCAATGCCTCAATGATCCAGTTAACCTCGGGAAGCGCGGCAGATGAAAATTCCTTTGCCAATGCCACCCATGTGTTTCCCGTGACGAATATGATTCCCAATTCGGGAACCAACTTCACGGTAATGCTTCCTGCCAATTCACTTTCCATCCTGCGCTTGGATGCGGGTGGAATTCAAAACTACACCAATCTATCCATTCAATTTTCCCCGGGTATCACCACCGGCCAGACAATCGCCTCAACGGTCCTTGGTGACATGTCCGGCAGTTGGGTGGACCTTACGTCCAATACCAACCACGCCCTCACTTGGACCTCGTCCAACACCAATGTGGCCACAGTGGACATCAACGGCATCATAACGGGGATTGGTCCGGGAACCGCGAACATCATTGCCAGCTATCCCGCATTGGGCCTTTCGGCAACACAGGCGGTGCAGGTGACATACCTTCCCGTGACATTGGCGCATCGCTACAGTTTCAACCAGCTCTCCGGGAATACCGTGACGGATTTGGTGGGCGGACCCGTCTGGAACGGGACCCTGCCCAACGGCGGGACTTTTGGCGGTGGAATGTTGACGTTTTTCTCGACCAATAGTGAGTATTTGAACCTGCCGGGGGGGATTCTGACCAATGATTCGGCGGCCACCATTGAGATGTGGATTCCCACTATTTCAGGATCAACCACATCGCCGCCTTTTGTTTATCTTTTTTCATTCGGCAACACCGACACGAGCGGAGCTGGTTACGACTATGTTTTTTTCAACCCCAACCTGGGTCGTGCAACCATCAGTGCGGTGGACCCGGGCTACAAAGGGGAGCAGGGGGGGGATCTTCCATCCTCCCTTGGCTTGTCCACCAACCTGCACCTGACTTGCGTTTTTAACAGTCCGCTCGGCGAAATCAACATTTACACCAACGGTGTCCTGGCCTCCACTTTCAGCGGTATTACCGATCCGCTGAGTTCGGTTGGAAGCGAGTATGCCTACATCGGTCGCTCTCTCTACACTCCCGATGCCTACCTGGACTGGTCCATTTCTGAGCTTCGCATTTACAATGGGGCGCTGGGGCCTGCCGAGGTGGCCGCCACGGATGCTCTGGGCCCAAATCAATTATTGATCAACACCCCGCCCTCCGTGCATTTCTCCAATGTGGCGACCAACCTGACTCTCTATTGGTCTCTGGCCTCGGCTGGGTACACCATCCTGACTTGCACAAATCTGGCGTCCGGCCTTTGGTCGCAATCAGGCATCATTCCACAAATTGTCGGCGGAGAATGGCAGGCATCCATTCCAGTGCCGGGTAATGGTGCCCAATATTACGAATTGGTAAAATAATCCGACCGGGTGAGGATTCAAAAAGGTTGGATTGAAAAAATGTCGGCGGTCGGCAGCATTGCCGCTTGTGGATGGGTTGGTCTTCTCGTCCACGGCCGGCCTTTCAGGCGCTCTGGATTGTTTCCATGGTCCAGAGCCAGAATCGCAGAAATCTCAGGGGCTTGCGAAGGTCTCGGATTGTCTTACAATGTGACAATCCATGAGTGACGTCACGTTGATTTTGAGGTCAATCGGGCGGGGCGAGAAGCAGGCCTCTGAAGAGCTGTTGCCGTTGGTTTACGATGAACTGAGGCGGTTGGCCACCATTCGGATGGCCCAGCAGGCTGCCGGGCACACTTTGCAGCCCACAGCCTTGGTTCATGAAGCCTGGATGCGTTTGGTGGAAGATGGCGCGCGGTCCTGGGAGAATCGAGCGCACTTTTTTGGGGCCGCCTCCGAGGCCATGCGCAGGATTTTGGTGGATACGGCCCGCCGCAAGGCGCGGCTGAAGCGCGGCGGAGGCATGGAAAGGTTGAATCTGGATGCGGTGGAAATTGCGCAGAGCACTCCAGATGAGGATATTCTTTTGATAGACGAAGCATTGGAGCATCTGGAAAAGCTGGATGAAGAGCGCGCAAGGGTGGTGGTGCTGAAGTTTTTCGGAGGGTTGACCAATGCCGAGGTCGGCCAGAATCTGGGAATTGGGGAGCGAACGGTGGACCGTCACTGGTCCTTTGCAAAAGCCTGGCTTTTGCGATGGATACGGGCACGTCACTGATGGATTTGTCGTTCGCATCATTTAGTGGCGGGTTTTTGCCCTTTAAAGGCGTATGACAGTTTGGGGACAGTGAAAATGGACGTCAGCCTTCATCGTGAGGAATCGTTGTTTTGCGCCGCCTTGGAGATTGGCGATCCCGGGTTGCGGGCGGCATTTTTGGACCGGGAATGCGCCGGGGATGCCGCGTTGCGCGAGGCTGTGGAAGAATTGCTCCACGCACAAGCCGGAGCGAATGAATTTTTTGACAATGTCAGCATGTCCTTGATGCCGCCTTCGGATGAGGCCATGGACATCTCCTCCCCGATGGAGACTTCAGATATCGGACAGGCATCCCAGAACATTGGTCCCTATAAGTTGCTGCAGAGACTGGGAGAGGGTGGATGCGGTGTGGTTTACATGGCGGAACAGGAGAAGCCGGTGCGACGCCGGGTTGCCCTTAAAATCATCAAACTGGGGATGGACACCAAAAATGTCATCGCCCGTTTTGAAGCCGAGAGGCAGGCCCTGGCAATGATGGATCATCCCAACATTGCCCGGGTTCTGGATGCCGGGGCCACCGAATCGGGCAGGCCCTATTTTGTCATGGAATTGGTGCGCGGGGTGAAAATCACGGACTTTTGCGATCAGCGCGAGATGGACACCCCGCAGCGCCTGAAGCTGTTCATCCATGTGTGCCAGGCCATCCAGCACGCCCACCAAAAAGGCATCATCCATCGAGACATCAAGCCCTCGAATATTCTCGTGACCATGCTGGATGGCGTGCCGGTGCCCAAGGTGATAGATTTTGGAATAGCGAAGGCGACAGAGGGCAGGCTGACGGACAACACCATTTTTACCGCCTACGAGCAATTCATAGGGACCCCCGCCTACATGAGCCCGGAACAGGCGGAAATGAGCGCGATGGACGTGGATACCCGAAGCGACATTTACAGCCTGGGGGTGCTGCTCTATGAACTGCTGACGGGAAGACCGCCCTTTGAAACCAAGGAACTTCTGCGGGACGGTGTGGCAGGCATGCGCAACACCCTGCGCGAGCGGGAACCCCAAAGGCCCTCGCATATTGTGACCACCATGCAGGGCCGGGCGCTGACCCAATTGGCGCATTCACGCCATTCCGAGCCGTTTAAAATCATCACCCAGTTGCGCGGGGACCTGGATTGGATTGTCTTGCGCGCCCTGGAGAAAAACCGGGCTCGAAGGTATGAGACCGCGAATGGCCTGGCCATGGATATCCAGCGCTATTTGGATAACGAGCCCATCGTCGCGCGGCCTCCGAGCCGGCTCTATCGCTTGGAAAAACTGGTGCGCCGCAACCGGGTGGTCTTTGTTTCGGGAATCATCGTCATGGCGGTGTTGGTCATCGGCTTGGTGGTTTCCACCAGGCTCATGTTCAAGGAGAGGCAGGCCCGGGAGCGTGCCGAAGCAGCCGAGCAACAGGAAAGCCTGTTGCGGAAGGAGGCTGAGAACCGGGAAAAAGTCACCAAGGCCGCCTTTTTGATTAATCTTGGAAGAAACCAGGAGGCCGATGATCTGGTTCAAAATATTACAAAAATTCAGCCTTCACTGGAGGCCGAAAACGTATTGCGCACCCTTGGCTCCTGGCATGCCCTGAATGGCCGGTGGGATCGCGCGGCCAATCGTTTCACCTTGCTTTTGCAGGCCGATCAAAGCGACCGGTCTATGATGATCAGTTCGGACCTGCTGCTGGCCGGCCCGATTCAAATTGAACGGGGCGACCAGCAGGGTTACGAGCATTTTCGCAAGGCCGCCATTGCCCGTTTCAAGGGCACATCCAATCCCATAGACGCGGAACGCACTCTCAAGATCAGCCTGCTCCTTCCGGCAGATGCGAGCATCATGAAATCGCTCGATAGTTTCAACGATGTTGCCGTAAGCTCGTTTGCTCACGAAAAAGACGATGCTATCATGACCCCTTGGAGATACGTCTCCGTGGCTTTGATGGCCTATCGCCAGGATGATGTGCCCAATTCAATTTATTGGTGCCAGAAATGCCTGGCTTACCCCATGAGCAACATTGCCCGAAACGCCACGGCCCATGTCATTCTGGCGATGGCCTTCTTCAAGGAGGGCAAATTTGATTCTGCCAACTCAGAGCTGACGCAGGGCCGTAACATGATCAACAGCGCCTTTGTGGAGGGCTTGCCCGAGGGGAATGGCCTCAATGGATGGTGGTATGACTGGCTTTTTGCCCGCATCTTGCTGCGCGAGGCGGATGGATTGATTCAAAACCAGCCGACCAGAACAAAATAAGGCAGGCAGGCCTTGGTGGACCATTCATGAGTCGCCGAGGCATAAAATGACCGATCCGGATTTCAAATGAAAAATAAATGGATGGCGATGGTTTTGGGGGCGGGGTTTTTGGCGCAGGCCGGGCTTCATGCGGCGACCCTGACCCTGGCGGCGCAGGCGCCCGTGCCTGGAGCCGATGATGTGGGCAATTTTTCAGGGGCCAGCCACGATGGGGCCAATGTCACTGACGGAGGCGTGTATGCAGATGGCCCGGCCAATGACGCGTTCACTTATGTTGCAGCAGACAGGGCGAGCCAGGGACAGACATTCACCACCGGTGCCAGTGCCAATGGTTATTTCCTGTCCAGCGTTTGGCTGAGACACGTGGGTTACACCAACAACACTGCTCTCACTTGGTGGGAGATGAACAGTGGAGTGACCCTGACGGTGCGGGTGACGGATCCCTCCCTGGCTGGGAAAGAGGGTTTCGCGCTGGATGTGGATGCCTACACCACCACGGGAAACGAGGGATGGGCAGGGGGATTCAATTCAACCAATGGGGATGGTCTGTGGGTGGAGATCAACCTATCCAAGCCGGTGTGGCTGGCTCCAAATAAAAGCTATGGTTTTGATGTCACCAGTTCCGGCTCGGGCGCCTTTTGGGAATGGCTGGGCACATCTAACAATGTGTATGGGGGCGGAAGCGCTTACAACGGAAGCACGGCGGGGGTGCCGGACAACACATTGAACCCGCTCGTTGGGAACCGTGTTTTTCTGGTTTCCTTGACGCCCGCCTCCCAACCTCCTGCGCCATTCAATCCCCTGGTGGCGGTTCCATTTGACCTGACCAATGTCAGCCTTCTCCCAAGCCCGTTCCAAACAAACATGATGGTGGATGAGGCTTATCTTTTGAGCCTTAATCCAGACAGTTTACTGTACAATTACCGGTCCAACGTGGGGCTGTCCACCAGCAATGCTCCACCTCTGGGTGGGTGGGAGACCCCCGGTTCCACCCTGTGCATCGGCCATTTCATCGGACATTATCTCTCTGCCTGTTCGCAGTTGTATGCCAGCACCGGGGATCCCAGGTTGAAAGCGCGAACTGATTACCTCGTGTCTCAACTCGCACAGTGTCAGGCCAACTCCCCCACGGCGGGTTTCAACCCGGGTTACCTCGCCGCGTTTCCGGAGTATTACATCACGGACGTGATCAACGGGTCGCAAAACGGCTATTTTTCCGTGCCTTGGTACACCATTCACAAGGTCATGGCCGGTTTGCTGGACACGTATCAACACACGGGCAATGCCCAGGCGCTGACTGTGGTCACCAACATGGCCAACTGGGTCTTTTCCCGAATCAGTCCGCTGGGTCCCAACCAAATTCAAGCCATGTTGAACTACCGCGAATATGGCGGGATGAACGAGGTGCTGGCCAACCTGTATGCCGTGACCGGCAATTCGAACGACCTGGTGCTCGCCTCCGATTTTGACAAACAATCCTTGTTTGCGCCGCTTGCAGGCGGGCAGGACGTGCTGAACGGACTCCATGACAACACCCAGATTCCTGAAATCATTGGAGCGGCACGGGAATACGAGTTGACCGGCGCCCCGTCCTACCTGGCCACATCCCAATTCTTCTGGAGCGACGTTGCGTACAACCGCACCTATGTCATTGGCGGAAGCGGGGACAGCGAGCATTTTTTTCCGACCAATGATTTTCCTGCGCATGTGGACCCTGAGACCTGCGAGACCTGCTGCACCTATAACATCCTGAAGCTCACCAGGCATTTGTTCGAGTGGGCGCCCTCTGCGGCTGCCATGGATTTTTATGAGCGCGGACTTTACAACCAAATCCTGGGATCGCAGGAAGGCCTGGAGGGAATGATGACGTATTTCGTTTCACTGGAGCCGGGCCATTTCAAGACTTATTCCACCCCCACCAATTCCTTTTGGTGCTGCGATGGCACCGGGGTGGAAAACCATTCCAAGTATGGCGACACCATTTATTTCCAGGGGACCAATTGCCTCTACTGGAATCTTTTCATTCCTTCGCGCTTAAACTGGCCGGAGAAGGGTCTGACGGCAGTGCAAACCACCGCGTTTCCAACGGAGGACACCTCCGAATTGACTTTCCAATGCACCAATCCGGCGCCTTTGACGTTGTATATCCGTTATCCCTCCTGGGCCCAGTCTGGCATGTCAGTCAGCATCAATGGAGCAATGCAGGTCGTGACCAACCTTCCTGGAAGCTATGTGGGCATCAGCCGTGAGTGGCAAAACAATGACCAGGTGCAAATCACCCTGCCTATGACGCTGCGTGCCGAGGCCCTGCAGGACGCCACCAACACGGTGGCATTATTTTACGGGCCGATTCTTTTGGCTGGAGAACTGGGAACCAACGGGATGCCGGCAAGCGATTTTGCGGCGGGCCAGCTTGACCTTGTAAACACGCCCATTCCACCCGCGACCGTCCCATTCATAGTGGCGGATGACATTTCATCCTTTCTGAGCAACACGGTTCCAGCGCCGGGAAGCCCGTTGACTTTTCAGACCAAGGGGCTGGGCCAGCCCCGGGATGTGACACTGATACCTTTCTATCAGTTACAGCACCAGCGTTATTCAGTTTATTGGAACCTTACGACGTCGGCCCAATGGCAGCAATTTGCCAGTTCCAATGCCGTGGCCGAGGCGACGTTGATTGATCAGGTCGCAATCGGCAACGCCGCCTCCGAGGCTGCCCACGACCTGCTGGCCACCAACAGCAACACCGGCACATTTGGAGGACTAAACTGGCGCGACGCCAATGAGAACCTCTCCTCCACCGGAGCCTTCGGTTACACCATGGCCGTCCGGCCGGATGCGACCAATGACCTGGCCTGCACCTTTTGGGGCAGTGACAGTGGATCCCGGGTCTTCGACATTCTCGTGCAGGGCTCTGTGATTGCCACCGAGACCCTCACCAATGATGACCCAGGGATGTTTTTTACGGTTCGCTATCCCATACCCTATGAACTTACCCTTGGGCAAACAAACGTCACTGTCTTGTTTGAAGCACACCCAGGCACCATGGCGGGGGGGGTGTTTGGACTGCAAACCGTATCGGCCTTAAACCCAGGCGCGTTCGAGGGGATTGGCATGACGATTGACACAAACCTGATACTGGGATGCGCACCCCAAGCGGCCAGCGTGGTGGACGATTTCCAAAACCTGACCAACCACCCGATCTATTTGAGCCCCTGGCTGGCGCTGGTTTCCAGCGACACCAATGTGATAACCATTGGTCCAAACAACCAATTGATCACGGTTGGCCCTGGCAAGGCCACCATCACCGCCAATTACCTGGGCCGCTCCACTTCGCAGGTGGTGACTGTATTGCCAGCCTCCCTTAAAATTTCCATGGTTGGGACCAACGCCATGATTCGCTGGCCCAGTAATTCGGCCAGCCTTGAATCTTCCCCAAGCCTGGGCCGGACCGCTGCCTGGGCACCGGTTGCAGGCCAGATTGCCTCCACCAATGGCTCCAACGGCCTCGCCTCGCCGGTGTCAAACTCGGCCAGGTTTTTCCGTTTGCGATATTGAATGAATCCACATGCCGTGATTGGATTGGTTCAAAATGCGTTCTGACCAGGGGATGCGCGTGCTTGCTGGAGACTCAAATAATTGCGGCTTTTTTCATGTTGCCATTGACCTTGAACTTTTTGTGAGGTTGAATGGCCTGCGTTAACTATTTTACGCCCATGGAATTAAATCATTTATCAAATGCATCCCGGTTCAGCCATGTTGTTGTGTTTTGGACTGATCCGGCCCAGCCGTGCGCTGCGGATGAATTAATGGCCGGAGCCAGAAAGTACCTTCAACCCATTCCAGGCATCCAGTTTTTTCATGTTGGGAAAATGGTTGGCAGCCAGCGCCCGGTGGTGGATCAGACCTATCAGGTGGCGTTGAACACGGTTTTTGCCAACAAACAGGCGCAGGATGACTACCAGGTGCATCCTTTGCACCTGGAGTTTGTGGCGCGATGCGTCAAGCCTTTGGTCAAGCGCGTTTTGGTTTACGATTTTGCCTGAGCGTTGGGGACCAGTTCCTGGAGGCGATGGCGGATTTCATTCAGGCGCGGAGGCTTGGCCAGGATGGCATCCACGGGTTGGTTTTTGTCTTCACTGATGAAATCACCCCAGCCGGTGAGCATGAACACCGGCAGGTCCGGGTCCTCCTTTTTCAATGCCTGGGCCACCTCGCGCCCATCCATGTGCGGCATTCCCAGGTCCGTGATCACCACGTCAAAAGGCTTTCCATGCGAACGGGCTTTTTCAAATGCCCCTATCCCCAACTCGCCGCTCTCGGCCGTCTCCACATCGTGCCCGTCATGTTGAAGCATTTCCTGCATCAGCCTCCGAATGGTGGTCTCATCGTCAATGCACAGGATGCGCAGGGGGGAGGGTTTGGCGGAGGATTCCATCCGGGGAGCCGATTCGGAGGGTTTTTTGGACAGGGGAAAAAGGAGTCGCATGGTAGTGCCCCGGCCTGGGGCGCTATCCACATCAATGTGCCCTTCATGCCTTTCCATGATGCCGTACACCATCGCCAGCCCCAGCCCGGTTCCTCGCTTGCCCTTGGTTGAGAAAAACGGTTCCAGGCAGCGTTTGCGGGTGGATTCATCCATGCCTATCCCCGTGTCGGATACCTCCAGTATCACCCTGTCAGACCCCATTCGTGTGCGCACATGCAGGCTTCCTCCCGAAGGCATGGCATCCACGGCGTTTAATAACAGGTTGGTGAGCGCCTCGCGCACCTCGCTTTGGATGCCGCAAATCATGGGCAGGTCCTGCGCCAGGTCTTTTTCCATTTCAATCATCACCCCGCGCCTTTGGGGCAGGTCGCGCCATTTGGGACGGGTCATGTCCACCACCTGGTTCACCACGCCATTCAAATCCAGTGGCATGAGGGCCTCATCCTCGTGGCGGAGCCGGTAAAATTCCTTCAAGCCCGCAACGATGTGGGAAATATCCTCCCCGGCGGTCTTGATATAGCTTAAATATTTTCTGCCGTCAGCGCTCAGGGCGGTTTCCATCCGCAACAAAAGGTCGGAGAAGCCCACGATGGGCGACAGGGCGTTGTTGATATCGTGCGCTATGCCACTGGCCATTTGGCCCAGAGCCTTGAGGCGCTCGTGCTGCATCACCGTTTGCTGGGTCTGATGCAGTTCCTGGTAGGCGGTTTGCAAATCCTGGTAAAGTTGGGCCTGACGCACGGCCAGCGCCACATGCGTGCTCAGGCTTTGCAGAAATTCAAGGTCTCCCGAATTGAATCCATTCCGTTCTTTTCGCAGGAATAAAAGCAATCCCAGCAGCCGGCCATCCAGGTGCAGTGGAACTGCCAGCAGGGATTGGTTTCCCGCCTCCGCCAAAGCCTTGGCCAAAGGCGTCGGACTGGCCGTCACATCGGCCAGGTAAACGGTCTCGCCCTTCAGGCAGGGGTCAAAAGGCGAGTCCGCCCATTCCATTCCTGCCAGGATGGGGACATTGCGGGGCAGTTCCGCGTATTTCACATCGCACGCCATCTGTTTCAAGCGCCCGGACCCCTCCGCATACCAGTAGGCGCTGCTGAAATCCATGGGCAGGTTCACCGCCAGTTTCTGCAACACCACCAGCACGATGCTCTCGGCATGTTGCCGCGCAGCCACGGCCATGGTGATTTGGTTGAGCAGGCTGATTCGGTCCAATTGTTGCTGAAGGTCTGCCGTGCGTTCAGCCACTCGCCGCTCCAGCATCTCATTCGCGCCATTCAATGCCCGGTCCCGTTCCTGGATTTGCGCCAGCATCTCATTGAATCCTTCCACCAAATCCCCCATCTCATCGTCTGTCTGCCTCACCGCCCTCACGGAATAGTTTTTGGCCGTGGTCACACCCTCCATGGTATGGATCAAATGCGACACGGAGCGCAGAATGTAGCGTTGCAGCCTGGAGGCGAGCAGATAGGCGGTCATCAGGGATCCGCAGACAAAAACCAGGATGATCGTGGCATACCGGGACATCATGGCATGCAGCGCCCTCAGGTCGGAACACACGTACAGGGTGCCCACCTGTTGTCCATTCAGCCAGATCGGTTCAAAGCCGGTCAGGTGGTGCTGCGAATATTTCCACCCTTCCACGCCGGGATGCTGAGGCAGGATGTTCGCAGGCGCCTGCCGGGTCATGAAGCTGGCAAATCGAGTGCCATTGGTGTAGATGCACGCCGCCAGCACCCCCTGTTTTTGGGCCGCCATGTCACGCAGGTTTTCCCTTGCGGTTAACGGGTCATTATAGGCAATGGCCGCCGTGGTCTCGTTGCCCACTATTTGGGCCAGGCTGGAAAGATCCGCCTGCATCCCGTCCCTGAAGGAAAAATAAGCCACCAAATAAAATGAAACCGCAGCCATCAAAAGCGCCGTAAGGCTGCTGATGATGGCTGCCATGAGCAATTTGTGCTTGAGCGATCTTAATATCATGCTTTCAAGGGCTTGGCGGCATGGCCAGCGATAATAACTTGGAACTGACCTCCAAACCCGCCTGAGCCGCCGCAGCGCGGTTGATGGCAAACCGGATATGGTCCTGTACTTTCACAAAATTGATGATCAATCCCGTCTGCTGGAAATGGGCCAGGTTCTCCGAAACGGTCAGAACATGCGCCTCAACCAGGGCGGCGGCCATTCCTGGCCAATCCCCCGCATCCGGGTGGCTGATGAACAGCACTTGGCATGCCTTCGCATCGTTCAGCGACTTGACCTCCTTGAATACCAGTGGATGACCCCCTATTGCCTTGCCATTAATCAACTTTTGCAAATGACCCTGGAAGACATTCCCGCCCCAAACCCCGATGACCAATGGCGAATGGATGTCGGCAAAGGTCTTGGCCGGCCAGGTGACGAATTTGCCAAAGTTATACAAAAAGGCCGCTTTGATGTCATACTCGGATACCCCCGGGCCAATGGCCCCCAATACCTCAAACACCAACAGGCAGCACAAAGCCACCCGGACCAAGCTTCCCGATGGCTTCGATGGCTTGGATCGCACTCGATGCGGCTGATTGCGAAGAGTTGCCATGGTTAAAATTGGTAAGTCACCTTGAGGTACACGCTCCTGGGAATTTGGGTGATCTGTCCTGCCTGGGTGTTGATGTAGGTGGGGCCAAATTCGGCGTGTTGATTGTGCAGCAAATTCTGTCCCACCAAGGCCACCTCCAGGTGCGGGTTCACCTGCCAAGCCAGGCGGGAATCCATTTCCACATAACTATTGATGTTGAAGTAAGACAGCCGGTCCACATACCGCAGTGTCGTGTCAAAATGGATTCCGCGCGGAAGCTCCATGGATGATCCCAGTGAGACCTGGTTTTCCGGGCTTGCTCCCTCGATTTGGGCGATGGCCAAACCATCCAAGGGGTTGTTGTCAGCCGACCTGGATTGAAGATTGTATTTCAGCAGGGAATAGGAGGGGGTCCATTTCCACCACGGAGTCATGCTCCAGGTGGCCGAGGCTTCCATCCCATAGGTTTCCCCGTAAAGGTCGTTGGCCCCATACCATTGGCCGGGTTGCGTGGGCGAGGCCTCAATGCTCCCCAGATGGGTGTAGTCGTCGTAAAAGGCCGAAAGGTCCAGGGAAAGAGTGTCGCTGGGCAGGCTCCGGTAGCCCGCCTCATAGGCCACCATGTCCTCGGAAGTGTAGGAGGCGGATCCATTCAGCGTCACGGGGAAGCCCGCCGGATGCAAAAGCATGATGGATTCATCTGCGCGGGAGGGTATGCGCACCGCCCGGGAAATGGACCCCCAAAAAGTCTGGCGCGGGGTGGGGGTCCACAAAAGCCGCACACTTGGTTCCTCGTCAAAACCGGTGTAGTCGTTGTGCTCCAATTTGGTGCCAAAAGTCAGGCTCAATTGATCTGGAACCAGGGTTAATTGATCCTGAATGTAGGCGCTGTAAAAATTCAAGGTGGCATTGGCCGGATTAAAACTGATGTCCGGGCTGTTCACTTCCATGTCCCGGTTGATGCGATAGCCCAGGCCCCAATCCACCTGGTTGCGGTTTCCAAGGGTGAATTCATTTTTAAATTCCAGGTCAAAGGTGTGCAGTTGTTCGGCAAAAACCCAGGGCGCATTGCGTTGATTGTAATCGTAGTAAGCTTGAAAACTGAAATGGGCAGTGTCCGAGATGTCATGCCTCCATTCGCCCAGCACGTCTGCGCCTGCAATTCTCATGAGTTCGGTGTTGGTGGAAGTGGGGCTGACCGGCCCGGTGGTCACCCCGAAAACCTGGTTGATCCATCCCGCGTAGCCGGAGCCTTGCAGCATCACTTTGTTGTCGCCCGTCGGGACCCAGTCGGTTCTAAAACCACCCCGCGCCGTCTGCCAGGAATCATTCGCCCCGCTGCCATCCGGATAGACCGAGGCGTCATGGTTTTCATAGGTGCCATACACCCGGTAGGAAAGGTTGCTCCCAGCCATTCCGCCGTAGCGCACGTTGGCAAATCCCTGTTCCTGGTTGCCGCCGCCCCCCGAGACCAACAGGCCTTGGGTATCCGCGGAGTTTTTGGTGACCACATTGATCACGCCGTTCATGGCGTTTGCTCCCCATAAGGTCGCCCCCGGTCCCCGCACCACTTCGATTTGATCCACATCTTCCATCATGGTTCCTTGGGCATCCCAGAAAACCCCCGAGTACAAGGGTGTGTACAGGTCCCGCCCGTCTTGAAGTACCAGCAGCTTGTTGGCAAAAATATCGTTGAAACCCCGTGCGCTCACCGCCCACTGGCTGGCGTCCACCTGCGCCACATCCAACCCCGGCACCAACCGCAATGCTTCGGGAAAATTCATCGCCCCAGACTGCGAAATCTGCTGCTGCGTGATCACAGAAACCGCCGCCGGCGTCCGTGACACCGATTCTTCCGGTCCCAGTATGGACACGTTGACCTGCATGAGTTGGCTGATATCCATGTCCGCCAACTGGGATAATTGGTTGGTGCCATGGGAAGATGTGTCCTCTGCTCGAACCTTTGCCGTGAATAATCCCGTCAAAATAAGGAAAAGAAGGACAGCCCGGGCAGGTATCCAAGGTCCCCGCAAGTGCCACAAATTTTGTTTCAGGTTATCCGATTGCATGGATTCAAAAAAACCGTTGTCAGACCGTAGCATTTTCAATGCTCAACCGTGCTGGGGGATGGTTTTGGGCCTTTTTTAGGAAAAATTTGTAACCAAGGACAAAATCAATCGGTTACAAAGACATCAATGCACAAAAACGTGACACTTGAATAGCCTTGGTGGATTAAGAAAGGTGCCCTTGTAAAGGGAGTTTTTTTGAAGTTGGGAAAGGCGGGCTTAAAAATGGATCTGCCGTGATAGGCTCAAGCCATTTCTGAAATTCGCCAAAATTGATTTTCAAGCCAATGAATTCGAAGCTGTCCGAAGTTGTTTTTGCGATCAGGTAGGGCTGGAATGGGCGCGCGGGTGAAATTGGCGGTGTATCTCCCTCAGCCGGGTTGAAGCCACATGGGTGTAAACCTGGGTGGTGCCAATGCTGGCATGCCCAAGTAACTCCTGAATGACCCTCAGGTCGGCCCCATGTTCCAGCAGGTGCGTGGCAAAGCTGTGCCTGAGCATGTGCGGGGTGATGTTTCTCTCAATTCCGCTGCGATGAGCGCGTTTTTTAATGCGCAGCCACATGGTGACGGTGGCAAAACCGGAACCGCGCCGGTTCAAAAACACAAATCCCCCCGTTCCGGACCGTGCCAATTTTGGCCTTCCCGATTCCAGGTATTTGCCCAGGGCTTGAATTGCGGGTTGACCCATCGGTACCACGCGTTCCTTGTTGCCCTTGCCAATGACGGTCAGGAACCCTGCTTCCAATTGCAACTGCTCCAATCGCAAGTGACAAAGTTCTGAAAGCCGCAGGCCGCTGGCGTAAGCCAGCTCCAATACCGCCTGGTCGCACAGAGTATCCGGCGTTTCCTCACCCTCCTTGCGGAGAAGCCGGTCCACCTCGCCGGAGGTCAGCGCCTTGGGCAGGCGTTTCCATCGGCGTGGCAGGGTCAGGTGCTCGGCCACGTTCACGGGCAGGATTTTTTCCTGCTCCGCATACCGGTAAAACGCGCGCAGTGCCGCAACTTCCAGGTAAACGCTTTCACCGCTCAGCCTGCGGCTGCCCGCGCCGCTGCCTGATTTCACGGCGCGATTTCTCTCATCCTGCAAAAAGCTGGAGAGATGGCTGAATGCAACCTCACGCCAGTCGGTCAGTTTTTGGGCGGCAGCCCAGCCAATGAACTGGCTCAGGATGGAGGCATAAGTCTTGACCGTGTGCGGTGATTGACCGCACTCCAGGCGCAGATATTGCAAAAAATCTTCAACCAATGCTTGCATCGAACCTTTCAGCTTTCCAGTTGTCCGCGTTTTTTCTTCCTGGTGCAAGCCGGATTTTGCCCGGTTTGTGTGGCCAAGCCCCTGGAATTCGGTTTTGATGATCGGGCATGGCAGCATCCATTTTCATCACCGGCACGGATACCGGGGTGGGCAAGACCGTTTTAACCTTCCTGTTGACGGTTTTTTTGCGGGGAGAAAAAATTTCACTGGCGGCATTCAAGCCCTTGTGCACAGGGAACAGGGCGGATGCCCGCGCCTTGCATGCCGCGCAGGGAAGGTCCATGGCCTTGAATGAGGTCAACCCATGGTTTTTCAAGGCTCCCATAAGCCCGGCCCAGGCCGCGTTGCGCCAAAAAAAATCGGTTTCAAAAAAAAACGTCCTGCGCCACATCCTGTCCCGGGCTAAATCGTCTGATTTGCTGCTGGTGGAGGGCGCTGGCGGATTGTTAAGCCCGCTCGGCATGGATTTTGACAATCGGGATCTCCTGGTCGCCCTGGATGCCACGCCCCTGATCGTGGCGCCCAATCGTTTGGGGGTCATCAACCAGGTGCGACTTGCCTGCTCAGCTCTCCCGCCTGTTTTCCTGCGGCGATGCGCGGTCGTCCTCATGGCACCCCGCCGGCCCGATGCTTCCACCTCATCCAACCGCGCGGAATTGGCCGGCTGGCTGGAGGGTGTGCCCGTGCATGAATTTCCATGGATGGCATCCCCATTATCGGCCCGGACAGTCACTCAGCCCACAGTGTTGGCGGTGCTCCAGGCCATCGGCAAAATCCTCATAAAGACCTCATGATTCAGGCCTCGGACCCCGGGGGGGTTCAAAGGGGCGGGCATCATCTTCAGGGGAAACGAGCTGCGGAATTGGACTGGAATGATTCATGCCATGCACGATGCTTTTCATACAATTCCAGCCTCTCCTTTAAATCCTCCGTGTGGGTCAGGCCCAGCATTTGGGACAACTCCAGGGCCTTGCGCGCGGATTCTGCAGCGTGGTTGAAATCCCCAAGCTCCGCATACGCCATGCCCAGGATGTCATACACTTCCGGCTGGGAATGAGCGGAAAGATCGTTGGCACGGTTGGCCAGGATCAGGGCCTGATTTCCGTCCCTGCATGCGGGATTTTCGTTGGCAGCCAGGATGTGCGCCGCCAAGGCGGCCATCTTGAAATCTTCCGGGGCCAGGGCCAGCGCTTTTTGGATTTCCACCGCCGCAGTGCTGTCTTGTCCTTGCTTCAAATAAAGCTCCGCCGCGTCCATGTGGGGCCAGCCATCGCGAGGATCCAATTGTTCCGCCGCAGAAAAATTGCTCATCGCGGCTTCAGGTTGTCCCAGGTTTTCATCCACTTTCGCCAATCCCACGCGGGCCTCTGTGCTGTAGGGAGTGGTTTGAAGGGCTAGTTCAAATTCAGATCGGGCCTGGGCGTATTGGCCGAGTTGATTCAAAACCTCGCCGGAGTGGGCATGGAGGAGTCCATAGGACCCGGTTTCGTGCTGTTCCGCCTGCTTGTATATGGCCAGGGCCTCGGCATCGCGGTCTTGCTGCTGAAGGGTTATGCCCAGGTTCACCAAGGCAAAGAGGTTGGATGGGTCCAGGGTCACGGCTCTGCCAAAGAGCGATTCGCTGCTGCGCCAGACGGGCAGTTGCCGCTCCGTGGCCGCCACACTGGCCAGCAGCACCACAACCGCACTGGCTGCCTGCCAAAACCGGGGCACAGCCAGTCTGGTCATGACATCCGATGCCACCCAGGTCACCGACATGAAAAATCCTATGCAAGGCAGGTAGGTGTAGCGGTCGGCAATGGATTGCGCCCCCGCTTGGACCACTCCAAGCACCGGCAGGAGCATGATCAAAAACCAGGCCCAACCGAAGGTCACGCACGGACGGGTGAGCCGCTGGCTCCATGCCAGGCCACACAAAACCAGGATCAGCAGTGTTGCTCCCGCCATGGCGGCCGGTTCAGCCCGTTCCAGCGGGTACAGGCAGCTCAAGTCCGCTGGCCAGAATAATTTGCCCGCGTATCTCGCCACCAGCACGGGCAGGTTGCCCAGCCGTTCCGCCAGGGGCTCGCTCGCCAGCGAGACTACTCCGCCTCCCGATTTTTGAGCTGCAATGGTCACTAGCGCATCGGCGAGGGCCAGTGCGAAAAAAAACCACTTCTCACCCGCCAGCCGCAGCCATTGCCTGCCCAAGCCGGCTTGCGCGCAATCCTTCGACCCCGGGCTGGTAACCCGGACCACCCGCCGCAAGGGCCAGAAATCCAAAAGTAAAAAAACCAGCGGCAATGTCACCACCATGGGTTTGGACAAAAGGGCCAGCCCGTAAAAACATACCACTCCAGCCAGGTCCCGTTTTTTTCGCGACCGCGCGTATTGGACGTATTGCAGCAAGGCAAGCAGGCCCCAAAACCCGCTTAGCACATCCTTTCTCTCGGAAATCCACGCCACGGATTCCACTCGCAGCGGGTGCCAGGCAAAAAGCCCGGCCACCACGCAGGAAAACCCACGTCTGCCGGTCAGGCGCATCGCCAAAAGAAAAACCAGGGCTGCGTTGGCGGCATGGATCAACAGGTTCACGTCATGCTGCGCCCCGGCGTTCATTCCAAATAGTTCACAGTCCAACTGATGGGAAAACCAGGTGAGAGGATGCCAGTTGCCGGAGTGGAGGGCGGTGCAATCCCATTTTAATCCTTTCCAACTCAAACCATTGCTCACCTCCGGGTTGTCGGTGATGTAATCAGGGTCGTCCAGATTCACGAAGGGGTACCGCCCTGCGGGCAGAAAAACCAGCAGGGTGGCCAGCGCCAGTAAAAGGGCAACCAACCGTGGGGGCGGCATGCCTCTATGTAATGATTTTTGCCGTTGAAAACAAAGTTTCATCTTCATTAAAGAAAGTTTTTGCTTTTTTGGTCAAACCAAGGATAATTCTGCGAACGGTCCGAAGCTCGGGAAGCTGTCACTTGGCCCCACCGGTTCCTCACCACCAAGTTTGGATTTTATGAGCGGTTTATCATTTGCATTTATTGGAGCAGCGGAAAACCAATCCGAGCTGCTATACATTTGGGACAGGGCAACAGTGGAAGCCAAGGCGATCATTGGCTTGTTGTTCCTGCTTTCCATCGCGGTCTGGTTTGTCATGTTGACCAAGGTTTTTTCCATGCGCCGGGCCAGGAAGCTCAATCACTTCTTTGGCGTGGAGTTTACATCTCAAAAAGCCGTTCTTGGCATTCATGACCGCAAGATTCAGGTGGAAGGGTGTCCCCTGTATGCAGTTTACCAGGTGGGATGCAACCAGTTGGATGCCCGCCTGCGCGGACCCACCGGCGAACGGGCCCGCCAGCATGTCAGCCTCAAAAACATGGAACACATCAAGCGGGCCATCGAAAATGTGGTGGCCAAGGAATCCTTGAGACTGGAATCGGGCCTGATTCTCCTGGCGATTGCCGTGAGCGGCGCTCCTTTTTTGGGGTTGCTCGGAACGGTCTGGGGTGTGATGAGCACCTTTGCGGGTATCGCCCGGCAGGGGTCCGCCACCATGGCCGCCATGGCGCCGGGCGTATCCGCAGCCCTCATTACCACCGTCGCGGGCCTCCTCGTGGCCATTCCCTCCATGTTCGGCTACAATTGGCTCGTCCATAACCTAAGGGCCTTCACCGTGGAACTGGATAATTTTGCCCAGGAACTGGTCTCCCGCATGGAAACCGAATTCCTGGCGGATGATTGACCTGCCAGGTTATGCGACGCTTTTCAAAGAGAAATTCGTTGGTGACCCTCAGTGATATCAATATCACGCCCCTGCTGGACCTCGCGTTTGTGCTGTTGATCATCTTTGTTATCACCACGCCCTTGCTGGAGAAGAGTCTGGACCTGAAATTACCCCATGGCGGTCAGTCGGAGAAACGATTGGAAAAAAGCGATATTGCCACCGTGGAAATCAGCGCCTCGGGAATCTTTGCCCTGAACAAACAACGGTTGCGCCTGTCTCAATTGGTGGGGCAAATTGCCCGGGATTACCAGGCAAACCCCAACCTGGTGGTTTACATCCGTGCAGACAAGGATTGCCGCTATGAATGGGTGGCCCAAGTCATTGACGGCTGCCAGCGCAACGGTTTGACACGCTACTCACTCCGAACGGACCCGACGACGCCATGACCCGGCAGGAAAAAAAATATTTGCTGGCCACGGTGGGATTTCACCTGCTGATGGTGGTTATCCTCCTGGTGGGTCCGGGGTTCTTTTCCCATGCCCCCGCTCAGGACCAAACCCAATTGCTCGATGTCATTCCCACCGATGCGGTGGAAGCTGCGCTGAATAGCGGTGTGAAACATGCCAGCGTTCCCCCTCCCAGCCCCATCGTCAACCCGCCTCCGCCCATTACTCCACCTCCGCCCATTCCCACGCCTCAACCCCCGCCACGTCCAGAGCCGGCCCAGTCTTTTGTCCAAAAGGTTGAAAAATTTTTCAAGCCGGAGCCGGATCCCATCATTCCCCAGGCGGCCGATGACGCTCCCCGGCCGCCTTCACACAAAACCAAGCATTCCCACGTCATCAAGGTGGACCTTTCGAAAATCGAAAGAAACACCTCCACGAGTTCATCAAGGTCCTCCAGCGAGAACCGTCGAGAGGACGTGGAACGCAGCGAGGCTTTCAATTCTGCCGTGCGCAACCTTGAAAGTCATTTTTCATCCTCCACTCATGTGGAAATGCCCGGGTCCAGCAGCGTGTCCTATGCGAGTTACGCCTCCATCATCAGGAGTATATATACTCGCGCCTGGGAACCGCCCAATGACGCCGCCAACGACCTCGCCAATATCAAAGTCCGCATCACTGTCAGCCGTGATGGATCGGTGGAGGCGTCTGAAATACTTGAACCCAGCGGCGATCCTGCCGTGGATGACAGTGTGCAGCGCACCTTGGACCGTGTGACTTTCATTGCGCCCTTCCCGGAGGGTGCCACCGAAAGCCAAAAAACATTCATCATCAACTTCAACCTCAAAGCCAAACACATGCTCGGATGAAAAATTTTATTTTTAAAAACATCATGTTCCTCGATCATTGCCATTTCAAATGCCGCCCCATGCCCGGATTGCTTCTGGCCGTATGCCTTATCCTTCCCGGCTTTCGTCACGCCACCGCCCAGGAGATCAATGTCTCGCAGTCCATCAATGTCTTGGGCGACACCAAACCCGTCCACGTGGCATTGGAGGGCTTCTCACCGGAGGTGGCCAGCGTCCTGCGCTTTGACCTCTACGTCCAAGGCTTTGATTTCGTTCCAACCGCCTCAGCCCAGTACCTCATCGAGGGGTCGCCCGGCGCCGCAGTGGCGGGCACGCTCTCGGATAACCTCGCCCACCGGGTGATCTTGTCCCGCAGCTACACCGGCGCATCCTTCCGCCGCCAGGCACATGCCTTTGCAGATGACATCGTCCAGGCTGTCCTGAACCAAAAGCCGATTGGCCTGACAAAAATCGCCTTCAAGGTGCAACCCCAGGGGATCGGCCCCGGGGAGATATACGTGTCGGATTACGATGGATACAATGCGCTTTCGGTTACATCCGACGGCGCCATCGTGGCCAAGCCGGCCTGGATGCCCGGTCGCCTGGCCCTCTACTACACTTCCTATGCCCCAGGAAACCCGGATATCTACTATCACAATCTTCAAACCGGCCAGCGCCGGATCATTGCCGCCTATTCCGGCCTCAACACCAGTGCTGCCGTTTCACCGGATGGCTCGCGGGTGGCCATGGTTCTCAGCAAATCCGGCAGCGACAACATTTGGGTCTGCCAGGCGGATGGTTCCCATCTTCAGCGGGTGACCACCGGCGTTGAGGATTCCTCTCCCGCATGGTCTCCCGATGGGCGTTGGATTTGTTTTGCCACCAAACGGTCCGAGCGTCGGCGCCTCGCACGCGTGTCCGCAGATGGAGGCCCCGTTCAATACCTCAGCACCGCAGGGACTCCAAACCCCACAGAACCCGACTGGTCCCCGGATGGCAAGTGGATTGCCTTCACCTCCCAGGCCGGCGAGTTTGATATCTGCGTCATGCCGTCGGATGGTTCAGCAGCCCCTGTGGTGCTTGTGAGAGGGCAGAATCCCTCGTGGTCCGCCAATTCACGAACTTTGGTATTCAACCACCGGGCGCCAGGCAGTTACAGGCAAGTGCTGTCTGTGCTTGACGTTTTCACAAAACAATACAAGGATTGTCTTCGTGCGCCGGGGAGCAGTTCCCAGGCCGCCTGGGAAAGGTAGCCCTTAGGTATTGCAGAATCGTTGCAAAATGGAAGTGCCCTGAATCCCGTTTGAATAAACAACTATGAATACTAAATTTTCCGCGAAATTGTTCGTTTTGCCGTTTACTGTCGCCTTGGCCGCTGTTCTGGCCACCACCGGCTGCAAAAAAGGCATTACTAGGATCACCCCGTTGCCTGGACCCCCGCAACCCATCGTCAGCGATAACGGCTCTGTGCCACCTAATGGTGGTCAAATCCCAGGGGGAGCCAACCCCTTCGGATCAGGTTCCGGTGTGGGATCCCAACCCATTGCCACCTCCACCAATTGGGATCCAGCCGATACGATCCAGGATCGCTCCGCTTTGGCCGCCTACACCGTCCATTTCCAGTTTGACAGCGCCGTGGTTCAAGACAGTGAGCAATCCAACCTCAGCGCCGTGGCTCAGGCCCTGAATGCAGATCCAAATGTAAAGCTTTTGATTGAAGGCAATTGCGATGAGCGCGGCACCGAAGAATACAACCGTGCCTTGGGTGAAAGGCGAGCTTTGGCCCTGCGCCAAGCCTTGGCTGGCCAAGGCATTGACGCCAACCGAATCCGCACCATCAGCTACGGGAAAGATAAACCCGTGGATCCAGCCCATAACTCTGCCGCGTGGGCCAAAAATCGTCGAGGCGATTTCGTCCTTTGCCACCCGAAATCGGGCGTTTGATCCTGTTACATCCTGATCCCCGGCACCCTTTCCAAAGGCCATGCGAAAGCATGGCCTTTGGTGTTTTTTCTCCTCCAACCAGATTACTAACCCGTAAAAAACCGTTGCCCAGATCATCCCAAACGCCCGGCTTTTTGCTCTTTTGAGCGACCGCGATCAGAATGAAATCTTCAAAAGTGAGGCTTGACACCACAAAATTATGTGTGCTAAAAGATGGAAGCCACAATTAGAAGTGGTTTTATGCGTTGCCCCAAATGTGGTTGTCAGGATGATAAGGTGATTGATTCCCGCGCTTCGCGTGAAGGAGCCACCATCCGCCGCCGCCGCGAATGCGTGGCTTGCAACAACCGTTTCACCACCTACGAAGAGGTTGAGCACGAGGGCCTCATGGTCGTCAAGCGGGATGGACGACGCGAGGAGTTTTCGCGGGAAAAACTGCTGTCTGGCATTCGCAAAGCCTGCCAGAAACGCCCTGTGAGCCTCAAATCGTTGGAAGATCTTGTGGACCATATTGTTGTTGAAGTCACAGCAAAATATGAGAGCGAGGTTCCCGGTGAAGCGATTGGAGTTTTGGTGATGGACGGCCTCAGGGGGTTGGACGTGGTGGCTTATGTGCGATTTGCCAGTGTTTACCGGCGCTTCGAGGAGGCGACCGATTTTGTGCAGGAAATTCAAAAATTGGAGGAAACCCGATGATTGCCTTGGAATCTGCGTATTTGATTTTTCAAATGATTAACGGTGAAAACCTTGTATGTTCTGCAGACATGATTTCGGTGGAAATCGTGGGGAATCATGATGGGTTGGCCACGTTGGATTCCCGCACATTGAGGCACGCTTCCGCCTCGGTCTTTCATTATTTCAAAAAAGAATTGGGCCGTGAATCGGTCACCGTGGGCGAATTTGCCCAAGCCTTGGAAAAAGCTTTGCAAGGCTTGGGAATCTCCATCTTTGCGGAAAAGACAACCCATTCCAGCCCTGGCGGCACATTGGAGGCTAATCTGGCCCATTTGGCCGGGGACGGGACGGCGGGCATGGAATTGTTTTTCTTTCCCAAGCTGCGCAACGAGCTGCGTGCACAATTATTGCATGCCCCCAAGTTGCTGCGGTTTTATGGTCTCAAGGGTTGTGTGAAACAGCTCGCAGGGGCTCGACGTTGGAGCCACCGCTGCGACCAGATGGAGGATCGCATTCTTGATTTCATGCGCCAATGCATCCGAACCGAAAATCAGGGCGAATGCACCATGGTGGTAAAATGATGCGCCCGTCATGAGCCGCACGCTGTTCGAAAAAATCGTCGCCCGGGAGATTCCGGCCCAAATTATCCATGAAGACGATCTGGCGCTGGCATTCCATGATATTCATCCGCAGGCCCCCGTTCACGTGTTGGTCATTCCCAAGAAACCCATACCACGTATCGCCGAGGCTTGCGAATCGGACCAGGCTTTGCTCGGGCACCTGATGTGGACTGCGGCGCGCGTTGCTGAGAAGCTGGAGTTGACCGCAGGAGGTTATCGTCTGGTGATTAATAACGGCGCCAACGGCGGCGAGACCGTCCCGCATCTGCACTGCCACCTGCTGGGCGGCAGACCCATGGCATGGCCGCCCGGTTGAGGCTCTGCCCGCTCTCCGCTGGCGGGGCGCGAAGACCAGGGAAGGTGGTTTGTCGCATACCTTTGCAAACGGTGGTGTGCTTTGACTCGTGAAATGGTTAAGCGCATGATGAATCCACCATCACATACTCCATCTCCTTCAATCCCACAGACCCGGTTGCGCAAATCACGCGCTTCAAAATGAAAGGATGGATCAATAACCGCAGGGTAAGGCCTTGCATGCCATCGCCCAGGACTATTCACCTCGAATAGGCGGCCTCATCCGGCTGCGTCGGCTATTTGTAGGGGGATGAGGACAAAGATGAGGATTTGGGTTTGAACCATTTTTTGAAAATGGCCAGAAGCGAGGCAAAGGCTACAAGGATGAATTTCTTTGCCGCCAGAATCGCCACCCAGATCAGCTTCAAAAACCCCAGTTTGGCCGCCACCGCCAGCGTTCCGCCCGCCACCAATGCCGCCAGCCCGTACTTTGCCACTTTGTCCACGCTCGGATCGAAATCAGCATAGCGGTTGCCCTGGTCAAAATTTACCATTCCCAGCACCTGTGGCATTTGATCGTTGATGACATCCCATTGGTTCATCCCGGCGATGGCATTCAATTCCAGCACACCACGTCGGCCGAGGATGCGGATGTTATAATTCAAGGTATCCATGTCCTGGCCTGTGAAACGGTATTTCTTGGCCCAATAAAGCTTGTGTGTTTGCGGGTCATAATGGGGCGGCGCAGCCCAGCCCAGCAGTTCGGCTGTGGGATAACCCTTGGCTTGCCTTTCCTTGTTGGCCTCCTCCACGGCCTTTTGCATTTGCTTGAGCAGGTCATCGTAATTGATCCGCGCGGCATCGTCGTCCTTCACGTATCCATCCGCAGCATAATCCACCGTCACGGCCCAGCAGTTTGTGCTGAGAGGGGTGGTTCCTGCAGGCAAAAGCATGCCCAAAGGTTTGACGCTGGATGGAGGATTGCCCCAGAGACCCACCAGCACCTTCTCCGCGTCATCGCCATCCAAAAACTGGAACGTGGGCGGAACATTCAGCGTGGCCAGACCGCCCTGCAACTGGATGGTTCCAGATTGATATTTCAACTGGGACGCCAACCTCTGGGCAGCCTGATAATAATCATTGGTATTGGTTTGGGCTTGTGCCCATCCGACAAATGCCAATGCCAAAAATAAAACTGACCCCGGCAATAGTTTGGAGATTTTCATTATTTTTTGGGTGAATGGACTGGTCCCAGTCTGCCCCGCATCTTGTACCATGCAAGAATGCGGCACGGTCCCCTGGGGCGGGCATTTTTGCACGCCTTAATTCCATTCAAAGTCCCGTCCCCCACCAAATTATGGGCATGGGCAACCGGTGGCGAGGTAAATATGAGAGCTTAAGACAGCGCGAGTTGACCATGACCGACAACTTGAATGAACGGGTTGCTGAAGGAGTTCAAATCGCCCTAGACCGTATTAAGCAGGCCATTGGCACACATTGAAGCCAATTTGGTCAACGTATCAAATACCATAAACTTCTGAGCCGATGAAAACTGTTCGCCCGCTGCAAGTCGTCTTCTTTAAGCCCGTTTGTGGATGACTCAAGGCATTGTCCAAAGAGGATTCAAGGCGATTGAGGTGGCGTTGGCGGCGTTATGAATCGCCAATTTTGCCATTGGTTGGACTTTTCTGATTCTGGACAATAATCCGTAGTTAGTGCGCGGTTTTCATCATGGCTTCGCCTATTGGATTTACGGAATTATGAGCATTCATGAGGCTTTTTTTGTCTGGAAACTGGTGCCGGAAACCAAAGGCCTTTCCTTGGAGCAAATGGAAGCCCTGTGGTAGGTAAAGCGTGGCAATCCTACTACGGAAAAGCTTGCAATTGAACCTAAAAAAGCGATTGGAATAGCTTGCAAGCGCTGCAAGGTGCTTGTTTGCTGCTGTCAAAATTAAATCGTCGCTTAATTCAAATCGGAAATCAAGCTATGACCTTTTCAACGTGAAATTAAGCCGATACAACGAAATGAAAGAGCAGGGAGCCGCCCGCCGGGCGGCAGGCATGCGCAGTCTAGGCACACGCACGGTGTGCCAACAGCAGCGACGGGTTTCACTGGTGGGTGACGGGTCGAAGTGGCAGATCATCAATCTACGCCAGGTATCGGCGGCGATGGCAAAATGGGCCTGACTGTGGGCAGCCGGTTTACACTTCAACAATTCTCTGGGATTTTTCAGGTTCGGAACCCAGCGGGAAATCCCTATGTTCTGGTCGGTGCCAGGCGGTCAATTATTGGGCTGGGTATTATCTCAAGGCCGGGCCCGGATTGAGGGGTTTTCAGCCTTTGACCAGTGGCGAAATTGATTTTCCCGGCAATCAGGAGGATGTCCGGTACATTGCCGGTCAGTTGGAATTACCACCGGTTTTCCCGGACAAGATCAGCATGACAGCGCTGGCCGGGGCCATTCCGGTGCGCATCGGATGAGACCCGTCCCTGATCGAAATTGTGAGGAGAATCTCAGGTGTGACGGTAGCCGCCGTGGAGGCTCTGGCCATCGAGGCACAATTCCAAGATCAAAAAATCCGGGTGCTCGACCCTGTTCGTTGCTGCTGTGCAAAGTGAATCTGGCCCAGACAGTGACCAGAAACGGCGGCAGGACATCGCACACCTGAAAATCATGTTTTTGTGCGTGCGCGGATTTTTGCGCGAGCTGTTGCAGGAAGTGGAAAAAGGAAATCTTTACCCCAGGGGTTGGCTGGGATCGGTCAACAAATTCTCTGGGCCAGCCAAAACCAAGCAAGGCGGCAAGGCTACGGAAAAACTGGGAGCCAAATAGCCGGATATTTTATCCGGCTGTCAGACATGACCTCCGCCAAAAATGAAAAGTCAATTCCTTCCGGAAAAAGCAAATGTCGAGTGGATTTGGTGTGGAAAAATAAAACCCCTCCAATTTTGGATAGGGAATCATTCAATAATCTTCGGGCATGAGCAGTGCCGTGAATTGCCGCCGGAACTGCGATAGCTCGACAGCAACCGCGTCCCGGCTTCAATTACCTGGTCCTTTTCCAGCCGGTTATTTTCGCCTATGTCTCCCCAGTCACCGGTTTGATGCCGGTGCAAACCAAGCTGAATGCCGGCGGGTGTGAGTTTGCCAACGGTATTAGGTGTGATGAGGACGTGGCCAGCGGGAATGTTTGGACTGCCATGATGATTTTCCCTTATCCTACCGCCAATAATTATAGTTTATGCCAAATGTACCAAAAATTATTCGACTTCTGGGGCTGATAGCATGCGTAAATGGCTCCGAAATGCATGGCGAACAGTTGCCTCCATTTCGCGATCCATCCCAGCCACTTGAGGCGCGCGTCGATGATTTGCTGTCCCGGCTGACGATTGAGGAGAAGATCTCAATTATTCACGCGGATTCAAAATTTACCACGGCAGCCGTGCCAAGATTGGGAATACCGCGCCGCTGGCTGTCAGACGGACCCCACGGCGTACGTGAAGATATCGGCCCGGACACTTGGATGCCGGCTGGGCATACTGACGATTTCGCGACGGCAATGCCTGCCGGCATTTGTCTGGCTGCGACCTGGAATCCTGATCTTTCTTTTGACGAGGGCGAGGTCATTGGGCAGGAGGCAAGGGCACGAGGTAAGGACATCATGCTTGGGCCCGGGGTGAACATTCTGCGAACGCCGCTGTGCGGCAGGAATTTTGAATACTTTGGCGAAGACCCGTGGCTTGCGTCAAAAATGTGTGTTGGCTATATCCGGGGTGAACAATCGGAAGATATCTCTTCATGTGTCAAGCATTTCGCCTTGAACAACCAGGAGGACGATCGCGGCACTATAAACGTGGAGGCCGATGACCGCGCCTTACATGAAATTTACCTGCCAGCGTTCAAGGCGGCGGTTGAGCAGGCGGGTGTGTGGTCTGTCATGGGCGCCTACAACCAGTTTCGCGGCCAGCATTGCTGTGAAAATGAGTTGTTGCTCAACCAGATACTTAAGAAGGATTGGGGCTTTAAGGGTTTGGTGATGTCCGATTGGGGAGGGGCTCATGATACCCGCGAGTGCGCCCTGAACGGGCTTGATCTTGAAATGGGCACCGACACTAATTATGACAATTATTACCTTGCCAGGCCCTATCTCGACATGATCCAGGCGGGCGAACTGCCGATGACCGGACTCGATGAAAAAGTGAGGAGAAATTTGCGCGTCATGATCGCCACGCATATGCTTGATTTCAATCGCAAACCCGGTTCGATCAATACGGCTGCCCACCAGACTGTGGCGCGGCGTGTGGCGGAAGAGGGAATCGTTCTCCTCAAGAATCAAAACCATACACTTCCGTTGGATCCGGCTCGCATCAAAACCATTGCGGTCATTGGTGAGAATGCAGTTCGTTTGCAGGCGCATGGTGGCGAGAGTTCTGAAATCAAGGCCTTTTATGAAATCACGCCGCTTGCAGGCATCCTGAGCCGTGTGGGCAGCAAGGCAAACATCATTTTTTCGGAGGGCTATTGCAAGGGGGCGCGACAGGACTTGGTCGAGCGCGCCATCACGTGCGCAAAATCGGCGGATGTGGTGATTTACGTGGGAGGCCTCAATCACGATCCCGGTTATGATTGCGAAGGCGCAGATCGCAAGGATTTGAAGCTGCCTTACGGCCAAGATGAGTTGATTCAAGAGCTTGTAGCCGCAAATCCAAAGACCATTGTAGTTCTGGAGGGCACGATGGTCGAAATGCATGCCTGGCTGGATCGAGTGCCGGCCCTGTTGCAAGCCTGGTATCCCGGCATGGAAGGAGGCAATGCGCTGGCGGCGATTTTGTTCGGTGACGTGAATCCGTCCGGCAAACTGCCGGCGACCTTTCCGAAAGAATTGTCCGATACGCCTGCTGCTTCGTTCGGCGCCGCTACGTATCCCGGGACGAACGGCACGGTCGCTTACACGGAAGGCTTGCTCGTGGGTTACCGCTGGTTTGACACCAGGCAAATTGAGCCGGAGTTTCCATTCGGCTTCGGCTTGAGTTACACGACCTTTGCATATTCCAATTTGAAGTTGATTCCCACTTGGGATGGACTCACCGTCCGGTTTGATCTGAAGAACACGGGTGACAGGGCAGGAGCCGAGGTGGCGCAACTATACCTTCACGAAATGAATCCGCGTCTGATGCGTCCGGCGAAGGAACTAAAAGGCTTTAAGAAGGTATTCCTGCAACCGGGGGAAAAACAGACTGTTTCGATTTCTCTGGCGCGAAATGATTTTGCATATTATGACCCGGTGCAGCACGGCTGGGTGGCGCAACCGGATGACTTTGAAATCCTGATTGGCGGTTCCTCGCGGGAACTCCCGCTGCATGCGAATTTCCATTTGAAGCCCCAATAGCAGCGCGTTTGAGATCGTGCGGAACAATGGCTGGGTGACCTGCGCCTGGTTCTGTTGCCAAGCCGATTGAACTGACGCCCGTGTCATTTGGCCCATGCGTCACCTTCTGGTGTCCGCCGCCAGGCAAAATAGGCGTCGAGCATTTCGAGCCCTGCCTCGCTAGGCACGGGGCCAAGGTGCGGCGTTTGTTGAAAATACATCACCGCTGAATTTCGTTCACTGAATGCAGGCCAAATGGGAAGTCCTTTTCCGTTGGGATTGCCGTGTTTGGCGAAATTTACCCAGTAGGTGGACATGGCGTCCGAGATGGCCAGGTCGGACTTGGTTGTGTGCGGATCGTTGGGATTGAGGTGGTGGAAGACATAGGACACATCCATGCCATGCCACGAACCGGCCTCGGTTTCCGGGTGTTGATCGAAATAGTAATAGAAAACCCTGGACTTGCCGGTCTCCGATTGCAGCCTTGCCCAACTCCACGTGTGCCAGCCAAATGTCGCATCGCGCATCAGGTCGCGCGCGGTTTTGGGCACAGAGTTGGAGCCGACTGGATAGGCTTTGATCAAGGCATCGGCAAATTTACCATAGCGTTTCTTCACGCCATCAATGTAGGCCTCCGGGGTTTTAGGGGGCCAGAAACTCGCGCCTTCATCGGAGTTATAGCCAATTAAAACAGGGACGTCGTTGTATTTGCCCGCTTCGTAAAGGTCGTGTTGGTCACCGGGTATGACCCAGCCATCAATGATTGGCCAGGCTGAACCGCTGTCCCAGCCTCCGGGAAGTTTGTCGGGCGCGAGCTTGCGAAGTTCCGAAATGGAGGAGGCTCCAGCCCTCCGGACATAATCTTCTCCGGCGCGTTCGGCATCGGCGAGGCCTTTCATGTTTTCACCGGGATAGGTGGTGGGGCGTGGTGGTCCGAATGAACCCCCGCTTTGCGAAATGGCGCCTTCAAAAAGTCCTTTTGCCAGCGGCGAAGCGCACAACATGCTGACAGAAATGCCACCAGCGGATTCGCCAAAAATCGTCACCTTTTCGGGGTTACCGTCGAACGCGGCGATGTTACGCTTCACCCATTGAAGGCCTGCGATTTGGTCCAGCAAACCGTAGTTGCCCGAGACGTGATTTGTGGTTTCGGCGCTCAGTTCCGGGTGCGCCAGAAACCCGAGAGGTCCGACACGATAGGCGATGCTGACAAAAACGACGCCTTTTTTGGCCAGTTGTTCGCCGCTGTAATTGGGGTCGGCGGTGGCGCCGGCACTAAAACCGCCACCGTAAATCCACACGAGCACAGGAATGCGATTGCCCGCAATTTTTGCAGGCGTCCAGACGTTCAGATACAAACAGTCCTCGGAGCCTTTTCCTCCTTGAACAGACGCAGGGCCAAATTTGGTGGTTTGGCGCACGCCCTCCCATTTCGCAGCAGGCTGGGGAGCGCGCCATCGCAGGTTGCCCACCGGTGGCGCGGCGAACGGGATGCCCCTGTAAACCGTCAATCCGTCGTCAAAAGCTCCCTGAACCAGTCCACCTTCGGTGTTGATGGCAGCGGGTTGCGATATTTGCGCGAGGCCATTGACCGTCAACGCAAGAAGGAAAAATGCCGCGACAGCGTCAACATTCCAATTCACCCTTTTCATGGATGCAAATTACTGTTGCGGCTTGAGCGTGACCAGCACCACATCGTTCTCGCGCAGATCGAATCGCTGCTCAAAGTTCCCGTCGTAGCCGATCTTGACCGTGCGGACTTCAATGGGCGAACCGCTGTTTTTGGATTTGATTTCAGCGACTTGCGCACTGGTCAGTTGAGCGGGTGATCCCATGTCGCGATAAGTGTCGTAGGAATCGTTGATCCGGTAGCCAACCTTGTAGAGTTCCACCATGTATTTGCCTTTCGGTAAATGCGAAACCACGAGCGTCACTTTGCCTTTGGGTTTTGCCGGCAAATCGCGTTTGTAAAAAACCTGATTGATCATGTTGGTTTGGGGAAAGAGGTTGGTGAAGTCCCAAACCAAAGCCTGCACCCCGCCGGAGTTGTCCTTGCAAATCCACGACGACGGATCGTTGTCTTTCAACTCCGCCGGTCCGAGGCGGTTCAAAAACTGGTACGCATAGAACGCCGACTTCTTGATGTCCTCGTAATTGATCAGCCCGAAGCCTCCGTGAAAAGCCTCCCATCGAGGGCCGGATTCTTCGAAGATGTCGGTGAACGTCCAGTATGACATGGCTTGTGCGGCGTCGTCGCAATGCTTGAGTTTGTCCACAATGTAAGCAGCGCTGAGGTAACTGTCGTGAAACGGATCGGAAGGCGTGTAGGAGGAACTCCATTCGGTGAAGAAGAGTTTCAATCTGGGCATTGCGGATTCGGTAATTTCCTGGCGCACCCGTTTGACGTCGCCCCATATCGAGTCGAAGTTGCGAGAAAGCGCCGTGCCGTGCGTGCCGGTTGAGTCAAGGTAACCCTGATCCACGCCGTAGGTGTGCGTGGAAATGAAATCCAACGGTGCCTGGTTCGTGGTGCAGAAATGAATGAACTCCGGCACCCAGCCACAACCCGCCGTTGCGGGTCCGCCGATTTGGAAATCGGGGGAAACATTCTTGATGGCGCGAGCCGTCGCCGCGTAGAAATTGAAGTAATCCTGCTGCGTGCCGGTCCAAAAGCCGTCTTTGAGGTTCGGTTCGTTCCAGACTTCGAAATACCACGTGCGCACCTCCCCATCGCCGTAGCGCTCTTTTTCATGTTCGACAAAGGCACGAATGAAATCCGCCCATTTCTTCATGTCTTTGGGCGGAGTGACGTTGCCGCGATACCAGAAGATGGTCTTTGATCCACTGGCGAGTGAATCGGGCATGAAACTCAGTTCCACAAATGGTTTCATGCCGATGTGTTCCAGAAAATCGTAAAGTTCGTCAATGTATTGCCAGTTGTATTCCGGTTTCCCGTTTTCTTCGCGATAGACGCCCATGTCGTCGTCGAACAACCCGTGCATCCGGATGTATTTAAAGCCGCACTGTTGGTGCGCGTAAGTGAGTTGGCGCTGCCAGTCGGCGCGCAAACCTTCGTTGGCTCTGCCTGCGCCCACGCAGAAGTTGAACATGGTGTTAAGCGCTCCGTTGGTTGCGCGTAGATCGGCGGAGATTAGCCGCGAAGTTTCGCCGCCGGCCGCCAACAGAGGTTTTGAAAGTGCGCAAAACACAATGATGAGAAGCACTAGAGGACTGGTTGCACGCAGCGTTTTAAATCGGTCTTGCATAAGATTATTGTCGCTTCCTGGTTTGCTTCGTCGAGCTGGAAAAAATTCGGTTCAGTGGTCTGTCATGCTCGCGACTGCATGGTCGTTTTCCAGCGCGAACACCCCGTAGCTGTGGGGAGCCAAATGCACTTTGAAGGCGACACGATCCTTCAGGCTTTGATTGGACCAATTCCAACTGTGTGGCGGCTGCAGTATGCCTTCCAGTTTTTCTCCGGAGACGAGATTCTTGAGTCGCGTTGAGGATCCCAGCGTCCAGACCGTCGCTTCTGCCGGCGTTGCCAGGTAGTTCTCTACTATGAACGTGTCATTATCATAGGCGAAGAGGGCAACTTTCGCCGGTCCGCTCAGCCAGACGGGGAATCCACGCATGACATGGTTTTTGATGGCGTCGGTCACCTCCGGTGGCAATGAATAAAGATCGTTGAAATTGTCCGGCATTGTCCAGACATACAAAACCCCCTTCGAATAGCGGTTCATCAAAAGCAGGGGAAAGCTGTTGCCGTTGGCTTCCGCCCGAACCAATGCCCACGAATCGTTGGTAAGAAAATCAATTTCCGGGAACAGTAGGTCGTTCGTGCTGGGTTCGAGGTTGGAAAAATTGCCCGAGCCAAAGCCTCCGCCATACTTGTGAGTGAGAAACTTGCGGTCCGTCCAACGGATGTCGGCGATGTCCTCCAGTCCTGAGTTCTGCAATGCGTGAAGCAGGCCGGAAGTTATGACCACTGATTTACCCGCCCGCAATTGACCTTTGATCTTCTCCACGATTTCCGGGTCAAACTTGGCACATTCGGTCAGGAGCACGACCCCGGCGTTGGTTGGAAACTCCGGTTGCACGTCAATAGGGATGCCAATCATTCCCAAATAATTGTGTAAGAAATCCTCGCCCGAGGAATGAAAAGGCTTGTAGCTGGCGATACCAATGGGCCTGCCCAGCTGGCCGAGAAAAGCGTCCGCTTTTCGCAGCGAATAGTTCGCGGCACACGCCCAAGTTGGGGAGGCAATGTCGTTGGTTGCTTCAGAAATGCTGAAGCTGGTCGGGAATTGTTGCCAACTTTCGCGTCCTCCGGTTTCCATCGGCTGGGTCAAAGCCGACCACTCGAACAAGGTCAATTCGTGTGCCTTGGCAAAGAGCGTGTCCCAAATCTGTTCGGCGTAGCGGTCGGGATAATTAATGCTATAGGTGTCCACCCATCCGCCGCCATTCCGGTTCGGGGCGATGTTGTCAAAGTATCGAACAATTTCGAAACTTTCGTATTGTTGCAGATGCTGGTCGGTCATCACAGGATCGCGTGTTTCCGTTCCGGTGTAGATGCCGTCGAAAATATGGGGTTCCCTCTCCAGATCATAGCCGCTCCCGGCAAAATGCTCATACCAGTTCGGAAACTTTATCACCATTTTTACCCTCGGGTTCACGCTCCTGGCAGGTTTGACCAGCAGATTTTCCGCCGCGTCGTCCGTCAATTCCTTGCGGAATTGCGCCCAACTCCTGGTCCCTTTCGCGGCGATGTCCGAATCATTTTTTGTCGAGACGAAGAAAAAATCATCCTGTATAACCTCGTCAAAATGGCGGGCGGCAAACTCGGCGGCGTTTTTGATGAAGGCGCGATCGTCCGGATCGGTATAACAAAACGATTGAAACTGGCCCCCAATGCTTCCGTCTGACAGTGCCATTCCGCCGGCAACCCGCACACCGTGACTAAGAAAAAACTGGGTGGCCCTCTCAGCTTGTTGATCCGTCAGCAAGCGGCGGTCTCGCTGCACCTCAATATAAACCTTGTCCACTTTCAGTTGGCTCCGGATGCAATCCCAATCCCTCTTCAATTTGTCAGGATTGTCAAAGCTTTGCACAACATTGATCGGAATATAAACAGCTACGGTAAAATTGGTGTAACTGCCAGCCATACCTGGCGATCTCGCGCACAACAACGCCAGGGCCAGCAAGCATGTTGATTTGGTCTTCATTTCCGGGGGGCTCCCACTTCAGTGACCTCCCAGGACACCTTTCCTCCCAACGGGTCGGCGTCCAGCTTGAAGGCGTTTCCCGATCTGTTCAGCCTCAATTCATGCAAATCGGTTTCGCCTGGCAAAAAAATCAAACCTCTTGCGCTTGTTTCGTTCCTGGCGAAAACCCTTACTGACACTTGCATAATATAGAGAACATTTATGCGGAATCCGTGTCAAAGCTGATATGGGTAATCCCAAAGGTGTGAAACGAGACTTCGCTGCGTTGGAGCGGCGACGCATGAACGCGGCCAAGCTTTTCGAGCAAGGTCGCACCAAGGCCGAAGTTGCCCGGCGTTTTGGCGTCAGCAACGAATCCGCCGGACGTTGGCACAAGGCGTGGAAAACCG
>JAKAFL010000032.1 GCA_021817945.1 bacterium | reverse complement strand
GAAAATACTGGTGATTTGGGATGGGGCCCCCATCCACCGGAGCGTGTTGGTCCGGGATTATATTCTTTCGACCCGTGGCCGAATCCAAGTCGAACGGTTTCCCGCCTATGCGCCCGAACTCAACCCGGTGGAATATATGTGGGGCCACCTTAAAAACCACGAGATTGCCAACTTGATTGCCACCAAAGCCTGGGAATTGAGCTTTGAAGCCACCGCCGCCCTGCGCCGCATGCGCCGACGAAAAAGCATCGTGGCCGCCTGTCACACCCAAGCTCAATTGTGGCCTTAACGTCATTCTATTATGCGAGGCTCAATAATGGCCTCCTTGATTGTGCTTCATGACCGTTTTTTCTGGTTTTCTGCGCGGGTTTTGGCTGGCAGGGAGACTGCCTCATTCGTTATATTTGTCAATATATATCGAAACCCCGGTTTCAGAGGGTCCATGCTGCGGGAACCCGGCCGAACCCAGGAATCAACCCGGGTTGGGAATGGGGCGGATGGAGGCGGCAAGCTTGGCGCCGCGGCGGCGGGCGTCGCGGGCGAGGTTGGCTCGAAACACCTTGAGTTGAAGGCGTAGCCGCGCATCATTGACACCCAGAATACGCACGGCCATGAGACCGGCGTTGCGGCCACCGCCAATGGCCATCGTGGCCACGGGCACGCCACCTGGCATTTGGACGATGGACAGGAGGGAATCCAACCCCTTTAAAGCCTTGCTTTCGACGGGCACCCCAATCACCGGCAGGCAGGTCAAGCTGGCGACCATTCCTGGCAGATGGGCTGCGCCACCAGCGCCGGCAATGATCACGCGCAGGCCGCGTTCCTCTGCGCTTCGCGCATATTGGGCCATGGTCTCGGGCATGCGGTGGGCTGAAACCACGCGCACCTCGCATGGAACGCCAAACTCATGGCATACCTGGGAGGCGGGTTCGAGGGTGGGCCAGTCTGAATCGCTGCCCATGATGATGCCTACCGTTGGAGGAGATGAATTTTTCATGGTTTTTTCCCGAATTGCAGAGACGTGGCGGCTTCGAGGGCTTTGGATTCCGCGGCAGCCAGGGTTTGCCCCAAAGCCGTGACATGGCCCATTTTCCGTCCTGATCCGCTGGTTGTTTTGCCATAGATATGAACATGAGCACCGGCCACGGCAAGCGCCTTTTCCAATCCATGAGGCTGGCCTGACCCGCCGCCTGCCCCCAGCAAGTTGATCATTACTGCGGCAGGAGCCACCATGGCGGTGGAACCCAGCGGCCAGCCCAGCACCGCCCGAACATGGTTTTCAAACTGTGAACATTCACAGGCTTCTATGGTATAGTGCCCGGAATTATGAACGCGTGGGGCCAGTTCATTCACCAGGACTTCGCCTGTTTTGGTTAAAAACATTTCCACCCCAAAACTTCCAACCCCTCCGATGGTTTCAATGGCGCGGCAGGCAACACGGGATGCCTGGCTTGCCACATCAGGGGGAATATTGGCCGGGGCGCGCACCACGTGGCAGACATGGTCCTTTTGAACCGTCTCCACCACGGGATAGACCGCCAGCGCCCCATCCCGGCCCCTGGTCACCATAACCGCCAATTCCCGTGCAAAGTCGCAAAAAGCCTCCACATACAAAGCTTGACGGTCACCCCTGAGCACCGCCCATCCGGTTTCAATGTCCTGCGGGCCATGGAGGGTGAAATTGCCTTTTCCATCGTAACCATTTCTGCGGGTTTTCAACACCAGCGGCCAGCCCCAATCCTGTCCAAGGCTCTCCATTTTTGAAACCTGATCCACCCCTGCAAACCGGGGCAAGGCCAACCCGGCGCGTGCCAGCGTTTCCTTTTGAATCAATTTATCCTGGACCTGGGCCAGCGTGGAGGTGCCTGGATGCAGCACATGCCCCGCGCGTTCGATCGCGGCCAGGGCCTCGACATTCAGGAATTCATTTTCCAGCGTCACCACATCCGCCTGCGCCGCCCATTTAAGAAGCAAACTGGCATCATCCCAATCCCCCACCCATGTGTCATTGGCCAAAGGCGCCGCCGGCGTGGAGGGGTTGCGCTCAAAAATAACCACGTCGCATCCCAGTTCGCGCGCCGCCAGAGCCGTCATCTTGGCCAACTGTCCTCCGCCAATGATCCCAAGGCGTGCCGGCACCGGCGTTTTTGAATTTTTGGACAATGCCTGGTCAATCGTCTCTTTCATGGTCATAAATGCCCTCCGGCGGCAGGGCTTTGATTAAACACCGCCATTGAAAAATTTTTTTGTAAAATCCTGTCACGCATGACCCGCTCTTGAATAAATCATGAAACCTTGCGGGGCAAGAGCATTGCATCGGCGAATCCGGATGCCCCCTGCGTGGCCGGATAAGGATGGAAGAACGGGCGTGCCCCCCTTCCTTAGCGAGGCGCGACATGGAACCGCGACCAACCACCATCGGGCAGGTGAAAATCAGACCGCTCCAGAAACGGTGGCCTGCTCAACGGGCAGGGACACGCGCACGATTCCGGAGGGCGACGGAACGATTTCGAGTTTGCCATGGTGACTTTCAATGATTTTTCGCGTCACGGCCAGCCCCAGGCCCAGCCCCACGTTACGAGTGGTATAAAATGGCGCTGGAATTTTCCGGGCTGCCTCGGCGGAAAAACCTTCCCCCGTATCCTGCACCTCGATGGTAAGTGATTGGCCCTCATCCACGCCGCCTGCCTGGAGCCTGACTCCAACCTGGCCTCCTTTTGGATTGGCTTGAATCGCATTCAACAGGATCTCGGAAAAGGCATGTTTCAGGGCGGGCCGGTTGCCGGAAATGATAAAGGGCCTTCCGCCGCTTTCCATTTTTAAAAGGGCAGACTGGGAGGGTTGCTGGCGCATGGCCTCCTGATAGGCATCCTCAATCAACTTTTGCACCGGGAACACCTCCTGCTCCAGAAAACCGTCCCGGGCCAGAAAGCGCATCTGGTTGATCAAGCGTGTCACCCGCTTCACGCCATCGCCCATGGCATGGTCCAGGGACTCCCGGAATTCCGGGTCATTGATTTTTTCAGCCAGCAGTTGGTGGTGGGTGGAAATGGGCACGAGGGCGTTGCCCACTTCATGAGCCAATCGGTCTGCCATGGTCTGGACCAGGCGCAGGTTTGCCGTTTCCAATTCAAGCTTCTTCAAGCGCTCTGACTGGGTGAGATCGTCTGCCGTAAGCAGGGCGGAGGTGGTGATGGCGGCATTTTCACTCTGGAACGGCACAATCGTTATTTTGTAGAGGGTGCCCGGTGAATTTTGAGGCTCGAAATCAAAGGGTTCGAGCGCCACGCCGGTTTTTAAAACCTGATAAATTTTCGAGCCAAGCGCCTGGGGAATGTCACTGAATTCCAAGCCGCCGGTCCTTTCATTCTTTCGTCCAAAATGTCGCCGCGCGGATTTATTGGCATGCAAAACCTTCAAGTCACGGCTGACCACCACGCATGCGCTGCTCAGTTCCCGCAGCACATTCGTCATCATTTCATGATTATCCGCAAGTTGATCGTGCAACCAAATATTTCTCAAGCCCAGCCCGACCTGCCCCAACAAGTGGAAGATAAGCTCGAGCTCCCGATTGACCAGTGATTCACCGGTCAAGCGACTGTCAAAAATGGCAACGCCCACCATTGTTTCCCGGTCCAAAATGGGCACTGCAACCTGGGCTCCCAACAAGTCGAATTCACGTTGGATCTCCTGGTCCATGCGGGCTTCTTCTGAATCACGCCTTAAAATCCGGCCGGATCTCATCAAATGCCCTCCCACCCCGCTCTCGAAAGACAATTCCAAATGCTGAAGCAGTCCAGAAGAAATGCCCAATGCGGCCACGGACTTCAACCTGCGCAAGCCAGCGGGATTATTTTTTGATGATTGGCCTTCAACAGGTTGTGCCAAAAAAACGGCTGAGCGGTTGATGCTGAGCATTTCCCTTAAAAACTGCAAAAACTGCTTGAGCATGGCCTCAGCATCGAGGGAGTGAGTCAATATGCAGGAAAAATCGCGAAGAATCCCAAGCGTTTGCCCCGGCGCCGCAGAGGATTGGGAGACAGCGATTTGGTTGGATCGCGAGGGTCCGGCATCCTGGGCGCGGGTATAAGTGGGAGACTTGGATGCGGCAGCCGGTTTGGCCAGACTTTCCAAGATGGAATTGACCAGCCTCGGGCGCACCGGCTTGGTTAATACATGGGTGACACCCCTTAAAAAAGCCTCTTCTTCCCAATCCGATTGAACTGAATCCGTGTAGGCAATAATGGGAGTGATAGTATCACGCCTGCGCAGGCGTTCTATCACCCAAACGCTTTCCACCCCCAACAATTCCGCATCCAAAACGCAAGCCGTGACCAAACCGTGGACCAATAAAGGTTCGGCATCCTCCACATTCAGCCTATGGACAACCTTGTATGACTCTTGATTTAAGGCGTTTGTAACTGAACTGGCAAAATCCGGATGCGGAGAAAGCACCAAAATGGTTTTCATGGGGTTTAGTATAAAAAGCAAACTGCACCGTCCATAATTTGAGCACTATATTCCACCAATTACTGCTCGTGGTCAAATGAAAGTTGTTTGGACCGCGCAAAAAACTGTTGAATTTGCCATTCTAAATCTATTTGAGAGGAAACGGAAGCCTGCGGCGGAGGGGAAGGGTTTTGCAAGCAAAGGGGTCGAGACCGCAAACTCCACTGCAAATCAACTCAGGAAGCAGCCAAACCATCAAGGCTGCGAATGAGGTTTTTACAATCTTTTGAGAAGCGCAAGGAGAGTTGGCGCATTTCAACACTAAAGCTTTGAGGTATGATGGTAGGAAAAACGAAAATAGCATCAGGGAGTTTGGGGGCGGTGTGACTGGGGACGAATCCGGTTGAGGGCTAAAGATGCAATTTCCTTGGCGGCGGGGATGCCCAGGGCGAGAGATGCCAGGAAGTAGGATGCGGCGGCCATGAAAGCCGGGACAAACACAGATCCCAACTGTAGAGGGATGGAATTGTGGCCCAGGTGGATTTCCCATTCATGGCAAACACCCAGGGAAATCAATGCCGCGAGGAGGGCAGCCCAAAAGAGAGGGAAAAGGCTTTTCTTGAGTGGATTCATGTCGAGCCGCGCCAATTTTTTTCTCAAGGCAAACACCAGCAGGGCAGCGTTGCAACAAGAGGTAAGGGTGTTGGCGATGCCCAAGCCGCCCTGTTTAAGCGGGACCACCAGGAGGGCGGCCAAAAACAAATTAATGACCAGGCAAAAAACGCTGATTTTCATCGGGGTAAGGGTGTCGCCCAAGGCAAAAAAGGCACGGGCGAGAACGTTGACCGTGGAAAAAGCCACTAGACCCGGCGCGAGGCAAACGAGTGCCAGGGCGGCTCGTTGAGTGGAGAGGGCGGTGAAATGAGTGCCGTGTTCAAACAGCAGACGAATGATGGGTTGAGCCAGGGTTACCAACAAAACCGCCGCAATCAAGTTTGCGAAAAGCAGGGAACTGAGACCTTGTCGCAGCGTGGTCCTGAACTCGGGATAATTTTTATCCAAAGCCAGGCTGCTCAGGGCGGTAAGGAGATAGGTGGCCAGGGAGATGCCAAACATGCCTTGGGGCAGTTCCATCAGGCGGACGGCGTAATTGAACGAGGCATTAATCTGTGGATTGATCCAGAAAGCGATGGCTTGGACGAGGGTGACATTGATTTGGAATGCCGCCACGCCGATGGCGCCCGGAATCATTTGGCGCACCACGCGCTGCACCGTTTGATTTCCCCAAGGTGAAACCCAGCGGAAGCAGTATCCTTCCCTCCAAAGGGATGGCAATTGGAAGGCGGCCTGCGCGATGCCAGCGGCGAGAACCCCGTAAGCCAGGGCAAAAATTCTTACCGGCAAGCGTTCGCCTGGCGGCAAGCCGTTGCCCATTTGCGGGGCGAGCCAGAGCACAGAGGCGATCATGACCAAATTCAAGGTGGCGGCACCCATGGCTGGAATAAAAAAATGCCCCCGGGCATTGAGCATGCCCATGAAAGCTGCCGCCAGACAGACGAAGAGCATGTAGGGAAACATAACCCGCAAGAGGCGCAGGATGAGGATGGACTTGGACGAAAGCCCCCCTGAAATCAGAGGGTGCGCCAAAACGGCTGCCGAATGGGATGCGGCAGGGATGATGGAAGGATCTGCATGGGCGGGGGCCAGGAAAGCCAGGACAAGAGAGATGCCACCCACCACCACGGCAATGATGATGCAGGCGGAAAAAACCAAGCCAGAGAGGACCGCATTGGCTGCCTGCCACATTTCAGCCTCGCCGCACAATTTCTCCTTTTCCTTGAATATGGGAATGAAGGCCGCAGTCAGGGCTCCTTCACCCAGCAATCTCCGGAAAAGATTTGGAATTTGGAAGGCAAATATAAATGCCCCGGCCACCTGGCTATCACCCATGAACCAGGCATAAAACATTTCCCGCACCATTCCCAGAACACGGCTGGTAAGGGTGGCTGCGGCCATGGCCCCCGAGGCCTTAAGCATTTTTGACACCCGGCGATTCTCACGAAAACGCGGCCCGGGATCAAAGGGAATTCTCCAGACCCGACCCAAAAAGGGGAGCGCATCTCTGTTGGGAGGATTTTTGTGAGGGGCAGGGTAAAAAACCCTCCGGGTGGCGCTTCAATTCCCCATGGGCTTCGTTGGCTCGTTCCTTGTAGCCCTCCACGGGGATGCTCGGAACCCGCCGCCCAGACCGCAGCCAAAATCCCCAACCTTAGGCCACCCTCAACTTTTCAGACATTCTCTTATACAATTTCGGGGCCGCCTCCCTCTGAACATTGGAATAAGACGCAGAAACGCAAAAAAGACGGCTCCGGTGTTGATTAAAAACCCTTCAGAAGGCTCAGGAACGCTCGCTGTTGAAAAACTAATGTTGTCCAAACCGATTTCCGAATAACCATTCTCACCAAATTCCAAGGTTTCAATCTGGCCATCCATATAAGAAGGAATATTGGCTCCGTAAATATTGAAAACGGTGCCAGCATGAAGCAATTCATAAGAAAGACTTTGTCCACCCAACATTAAATAAAAATCTGTAAGTCTGGATGTTCCGGATCCATTGAATGCTTCGAACTGCAATGAAGCGGCGTTGCCTGGAACCATTGCAGTCTGATTTATCTGTGATACATCTGAAAAATGCACGCTGTAATTCCCGCTAAGCGCAAGGTTGCCACCAACCAACACGACCGAATTACCCCATTGATTTTGCGGATCTAAAGTGTACATTATAAGATTATAAGAGGCATTCTGTACGATCCAGCCAGGCAAAGCGTTGGCGACGGACACTGGGTACTCGCCAATATTGGAAACGGACGGAATGTTTTGAGCCGATTCGAAGTTCAAATTGACAAAACCCTGCCCGAAAGTCGAAATGGACATTGCGGTAGCGACAGACAATGAGGCTATAACTTTCATACTATTCCTTTCTTATTGTTTGCTTTTCATGTATCATTTTCGTCATGCTTTGGTCCAACCGCTGGTGATGACATAATGAGTAGGAGGCGGAACATTGGCCGACGGGATTGAACCAAAGGCGCTTGTTTGGGCGGACAAGCAATAAATTCCCGGCAGAAATATTATCAACGAAACGAATAGAGCATTAAGTTTCATTTAAAATCGACTCTTGGAGTTCTTGAACAAAATACCCATCTGGAACTTCTCCATCGGTCAGCTTGCTGGACCAATGTCACGTCTTGTTTACCTTGGCCATATTACAAAACCAAGGTGTCATGATTGTTTAGCACTAATAAAGTGCGAGCAAGACCCTCCCCCAAAAAAACGCTTTGAATCTGATTGAATTAGAAATTAACACTTCCAAATCATACCGTCAAGCAAAAATCGCAAAATATTTTCAAAATGTTTTTCAGAAATGCGTATGGCGGGTCACAACGCGCCGTCTTTTCATTCAGGCTATAGGAGAACAATTAAAAACTGGGTCTATAGCAGAATTTGTGGGTAAAAAGCGGACATCTTGGACAGTGGGCCGGTCGCACATGGCCTGAATACGGGGGTGTGGACTTCACCTTTGATTGCCCAAGTCATTGCAGAAGAGTTTGACGTAACTTATCACCCCGGACACGCGCGACATTTGCCCAAGGCGTTAAACTTTTCAGTGCAGCGGCCCAAGACACGGTTGGTAACGGCCGATTCCAAAAAGCAGAACCGATGGATTCGATTCACCCATCCGAATCTTAAAAAACCCCCGGGGCGAAGGCACATTGATCGTTTATGAAGGCGAAGCTTCCTTTCGGCAGACGCCAACGCTTTATCGGACGTGGGCGCGCAGGGGTCAGCAGCCTGAGATTCCCACGCGCAGCGAACGCCACACCCAAAAGATTCTGGGCGCGTTGAGCGTGCCGCAGGGTGATTTTGTTTGGCGACACCAAGCCGAATACTTCAACGCTGAAACTTATTTATCATTTGTGGATGAGGAGTTGCTGCCGAATTACTACCGCCGCAACCATCGGGTCTATCTGACACAAGACAACGCTTCATTTAATAAAAAACCCGAGGTCCTGCGGTATTTTGCCAAACACCAGCGCCACATCGAAGCGTTCTCACTTCCACCCTATTCGCTGGATTTCAATGCTGCAGAGCGGCTTTGACATTACACCAGAAAGGAAAGCACTCAAAATCGCTATTTTGATCGACCGGATGCGTTGTGCCAGTCCTTATTTACCACTTTTTCCGATATGCAGCGGCATCCGTAAAAAATCAAAGGATTGCTGGCGCCGTTTTTTTAAGCGTCATATATCGTTAAATTTATAAGCGGACCTATAGCCATACCGGCTTGGGCACGAAAACAACATCCTTCCAAATTTTAAGACAGGCTCTGAAGGATGCGTCCGACCCGATCCACCGCGCCGCACCCCATTCAACGAATCCCATGGAGCCCGCCAGAGTGTCTGGTCGCCGCAAAGGTCTTCAAATCACGGCACGCCGTCTCCCGGATTAGGTGAAGCTTTGGCCCGTTGCCAGCAGGCCATTTCTTCTACCGCCCAAAACCAGATGAATCAGAAGTACAAGAAAGGGTGAAAGGCAGGAATTGACGATTGGCAACCGGGCCTGCGCTTTCTATCCTTGACCGGTGACGATCCTTGACGAATTGGACTGGCGTGGCTTGGTGGCTGATTGCACGGACCGGGAAGCCCTGGCTGCAAGGCTGACGAGGCCGATAACGCTCTATTGTGGTTTTGACCCCACTGCGGACAGTTTGCATGTGGGCAACCTGGTGCCGCTTCTGGCATTGAAACGTTTTCAAGACGCCGGCCACCATCCCATTGCATTGGCCGGTGGCGCCACGGGATCCATTGGTGACCCCAGCGGCAAATCGCAAGAACGCCAGTTACTCACCCCGGAGACATTGGCGCACAATATTGCCCAAGTTAAAAGCCAGTTAACCCGGCTTTTGGATTTTAACGCTTCCACCAACCCGGCAAAACTCGAGGACAACAATCAATGGACAGCCCCTGTTTCATTCCTGTCTTTTCTTCGAGACATCGGAAAGCATTTTTCCGTGAACCAGATGGTGGCCAAGGAATCAGTGCGGGCACGCATGGAGGATCGTGATGCGGGAATCAGCTTCACCGAATTCAGCTACATGCTGCTGCAAGCCTTTGATTTCATGGTGCTGGCCCGGGACCAAGGCTGCGAACTGCAAATTGGTGGAAGCGACCAATGGGGGAACATCACTGCTGGCATAGAATTGACCCGCAAAAAACTCTCCAAACCGGTTTATGGACTCACCCTGCCGCTCATCACCAATGCCGACGGCTCAAAATTTGGAAAAACCGTGGCTGGTGCCATCTGGCTGGACCCCAAAAAAACCAGCGTTTATAAATTTTACCAGTTTTGGATCAACACCGATGACCGGGATGTGATTCGATACCTGAAATTTTTCACCCTGCTGGATCAGGCAGAGATCACGCGCCTGGAAGAACAGCACGGTCAAAACCCGGGCGCCCGCTTGGCCCATAAGGCCCTGGCCCGTGCCGTGACGGACCTGATTCACGGGGCGTCCGCCACCCAGGAGGCCATTCGCGCCAGCGATATTTTGTTTGGCGGAGAAATTTCCGGCATTACCGAGGGGCTGTTTGCGGAAATCGCCAATGAAGCCCCCAGCAAGGAATTGGAAAAAGGAAAGCTTGCTGGGGCGGGGCTGCCCCTGGTGGAATTACTGGTGCTGGCTGCCCTATCCAATTCAAAGGGCCAGGCGCGGAAAGATCTGGAGGGAGGCGGCGTTTACGTGAACAACATTCGCGAGACCAACCCCATGCGACTGATCACTGAGGGGGACCTTTTATTCAAGAAACACGTCCTGTTGCGAAAAGGTAAAAAGAATTACGCAGTCATCCGTTTTACCTGAAAAAGGCAGGGGCACGGGTCAAGTTTTTTCGAAAAGGCTGGGAGCGGTTTGCAGGGCAAATTTTTGGCAGGCGGCGTAAATTTCCGACGGCGAGTCGCATTGGAGCGCAAAATCCGCCAATTGCCTGGCTTCGGCAATGCTGGTTTTTCGGATCATGTATTTCACCTCCGGGATCACAGGAGGTGCGGCGCTTAGTTCATCCACACCCAACCCCAGAAGCAAAGGCACCAAGGTGGGGTCCCCCCCAATTTCTCCACAAACGCCGGTCCAGATGCCATGGCGATGCGAAGCTTCCACCGTATATTTAATCAACTTCAGGATGGCTGGGTGGGTGGGTTCGTACAGGTGAGACACCTTCTCATTTGTGCGGTCTGCCGCCAATGTATATTGGATAAGGTCATTGGAACCTATGCTGAAAAAGCGGGCACGCTTGGCCAGGGCATCCGCAATCAAGGCTGCGGAGGGAATCTCAATCATGACCCCGATTTCCATGTTCGGATTAAAGGGCACTTCCTTGGCCTTGAGTTCCTGCTTGCATTTTTCCAGCAAGGCGTTGGCCTGATTTAATTCATCCACGCCGGAAATCATGGGGTACATCATTTTCACATTCCCCCCCGAGCTGGCCCGCAGGATGGCACGGAGCTGGTGACAAAACATATCCGGCTGTGCCAGGCAAAAGCGAATGGCGCGCCAGCCTAAAAAGGAGTTCAACTCGGGCGCCAGTTGCAGGCTGGAAACAAATTTATCACCACCCAGGTCCAAAGTGCGGATGATGACAGGGTTTGGGTGCAGGGCGGCTGCCACCTCGTGGTACACCTGCCATTGTTCATCCTCGTTGGGGGGAGCGGGACGGTTTAAAAAGAGAAACTCGGTGCGGAACAAGCCCACCCCTTCAGCTCCATGTGCTATGACGGCTTCCACGTCATGCTGATCCTCAATATTGGCCGAGAGATGAACAGCTTTTCCATCAAGTGTAACCGCCGGCAACCAGAGAACCTCGGCCAATTTAACATCCAAGGATGCCTTGAGCTTGGCAAGCTGGCCGTATTCAAACAGGGTGGCATCAGTCGGATTGACCACGACCGTGCCGTTGTATCCATCCAGCAAGACATAGTCGCCGGTCTCAAGTTCCTCGCTCAGGGTTTTCAGCCCGACCACAGCCGGAATGTCCAAGGAACGCGCCATAATGGCGGTGTGCGAGCTTTTTCCGCCAATGTCTGTGGCGAAACCCAGCACCAGTTTCTTATTTAATTGCGCGGTGGTGGAGGGACTGAGATCGCGGCTCACCAAGATGCACGGTTCGGTAAGATGATTCAGATCGGCGGAATCCCTGACCTGCAGGAGGTTGTCCATCACCCGTCCGACAAGGTCACGCATGTCAGCCGCGCGCTCCCGAAGGAGTTCATCCTCCACGCTTTCCATGGCTGCCACATAGCGTCCGGAAACCTGCTGAAAGGCAAATTCGGCATTGACCAGGTCTTCACGGATCAACCGCATTACCTCATCAATGAGCACCCGGTCCTCAAGCATGAGCAGATGCGCATCAAAAATGTCCGCCTCGGAGCCGCTCATATTGGCCGCCACCCGGCGTTGAACTTCCTTGATCTGGGTGCGTGTTTTGACCAGCACTTGCTCAAAGCGCCGTATTTCTTCGGGAATCAGGCCGGGCTCCAGCGCCCGCCGGGACACCAAATGCTGCGTATGATGCAGGACCAGCACCTTGCCCCGGCATACCCCGCCGGAAACAGCCGTTCCACGATACACTTTTTCGCCCTTCGTTTGGACCGACATAAGTGCTTTTCAGAACAGAATCATCCGAAGACGAATGCGTTGCAAACTATTTCCTTGGAAATGTCTGCGAACGGTCAATATCGGATGCGCGTCGGAATTATTTTTATAACTATATGGAATAGAGGAAGAAACGAAAAACATCTTGATCCAGGCAAGGAAGGTTCAATACGGTAAATGAACCTATTCAAACAGGTTGGGTTAAAATGAGGCTGGGATATTTGAAGCCTTCAAGAGGGGCCTGGGTTAAAAAAATTTGTTTCGCTGGGGATAATGGATCCCACAATGCCCATGGATTTGAGTTGGTCCACCAGCGCCTTATCCACGGCATCTCTTTGGCGGGAGCAACCTGCATCCTCGGCTACTTTTTTAAGCGCCACCTCAGGCGAGTCCACGGTGACTTCCACGGCTGGCCGGAGCTGCGGCGCGGGGGCGAGGACTGGCGAACCGCTGGTACGGCAAAAATCCTCCCGGCTGATTGGGCGCCCCTTCAGCTTTCCGCTGCCACCCAGGTCCGCCTCGTTATTGAGAAAAAACACCCTGTCAGTGGATGTGAACAACCCGGCAAATCGTCCACTGGATGAGGGTCCCTTGATGAAATAGTTACCTATGACATCCACGGCATGCACACTGGCTGAATGGCCGCCGACCAAGCCATTCACTCCCCAATTATAAACGATATTGTTGATGTATTGCACTGTGCCCTTGGACTTGGGGTTGCGGCTTTTATTATCAATCCACAGATTGTGGCTGAAAGTGACATCAGTCACGGAATCCACCAAGGCGCCAAAATGTTGGGGGGCAATTCCTTCTCCTATGATGCAATTTTGAAATGTGATATCGTGGCTGCCCTGGGTTAAATCAAGGCAATCCCACCGGCCCCATTCAATTGAAACGTGGTCAAATATCATGTCTGATCCATGGGCAAGGTTGACGGAACATTTTCCCCGGTCGCCTTGGATCCCCTCGCGTAAGCGCAAGTAACGAACAATGATATTGTGTTGTCCGCTAAAGGAAATCGAACGGCCGTATAGCGTGATCCCCACTTGTGGCGCGGTCTGGCCGAGTATGCTCAGGTCACTTGCAACCTGTATGTTAGACCGCAAATGAATGATTCCCCCAAACCGGAATGTGATAATACGGCGGGGCTGGCTTACGGCGTCACGGAATGTGCCGGGACCGGAATCATCCAGGCTGGTGACCTCATAAGTTTGACCTCCGGCGCCTCCGGTAGCCAATGCCCCAAAGCCTTGAGCACCCGGGAATGCTGGAACTGACATGGTGCTGCCAAGACTGGAAAAGATAATCAAGGGGAACAGCAGCAAAGCACCATGATACAGTTTTTGAATCAATAAACGCGCATGCATGTTCTTGGGCTGGATGATTGGCGATGATTCAGGGCGCAGAACAGGGTTTCCTCAAAACCATACATAGCGGCTGCTTCCATCGTGAGTCACCCAGTTCATCTGTTGGAAGGGTCGCCATTCCACGTGGCTGTCCTGGTCCAGTATGTTTCCACCGGCAGGCGCCTTGCCTTTCAAATGGTTGCTCGCATAACGGCCATCGGGCCAGAGATAGGAGGCGTTTTTGGGATCGGCGTTGACATCCACAAACTGGTCCGTCAGGCGGTTTCCCGAGGATTGGGAAATGGTCACGTCCGTTACCAACTCAGTCGTGGCTATGGTCAGGTTTGTGGATAGCTGCGTGGTCTTGGAAATGAATGAGCGCGGATAAGCGGGATTTGGCGACCAATCAGGTTTGCCGCCCTGGCTGCGGGCAATCATGATCCAATAGCCCACCGAACGATAGGCGCCCGAGGCGGTATGCGGGGCGGATGAATTGTAATTCCACCAATAGTTCAAGCTGTCAATGTCTTTGGAGGCATAACTACTGGGGCAAAACATGATGTTTTCAGATCCGCCGGAGGCGATGAATTCGGTGCCCATCGCGTTGGGGATGTCCCACATGTCACTTCCGGTGACTGCGGAGTAGTCACCGGAGGAAATGTTCGGATTGCCTGCGGACGGGTAGCGGTCATTATTATCGCTGGCATAAACCATGAATGCCACCCCGACCTGTTTGAGGTTGCTGACGCAATTAATCACTTTGGCCCGTTCCTTGGCCGCGCTCAGTGCAGGAAGCAAAAGCGCGGCAAGGATGGCTATGATGGCGATCACCACCAGCAGCTCAATGAGGGTGAAGCCGCAAAGGCGCCAATTCTGATCGGCATGCGATGAAATCTTCTTTAGGATCATTGGGCCTGAAGAAGGAAGAACTGCTGCGGTTGAGCGGGATTGACCGTGACTGTGGCACTCAAATTCCCATTGCCATCAAAGGCGCCTGTAAACACGGAAGTCCAATCCGTCAGGGGCAATGCGACATTCGTTGTTTCCAGGATGTTTACCGGGCCGTTTGTTGCACCGGAGCCATTGATGACGATGACACCACCCGACAATCCGGCGGTGTTTATGTTGCTGATGGAAGGTTTAGCAATGGCCGCGAGTTTAATGGTTCCGTTTACTGCCAATTGGCTTGTGTCCCATGTGTAATAGTTTGGATTGGGCAGGGTCACGCTTCCAACCGTTCCAGATACCGCACCATTGAACAATACAAAGGCATCCCCGGGTCGAAGACCAGGACCAACATTGGTGACGATGATGGAACCGCTTTCAAGCAGGATGGTCGGCGCTGTAAGTTGGTCACTCGTCAGGGGGGCGGAAGTGTTCAGCTTCACAATCAGCGTGCCTCCAAGGTTGATCTGGTTTGTCGCGGTAAGAGCACCCGTGTTGGCACCTTCGCCGGGTGAGATGACCCCTCCGCCCGTATTATCCAAGCTACCATTAATGGTGCCGCTGCCCTCAAGGTTCTGGCCGGCAGTGAGGGCAAGCGTGGGACTGCTATTGCCAGAAACGTCCAGAATAGCGCCCGAGGCAATGAAAATATTCGTTGTGTAATAAATGGAGGCATCGCCATTGACGCCAGCGGCCAGGGCCAAAATACCCTGGCTTATGGTTGTGGATCCGTAATAAAGATTTTGACCGGTAAGTATCCATTCACCTGTTCCGACTTTGATGATGGAATTATCGCTATTGATGCTTCCAGCGAAGGTGGAAGTGGAGTTGAGCCAGCCCACGCGCCAGGTCGTGTTGGCTCCGGATGAATTGCCAGCGGCCACGGTAGCCAGGGTCGTCCCACCCAAGGCGCCGATGTCATTGGTGGTGCCTCCGGTATTGGCGCGGTCCAGGTTGACATTGTCGTTTACAAAAATGGTGGCATTGGAATAGCCAAAGCTATTGTCAATGCGCATTTCATCGCCGGTGGGATTACGCGGGGTGACATTGATCAATCCGGAAAAGGCGGACCAGTTGCCGTCCAAGTTGTCTCGCAAGTAATTCACCACCAGATTGAGGGTGCCGCTGCCAGTAAGACTGCTCTCCAAGCCCGATCCCGCCCCGCTGTTGAGGGGGCCGCGGGGGAACATTTGCAAGGTGCCGGTCTGGCCGGCCGGTACCACCAGCGGATTATAGCAGGTGGCATAGTTCGGGGAGGTGGATCCGTTGTAGCCGAATAATTGAAGAGTACCTCCCAGAAAGGTTACCGGCTCATTTGTGGCGCCGAGCCCACTATTGTTGGCTGCATCGCTTCCAAGAATCAGAAGGGCATTGCTTAGCACAGTTCCTGCACCATAGGTATTGGCGGCAGTGAGGGTAAGCGAACCTGGCCCGGATGCTGTCACCGCCCCGATACCTGTCAATGGCCCATTCAATGTCAAATTAGCGCCGCTAGCCACAGAAAAATCGGCACCGCCGTTTCCGATGATCATTCCGTGGTCGGTAGCAGCCCCGGCCCCCAAATAGCTCAAAGCGCCTCCATTCAAAACCAGATTAGTGGGGTTGCTATTGGCAGCTCCTATGCTGCTCGGTAAGGTTCCATTCTCCAAGTCCATGACCGCCAAAGTGCCGCCTGCGATGGTCGTGGGCCCGGAATAGGTGTTGGTTGTTAAAATGGTCAGAGTGCCCGTGTTTGTTTTGGTAAGGCTGGCCGAGCCATCAATATCGCCAATTCCGGAAATGGTATAGTTGCCAGTGGAATTCACACTGACTGCCGCCGGTTGCACGGTCGCTCCCAAATTCACGTTGGGATTAGCCAGCCCGGTATCATCAAAGGTCACGGTATCGCCATTGAGAAAGGTAAAGAACCGGCTGTCATTGACCCAATTGGTGCTGGTGTTGATGTCCCAATTGTTGACCACACTGTTGCCCACCCAAGTGAGATTGGTGGGACCGCGGGGGGGCGGGGTGACGATGACTTCAATGGCTCCCGGCGGATTCGTCAAAATCCCCAATGCGCCCACCAGTGACACTTGCAAATTGTTGAGGCCTCCTGTCAGGGTGCCAGAGTAATTGATAACAGGATATATGCCACTGGGGATGATGCCGCCTCCGAAGGCGCTGAGTTGGACAGTGTTTAAGCCAGTCAGGGACAGATTGCCCACGACATTAATCAAATCGTTGGTGCCTGCGGGCCTGGAAACCTCCATCTGGTGAGTGACGCTTCCACTTTCGCTGAGACCACTGAGGAAGGTGAGTGTTCCCGCCGCATTGGGCTGACCGGGGCTGATTGTCGCCCCTGCACTGGCGAGTGTCCCCGTTACGGCGCCAAAACCTGATAATGTTGAGCTTAGGGAAAACGAGGGATTTTGTGAAACGTCGAAGGTGGCGTTGGAAGCAACAAAAATGGCGCTGGAAATCTGGGCCGAAACACCCACCGCCAACGAGCCTTGATCAATGACAAGGGTTCCTGAAGAGCTGTTGGTTCCATAATAGGTCAAGGTATTCGTATTTTCCTTGGTGGTGTCGCCCGTACCGCTAATGGCATTGGTTACTGAAGTATTGTCGGGCCTGTTGAAGACCAGGGTCGCATTATTGATTACGGCACCCGCTCCCATAGCGCCTGCGCCGATGGTTACCCCGTCTCCAACCTGAAGAACGCCGCCGCTGACCGTGGTGGATCCCGTGTAGGGATTGTTACCGGAGAGTGTGAAGGTTCCCGTGCCAGTCTTGGTCAAGGACGAAGAACTCATGATGGTGCCAGCGAAGGAGGTGTTGAGGTTGGCGCCGCCGATCACATAGTTCTCATTTTTCGCCAACTGGGTGCCTGGGCCTCCTGAAAGGGCACCAAAATAGGTTGTCACACCGCCATTTTTTTCGGTGAACTGCACGCTTCCATTCCCCAAGTTGAATATGGCGCTGGCATTACCCACGTTGTGGTTGGCGCCGCCGTTGTTGAACCGCAGTGCACCTGCACTGGCATTGCCGGTGCTGTTGGTGTCAGCAATTGTTATCGTCCCGGTAAAGCCACCCATGTCACCCCCGGTGCCATTGCCGCCCAAGGTAAGAGTAGCGCCGCTTGCCATGTTGGTCACCAGCACCGTCCCATTTCCCGCCCAAGCGCCGTCCATCACCACAGAGACGGAACGATTGTACAAATCCAGGGTCATGGGCCCCGCGACTTCATTGCGGTTGGCAATGATGCCGCCGTTGGGGAAGACATCAAAAAGCAGGTAATCCCCTGAATTGGTCACATTGACTGCTGCGGAACCAAAACAGGCTGCATTGTTTGGTTCCACCTCTGTGCCATTGATAAAAGTGCCCCCGGAATAAGTGTTGGCGCCACTTAATTCCGTCATACCCCCGCCTGAAAAAGAAAGGGCGCTGGTGCCTGACACCACCCCGCTGACGGTCAGTTTTTGTCCATTGGTGACCGCCCAATTTTGATTAGCTCCCAGGATTACCGGGCAGGCCACAGTCAAACCGTTTGTGGCAAGGCTTAAGTCAATGCCGGATCCGCCCAACTCAAGCGAGTTCCCATCGGCATTTATGGTAATGGAACCGGCAGGATCCAAGATTTGAATTCCGTCCCAATTCAAACTGCCACCCGGAGAGGAACTGGTATTGACCTGCACAGTGTTGTTCCAAGTCGCAACATCAGTGCCGCCAGGAACGACACCGCCCACCCAGGATGTGCCCAAGTTGAGGTTGTCCGGCACATCTGCTTTATTTATGTTCGCAGCCGGGACAAGGACAAGTGACAGTCCGTAGATTCCAGCACATAAAACGGAGACTCCAGCGGGGATTTTCATATACGTGAACTTGGTTTTGATTGTTTCAGCATTTCTTCTGGGCTTTTGGCAACAGATTTTTCAGCCGGTTTGGTGGTGATTGAATTCCTATTTAAACGCGATATGCGCGTTCCGTCCATCGGATGTTCATCCGACCCCGTGGCCGGGTTTTGATATTTGCCCCGTTTTGATTTAGGCCAGACAAAGCCAATTTGGGTGGGCAGGCGATGAATTCCCAACGGTTTGCCTTCAAATAAACACGTTTGAAAACAGACAAAGTTTCAGGCGGGCAGGATGGCTTTTGACAACTTTAAGCGAAGGGCTACCGTCCAATCAACTTCATGGCGGCCTCGGTTCTGGAATGGACGTGAAGCTTTTCGTAAACCGCGCTGACGTGTGTCCGTACGGTGCTAATGCTGATGCCAAAATGGTCGGCGATTTCCTTATAGAGGTAGCCCTTGGCAAGTTGTTTCAAAATCTCAAGCTCACGCTGGGTTAATTGCTGCAGTTCTGGAGAACTGTTGCCGGCGCGATGAAAAAAACTGATGACCTTGCGGGCCACCTGCAAGGACATCGGCGCTCCCCCGGCATGCACCTGCTGGACGGCCTTGACAAGCTCTTCCCGGGGCATGTTTTTGAGAAGGTACCCGTTTGCGCCTGCGCGAAGGGAATCGAAAATCAAGTCTCCCTGATCATACGTGGTCAGCATTAAAACCAGGAGGTTTGGCAGCAGATCCTTAAGTCGGCTCACGCATTGGATGCCGTTCATGCCGGGCAGGTTGATGTCCATTAAAACAACATCGGGTGCCTCTGCGGGAAGGTTTATCAAGGCCTCTTCCGCAGTGGCATGAGTGCCAACACACCTCAACCCTGGGGCATTGCCCAACCATTCAGCAAAACTTTCCCGAACCTCTTTCTGGTCCTCAACAATGGAGATCAAGATGCTCATTTAGGGTATTGTGGAATATGTCAGAACAAGCGGCGCTTGGTTATCAGATGAACATCCGATAGGGCGGTTGTCCGTCCATGGAGCAGAGTGAGCAGTAGGCAGAATACGACACCACCAGCAAATCTTTCGTCCGGGACCAGCATTGACCCGGCTCTCATACAACTCCAGAGAGCGATCCAGGTTCCACCACCCGGCCCAGGGATACAATCGCTCCTTGCGGCATTTCTTGTCATTTTCACGTTTGTTCAGATGAAAACTTTTCATTTAAGGTCCGTTGGCGGCCAGGGAAGTTTGATTTGGATCACCGTCCCGGAGCCGACCACGCTATGCACGGTGCATGCACCTCCATTTTCATTCAGGCGCCCGGACATATTGCGCAAGCCATCAGCCCAACCATTGGCTGGCGTGGAGGCAAAACCTCGTCCGTTATCTTCAATGGTCACCGTCAAGCCGGAATCGCTGGTGGCGAAGCGCAGCCAAACCTCTGTGGCGCCAGCGTGTTTGATAATGTTTTGCAATGCTTCCTTGACCACCAAAAACAGGTTGTAACGGACACTGGCAGACAGTTCCCGCGCCATGATTTGATCGGGAACATCCAATAGGCATCGAACACCGCCTGCACGCAGGTAATCGGTGGCATATTGTCCCGAATAGTCAATCAGATGGCTCAGTGTATCGTTTCCGGGGTTTACGGCCCAAACGATTTCATCCAGGGACTTTACAGCCTGGCGCGCCGTGCCGGACATTCGCTCAATGCGTTCGCCGGTTTTTTCATTTTGTGCCAGGTCACCCAGCACAGCGATCAAAGTCAGGCTGGCCCCAAGGTCATCATGCAGATCCTTGGCGATGCGGATGCGCTCGCGTTCCACGGCTTGTTGTCGTCGCAATTGTTCCAATTTTTGCCGCAGGCGGCGTGTCACCAGGTGGCGGACCGTTCCCGCCACCAAGGTGATGAGAGCAAGCGCCGCCAGAGCCTGAAACCACCATGTTTCATAAAAAAATGGAAGGATTACCAGCGTCAGGACACTGCCGGTCTGGTTCCAGACTCCGCTGCTGTTGCAGGCAATGACATGGAAACGATAACGGCCCGGAGGTAGAAAACTATATTGAGCAGTGCGTTCGGTTCCGGCCTCGACCCAACGGCTTTCCAGGCCCTCCAACCGGTAACGAAACCGCACCTGGTCCGGGGCGGCCAAGCTGAGGCCCGCAAAAACAAATTCGAAGCGGCGCGCCCCCGGGGGAATGACCAATTTAAACAAAGATGGAAGCATGGAAAATGGGCGGCCGGCAGTTGCCTGTTCACTGGCGTATTCACCCCTCCATTTGCCATCCATAAAACTATTGCCATCCACTTTAAAATCCTCAATCGCCACCGGTGGTGGGACCAGGTTCCCTGGGGTTGCTCCGGGTTGAGTGCAGGTGACGCCTTGAATGGTTGTGAACCACAGCTTTCCATCACTGCTCCGCAGCGCCGCAGGCTGATAATTGCCGGAACATTCCAACGAAGGCAGACCGTCATCTGGGCCAAACGTGGTTATTGGCAGCGGATTGGATTTGGCATGCCCCTCTTCATCCAGAGATGATTTGGGCAAAACAAAAACCCCGTGATGGGACCCCAGCCACAAATTTCCATGACCATCATCAAGTATCTGGCAAATGACATTGTCTGGGAGGCCGTCTTCCTTGTCCAAGCGAATGAATTTTCCATTATGCCAGCGCAAAAGCCCCCCGCGAAAGGTTCCCGCCCACACGTCGCCATGGGCATCCGGCAGCACCGACCAGATGGCATCCGAAGCCAGACGGTCGGCGGCATGGAAAGAATCCACTGAATCATCCTTGACCCGGTAAAGGTCGCCGTTGCCAGCGCCAGCCCAAAGGTTGCCATTGACGTCTTCCGCCAAGGCATGGATATAGTGCCTGGGCACCCCCCTAACCATTTGAATTTCATTCGAGCCATCGCCCCTATAAAGCCCACCCTTGGTGCCCAGCCACAGCCGGCCCTGATGTCCGCACAAAATCGAGATCACGCCATGAATTGGCGGGCTGACATGCTTAAACAACCCGTTTTCTCTGACAAATAAATCCTCGTCGTCTCCCGCGCTCATCCATAATCGGTTTTCCCTGTCTGAGCAGATGCAATAAACCTCCCCAATATTGCCCGGCAGAGACACCGTGCTGGCTGCGCCTTGGCCGAGATATTCCACCCCTCCGACTGTGCCAATCCAAATACCACCCTTGCCATCCTCACAGATGGACCTTGCGGCCCGGGCCGAGCCATGACGGCTGTCAGCAAGGACTTGAAATTGCTTTTGGCGAATTCTCAACAACCCCCCAGCATCCAGACCGGCCCAAAAATTACCCTCACGATCCTCCAGAAAACAGGAAACAAAATCCCGCGGAAAACCTTCCTTCTGGGTTAATTCCTGCGATTGCCCTGTCGGGTCCACGTAAAGCAAGCCGCCGCCGTAATTATAAAACCAGACCCCACACCTGCCATCCTGTTGAGCCTCAACTCTTTCTAAATTGCCACTGAAAACATGATTTAAAGCATCGGATAAAGGAATCCAGCGCCCCTTCGAGGCGAAGCGCATTCGACCGTTGTCCACTGCCCACATCCCGCCCGCCCGGGTGTATAATAGGAAGCTGATGTTATTTGGCCCTTTTCTGGCAGCTTCATCGGTGTTCAAGGGAAAAGCCAGCTCAAGTTTGGTTCCGCTCCAACAATAGATGCCATCGGAGGTGCCCTCGCATATTTTGCCTGCCGCATTTGTAGCCAAACAATTAACAAACACTCCTTTCGGACTTGGAATCTGGTGGAATTGCCCACCCGAATACCGCCAGACATTTCCGCCCCGGTCACGATACCAGACCGCACCATTGCCGTCCTCGCACCGGTGGGTAAGAGCGTCCCGGTCCGGCGATTCGAAATCGGTCCAACCTGTTTCCGGCCCTGAACCCAACGTTTTGTCCAGGATATTTCCTCGACTGGTCATGAACAGGTCTGAAACAGCCGAAGAGGAAATCAAGGTGATTTCAGCCTCAGACGGGCGCGCATTTTTTCTTTCCAGATAAAAAGCTCCATGCTCCAGAGCAGTCAATGACCCATCATAGGTATTCACCCAAAGCGTGCCCTGATGGTCCACGAAAAGCTTGCGGATATGAGCGTGCAGCAATTCCGGGGTATTAGCGGGGTCAAAAGTCACAAAGCGATCCCCATCAAAACGAGCCAAGCCGTTGTGCGTGCCGATCCATAAATAACCATCCGGAGTCTGTGCCAGGGCGGAAACCGAGCTATCAGGCAAGCCATTATCGGGCGACCATGCGTCGAGGGAATAATCCAAGGCCGTGACGGATTTTGGCACGGCGCAGGCCGCTAGGGAAAACAACAGAATGCAGCGGGCTGCCTTCTGATGCCATCGCAACTTGACAGGCGGAATGAAAAAGTTGAAAAAGGCTTTTATGGAGTTGTTCTACGCCATTCCCAGCGAGATGACAAGCTCCTGCGGGGCAGTGGGGATGCTGGTTTCATACGGCATCCATGGAACTGAACCCCCTTGTAGGACGGGTTCATTTTAAAGAATCTGCTGATGCCGGTTGGGAATTTGAAAGGCAGGCGCCATCCGTGGTGTCATTCCTTTTCTGGCATGTTTACCCGCATTTTTGGAATCCCACTCGCAGTCCTCTGATGGAACTCATGAAAGGCGGAAACTGAGTCGCCCGGTTGAAAACCGGTTTTTTCAGGCTGCGCATTAACCGCAAATTCATTCTTTCTCTTGGCCTGGAATTCCATATAAATGGAGCCTGAACAATGAGTAAAACAGCACTTTTATTTGCCGGACAAGGGGCTCAGGTGGTGGGCATGGGTCGGGATTTTGCGGAAAACCATCCATCGGCTCGCGAATGGTTTGACCGGGCGAACGCGGCATTGGGGTATGATTTGGCCGGGATATGCTTTTCGGGACCTGAGGCGGAATTAACCCGCACTGAAAATGCACAACCGGCCATTTATCTGGTAGGCTGGGTGGCTTTTCAACTTCTGAAGGAGCAGGCGCCATCGCTTTCCTATTCTGCGGTGGCGGGCTTGTCTCTGGGTGAATTTACGGCGCTGGCCGCTGCTGGCACGCTGGGATTTGAAGAAGGGCTTCGATTGGTCCGGCAACGTGGCCGGTTCATGCAGGAGGCATGCGAATCCACGCAAGGCAGCATGGCTGCGATCATTGGACTGGATGAAACCGTCACGAGGGAGGTTTGCGACCAGGCAGGGGTTGTGCTGGCAAACCTGAACTGTCCCGGGCAACTGGTCATTTCAGGCGAAACGGTGCGGGTGCAAGCCGCTTGTGAGGCGGCGCGCGCCAGAGGTGCCAAACGCGCGATTCCGCTGACTGTGGCAGGTGCCTATCATTCGTCCCTGATGGCCAGCGCCCAGCCCAAGCTGGCCTTGGAATTGGCACACCTATCCCTGGCAAAACCCGTCGTGCCGGTGATTTCAAATGTTACTGCACAGCCTGTTGACTCCGGAATTTCGGAAAATCTGGTTCAACAAATTTGCGCCCCCGTTTTGTGGGAAAAATCCATGCGCCATCTGCTGGATCAGGGATTCACTCGGTTTATCGAATTGGGACCCGGCACCGCCTTAAGCAGCTTCATGAAACGGATAGATAAAACCGCCATGATGCTCAATGTGTCTGATCTGCCAAGCCTGTCCAACACCTGCCAAGCCTTGTCCGCCTGAAGGGCTGGTGGGGACCCGGAAAAAGCGGTTTTTGAACTGCACAATATTCGCCCGCGCCCGGCGCCGGCCACCGCCTTTCAAATAATCCCACGCTGTTTGAGCATGGCTTCCATGGCCTGGTCCATCAAGCGGTCAGCCAATGGACGGGTGATCTCGTCCAGGCTTGAAATACTGGCCTTGAGCCGCGGCAGGTCCCCATTTCCCCGGTCTTCGGTTTCCGTGGCCAAGGCCTCCTCCACCTCCTTTGCCGCGGCCTGAACCTGACGCCGATATTCCCCGTCCAAGTCTGTACAGGCTGCGAGACCCTCGCGGGTGGCGGCCAGGGTTGCTTCCGCCTTGAGCCGAGACTCGACCCAGCGACGAATGGCGAGGTCGGTAAAGGCATTCTCCACGGATTCCTCCACCATTTGCTGCACCGCGCCATCATCCACGTCCACTGCGGACCGCATATCAACAGTGGTTTGGCGTCCCGTTTGAATGTCGCGGGCAAGAACATGGAGGATGCCGTTCGCATCAATTTCAAATTGAACGCCCACGCGGGCCAACCCCCGGGCTGCGGGGGCGAACTCGATGGTGAAACGGCCCAGGCTCCAGTTATCACGCGCGCGTTCGCGCTCACCTTGAAGCACATGCACCAGCATGGACTTCTGCTGGTCCACGGCGGTTGTAAAAAGTTCGCCCGCCTTCACCGGGATGGTGGAGTTGCGCGGAATCAGCACGTTCATCAGGCCGCCAAAGGTTTCCAGGCCCAGCGAGAGAGGCGTGACATCCAGCAGAAGAAGATTGTTCAAGCCACCTGCCAGGATTTCCGCCTGAATGGCGGCGCCCAGCGCCACGGCTTCATCCGGGTTTTGGGAGACATTCAGCGCCGGACCGCCCGACTTGTGCGGATCATGGCCCAGACGGAGATTGCCGCGGGTTTCGCTGAATTCAACGCATTGAAACAAGTCGGCCACGAACCGTCGCACCAGCGGCATGCGTGTCTGTCCACCTACCAGGATCACTTGGTCGAGGTCGGAAGTTTGCAATCGCGCATCTGCGAGCGCTTGAAGGCAGAGCGGGCGGGTTCGAGCAATCAAATCATGGGTGAGTTGCTCGAGGACATCGCGGGTGAGGTGGTGCTGGAAGGAAAAGCCCGGAACTAAAAAGGGCAAGGCCAGGTCCACGCCGGTATCCGAGGACAACTTGATTTTGGCCTGCTCAGCCGCTTCCCTCAATCGCGCCCTCAGCCCGGGATGGATCTCCAACTGCGGTTTCCCGGGATTTTGCCTGGCCCATTCATGGCAAATGATGCCCCAGAGATAATCCACCAGCCGCTGGTCCAGGTCATCCCCTCCCAGCCGCGTGTCGCCATGGGTGGCGATCACCTGAAATACGCCCTGTTTCAATTCCAAAATGGAAAGATCAAAAGTTCCGCCGCCAAGGTCGTAAACGGCCACACGTGCGGTTTCCCCGAGCTTGTCCAAACCATAGGCAAGGGCGGCTGCGGTGGGTTCATTCAAGATGCGCTCCACCTGAAACCCGGCCAGTTCCCCTGCGCGCTTGGTGGCGCTGCGCTGGGCATCGTTGAAGTAGGCGGGCACGGTGATGACGGCTCGCGTGACCGGCTCTCCCAAGCTCTCGGAGACGTCTCGACGCAGCTTGGCCAGCACTTCTGCGGAAATCTCTTCAGGCAAATACTCCCGCCCATGCACGGGCACTTTCACAAGCCCCTGGGAATTCAATGGATAATCCACCTGCCGATCCTTCTCACCGAGCTCCTCGCAGCGCCGCCCCATGAACCGTTTGATGGAATAAATGGTCGTGGCCGGATGCAGGGCGCGAACATGATTGGCGGGAACGCCCACCCACGTCGGCTGATCCAACCCCGGAAAATGGACCACCGATGGCGTGAGACGCCGACCCTCGCCATCGGCCACGACCAATGGAATTCCCGAGTCCACCATGGCTACCAGGGAATGGGTGGTGCCCAAATCTATGCCTACAATCTTGCTCATTCGAATTCTCAATTTACCCGCAAAGCGGCAGGGATGAAACCAAAACCATCTTTTGCCAGTCCCAACCGGTCAAAGCTGTCGGCGCGAAATGATTTTCATTTATGCCGGGGGCCTTTATTTTAATGTCATGGATTGTATTGTCACTGCCGGGCCCACATTTGAACCGCTGGATGAAGTGCGGCGCATGACCAATTTTTCCACTGGAAGGCTTGGAACACTGCTGGCCGGCCACCTGAAGGAATGCGGCCACAAAGTAACGCTGTTCATTGGCCAGTCCGCCACATATGGAGGCCCAAGGAATGCAAGCAAGGTGGAGGACTTCACCACCACAAACGATTTGCGCACACGCCTCAGGAACCTTCGTTCCCCACGGAAAATGGCTATTTTTCACGCAGCCGCGGTAAGTGATTTCGGTTTCGGGCGAATTTACAGAGAGGAGGAAAATGGAAGGCGAAAGGCGGTTCGCAAAACCGCCAAAATCTCCACCCGGGCGGGACAGTACCTTGTGGAATTGTTGCCCACGCCAAAAATCATTGCCGAACTCCGGCAATGGTATCCCAACGGCGTTTTGGTGGGGTGGAAATACGAGGCGCAAGGAAATCGTGAAACCGCGCTGCGGGCCGCCCGGCATCAGATGAAGGAATGCGGCACGGATGCATGCGTGGCGAATGGTCCGTCCTACGGACCGGGATTCGGCCTGGTGACTCAATCCGGCCATAGACACCTGGGGAGCATGCCGGGGTTGTTTCAATCCTTGGAAAAGCTTCTCCTGTGAGAGTGCAAACGGATTTCAGGCTTCAAAAGTACGAACGCGAGCCAGGGCAAGCTTGAGAGGAACCCAACCAATGAAAAAGGAGAGGATCACGAAGAGGACAATGCACAAAAAGGCCCAGACCAGGTGTCCATGAAAACCGCCACCACCCATGACCAGCAGAGACAATGAGGTGATGATATAAATGGAACTCAGAACGAAGCAGAGTGTGCCACCAAATCCACTGACGATCTTATTGGGATTGGTCTCTTTCAGGTTTGGAAATAAAACGCCCAACCCCACCGCAAGTCCGTTCAGGGCAAAAGTCATCACAGTCACCACGGCTCCAAAAAAAACCACATCGGACCAGGGCATGTTGAGCAAATAACAGGAGAGGGTGACCAAGGCGAGGGTGATGAAGAGGGAAAGAATGCCTGCGAGCCAAAATTTTGTTTTCACCACGCAATCCAAGCCCATGGGAGCCATGCCAATGATCCAGAGGCGTCGGCCTTCGAGGGAGAATTGAGGAAAGACAAACCGGGTGGTGACAGATGCCAGATTGAAGGCGCATGCGCCCAGATTTAAAAAAGCCACTGCATTGACCCAAAAAGGACTGGTCAGTTGATGGGTGAAATTCCTGAGATTAATGACATAGGCGCCCAGCAAGCCAAAGAACATCACGGATTGGCCCCACTGGGTGGTATCCCGCCAGAACATTCGCATATCCTTCACGGCCAAGGCGCGCACATCGGGGGTCAAAAACGACATTTTATCAAACAATCGCTCCAAAATGCCTGCCCCGGCCCCGCCATTGGCTTGTGCGGACGACTTAAAACGGCGGCCATCGCTTCCCCGGCTTTGCACGGCTGAAGCGGTGTCGTAAAACAAGCTGCCAAAACGCGTCAAGGCAATGCCGCCAAAAAACAAGGTATGGCTCAGGAGGACCAATGCAAAAAAGAGCGATCCATTAACAATGCCTTCGGCCCACTGAAGGACGGAGGTGGAAAGCCAGTAACTGGGAAGAAAAGGAAACATGGTGAACCGGGTTTTTGCGAGCAACCGGTCCAGCGCCTCCAAGGTGCGTTTATCCAGCAAATCATCATCCACCGGGTTGGTTTTCCACCAAAAAGCCACAAAAGCGAGCAAAGCCAGGGCCAGGACCAAAAGCACTACCTGGAAGCTTTTCCGATCCAGATGCCGACCAATGGCTATGGCCAGGGCGGAGCCAAAAACACCTGGCAGAATCACGAAAAGGCCAATCAAAAAAACCGTGAATGGATAAAAATGCCAGGCCACGCCTCGCACCAACCCAAAAGCCGCCAGCAACGGGGAAATCAAGAACAGAAAGGCCCATGACGACAAAATGACAGATTCAATGAATTTCCAGCGGAAAATATCCTGTGTGTGGATCGGCAGGGTGAGAAGGAAGGAGGTTTCGCGGTTGCGAAATAGGTTGGTATAGCTGATAATGAGATTGCTGAGCAGGAGCAAGGCAAATAAAAAGGCGAAAAGGGTGTAAAAAAGCCGTTCCATGAGCACCGAACCAAGACCCGGAAATTTTGCCACGAATTCCATCCCGTGATAAAAAAGCTCAAACGCCAGAACAAGGTAGCCGGAGACAAACAAGGCGATGATTGTGGTGAGCAACCTGGACTGGGAGCGGATGGATACCAAGCGCCGCCAGGAGTGCAATGCATTGATGCGCAGAAGCAACCACAAGGCCGACAGGGGCGGCTTTGATTTGAAAGCAGGCTCGGGCATGTCCCCCAATCTAACCCTTTTCTTGAACATAGGCAATGCCCCGTGGGTCGTATATCTTGGGTTGCAAAACCGTGTAATCAATACAATGGGATGAAAAAGGTCGTTTCAAGCCGACGCTGGTTTTTAAAATCCATGATTTTGGTATTGCCCCTGGTGGCAGTGGGTGCGGAGGGGCGCCTGGTGGAGCCCACATGGTTGCGAGTGCGACAAGCCTCCATCCCTGACACAAAACTGGGAGTGCGCTTTGTTCAGATTTCCGACCTTCATCACAAAGGTGACCTGGCCTATTTGCGCCACATTGTGGCCTTGGTGAACCAACTCCAGCCTGCTTTTTGCTGTTTAACCGGTGATTTGGTGGAAGAAGCCTGTTTTTTGCCAGAAACCCTGGAAGCGCTTGCCGGGATTCGCGCCCCAGTGTTCGGGGTGCCGGGCAACCATGATTATTGGAGCGGCGTTGATTTTTCCATGATTCGCCGGAGCCTCCGCGCTGGTGGCGGGGATTGGCTTTTGGATGAACAATGCCGGGTGGCCGATGGGAAAATCATCATTACCGGCTCTGCTGGTTTGAATCCTTCCTCAATACCGGCCCCAAATCCCGGCAACACTTTTAATCTTCTCCTGATGCATTACCCGGCTTGGGTCAAACATATTGGCAACCGACCGTATGGCCTGATTCTGGCAGGACACTCGCATGGCGGCCAGGTTCGTCTTCCTTTGGTGGGCGCGCCATTCCTTCCGGATAATGTGGATGGTTATGAATTGGGGTTTTATGAAACCCCCGCCGGGCTTCTCTATGTAAACCCAGGCATTGGTTACATTGGAATTTATCATTTTCGCTTCAATTGCAGGCCTGAAATCACCCTGTTTGAAGTCTGAACCGGTTTCAGATGAAGTTCCTTGCAGACCGATTCTTCATGTATCATTTAGAAGAGTCCATTTGGCATGGCTGAGAGTCGTCCTCAAGCAAACTTTCGCTTGAGGCCAGGCTGCCCATTCAATCGTGGTGATAGGGTCCACAGCGGAACACTCATTTTAAAAACCGGTTGATCCCGAGGAACAGCCCACCCGGTCGTTTCAGAGGCCGCCCAGAAAAAACGGGTTGGAAACGGGGCCCCATCCGGCGGCATTATGGGCTTGAACCGTGATATTCCAGTTTGGCGTTGGATCAAGGTTGTAGTTTAAGCTAAGCCAAGTACCGGATACGGTTTGGGTGAAGGTGCCGGCTCCATCGCTGCCGGAAAAGGTGACCAGATATTCATCCACCGGACTGTTGCCCGGATCGGACGCCTGCCAACTGGCTGTGGCCACATCGGCATTCCCCGTTGGATTAAGATTGTTCCAGATGGCAGAAACCGACTGGGGTGCGCCCGGCAGAATTGTGGCGGGTGAGGATGTAAGCGAGTAGGGTGCCGAGACCGGTCCAGCGCCATTGGCTGTGCTGCTGACAGCGGTTATCAGATACCTTGTTTGGGGTTGAACATTGGGAATCACTCCCATCTGCGTTGGGCCTGATATGACCATGCTCAGGACTGGAGCTGAAGAGTTTACCGGGGTGGCGATGAGAACAGTGGATTGGATGGCCTGGGGATTCACCCCGGAAGAAATCCAACTGACTTGGAATTGATCGCCCGATTGCACAGCACTTTGTATGACCGTCTTGGTTGGCGTGGGTATGAGGAGGTACGCAACCCCACCAGGATTGTAAATGACGTCACCAAGACCATCTACGGAAACAATTGGACCAAGCTGGTTGGTGCCAAGGCTGGTGTAGCCATAAACGTTGCCCGCCAAATCCCATGTTACCAAGGCAGTGGCCGTGTGGGTAGTACCGTGCCCGCCACGTCCACTCCCACTACAAGAGGTGGAGAGTTGAACCACCCCCGTGGGCAAGCCATTAACGGCGCTGAAACCTGCGGTGACATACTCATTGATTCCTCCGCAATCGTATCCCAAAACACCAAACGCTGCGTTTTGTGGGAGAATGAGGCTCACCGGCCGTTGAGGAATGGCTCGATAAAACCTTTGCGTTTCTGACAAGGCATTGGATTGGGTGATTACCTTGACAGTGCCGTCACCGATGATGCCTGATTGCGTATTGCACCATTCAACCAAATCGGTGCTGGATTGGAGCGAGTAAAAACCCGTGGTGGTGGTGGGCAATAAAAGATTGAAATCATTGCCTGAAACAGACCCGGTCAGGTTTAAAGGGATAAAAGCATTTGCCGAGGCTGAAAACAAACCGGCCAGCGCCATAGCCAGGGAAAAACCACGACAAACCCAATCTGATTTAGGAGGAAAAGCGATTTTCATTTGAACAGGGTATGATTCAAAAACGGCCATTAACGGCTAAAATCCACCGGAAAAAATCTGATTATTGAGATTAAAATACTTTATCAATACAAAGTCAAGCATAATGCAAGGAGAATGAAAAAAACAAACTGTCATCATGAGAAGCAGCCATTGCAAACTTGGGTTTTGCCTGTTTGAGTTTGCGATGGCTGCATGGTATTGGTTTACTTCACCTGTGACGCGGATTTGGCAATGGCGCCTGGGTTTGGGCTTGCTTGTTTTACTCATCAACCCTGCCCGGGGTCTGGCGGGCGATTTGCCGGAGGTTCTGCCGTTGTGGACCTTCCGCCTGCCGGAGGTAATCAACAGCAGCCGGGCCACACCGGCCATTGACAAAAATGGCGTTGTTTATCTCGGCACATTTTATGGATTGTTTCTGGCCATTTCCCCAGGCGGAAAATTATTGTGGTCTTATGACACTCATTGCGAGATAAAATCCTCGGCGGCCGTGGGTCAGGATGGCACAGTCTATTTTGGGGCACGAAATCGCTGCTTTTATGCATTAACCAGGAATGGCCGTTTAAAGTGGTCATTTACCACGGGCGGTTGGGTAGATTCATCGCCAGCGCTGGGGGCCGATGGAACGATTTATTTTGGAAGCCTGGACGGTTTTTTTTATGCGGTGAAACCGGATGGGAGCCTGAAATGGCGTTACAATGTGGGTTCAGCCGTGGATTCCTCGCCATCCATTGGTGCGGACGGAACCGTTTATTTTGGAGCGCATGATGGCAATTTTTATGCGCTGAGGCCTGACGGACTGAAGCAATGGCGCTTCAAAACAGGCGGGCCGGTGGCCTCATCCCCGGCCATTGGCCAAATGGGAACGGTTTATTTCACCTCCACGGATGGCAATGCCTATGCCTTGGATGCCGGGGGCAGGGAGCGCTGGCATTACCACACCGGGAGCATGACAGAATCCTCACCTGTGTTGGATGAATTTGGGAACATTTACCTGGGAGGAGATCATTGGAGCATGGAAAGCCTCAGTGCGGACGGCAAGTTGCGTTGGAGCTGGCCTTCTCCCATTTTGATGGACACGACCGCAGCGACAATGGATGGACGGGTTTACACCAGCATGCCTTGGGGCATGCTTTATGCGTTTAAATCCACGGGGTCAGATCCGGTCTGGCGTACCCGCACGGCATTCAACCTGAGTTCATCTCCGGCCATTGATGCTCAGGGAACCATTTATTTTGTGTGCAATCTGTTTTTGTATGCCGTTCATCCCATGGACAAGACGGGGGCGGCTGCGGGGATGAAAAGTTCATGGCCGCAGTTTCGGGGGAACGCCTGCCATACTGGCAGGGTTGGACTTTGAAACCTCCCGAAAAATGATAAAGGCCGCCACTTTCGCCCATCCCAAGCCAGGAGATCACAGCCAAGGAGGACAAAGCCTCATGGAAAACTACCAAAGGCCAGCAAGGAAGGCGGCGGGCCATTTTCCCTGGCATGGCTCGCAGTGCAATGGAAACGCCAAAAACCCTCCGTTGCAAAGTCTTTTGCCTTATTAGAGCAGCCTCGTCAGTCCTTTCATCAAAGGGCGTTCACGGGTTTCCAGAGTCAGCTTTGGTCGAAAGAACTGTTTCATAGACGCGCTGGAACTCCATTGCAATTTTTCCCCAAGTGGGCGGCGCAGGGGGACAGGGGAGTTGTGGAGCATCCTGATAAAAGGATTTTAAAAAAGCGGCGGTATCCCGTGTGGAGGCAGAGACGGGACAGAAGCGCACACCCGCAGGAAAAGAACTTTGAGCCCAAGGAAGCTGGCTAAGAAGCAGGGGGCAACCGCAGGCGGCAGCCTCGAGGGCAGACAAACTCTGGCTCTCCATGGTGCTGAGGAGGACAAAGCCACGCGCAGCACGGTACACACCAGCCAAGACTGCCCGGTCATCCACTGCACCTTCAAACCGGATCCACTGAGGATTGGCCGAGGCAAGACGAAAGAATTCACGGGCATAAGGAGAAGATTCGGAATAGGCCTTGCCAATGATCCAGACAGGGGTTTGGGCCATTACAGCCGCTTGGGCCAGTTCCAGAACGCGTTTGCGTTCGGTAATGGTGGCGGTGCAAACCAGCCACTTTCCGCGAGGAACCGGGGGCGATTCAAAAAACACCTCTTCCACCCCGTTGGAAACCACATGAATGCGGGATGACGGCGCATCATATTTGTATTCCATGAGGAATTTTTCCCAGGCGGTCAGAACGGTGAACCCATCGGCCAGGCGGTAGGATTCCCACTGGAAAGCTCCGGCCACGGCTGCTGGGGCCATGTTTTCAGCGATCCACCTGAATGCGCGACGGGCCTTGCGTTGCAAGAGGTTTTGGGAACCCGCACCAGTGAGCAATTCCCCCAGGATGACTTTCATTCCCTTTTGGTGGGCAAACCGGATTTGGTCAGGGGCCATGCGTCCGTGATAGTGAATCAAATCCCCGGCCTGGTGCGGGTCCCACCAACGGACCGGCTCCACCTCCACCCCGATTTTTTGCAAAGCATTCATGGTTTGCAGGATTTGAATGGCCTGTCCGCCATGGGCCAGGGAAAAAGGGAGGCAGCAGTTGAACAACACTTTCACGGACGCCAATGTGCCGCCGGGGAGCATGCCGGGCAATCCATTTCGTTTCATTCTGGCGAGATCCCTCAAGGAGGACATCCATCGAATCAGGAAGGATTTACAAACCCGGTCTTGGATAAAATTCAAGTTTTCGGCCCAGATTCCGAGGTGCCCACGATGGAATCCATGGCGGAAAGGCGCATTAAAAACGAGGATACTTTGGGCCAAACCTCCTCTACGGTCACGTTTTCCAGGCAAAAAGGCCGTGGAAACCGGCAATAATCAAAACAGGGTTTGTAGGGACAGGCCTTTCCCTCTGCATAATCCCCCATCTTATTCACTGGAGCAAACCAATCCGGCAACTGGGGACCAAATAGAGAAAAAGTGGGGATTCCGCACAAGGCGGCCAGGTGGCCGGGACCAGAGTCATTGGCAATCACAACCGCTGCACGATTCAGGGTGTGGCACAACTCGGTCACATTAGCCGGACAACAGGCAGCTTCACCATTGGATTTCCACCAATCCAACTGATCTGCATCGCACACGATATCCACGGAAAATCCGGCCTGGCGCAGGAGTCGGATCAGGGCCAGATAATAAGACAGAGGCCAGACGCGCACAGGGAGACGTGCACCAGAATGGATGAGGACATGCCGGTTTGATTGCGGGGCATGAAGACGCGGCGCGAATGCGGGAAAATCCTCCAATCCCAGCCCCTGGCCAGCAATGCGCCAATACTCGCTCACGTGAGCATCCGGTTTGGGTCGTTTCAATGAGTGAGTCAGAAACCGCGGGTAATTCCACCGGGGAAAACCCCAACATTGGCCTGCGCCGGAAAATTTGAGCAATAAATGATCCCGAGGGTCGCGCCGGGCGGACAGGCCGAGGTCAAAACGGCGGGAGACAAGTCGGCGCCTCAAGGACGCCAATTCCCGCCACGGCCAATGCCACAAACGGTATTTGTTTAGGAAAGCCGTCCACGGAGCTGTCAGGGGTTCCACCACCACGGAGGGCCAAAACAGCGCACCCAACTCCATCGCAAAGGGCTTGGCCACAAGCGTTACATCGTAATGCTGCGCTGCCGTCCTTAAAAAGGGCGTGGCAATTACAAGGTCGCCCAGGCCCCACAACTCCAAAACAAGCAATTTAGGCTTGGCGGACAAGGATCAGGCGGGTTGAAAGCCGGGTTGCAGGCGTGGATCGGGTCGTGCCGGCAGAGCCGACCGGTTTTTCTGCCTGGCCTTTTGGGGGCCCATTACCCCTCCGTTGAGGGCCATGCTGAAACCAATGGTTTTAGCAAACTCAAAAAGATCGTCCGAGTAAGCCCCGAAAATAAAAAAATACAACGCCATGTGGGCGATATACTGTGCCAGAAAAAACGTGTTGGCCACGCGGAGTTTGGGATCCCCGTATTTATAATTCCGATAAAGCACCCGCAACCCGGCAAGCATGAACCATAGAAAAGTGATGCCCCCCCAAAGGCCAAAAGGAATCAAAGTGGAAAGCGGGCCGTTGTGATAATCTCCTGACACTGCCAAGGCATCCTCGCTGGCGTCCATCTTGGCCTCGGCCCCATTGGCCAGGGATCCGCCTTCCAACATTTCAAAATCCTCCAGCGTGAGGGCATAACCTTTGCCACGCAAAAGGTACTGGGGCACTTGTGGCCAAAGGTCGTGCCACATCCGGAATCGCCATTCGGAAGATCCCTCTGCATCAGCCTTGGCGTCCGGATCAATATCCAGCGGCAGAAAGGAGAGAGACCTTTGAAACGTGTAAGGAAGATGTCTCGAGAGGGGCACGATCAGGCAGACCCCGCAAAGGCCGATCATCAGAAAAAAGGGCAACAACCATGTGCGGTGCAATCCTTCCATGAAAAACATCAGGATGGAAATCAAAGTGAAGGTGAAAATCACGTTGCGGAAGCCACCCAGCATACAACAGGAAATGGAAAAAAGAAAAAGCGGGACCCGCCACCAACTATGTTTTCCCCTGAGAATGTTTTTCAACCCGTAGCGTGCAAGCAGGAAAGTGGTGATGACCCCGGCTGTGGCTCCCATGGAACCCAACCGCGTGGTGCCCAGTTCAAATTGCTGACCGGATGAAATAGTGGGCGGGACGAGCACATTGATGTAATTCAGCGGCGATGGCAAAACCGGCCCAATGTCTCCGATAAAGGATGGCAGCCCGGATAAGATGTAAAGTCCAAGATAAAAAAACCGCCGGTTTTCGGGAATTTTACGGCTTATCAGGGCAAAATAAGTGAGTATGCCCAAGGTCAGGGACAAGTACTTTTTCCCGCCACCCACCTGGTTGCCCAGGGTGTGAAACCCAAATCCACCGGTAAGTTTTGCAGTGATGATCATCATGAGCGCCGTAAAAACCAGGGAAAGAGTCACGCTCGGCGCGCTCAGCCATTGGTTTTTTCGCTGGACGGCCCGCTCCACTATGGCCAACCCCAGACTGATCACCACCATGAGTTCCCAAATGGGTGGGGAACCCTTCAAAAAAAAGATCCAAATGGGGCTGCACAGGGAAAAAATCATGATGGGGTAATGCCATTTGATGAAAATGGGAGACAGCACCAGGGCCCCCAAAAGAAGCAAGGCAAACAAGTTCGAATAAGTAGGATCCAAGCCGACATTCGTCAGGGTGTAGCCCACCGTCACGGCAAAAGCGGTGCACAACCCGTAGGTAATGAGCGAACGGATGGATCCAGCAGAAATAGTCGTCATCGTTTATTGATAATCCTGCAACAAAGGCAAATTAGACCATCTTGAACAAAGATTCGCAATCGCATAAATCCATCTCCCGATGCCGCGATGCCGCCTCAAGCCACGGAGAATTTTCTGGCGCGCGCCGAGCGTTATGAAATCGCTGCATCCAAACCCTCGGTGCAACCTGTTTTATACCATTATCCAAAACGGGCGAATTGAGAAATTTTCCGGCTGGTAATGGATTTCTTTTAGGATACTTTTGGGCAAACAGTATGATCTTGGTGATAAGGACGGCCCTAATTCTGGCATTTGGCACATGGTGGGTGGGGGCCTGGGATTATGAAGGTCATGAAGCCATCAATGATCTGGCTTTGGCCGCCCTGCCGGCTGACTTCGGCTTGGAAATGACCCCTGATAGGAAGGCGCGGGTAGAATACCTGGCTGGGGAACCGGATCGTTGGAGAAACCTGCGTGACTTGTCACTGAGGCAGGCCAATGCCCCTGACCATTACGTGGATTTGGAAGATTTGGGATTATTGGGATACACGACCGAGACACTGCCTCCCTTGAGGTATGATTTTATGGCTCAATTGGCGAGGGTGCGCCTTGAACATCCGGAGAGATTTCCAGCCATTGATCCCACCCATGATGCCGATCACACCCGGGAACTGTACGGGTTCCTGCCATGGTCCATCACTGAGAATTTTGAGAAATTAAAATCGGATTTCAGTATTTTGAAAACCTTCAGGCAGGAAGGTGGCAATGAAGTGGAGGTGGCCAATGCGGAGGCAGATTGCCTTTATGTGATGGGAATTCTGGGCCATTTTGTGGGTGATGGCTCACAGCCTCTTCACACCTCCAGAAATTTCAATGGCTGGGTGGGGGATAACCCCGAAGGTTATACCACCCGGACCACCTTTCACGCCTGGATAGACGGCGGATATTTTCGTAAAACGGGACGCATTCCAGTGGAGGAGATGGCTGGAAGAATACATCAGGCCAGAAGACTGGAAGGAGATGACCAGCCTGATGGGGTGTTCCGAAAGGTGATGGATTATTTGGTCGCCTCAAATCAGGGGGTGAAGCCCTTGTACCAGATGGAAAAAGACGGGGAATTGTCGGGATATGGTGAAAAAGGCCGTGAAGGTCTGATTTTTTTGCAAGGCCAATTAATTCAAGCTGGCCAGATGTTGGGAGACCTATGGTGGACAGCATGGGAAGATGCTGGGACAGACCGTTATTTGCAGCGTCAACTCAATCAACGCGCAGCATCATCCGGGACCCCTGGACCATGAAACCCGGCATGGCCAGGAGGGTGGGAGCAGCAGCAGGGTTTTCAGCCGTGGCGCTGGGAGCCTTTGGGGCGCATGCTTTGAGGCCGGCCTTGGAGCATGACCACATGACAGCAATCTGGCAGACAGCCGTTTTTTATCATTTTATCCATGCCGTTATGCTATGGATCCTGGGCGGGCAACGCCCTTTCAGGGTTATGGCCTGGTGGAGTTTCCTTGCTGGCATGCTGCTGTTTTCCGGGTCTCTTTACCTGATGGCCATCACGGGCTTGAAATGGCTGGGAGTGATCACGCCGTTTGGAGGCGGAGGGTTTTTATTGGGTTGGGCTTTGCTTTGCAGACAGCCTCCAGAAGTTTAGATCATCTCTGCTCGGTCTTTGGAAACGACAAGAATTTCCTTTTGCAATCCCAAGGCTGGCACAGAAGGCTGCACGTCTTTCCGCCATTTTTGGGATGCAAACGGAGAATTTCACCTTAGCATGCAGGAATGAACCCACTGCAGCGAATCCATTGTCTGGTGCTTCTTTCGGCAATGGCCAGCGCTGGCTGGGGTGTGGCAGTTGCCTTTGGGCAGGCGGGACCTGCGTTTAACGAGGAACCCTTGGTGAACACTGTTTCGCAAATTAAAGCCTTGGACGAAAACCCGGGTATTGGCTGCCAATTTTCTTTGTCTGGCCAGGTATGGTGGGTGGATTTGGAGGCCAACCGAATGGTTTTTCATGATGCCTCCGGAGCCACGGGATTGGAATTCAACCCTGGAAACAGTTCGTTTCATGCGGGCGATCAAATCACCATTCAGGGTCATGCCACAGTCTATAAGACCGGCGTGGGATACCGGCTTGGAGTCCTGGGTCCAGTGGTGGACAACAACGGCACGCATTCCATGTTGGAAAAATCGGGCAAAGTCTATCTGGAATCCGGAAGGCAGCCATTCCGGCTGGAGTGGTTTAACGGAGTAAAGGGTTACGGGTTAAAAGTGGAATACGAAGGCCCTGACGGACCGCGTGGCGAGATTCCTGACTCTGCATTATTTCAACACCCGAACAGCTCAAAGGCTGATGGTTTGCAGTATTCAATTTATGACGTCGAGGAGGAGGATTTGCCGGAATTCAAGACCCTGCCTGAACTTGCCAGGGGGGTGATCACGCATCTTGGCCTGCCTACCCTGCCTCACCCGGAACATATCGGTGTGGTTTTCAACGGATGGCTGGAAGTGGCGCGGACAGGATTTTACACCTTTTTTACAACATCAGATGATGGGAGTCAGTTGTGGGTGGGGGACGCCTCTCTTTCGGTCCGGGTGCAGGGCCACGAAGCGCTTCCAAAACCGAGAGAATGCCATCCAGGGGAGGCTTTGTCCCCGGCACAGGACTGGCAATGGGCTCGGGTGGAAGGCAGGGTGACCTATGCCTGCCGACATGAAAACGGTTGGGATTTGGAACTAACCTCCGGCAATAATCGAATGGATATAAGGCTGTCGGGATGTGGCAATGATGCTGGCACGAAACTTTTGGGACGGCGGGTGCGTGTCACGGGAGTATGCGAGGGAGCCCGGACCGTGGATGGGGAAGAAGTAGCCGGGACACTGTTTGTGGATGGCAAAAAAGCGATGCAAATCCTGGCAGACACAGAGGTGGGGCAAGCCTCGCAAGCGACTTCAGGCTCCCTTCCGCTACTTACAAGCGCGGCGCAGATCCACAGGTTGAAAAGAGAAGAAGCCCAACGGGGATACCCAGTCCGGTTGACCGGGGTGGTCACCTGCGTTTTGCCGGAGCACCAGGCATTTACCCTTCAGGACGAGACGCGCGGGATGTACGTGGTGGATTCAACAGACAGCCGTCCCTTTCTGCCAAACATTGGAGAGAGATTGGAAGTCAGCGGGACAACGGACCCCAGTCTTTTTGCGCCGATTGTGAATGCACATGCCGTGCGAAGCCTTGGAGCCGGAGTGATGCCCAATCCGGTGCAGCCCACTTGGGACCAGTTGCTCAATGGCAGCCTGGATGGTCAATACGTGGAATTGCAGGGAGTGATCACCACTTTCAATTCCACAAACGTTGCGCTTTTCACCCGGAGCGGACCCATCAACCTGGATTTGCGGGTGGCGGGACTTTCTCCGGCGACGATGGCGGGTGAAAGGGGAGCCTTGGTGCGGGTTCGCGGCTGTCTTTTTGCCAACTGGGATTATGTGACACATGAGGTGCGCGTGGGAGAAATCCGGATGGACGCGGCATCGCTTTCCGTGAGCGAGCCACCCCCTCCCGACCCATTTGCGCTGCCTGAAAAGTCCGTGTCGGACCTGATGAAATTTGATCCCCAGGCCAGCGTATTGCAGAGGGTAAAAGTGCGGGGGCAGGTGGAACAGGCACGCGGTCAGGAATGTTTTTTATATGACGGGCATAATGCCTTGAGGGTGGAAACGGATGGGGAACCCGGGGTGGACCCGGGGGATTGGGTCGAGGCCTCTGGATTTCCAGAGTTGACCGAGGCCGGGCCGCTTTTGCGGGAGGCGGTGCTACGGCGGATGGGGTGGTCGCCCCTTCCTGCGGCGGTGAAATGGCAGCCGGGAGATTCCGGGGCATCGGAAGTGGAAGCCATGCGAGTGAGGGTGAGCGGGGTTTTGGCGGGAATCCGCAAGAGTGCCGGTGATTGGGTGTTGGAAATCCAATGCGGAGTGCGCAGTTTTGCCGCCAGGTTGGGTACGCAGCAGGATTTGAGCTCATTGTTGCCGGTGGGGAGCAGGCTGGAGTTGACCGGGGTTTGGTCCAGCCTGGCAACGGATGGCATGGCTCCAGACAGGGGGGCATCTTCACCCTTTGAACTTCTCGTGGGCACGGTTTCAGACATCCACGTGCTGGCGCGTCCGCCTTGGTGGACACTTACGCGGCTACTTTTCATCATGGGAGTTCTTGGTTGCGGACTGGCATTCACCGGGTTGTGGATCAGCCAATTGCGGCGCAAGGTGGAGGAACGCACCTTGGAGCTGGGGGAACAAATCAAGGAACGTCAGCGGGTGGAGCAACAGCGGGCGTTGGAGCGGGAACGCGCCCGGGTGGCCAGGGATCTCCATGACGAACTAGGCTCCGGCCTGACTGAAATAGGCATGCTGGGAAACCGGGCCCGCAACCCACAGGCGCCGGAGGAACGCCGCAGGGAATATATCGAGCAAATGGGTTCCCGCGCGGTGGCCTTGGTGGCTGCGCTGGATGAGATTGTCTGGGCGGTGAATCCCCAACATGATTCGCTGGCTTCACTGGTGAGTTATTTTTGCCTCTACGCAGACCGGTTTTTGGGATTGGCCAGCTTAAATTGGAAACTGGAAAGCGGCGGGATGCCAGAGGGTTTGGCATTGGACCCACGGAGACGGCACCAGTTGTTCCTGGTGTTCAAGGAGGCATTGACGAATGTGGTCAGGCATGCGCAAGCCACGCAGGTTTGCGTGGGCATCCATTTAAAAAACGGCGCATTGGACCTGTCGGTCTCGGACAATGGAAATGGGCTTGCAGGAGAATTGCCCAGAGCCGGCATGGATGGATTGGCCTCCATGCGATCCCGGGTGGAAAAGCTCGGCGGACATTTTGAAGTGATCAGCATCCCCCAAAAAGGCACCCAGGTGCGCATTACCATGCCACTGCAAGGTCCACAGGAAATATCATGACTAAAATTGCCGTGGTGGAAGACAACCAGACCATACGCGAAAGCCTGGCGGACTACGCGCAAACCCAGGAGAATGTGCGCTGCGTCAGCACCTGTGCCACGGGCGAGGAGGCGCTGAAAACACTGCCGCGATATGCACCGGATATCGTGCTGATGGACATTCAACTGCCAGGCATCTCCGGCATCGAATGCTGTGCCCAGCTCAAGCAACTCATGCCGTCTGTACAGATCATCATGGTGACTGTGTATGAGGACACCGAACGCATTTACAGCGCTCTCCGGGCGGGGGCCTGTGGATATTTGTTGAAACGATGCCAACCCGAGGAGCTGGCCGCCGCCATCCGCGAAGTACAGGAGGGAGGCGCACCCATGTCCCGGGAAATCGCCCGCAAAGTGATTGCCTCATTTCAGGAACCCTCCGCCGCAGCGGCACAGGTGGAGGACCTGTCCCCGAGGGAACGGGAAATCCTGGCCTTGCTGGCCGAAGGCCATCCAAACAAGCATATTGCCGACCGCTTGGGAGTGACCGACGGGACGGTGCGCTGGCATTTGCGGCATGTTTATAATAAATTGCATGTCCGTTCCCGCACAGAGGCCGCTCTAAAGTTCAGGTCCACAAAACCGGGTTGAATACCAAAGGGATCCAGGAATTTGAGGCTCTCGTTTTCATCGGCTCCCGGACCCGCACATTTGTGGGGGTGGACAAAGGTCCAGCATGGATTCAAATTAGTAGAACCAAAATGAAACCCATGCCTTGCATCGAATGGATAAAGCTTTGGGGCATTCGGTCGGTCGCATGGGTGGCGGTGGCGCTGGGCTTTGGGTTGCCCGCAGTGGCGTCTGGGACTTTGGAATTTAGCGTGAATCTGGCGGGTTTTCAGGTTCAGGGAGGTTTTCACCCTGGTGCCGGCGATACAATCGCTGTGGCTGGAACCTTTACGTCCCCGGCATGGGAACCGGTTTATTTGACTAACAATGGAACGGGGATAGATGTTTATACCGGGGAATGCGCCAATATACAGGGGCCTGGGACGGTGATAGCCTACAAATTCCTTGTAAACCCCGGCGGAATCAGCCAATCGGGGGCTTGGGTTTGGGAAAGCTTTTCCAACCGCACCCTGGCTTCAACCGGTGGCAGCCAAACCGTGCCTTCAGCAAGCTTTGATGACCTGCCAGTGCCAGCGGTAATGAATGCCACGGATTTTCTGGCCATGGCAGATTGTTCTCTGCTGTCATTCTTTGAATCCAATGGGATAAGCTATTCCCTCAACGGAGTGCAGGGAGATGCCCTGGCCATATTGCGTTCGGAAGGAATCAACGCGGTGCGATTGCGCCTTTTCACCAGCAGCGCCAGCCAGGCCCAGGCAGATCCCTATGACTACATCAACAACCTGGCCTACACCCTTCCTCTGGCTTCCAGGGTCAAGGCGGCAGGCTTGAAGCTGATGGTGGATTTCCATTTTTCAGATACGTGGGCGGATCCGTCCCATCAAACCATGCCTGCGGCATGGGCCGGTTTGGACTTTGAGCAATTAACTGCCCAGGTTCGGAGTTACACAAGCAATTGCATCGCCGCCTTCAACCAAGCGGGTGCCATGCCCGATTATGTGCAGGTGGGCAACGAGATCACCGATGGCATGCTGTGGCCGGCAGGACTGGTGCCTGGGACCAATGCTGCTGTGCAATGGTCCAATCTGGCCCAAATCATCCAGTCCGCGATTGCGGGGATGCGCGATGCGGCGGGGATGCGAATGCCCAAAACGGTGATACATATTGACCGAGGTGGCGATTGGCCCACCACGGAATGGTTCTTCGATAATCTCATCGTTACGCAACAGGTGAATTTTGACATGATCGGAGAGAGTTATTACCCGTTTTGGCATGGTCCTTTGGACCAGTTAACCAACTGCCTGATTCAAACTGCCATGCGGTATGGCAAGCCGTTGTTGGTGGCGGAAACGGCGTTTCCCTGGAATAACCTGTACTGGACAACCAACGTGGATGGATTTCCTGCCAGCCCTTACGGGCAGGAGCAGTACACAGCCGCCCTAGTACAAGCGGTGAAACAAACGCCCTATCTTTTGGGTGCGGGAATAAGCTGGTGGGGGACTGAGTATCAGACACTTGCGGGGGTGAATGAGGCAGGATTTGATACCACCTCTTTTTTTGATTCCCAGGGAGAATGTCTTCCCGCAGCCCTGTTACTGGGACAATCGGCTGTGCCAGCACAGCTTCGAGCCACTGCGACCGGGGCCGGGCTGACTTTTTCCTGGCCGTTAAGTGGATCGGGATTGAGTCTGGCCGAAAACCTCCAACCCAAGACATCCGGCACATGGAAATCCCTTTCTGGCGCCACCCAGAGCATGGGAGGCTTGTTTTACCGCTATCAGGATATCACTCCTGGTACCAACGCGTTTTTCCGGCTTCAAAGTTTTTGACAGGTCAAATCGTGGCCAGCCTTAAATTTGAAGGCTCCACAAACCACACATTTGTGAGGCTAGGCAAAGGCCGCCTGGGCAATGATAATGCATTGAACCAATGAATTTGTGCCAGTCATCCGTGTTGCCGACGCGTTTAAAATCACTCCGGGGCAGAAACTGCACGGCCTTCATCTATGTTGCTCGTCAAGCGCGAGGTGGGATTAATTTTGTTTTGGCGAGCGATCTGGGGTGTGGCTTGTCACCGCACCCGAGCCGGACTGGATTTTGG
>JAKAFL010000080.1 GCA_021817945.1 bacterium | reverse complement strand
CGAAAGGTGGCGTCATAGGGTTTGTGTGTTCGTGGCATAGGTCTTCGCTTTCTTTTCTACCACTCCGCCCCCGTGTCTGCAAAATCGAAGAAACCTCAGTGAGCAAGAACCCCTCTCCCTAACCCTCTCTCCGCGCTCCGCTGGCGGGGCGAGGGAAACAGAATCACTCGATTGTTGCATGCTCTTGAAATGAGCACTCCCCTTTGAGACTCAGAATGGCTTAAAACCCTATTGAACCCGGCGCTTTTTCCCCCTCTCCGCCAATTATATTGGGGGAGAGGGCCGGGGAGAGGTGGCACTGGGTTTTCCAAATGCTTATTGATTTGAGTTCGCACTGACTGCGAGCGAGAACCCCTCTCCCTAACCCTCTCCCCGCGCTCCGCTGGCGGGGCGAGGGAACCAGGGGCTTTGGGTTGGTTCATGCGTTTGAAAAAGCAGAACAATTTTGACGCGTGAAACATTTTTAACCCGAAAAGCGAAATGGAAAAGGTCAAGATGCGGCAAAATGCTGGAGCGGAAACTCTTTGGCATAATCTTAACCTAACCCGAAGCGGTCTGGTTGAGCGTCTGGGGCCTGTTTTTTCATGCCTTCTCCTGCCGTTTAATACCGCGATCAAAGCATGGCAGGCGCCTTTTTCGCATGGGCGCGTCCATAATTTTGATGACATGGTTTTCGCGCCATTCCCGGTGCAAAAATCCGGAAGTGGGGTAGGTTGGCTGGCATGATAAAATTCCGCCCCGAAAAGCGGGCTATTAAATGGATGCTGCTTTGCGCCGTTGCGGCTCTGGCGTGGTTTCCGCACAAGGCGGGTGCCGACCAGGTCATTTACGATGGCGCACTGGAAAATGGCTGGCAGAATTGGAGCTGGGCCAGCGTGAATTTTCTCAACACTGCGCCAGTTTACACGGGGTCTTATTCCATCAGTGTGGGCTGCACCAATTTCAGCGCCCTCTATCTCCATGCCACGGCATTCGATTCCAGCAGCTTCACCAACCTCACCTTCTGGATCAATGGCGGTTTGGGCGGCCAACCGCTCCAAGTGCAGGTGACTTCCAACGGGGTTGCGCTCAGCCAAAACTACCAGTTTTCCGCCCCCACCAATGCCTGGCAGAAAATCGCCATTCCCCTCAGCTCGCTTGGGGCATCCAGCCTGGCATCCATGGATGGTTTTTGGATCCAGAGCAGGACCGGATCAGGATTGCCTCCGTTTTATCTGGATGACATCTCGCTCACTGCCCTGCCCACCTCCATCCCAACCAACCCGGTGCCAGTGACCGTGGCGGTGGATGCCATGGCAAACCGGCACTCCATCAGTCCGTTGATTTATGGGGTGGCCTGGGCTTCCTCCAATGACCTTGCCGCATTGAATTGCCCCATCAACCGGGCCGGTGGCAATGCAGAAACCCGTTATAACTGGCAGCTTAACGCCCACAACCACGCAAACGACTGGTTTTTTGAAAGCATCGCAGACAGTCCCGCCACGCCCGGCGCAAATGATGATGATTTTGTGGCCAACAGCAAAAACGGAGGGGCAATGCCCATGATCACCGTTCCCATGATCGGCTGGATGCCCAAGCTGGGTCCCAATCGCGCCAGTTTGGACAGCTATTCCGTGGCCAAATACGGGGCCCAAACCGCAACCGACCCCTATTGGTCCGATGCCGGCAATGGCGTATCTCAGGCCACCGGCCTGGAAATCACCAACAACAATCCCAACGACGCCAATTTCCCCACCAACGTCACCTTCCAACAGGGTTTTGTGAATCATTTGATCCAGAATTGGGGCCCATCCACCCGGGGCGGTGTGCCATTTTACATCATGGACAACGAGGAAAGCATCTGGTTTTCCACCCATCGGGACGTTCATCCCGTGGGTCCGACCATGCAGGAGATTTATGACGATTTCATCACCTACGCCGCGATGGTCAAGGCTGCCGACCCCTCTGCATTGGTTTGCGGATTTGAGGAATGGGGTTGGAACGGATATTTGTACAGCGGATATGACCAGCAAAACCCGGGCGGCGCCGACCGCGCAGCGCATGGGGGTTTGGATTACATGCCGTGGCTGTTAAACCAGATTCACCAGCACGACCTCTCCACGGGCACGCGGTTGCTGGATTATTTCACTGTTCACTGCTATCCGCAGGAAGGGAACGTAAGCAGCGGCAGCGATGTCTCGCCCGCCACGGCGGCCCTGCGCAACCGCACCACCAGGGTTTTCTGGGACACCAACTACGTGGACCCAAGCTGGATCAACAACGTGATCATGCTCATTCCCCGGATGCAGGCATGGGTCCAGACCAATTATCCCGGCACCAAAATAGGCATCACGGAATACAACTGGGGCGCTGAAACCAACATCAATGGAGCCACCGCCCAGGCCGATATCCTGGGCATTTTTGGGTGGCAGGGACTTGACCTCGCCACGCGATGGGTCTCCCCGGCCTCGGGATCGCCCACCTTCCATGCCATGCAGATGTTCCGCAATTATGATGGAAACCGGTCCGTTTTTGGCGATACCAGTGTCCAGGCCACAGCGCCTCAGCCAGACCAACTCGCGGCTTATGCGGCAATTCGCACCTCGGACGGCGCCCTGACCCTGATGGTCATCAACAAGGACCTGACCAATGCCTGCGTGGTCACGAGCCTCATCACAAACTTCAACGCCGCAGGACCCGTGGCGCGATGGCAGTTGACGGCGGCAAACCAAATCACCCCCTTGGCCAGCCTCATCGTGACCCATGGCCAGCTAACCGACACCGTGCCGGCACAAAGCATCACTCTGTATGTGATTCCCCCGCTCGCGCCTTTCACCTTGCAAGTGGCTCAAACCGACCCGGCCTCCTTGGTGAATCTCTGGCTCAATGGCCAAAGCGGCCAGAGTTACACCCTGCAAACATCCACCGACCTCCGCCACTGGACTCCGCTGCAAACCAATATCCTCACGTCAAATCGGGTCGAGTGGGTTTTGCCAGCCACGAATTCCATCCCGGTCTTTTACAGGGGCGTTTGGCAAAGTCCCTGAGAGCCTGTCTGAAAATTCGGGAGGTTGCTGTTTGCGTGCCCAAGCCGCTCTGGCCAAGCGCAACAGGGAAGCATACCCTAGAGGGTCCTCGACCGAGAAGCAACAACGCCAGACCGGCTTGGGCGCGAAAACCCTCTGGGCGACGGCGCTTTTGCCTACGGGCTTTGTTCTCGCCATCGTTAAAGCCCGCCACAGTGATATGCCGACCGCTTTTGATCCACTCTGGGCTTCAATCACAGGTCCAGCTCCTTTTACGGACGGATAAGACGGAAGAAAGCGGCCGGGGAAGTATTGGTTATTTGCACGCCCGTCACGGGAATGGCATTGGATACCGTGGTCCAGGTTCCCGATGCCGGATTGGTGGTGGTTTGCAGCACGTAATTCAACGCCCATGCAGGCCAGAAAACCACAGATTGGTTGCCATTTGAGGCGGCGCTGATAGGCGCGATGCTCAGGGGTGGATTCACCAAGAGACTATAGATTGCGCCCACATGCGAGGTGCCACCATAGACAGTGGTTCCATAAAGCGCCAGGGTGCCAGCGGAAGCAGGTCCTTGTACAAGTCCTCCGTAAGGTTGCGAGGCGTCAGAAATGCCGCTGCTACCAAAATTGTACAATACATCATAGGCGCTTCCATCCAGCGAAAGGCTGAAAAGAGTTCCACCAGTGTAGAGACCTTGCCCGGAAGTGACGCCATAAATCACATTGCCCAAACCAGCGATAACTCCACCCAACGGGCCGACACCGTCTGCCAGATTAAAGTTGTGCAAAATTATATAGCCGCTGCCATCAGGATTTATTTTAAAGACGGTTCCTTGACCATTAAGGCCTCCTCGAATAGTGGTCCCGTAAATGGCACCGTCGGCGCCCTGAGCCAAGCCGGAATAGGGATTCGCGCCATCCGGGGCGGCACCAAAACTATACAGCACGGCATATCCGCTGCCGTCTGGATTCAGTTTGTAAATCGTGCCGGATCCATTGGTACCGCCAAAATAGGTTGTGCCGTAGATTGTGCCGTCGGCGGCTTGCATCGGTTTTCCAAAAACAGCATCGCCATCTGGGCTGTTGGTGAAAAGGTGCAGAACGGTATAATTGCTTCCAGACGTGGCAAGTGTGAAAATGGCGCTTTGAGAGGTGCCATAAAGTTTTCCATCCCGCCCTTGAATCAAAGACCCGGGGGCGGCATCAGAGGTTCCGAAACTGTGAATCACACTGTAACTGCTGCCATCTGGATTGACTCTAAACACGGATCCATTCCCATTGGTGCCTCCAAATGTGGTTCCATAAAGCGTGCCATCAGAGCCATAAGTGACAGTAAACAATTGGTAAGGAGGGGAGGTAAGACTATCGCCCTTGGACTCCGACGAGCTGAAATTGTGCAATACTTTATATCCACTGCCATCCACATTGATCGTAAACAGCGTTCCCGAACTGGTGCTTGTGTTGCCGCCACTTAACGTGGTGCCGTAAAGAGCGTTATTCGGCCCAAGCGCCAGGCTGCTTACAGGCTCCACCCCGTCCGGGCTGTTGGTGAAGCTGTGAAAGACCATTTCGATGTTCGTTTGCGCATCGCACATAAAAGTGACCATTGCAAGGACAGCCCCGCTTAAACACACCGCCAGAGTTTTTGTTAAAAAAAAGCGGAAAAATGTGCCGATATGAAGGTGTTGGGTTGATGAATTCATAACATTTTTAACTTTTTGATACTCAATTTCCACTGCCGGTATCTTACCATGATGGAGTTTGACTGGCAAGATACCCCTCGCCCTTTCTTTCATTTTTTGCAACTTACACTCAATCCCCTGTGCTTCATAAGTGTTGCATCAAATTTAGGGTCTATAACACAATTTGTGGGCCAAAATGGCGCATTCGGTTCATGCCGGTGGAATAAGCCGGGCATTCCAGAGGCTAAGATGCCGCAAGATGCTGGTGCAGAAACTCTTTTGAAAAATCGAAACCCTACCCGAAGCGGTCTGGAGAGATTTTTCCAAAGAGTTCGCATCCATTAGATTGCGGCATCTTGGCCTTTTGAATTTCGCTTTTCGGGCTAATAGCCGGCCGGCAGGGCCTGCACGACGAAGAACATGGAGGGCAGGTTGAAAGTGATGGGGTAATTGAACAGGCCAGTGCTGGCGACGGTGACTTGGGCAACGGCCGTGAAGGGCTGGGTCAGGCTGGTCGCGGCATAGATTTGGTATTTCTTGCCGGCGGTGGCGGTCCAACTGAGGCTGGCACCGCCATGGCCGATGATGCCGACGGCCATGAAGCTGGCCTTGCCGGTGGTTTCGGTGCCGAGTTGGGTGATATACGAATAGGTGCTGGCGGTGGAACCCAAGGGCAAACCGTCGGTGGCGCTGAAGACCTGGCTGTTCCAGGAAACATCGCCGGCCACAAGCCGAACTTGGTCCAACATTGAGTTGTCGGCGGAGCCGCCCGATTGGGTGAACCGTTGCACGACGACATTGGAGAGATTCAGCCGGAAATAAACGCTGGCCAGGTTGGTGTCCACGAGGTCCAGCGTGGCGGTCAGCGGCACGGTGTTGCTCGCGGCGGTGGCAGCAACGACCGCCAGCGCGGGAGAATATTGGTCAGTCAATTTGGTGAGCTGATAGGCCTGCAACGCGGGGGTGAAGTTGGTGGGAGAGCGCTGGAGACCAACGGAGCTGACCTGCCAAACCGGGATCCAGCCGCGGTAGTTTTCGTAGGTCGCATTGGTGGTTACGGTGTCCAACCGCAGAAAACCTTCCCAATCGGCGCGGGCGGCGGCGGGCAGACATGCCGCCAGTAGAAGCGCAAACCGAAAGCGGCGGACGTGGTTAAGCATGGAAAAATCCTTTAAATTCAAGCCGGACGGATAACCTGCGTTCAAGAACCGGTCCCGGTGCTCAGGTCGTAACTGTGTTTGACTCGTGATCCGACGGGATTGCCGTTTTGGTCCAGTTGCTGATATTCCCAAGTGATTTTGTTATAGATAAGGGTGATGGTTTCCAGCGGCCGACCGTCGGCAGTACTGCCGCTGGAATTGACGCTAGTGACAAAGCCGTTGGCCAAGGTGATGGTATAAAAGACGGGTTGTATGCCAAGCTGGCTTTGAAAGGAGAGAACGGCCGAAGTGATGGGCTGGCTGACGGCGCAATCTTCCATAAGCACCGGGGAAGCGAGATCAAGGGTTTTGGTGATGGTCAGGGCACCAAAGACCGGCTTGGTCTGTACAGGGACGCCGACGGCGGTGTCGGAATTCGCCACGCTCCATGAGAAGTTTGTGACCCAAATATCCCCGACGAAACCGGTATTGGTGACCTCGCCCGAGATGGGGCCGGAGCTGTTGGCAATGGATAGATACATGTTGATGCCAGCGCGGGCCGTCCCGGAGGCCAGCAAAAAAAGGAGCAGCCCTGCGAGGAGAAGGCAGCTACGAGTGATCGGTTTGATAGTTACCATCAAATAAAACTATCCAAGGCGATAAATTCGTGTCAAGGGCTACTCGACACGGTATGAACCGGCGAGATAGGTGACAGAAATAAAGGGGTTCTTGATAATGTCATATTTTGCCCCTTTTTGCGCTCTGCTTACGGCTGCGATACAGCAGATGATTGACTTATCCCGGCGAACCCATCTGAAGCCGTCCGGCGATCCAGGCCAGCGTCAATGTTGTCTCCGTCCACCCCAGTTCCCGCAAACCTCCGGGCATGTCCACGCCCATAAAGGCCATTCCAGACCGCCCGGACCCGGAAGATGACCTCAAGCCGGTCCCCAAGACTCATCACATGATCAACCGCTCACGGATAATGAGTGCGCAGTTGACGCAGTATCACCCTCATCCCCTCATATCCCTCCAAATTTGTAAAGAATGATCAAACCATGCTTTGGCCTGACCACCCTGCCCCTCTGCCGGGTCAATACCAATGGACCCTGCCATGAGTGCAGGCACGACGGATACGCCCCGCAGCCACCTGCGCGGGGAAATAGGCCTGCCTCAATTCTTCAAGCCAAAGCCATCCGGGAACAAGCATTTCCCGCCGGAACTCAGGGTGGGAATCTGGCGGTCTGTCTTGGGCCAGGGCCGTGGAAGTGACCCATTGAATGGATAATCGCCAAATAACACGTCGGTTATTCCTTCCCCTTCGGTGCCCGGCAGCCAGGCTGCCACAAGGGCGGAACTGTTTTGAAGGGCCTTGCCCAAAACCAAAGGCCGGCCCGAGAAAAGTATGGTGACCACGGGTTTGCCGGTGGCCTGCGCACGGGCAATCAGCATTTGATCGTCCATGGTCAAATCCGGCTTTTTGGTGTCGCCCTTCATTTCCGCATAGGGCTTTTCACCCACCACCACCACGATCGCATCGGCCCCGGCGAGATCGGAACCATCAGCAGAAAATCGCACCTGGGTATCCGGCGAAACCGTGGTTTTGATTGCTTGCAGCAAAGTGGTGCCGCCGGGGGTGACGTTGCCAACCTTGCCCTGCCAGTCAATGGTCCATCCCCCGCACTGCATGCCCAAGTCATCAGCGGCCTCGCCCGCCACCACCAAATTCCCGATTTTGCGGGACAACGGCAGCACGTGCCCCTCGTTTTTCAACAGTACCAGCGATTCCCGGACACATTGCCGCGCCACCGCGCGGTGCTCCGGCGACCCGATTGCTTGCGTCAAGGCGGGGTCTGTGGCATCCCCATCAAACAAACCCATTTGAAATTTGATCCTCAAAATGCGGGTCACGGCGTCATCAATCCGGTTGGGGGCGACCTTGCCTTCCGCCACCAACGATTTCAGGTCCTGGATGAACTCCACAAAGTTGTTTTTCTGGCCGGGTCCGTAAGGAATCATCACCATGTCCAATCCCGCATTGATGGAGCGTTCCACATCCTCCTTGTAATCGGGTGCAATCTGGTCAATGGCAGCCCAGTCTGAGACAAGGAAACCCTGGAAACCCAGTTCTCCCTTCAGGACATCGGTGAGCAGGTATTTATTGGAGTGCATCTTGACGCCGTTCCAACTGCTGTAGGAAACCATGATGGAACCCACACCCGCTTTCACGGCTGCCGCGTAGGGCGGCAGAAAACGCGCCCGCAGCGTGGCCTCATCACACTCGGTGTTTCCCTGGTCCACTCCGTTGTGTGTGCCTCCGTCGCCCAGGTAATGTTTTGCGCAGGCCAGCACGGTTTGCGGGTCGGCGCCCAGTTGGCTGCCCTGCAATCCCTGAATGGCCGCCACGCCCAGTTCGCTCACCCAGCGCGTGTCATCGCTGTAGCCCTCGTAGGTGCGCCCCCATCGCTCATCCTGCGGCACGGCCACGCACGGATCAAAGGCCCAGCGTATGCCTGTGCCCGCCACTTCCTGCGCCGTCACCCGCTCCGCCTGGCGGACCAGGTCCGGATCATGCGTGGCCCCAAGCCCTATATGATGGGGAAAAATCACCGCCCCGAGTATGTTGTTGTGCCCGTGCACGGCGTCCACCCCGTACAAAAGGGGAATCTTCAGCCGCGTTTTCAATGCCTCGGCCTTATACCCATTCACCCAATCCAGCCAATCCTGGGCCGTGTTTCCTGCGGCAGGATCCGAATTGCCGCCGCTTAAAACCGATCCCAAGTCATACGTCGCCACCTCGGAGGCATTGGTCAAGGCCATGCAATCTGCCTGCACCATCTGCCCGATTTTTTCATCCAGCGTCATTTGCGACAGCAAGGCAGCCACTTTGCCATCGTTTTGGGAAAAATCCTGGGCGCCCGCCGATAATCCAGCCGCCAGAATGGTCGCAAACACAGGGTAAATTGCAGATATTTTGCTCATGAGGATGTTATTGTGAGTTTTTCAATGATTGTTAATCATGTTTATGACACGTTGAATTTGAAGTCAATAATTAGATTACAAAACACTTGAAACGGAAAAGCGAAACGGAAAAGGTCAGGATGCGGCAATTTCGTTTTTCGGGCTGAAAAACCTCCGCAAACCCGACGCCTTTTTCACCCTCTCCGCCAATTATATTAAGGAGAGGGCCAGAGCCTGTCGGAAAATGACAATCGATGCTGCGGCAACGGATTTTGGGTTCAGCCGAGGCGCAAGCGACGAGCAGGCCCCTCATGGGCCTGTAAGGAGCGAGCAACGAAGGTTGAACACAAAAGACGTGCCGCAGTGTCCATTGCCATTTTCAGACAGGCTCTGTAGGGAGAGGTTGGTGCTGAGTTTTCCAAATACGTATTGATTTCAGTTCGCACTGACTGATCTTTCTTCGAAAACGTGGACAGGAAAAGCGGAGTTCTTGGTTAATGTTTAACTGAACTGGTTTTCAAAATCCACAGGAGATTGATAACCCAAGGCGCTGTGGAACCGCCGGGTGTTATAAAA
>JAKAFL010000031.1 GCA_021817945.1 bacterium | reverse complement strand
GAGTTGCACTGGCTGGCCCGCCAAGGACTGCGCACCGCCCAACGCCGCAAAACCACCCTGGTTGCCGCCTTCTGGAAACAGGCCGACTTGTCCTTTTGAACTCACTATTTTATGCAATGATCAGTAAAACCATTTAAAAATTCGCTGCTACTCAGTCGAAGGCGCAGGTTGGATAATTTTCCTTGCCAAGGCTTGCCCTTCAAACCCTTGAACCCTGCGCCCCGAAACCGATCGCATCGTCCTTTTCAGGCAGGCTCAACGCACCAGCGGGGCATCCATCGGGGCCACCCGATCTCCCGAGGGGATATGCCATAATCCTGTCCGCACTGCCCGCAGATGGCCCGATATTCCCGTGGACGACGGATAAAAATCCTGTACTCTGATTGAGCATGCGGGGCCACGCCTCCGTGGCAGAAAACCCCAAGCAACCCAAACTGATGAAAGCCCTTGCAACATTGATACTCAAGCCCGGCGAAGCCGACCGAATTGTGGCCGGACATCCCTGGATTTATTCGGGTGAGATTCTAAGGCAGACCCAACCTGCCGAGGACGGGGCCTTGGTGCAGGTCAAGGATCATCGGCAACGTTTGCTAGGGGTGGGAATGCACAATTCAAAGTCCAGAATCCGGGTGCGGATGATTGCCGCGGACCGTTTGGAGATGGATGCCGCATTTTTTGAGGAGCGCATCCGGGAAGCTTTGGCTGTGCGCAAGCGACACATGCCCTCCGCCACTTCCTACCGGGTGGTGAATTCAGAGAGCGACGGCCTGAGTGGATTGATCGTGGACAAGTATGAAGACGTGTTGGTGGTGCAAATCTCGGCCCTGGGCATGGAAGTCAGGAAAGGGCTAATCGTTGAGGCCCTGGGACGGATTTTCAAGTCGCGCGCCATCCTTGAGCGCAGTGATGTCACTGCTCGAAAATTTGAAGGTTTGGAACCCAGCAATGGTTTGCTGGCCGGCGAGGCGGTTGCCAAGGTGGGAGTCAAACTGAATGGATTGGTTTTTGAAACAGATTTGGCCGCCGGGCACAAGACGGGAATGTACCTGGACCAACAGGCCAATTACGAGGCGACCGCACGATTGACGCGCGGAGGCCGGGTTCTGGACTGTTTCAGTTTTCTGGGTGGTTTTGGCCTGCACGCCGCCCGGGCGGGCTGCGAATCCGTGCACATGCTGGACCAGAGCGCCGCAGCCATTGAAGCGGCGCGCAAAAATGGAGAATCCAACAATCTAGCCGGTAAATGCACCTACGAGACAGTGAATGTCTTTGACTGGCTGAAAGCGCGGACGGCGGTGAATCCCCACGAGAAGGTGGTGCCGTGTTTTGATTCCATCATTCTGGATCCACCATCCTTCACACGGAACCGCGCCTCTGTTCCAGACGCCCTGCGAGGCTACAAGGAGATTCACCTGCGGGCGCTCAAACTGCTCAAACGTGGTGGTACGCTGGCCACTTTTTGCTGTTCCCACCATGTCAACGCGGGGCTGTTCCTGGACACTGTGCTGGCGGCAGCCTACGACACACGCAAAGCTCTCAGACAGGTGGCATTTTTCTCCCAGTCACCCGATCACCCCATCATTCCCATGATTCCCGAGACAGAGTACTTGAAGGGTTACGCCTTCGAATTGGTGAATTAAGGGGTGCGCATCAACGGTTGGTCAATTGAAGGGTTTGGAGCAAATTTCGCTGCCAGGACATCAACTTGGGCGATTCCCCATCCCAGTCGCGCGCCAAATCACCCAATACCGCTTTGCTGGCGATCAAAGTGGGGTCCAGGCCAAGCGCCGATGCCTGTTGATCCCGGATCTTTTCAAGCTCACGAAAACGCTGAAATTCCTGCTCGGATGGCCGCTTGGATGTGTGACGCAAAATGGGAGGCAGGCTTGAAGACGGTGTTGCCAAGCCCTTTCGAAGGGCCGTTGCCAGGGTTTCCCTGCGGCGCGGGTGCATGCGTTGCGGAATCAGGCGGTCCAAGGGACTGCCGCTGGCGGCAGCACGCGATAAATCAACCATGATTTCGTGGGACAAGATAAAAAACGGAGGGCGATTGGACTCGATGGCCTGGCCCTCACGCCAGCGCCAAAGCTCCCTCAACACAGCCAGGGCTGGACGATCCAGGAAAGCGCTCCCCTTGATACGCCAAATTTTTTCCGGATCCGCCTCGGAAAGCTCGGACGCCTCATTGATTTGGCGTTGACAGGATTCCTGATGCCAGGCGAGCCTGCCCTTGGCATTTAATTCCCTGCCAAACACATCCGCCAGATCCTTGAGAAAATGGGTATCATTGCGGGCGTAGGCAATCATCTTTTCTGTGAGTGGCCGGCGTGCCCAATCCGCTTTTTGGGAACCTTTGTCCAAGGTGATGCCCAGAAACTTTTGGACGAGGTGCCCCAGGCCAAACTGGCGTTCGCCTAACAGCCTTGCCGCGAGCATGGTGTCAAATATGGTGGAGGGCAAAAAACGGTGATGCTTCCAGAGCAACCGCAAATCATAATCAGCGGCATGAAAGATCAATTCATGGGCCTTGAGAGCCTCCAATAACGGCTGCAGATTCAGCCCGGCCAGGGGATCCACCAGTTCGTCACCCAGCGGTGTGGTGATTTGGATAAGACAGACTTTTTCAGGATAGGCATGCAGGCTGTCTGCCTCGGTATCCATGGCCACCCAGGGGACTTTTTGAATGGCATCAATAAGACGGTTTAAGGATTCAAGCGTGTCAATCACCGGGCGGAGTGTGCCCTAATAAATGGCGCGTGAAAAGGAATCCCGGGAGCGAAATCCCGGATTTTTTTTGAACGGTTGGCGGCTTGTCAAATCCAAATCCCTGGTTTAGAGTCATGCAAATGTCGTTGAAACAAAACGCCGTCCTTTGCGCCCTGCTGGCCAGCGGGGTGGTGGCTGGGCATGGTGACACGATCCAACTCAAGGACCAAAAAGCCGTTACCGGCCAGATTCTTGCCGAGAAACCCGATTCACTGGTGGTGGACGTGGGGTACACCGTCTTGGTCATTCCCCGAAGCTTCATCACGGGTGTCATCAGCCAAAAGGCAAAAGCAGTGGTCCCCTCTGCCGCAGCCGTGGATCGCGGTCAGTTTTATGATGGAACAGCGCGGCCTTTCGTTGCCCACGATGTCAGCAGCCTGGTCAAGCAGATTGGCGAAGCCGTGGTCCAGGTCAGAACCCCGGAAGGTTTGGGGTCGGGATTTTTCATCAACCCGGACGGATTTCTCATCACCAATTTTCACGTGATTGAGGGCGAAACAGAAATTTCAGTGGAGGTGTACCGGCAAAACGATGGGAACCTGGACCGGGAAATCTACAAGCAGATTAAAATCATTGCCATCAACAAATTCCACGACCTGGCCCTGCTGCAAATCCAGGACCACAATGCGCCACGTTTCAAGGCGGTCAGCCTTGGGAGTTCGGATGATTTAAGCGTGGGCGACACCGTGTTTGCCATTGGCAGTCCGTTGGGTCTGGAGCGCACTGTCACGCAAGGCATAATCAGCACAAAAACCCGGGAGCTGGAGGGCGAGCTTTACCTCCAAACCACGGCCCAGATCAACCCGGGAAACAGCGGTGGACCCCTGTTCAACCTGGCTGGAGAGGTGGTGGGCGTCACCAACATGAAAATCACTTTCGGGGAAGGTTTGGGTTTTGCCATCCCGGTGGAATTGGTGAAAAACTTTTTGGATCATCGGGATGCGTTTGCCTACTCAACAGACAATCCCAATAATCCCTATCGGTATCTCCAACCCCCGAGCCGGACCTCAACCCATCTTCAGGCCAACCCATGAAAGGCGGATCAGGCCTTGCGCATTTTCAGCCATTGCCAGGAAATGCGGTGTTGGCGTTTGTTCCATCCGCTGTTCTTCAACACGAGTTTGAAAACTGAAAACCACCAAATCATGACGCCCTCTCGCCCCTTCCTGATGGCAGTGTCCATCCTTTGTTTTGTTAAGTGCTCACTATTGCAGGCCGCCATGCCGCCTGCGGAGGCGCTTTTGCCCGAGGACGCACTATTTGTCTTTACCATTCCTGATTTCGACGCCTTGCGGGAGGCATCCCGGGTTTCCCCGCAGTTGATGTTTTGGAATGACCCGGCCATGAAACCGTTTCGGGACCACTTCATGGACAAAATCAACAGCCAGTTTTTGGCACCGATTCAAGCCAACATTGGAATACCCTTGCAAGACTTCATGGCCCTGCCGCATGGCCAGCTCACTTTTGGCATGGCCGCCGCCCCGGCTGGCACAACGGTTGCCCCGCCTGCATTCGTGTTTCTTTTGGACGCAAAAGACCAATCGGAAGCGCTCCACACCAACCTGACGGCATTGATCAAGAAATGGAGGGATAGCGGCCGCAACCTGCGCACAGAGCAGATTCGCGGAGTGGATTTCACGGTATTGACCCTTTCTTCGAATGATCTTGCGGCCCTGCTGCCCCAACGTCCGCAAGTTTCAGAAATAGGAGTCCAGCCCAAGCCGGAACCTCCCTCTGACGTGTACGTGGCCCAATACCAGAGCATGCTCGTGGCTGGCAATTCGGAGTATGCATTGGAACCCGTGGTGGGTCATCTCCGGGGCGGCTCCGAACCGGCCTTGAAAGACAACCCTATTTTTGTTTCCGACCAGCTTACCCAGTTCCGGGACAAACCCACCTACTTTGCCTGGATGGATGTCCACCACCTTGTTGAATTGGCTGAAAAATCCGGAAGTGATTCCGGCGACGATTCCTCGGCTTTCAGCCGCAGCCAAAACATGGTTAAAATCCTTGAGACCCTGGGATTGGATTCGTTGAAGTCGTTCAGCCTGACCTTGCGCGAGTCAAGGGATGGGTCGCATTTGAACATCCATTTGAACACGCCTGCCGAAAACCGCACGGGGCTGGTTTCGCTGCTGGCCCTGCCGCAAAGAGATGCCTCGGTGCCGCCATTTGTGCCTGCCGATGTGGTCAAATATTCCCGGCTTCGTCTGGATGGCCAGCAGGCATGGGCCACTGCGGAAAAACTCGTCTCCTCCTTCTCACCCAGTGGTCTTTCCTATTTGAACTCCATCATTGATCTGGCCAACACCTCGGCACAGCAAAAAGACCCTGGCTTTGACCTTCGTTCCTATCTGTTTGGCAACTTGGGAGACGACCTGATCAGCTACCAAGAGGAACCCTTGGGCGACACGCTGTCTCAAATGGCCAATCCACCCAATCTGACACTGTTCAAGGTCAGCCACCCAGACCAGGTTATTCAGGCCATCAATGTGATTGCCGCGATGGTGTCCAGCCAGGAGGGGGCACCTGAGCCCAGGGATTACATGGGTCATAAAATTTATTCGATCATGTCCCATCCCCGCCATATGCCAGATGGCTCCCTGGTGAATGGCCCGCCTCTATTGGTCACCTCCCGTGGGGTGTACATAGCCCTGAGCACGGACGATGGCATGCTGGAACAATACCTCCGGAGCACCGATGGTCCTTCGCAACCTTTGAGCCGTTTACCCGGCTTGGCCGATGCCATCGCCCAGATTGGCGGCGACCATGGAGGATTTTTGGGGTACGAAAACCAAGCCGAGAGTTTGAAAACGGCATTCAAGCTGATGAAATCCACCCCTGTTTCTGGAATCCAATCCCGCCTGATGCCACCCGCCATGCATGATTGGTTTGACTTCACCCTTTTGCCGGACTTTGATCTTGTGGCCAGGTATTTTTACATCAGTGTGTATGGTGAAAGCACCACGGTGAACGGCATTGATTTTAACGTCTTTTCACCAAGGCCGCCCGGTTTAAACTGATTCTGCACCGGGTAACCACCCTGGCTTTTTAATATATAATCCGCCTGGGGCGAAATTGCCCAAACAAAATGGGTTTACCCACCCAGCTTCATTGGGTGAATACACCCAAATTCCACCAAACAGTTCATAATTGGTAGGCGTTAAAGGAACCACCCTTGGATTTTTTCCGGCAATTTCGCAAAAATCAGGGCCCCTTGGCGGCCAAAAATGCCAAAAAACAGACGTAAACAAGGGCATTATTATCTGCTTTGGTGGTTCCACTCTAAAAAACCTGAAAGAAGAAAGATGCGTCAACTCGGAACCCCTGAAACATGGCATATTAAATGCGAAGCGAATTCGAAATATGTCGCAAACCCTGGCGAAACTGGACCCTCTTTCCGCCCATCCACACCCGGTTCAGGTTCACTCTATTCTTCCCAATAAGATACCCAATTTTTTCATTGTCGGAGCCCCAAAATGCGGAACCACGGCATTGAATCAGTACCTTGCCGCTCATCCGGATGTTTTCATGGCACGCAAGGAAATGCATCATTTTGGCGGGGATTTGAAATTCGGGCCCCAATTTTACCGTCGAGACACCGCTGCATACGCCTCCGAATTCCGAGATGGTGCCTCCCGGCAGTGTGTTGGGGAATGTTCGGTCTGGTATTTGCGGTCCGAGCTGGCGGCGTCTGAAATTAAGGCCTTCAATCCGGAGGCGCGCATCATCATCATGCTTCGGGAACCGACCATGATGATGTATTCCATGTACCACCAGTTTTTGTGCGATGGGAATGAACATTTGGAAAGTTTTGGACAGGCATTGGAAGCAGTAAAAGACCGACGCCAAGGCCATCAACTTTCGCGCCAAGCCTATTTTCCGCAGGGATTGGATTATTACCGGACGGCGTGTTACGCGGATCAAGTGAAAAGGTATCTGGATGTATTTGGCCGCAAACAGGTCAAGGTAATCCTCTGGGACGATTTTGCGGAGCGAACCGGAGAGGTTTACCGGGATGTGGTAAAATTCCTTGGTTTGGATCCGGCGCGCATTCCTGAGGAAATGAGTTTCGACATCATCAATGGCAACCAAACAGTAAAAAGCAAATTCTTGCGGGGAGTGTTGCAGGATCCATGGCTGCGGAGCTCGGCAGTCCAACTGCGCACTTGGCTGCCCGCACCGCTTTTCAAGCTGGTGCAAAAAGCCGGCCTGGGGCTATGCTCCATGAATGTGCGGCCCGCAATCCGGGCCCCTTTTGAAATCAGGCTGAAAAACAATGTCCGCCGCGAGATGCAGGGCGAGGTGGAAGCATTAAGCGCTTTGCTGGGCAGGGACCTTTCACACTGGAGCCGGGCGGAGGCAGGCACGGAGGAATCGGGACAGCGATAAGATGAAATTATCTGGTTTGATGGACAGGCTCCTCCGGGGAGGTTGGGGAACCGCGTCCTTTTTATTTGGGGCCATATTATTGTGCCTGTTCCTCCCGGCAATCATTCCGGGGAAGGTTTTATTTTCCAATGACGGCCCGCTCGGGGAATTGATGGCGGCATGCCATGCCATGCCGGGACGTTTCTCCGGATGCTGGTCGGATTTAAATTCCGTGGGCCTGGATACCGGGCCGGCTGCGCCCGGACTGACCTTTGTTCTACAATGGCTTCTGGGGCCCGTCTATTTTTCCAAATTTTACGCGTTCACCTCCCTTCTGCTTCTGGGTTTGGGAAGCTGGTGTTTTTTTCGTGAGCTGGGTTTGAGCATGCTGGCCTGTGTCGCGGGCGGGATGGCAATGATGCTGAATTCAAGCTGCTTTTCGGTGGCCTGTTGGGGTGTGGCTGCCCATGATTTTGCGTTGGCAATGACCTTTTTGGCGATGGCCGCTCTGGCCAGGGTTAAACCCGGGCAAACCTGGTTGCGACTTGCCCTTGCCGGTTTTGCAGTGGGGGAAGCAGTGGTGGAGGCGGCAGATGTGGGAGCCATCCTTAGCTTGGTGGTGGTTCTGTTCATGGTGTTTCAAACTCTTCATCAGCAGGGGGACAGGGTCAAAAATGTGGCGGTCGGACTGGGCAGGCTTGGCGTGGTGACTGCACTGGCTTTTTTTCTGGCGGCGCAATCCGTCCAAGGGCTGATTCAATTTTCCATTCACAACGTTCAAGGCACAGCGCAAGACTCTCAAACCAAGGCAGATCGCTGGCATTGGGCAACCCAGTGGAGCCTGCCCAAGGCCGAGGTTTTAGGACTGGTTGTTCCTGGGTTGTTTGGATATCGGATGGACACCCCAAATGGCGGTAACTATTGGGGAAACATGGGGCGCGATGCGGCCTGGGACACTTTTTTGGAAAATGGAAGTCAGGGGACTCCTCCCCTGGGTTTTATCCGTTACACAGGAGGGGGCAATTATGTGGGCGCCTTAACCGCATTGGTGGGGCTTTGGGCGGTTGGCGCGCTGTTGGTTCGCAAAAACCCGGTGTTTGACCGGCGGCTCAGGGGCTGGGTGATTTTTTATTCGGGATTGGCCACTGTCTCTCTCATGCTCGCTTTGGGCCATTACGCTCCTTTTTACCACCTGTTTTATCAGCTCCCCTACGTCTCCACGATCCGCAATCCCACTAAATTCCTCTATGTCTTTGACGTGGCCATGGGGGTTTTATTTGCCCTGGGCTTGGACGCCATGGACCGCCGTTACATGTCCTCCAAAGAACTTGCCGTGGCCGCAGGGGGAAAAGGAACACCCGGCTGGCTTGGACGGGCGGCCCGATTGGAACGGCATGGAGTACTGGTGTGCGTGGCGCTGGCTCTGGCCAGTATTTTTGCCTGGATGGCCTACGCCAGCCACCGGTCGGACCTGGTGGAGTACCTTCAATCAGTCCGGTTAATCTCCCTGGCGGATTTGGATGCGGACTTCAGCATCCGTGCGGCTGGCTGGGGGGCGGTTTTTTTAACAGGAGCAGCCTGTTTGATCATTCTCTTGAAGACAGGCGCCTTTTCGGGAAAACGCCGCTCGCTTGGAGCCTTGGTCATTCTGCTTTTTCTGCTGGTGGATTTGGGGCGGGCCAATCTGCCGTGGATTGTGCCGGTGGATTACAAGGAAAAATATTCCACCAACCCGGTGCTGGATTATTTGAGACAACACCCCCAAGACCAACGCGTGGTGTTGGTGCCCATGCGACTGCCGCCGCCCCTGGCTTTAATCCGGAATCTTTACAAGGTGGAGTGGCTCCAACACCAGTTCCCCTACTATAACATTCAGGCCTTTGACATGGTATCCGTACCACGCCTGCCGGAGGATCTCGCCGCTTACCAAAAACAGTATGACCCCACACAGACGACCAATTCCCTGACCCCCATCCTCCGCGCCTGGCAACTCACCAACACACGATACATGCTCGGACCCTCGGAGTTGGAGACGGTCTGGGAAGACAATTCAAACCTGTTCGAACACCCCCTAAAACCCCTGATACAATTTGATATTGTCCCTAAAGCCAACGCCCCATACCAGACACACGACCCGGCAGACTTTACGGTTTCCCTTTCGGCGAACGGGCTTTTTTCACTTTTTGAAATGGGCAACATTTTGCCGAGAGCGTGCGTTTATACCCACTGGGACAACGACACTCAGGACAAATCGGTTTTGGACAAGCTTTTCAATCCGACTTTTAACCCGGAAACTGAGATGATTGTGGATGAATCCGCCCCGGTCTGTCCTTCCAACAATTCGACAAACCCGGTGGAAGCGGCGGAAATACGGCACTATTCCCCAAAGGACGTGGTCTTGCAGGCCCAGGCTGGCACAACCAGTATTCTGATGTTGAATGATCGGTATGATCCCGCCTGGAAGGTGTGGGTGGATGGCCAGGCCGCCCATTTGTTGCGATGCAATTTTTTGATGCAGGGAGTGCAAATTCCACCCGGTTTGCACAAGGTGGAATTCAAATTCCTCCCACCCCCGGGCCTTCGGAACATCAGCCTTGCCGGTGTTTTTACAGCGCTCATCTGCCTCGTGGGTCTGCTGCTGATGGTGATGCTCTCTCCACAAACCAAACCCCAGCCAGAAATTGCACCCGCACCGGACACCTTGCCCGATCTGGTTTCCCCTCGCGAGCAGCCACCTCAGAATCAAAAGCAAAAATCCAACCAGAACCCGCGGCCGCGCCAGGCCAGGCGGAACGGAAAAGGATCAAAGGGTTGATTTCGCAATCCCTTTTGGATGTAGATCCGCCTGCTAGAACCAACGGGTGGAAAGGCAATATCTGTGAATCCGGGCAAATTTCTCGCCTCCTGTCACTCCGCCGCGCTCAATTGGTCAGGGGCGGCTGTTTCAGAAAGGATATGGAATCTGCAGAATGGGCCACCAATAAGGAAAAAGGCTCCACGGACACGGGACCAAAAACCGTGCGCAAATCGTCCACGCCCGCATCACGCGCATCGGCCACCACCTTCCATGTTCCGCTGATGGCCACCTGTCGCTTCACGCCCGATCCATTGTAAACCACCAGGATATTTCGCCATGTGTCACCATTGGCATGATCCTTCAGCACGTAGGCCACCAGGTGATCTCCCAGGCCGGGCACAAATTCCATGCATGCATTGACCTGCGCAGCCTGATCCATGCGAAACGCGGGATGAGCCTTCCGCATGGCCACAAGGCCCCGGTAAAAACGAAACACCCCGGCGTGCGCTGTTTTCAGGTCCCAATGGATCGGATTCACATCAGGGTCATTATTGTTATAACTGTTGGCCACACCCTGTTTGGACCTGAGGAATTCATCCCCGGCATGCAGAAATGGAACGCCTTGGGCCGTGAGTATGATCCCGGCAGCCAATTTGTCCATCTGCTCGCGGATGCTTTCCGGCTGGTCAGCCGCAGAGGCGGCGATTTTATCCCACAAACATAAATCATCATGCACGGAGTCATAATTGATGGTTTCATTGGGAGAAAAAACAGGAATGGCCCCCGGCCCGCGCCCGGTGCCCTGGCCTTTCAAATTCAAATAAAACATGCCCATCCCTCCATACGGAGGAGCTAATCCCTGGATAAACCCGCGGGCCGGGGCGTTTCCGGCATCTCCTTTGATGTTGTCGCGGATCCCGTCGTTAAACGCCGCCACCCCGGTCCCCTGCACCGCCGATTGGGTCATCATTTGATCCGGTGGAAGGACCTGTTCCATGCTCCAACCTTCGCCATAAATGATTGCGGAAGGATTGATGGCTTTTGCCGCCTGATAAACAGCCTTCATGGTGGTCTTGTCCAGCAAACCCATCAAATCAAAACGAAAACCGTCCACATGGTATTCACGCATCCAATATTGGATGGAATCCAGTATGAACTTCCGCGCCATGGGTCGTTCGGACGCAAATTCATTCCCACAACCGCTGGCATTGGCGGGATGCCCGGCCGCATCGGTGCGATAAAAGTAGCCCGGGTAAATTTTGTCAAAAATGGAAAAGGGGGCGTCGCCAACAGCATCGGTGTGGTTGAAAACCACATCCAAGACCACTCCAATCCCACGCCGGTGCAGGGCCATTATCAGTTTTTTGAACTCCGCTTGGCGTGATGTTCCGTTGGGCTGTGTGGAATAGGACCCCTCCAAATTGTCATAAAGCACGGGATCGTAGCCCCAGTCATACCAGGTGTAGGACCCCGGTCCCTGTCTTTCATCGCCTCCGGCATAATCAAAAACAGGCAGGAGGTGAACGTGGGTAATGCCCAGTTCCACAAGGTGATCCAACCCGGTGGCAAGTCCGGCGCTGTTCACGGTTCCTGATTGGGCAAAGCCAAGAAACCTGCCTCTCCATTCCGGGTTTACCCCGGACTGTGGGTTTATGGTGAAATCACGCACGTGCGCCTCGTATAGTATGGCATCGGTGTTCCGTCGGAGACCCACAAAATGATCCTCTACCCAACCCGGAGGGTCTGTATCCGCCGGATTGAATACCAAAGTGCGCCCAGAATTGGCTGATGAACCTTTTGCGTAGGGATCATTCACTTCGGTGATCCTGACCGAGCCAGAAATGGAGCCAGGCAGGGTGATTTGGTATAGATAATAGCTCCCGGCCTGGTTTCCTTCGATATTCAGGAACCAAATGCCGTTGGATTGCGATGTCATCGGCAACAGGGAAAACCTGGATGTAACCGGGTCGGAAAACCATTTTACAGAAACCGCCAGGGCGGTGGGTGCCCACAGTTTCAGGCAGGTTCGGGAAGGCTGCCACGTGGCTCCCAGGTCATTATCCGGGTAGCAATAGGAAGACAGGAAATGGGTTTCCGTGGCCATTCCGCCACAGGCATGCCATGCCAAGGACAGCGCTGCAAGCCCGGGAATGACGGAATTCAAAAATAATCGAACCCAAAGCCATGGCCTGAAGCAGAAAGTTTTCATAACTGAACCATGAGGTTCATGGGAATAATTGTCCAGAACATGAAAATGCGGTCTCAATCGGATTGTATTGATAATGATGAAGCGGCTTGGGCGCGAATACACCCTGGCGACGGCACTTTTGCCCTTGGACTTTGTTGTCGCTGTCGTTGCAGCCCGCTACGGGGATACGCCGGCAGATCCGCCTCGCCCAAGGCCAAAGTCCCTCGTCGCAGCATCCTTCCCAATTTTAAGACAGGCTCATCGTGTTTGCGCCCAGTTGATTGAGGCAGATTGACCTTTTGAATTTCGCTTTTCGGGTTTAAAAACAAATTCATTTTTCCCGTAAGGAAACAAACTTCCAACCGACTTGGTATCATGAAAGACGAGACTTTGACATGATGAAACGCGAACGCCACCCCTGCCCTGTGCATTGGAATGGGTGAAAAGGCATGTACAATGCCGAAAGGGCCAATCTGCTGCCATGACCCAACTTTGAACCCCGCCCAAGAAGCGGAACTCTTTCGCTCTCCAATGACATAACCCGCTTTCAATGGAGGCCGCCTTTGAATATTTTCACACAAATGTCACAAACACATACCAAGCCATTTCCTATATTGTCATGAATCTGGAAACTCCAAATCAAAACTATATGGAATCCGTCCTGGCAATTTTGAGCCAGGGTGAAGCGATGTTGGATCAAATGACCGACGACCAATACCGTAAACCAGCCTTCCAACAATTTGGTGGCACCATGGGCGGCCATTACCGGCATGTCCTGGATCATTTTCAACTATTGCTTAACTCCTTTGACCGCCCCGAGGTGAACTACGACCAACGCAAACGGGGCACACTGGTGGAAATAGACCGCCAGGCAGCATTGGCTGCCACGAAAGCGCTCAGGGAGAATTTCCTGGCATTAAAAGCCCGAAATTGGGACCAGCCCATGCGGGTGATTTCCCAGACAAATCCTCAATCAACCATTCCCCAAGAAGCCCAATCCACCATGGGAAGGGAAGTTATGTACGCAACGGCCCACGCCACCCATCATTATGCCATCATCCGCCTGATGACTCTGTCAATGGATATCAAGCTGCCCGAGGATTTCGGCATGGCGCCATCCACAATCCATCACCAACGCCGGGAATCAACCATTCCCTCCAAGGAATCACGTGCGATCACCGTCCTTGGATGAGTTAAAAAAATCCACTACGCCAACAAAACGGGTTTTGGGGGAATCCTCACCGGCCGGTTTCAAACCACCCGGAATTCGAAAACATGATCTGGCAATCCAGATTTCCAACCATGTGTACCGTCACTTTTCTCGCCCGCAAAAATGGATTTGTCCTGGGAATGAACCGGGACGAACAAAAAAGCCGGGTCAAATCTTTGCCACCTGCCCTGCATTTTTTGGACAAGCGACAGGCGCTTTATCCTTTTGAACCCGGCGGTGGCGCCTGGGTGGGAGTCAACGATGTCGGGCTGGGCTGCGCCATCGTGAACTGGTACGCCATCCCAACCCGGGTGGAAGGTTCCATCGAAAGCCGCGGTCGCATGATCCCCGCAATGCTGGCATGCAATAGCCGGCAGGAATGGGAGAAGCGTTTCGCAACGATGCCTTTGCAGAAAACAAACCCATTCAGGCTGATCGGAATTTTCAGCGCCAGCCGTGAATTGCTTGAATGGCGCTGGAATTTGAGGGATGTTTCAATACTCAAACATCCTTGGAGCCCCGGCATCTGGATTTCTTCAGGCCACGATGAGCCAGGAGCTCAAAAAATCCGCTCTGAAACTTTTAATGCGGCTCAAAAAGAAAATGATGCGGGACAATTGATTTGGTTGAGGCGGTTTCACGCTTCCCACCTGCCGGATCAGGGCCCCTACTCCATCTGCATGCACCGTACAGACGCAACGACAGTGAGTTACACGGAAATGGTCGTCACCCCAAAAAAAATCCAACTGAGACATACAACAGGTTCTCCATGTGAAAAAAACCGCCCCATTTGCAGCGAACTAACGATGAACCACCTCCGGAGTATCTGAAAAGGTTCCAGATTTCAAAGCCACTTTGTCGAAAAAATTGGACAACATGGATGAAATTCAGCCACTTGGTCTCGGGATGGAAGAATTGCCAACAAAACTTGGAGGCCGTTTCAGATCGCACTTTTGGGGGCAAGGAGTGGTAAAAAGCCTTTGAAGGATACATCCAGGGCGCACTTCAAACATCGTTTGGGTAAAATCGTTGGGGTCCACCCCGTATGATCTGGACTTGGGGAGTCCATTTTGGGCGGGTACGGGGAGGACCCGCAAAAATCAATCGTTTAGGGGGGAAAAGGGTATGCCCTTCGTGACATTTGCAGAGGGCAGACGACGGGAAATCTGTGCCAATTGAGCCACAATGGGATCCAACCGCATCGGAGGAGGTTGAGGCCAGCCCTGTTGTGGACCATTTGAAATGGCAGTGGTGGGCCGGCGCTTCAGACCCGGGTTCAGCTTCTCGATAGGTATATGCATGGCATCTTCATGTAGTTTGTTAAAAACAGTACAATAATAGGGACAACATCTTATGACCGCTATCCAGCAGGAATTAGACCAATTTGACTGAATACCTCTGTGGGTCTGAAAATTGGGAAGGGTGCTGCGGCTGGGGATTTTGGCCTAGGGCGAGGCGGAGCTTTCGGCGCATCCCCGTGGCGGGCTGTAACGACAGCGACCACAAAGCCCAAGGTCAAAAGCTCCGTCGCCCGGATGGTTTTCGCCTAGTAGATTAGCCCAGAATGACCTTTTGAATTTCGTTTTTCGGGATAAAATTCGAGCTGCTCCGCTCCGAAATTCAGAAGCAATCCCATCCCGGTACCGGTGGCCGAATGATATGCATCCCTCAAGAATGCCACGCTCCACGGCTTCCAGACCGGACGCGACACGCTGGAACCAGATGGGTGACTGAACGGATCACCTCCCGCAAGGGGGGAAGGCATCCGAACCAACGACAGAAATGACAGGCACGAATTGCACCTTGGACCCCGCCCGCAACGGCCCGGAAAAGCCAGGACAGCTTTTAAGAAAAGAAAGGCTGGCCAACGTTAATCTATTTTTCCTATTGGCCGTTCACGCTAATGGGTGACACTTTTAGATGTGGTTGCACAAACCGCTGGACGCCCATGGCGGCTTGCATCATAAATAGCCCCATGAACCGAACGGGGCAATCTGGCAACGGCTTGGTGTTTTGCCGGCGATGAATGAATCTCCCGCCGTAAACGAAACTGCAACGCGCCGTTGGCGCCTGCCGTTTTTTCAGGGCATTTTGCCACTCGACAAATCGCGTCTGCTGCCGGACATCCTGGCCGGCATTTCGCTGGCAGCGATGAACATTCCGCAGGCGATGGGCTACACCAAAATCGCTGGCATGCCGGCAGTCACCGGCCTTTACACTCTGCTGCTGCCGCTCGTCGCGTTCGCCATTTTCGGTGGCTCACGTTACCTGGTGGTCGCGGCGGATTCTGCCACGGCGGCGATTCTGGCAGTGGGCATCGCTCCGCTGGCAGTTGCCGGCAGCCCGAAATATGCGGCGCTGGCCTCAATGGTGGCGTTGCTGACTGCGGGTTGTTTGTTGCTCGCGCGATTGTTCCGCCTGGGATTTCTCGCGGATTTTTTGTCGCGCACGGTCCTCATCGGATTTTTCACCGGCGTCGGATTCCAGGTGTCCATTGCCATGCTTGGCGAAATGCTGGGCATCCCGGTGCATAACAATCACTCGCTGGAGCAACTCGGCATCGTGATGGATAAATTGCCCGAAACTCATTGGCCAACGCTGGCGGTTTCCTTTTGCGTGGTGGCCGCCATTCTCCTTTTCCACCGGATTGTGCCTCGATTGCCGGGCGCGCTGTTCGTGGTAATCGGCGCCGTCGCCTTGAGCGTTTCCCTGGATTTCGCCAGCCACGGCATTGAACTGATTGGCCCGGTCGCGTCAGGCCTGCCGCGTTTTTCAATCCCGGTATTCTCCTGGGATGAAATGCGCGTCCTGCTTCCGACGGCGGGCGCGTGTTTTGTGATGATTATCGCCCAAAGCTCGGTGACCTCCCGCGCTTACGCCACAAGGCATCATCTGCCTCACGATCAAAACCGCGACCTCGTGGGGCTTTGCGCGGCGGATGCGGCGGCGGCGGTCAGCGGCACGTTCGTCGTTAACGGCAGCCCGACCCAAACGGCGATGGTCGAGTCGTGCGGCGGCGGCAGCCAGATCGCGCACTTGACGACGGCGGCAATGGTCGTGCTGGTTTTATTGTTTCTGACCGGCCCGCTGGCGCATTTGCCTGTGGCCGTGTTGGCCGCCATTGTCTTTGTGATCGGCGTGAGATTGGTGGACATTCGCGGCTTGAAGGAAATTGCCCGGAAAATGCCGCGTGAATTTGCGCTCGCGGTATTCACGGCAGCCAGCGTGGTCGTCGTCGGCGTTGAGTTTGGCATCATCCTCGCACTTATCCTGTCACTGCTGCAATTCGTCCGGCGCAGCTACCAGCCGCACACGGCGGTCGTCTTGCATGACCTTCACGACGATTGGCGAATGGAGCCGGCGACCCCTGGAAAAATGGTCGAACCCGGCCTGGTGCTTTACTGGTTTGGCGCGGAACTGTTTTACGCCAACGTCGGACATTTCACCAGCGAGGTGCGCCGGCTGGCCACCGGGTCGCCAACGCCGGTGCGTTGGGTGGCCGTTGACACCGGCGCCATCACCGCCGTTGATTTCACCGCCGGCAAGGAACTCAAGCAATTGCAACAAGACCTCGCCAAACAAAATGTCGTGCTCGCGCTTTCCCGCGTCAGCGAGAGCCTCCGGCGGGACTTAAACCGTCTGGACCTGACCCAAGTCATTGGCGAAAGCCGGATTTTTGTTTCACGTCACGAATGCCTGCAAGCCTATCGCCAAACGGCAGGAAACCGTTAACCTGATTTCAGCACCGCCCTAAACAACAACCAAGTCAAATCGAATTATGAAAACTAAAGAACTCATCAAGCGGGCACGCAGAAAGGGATCAGTTCTTGATATTGTCATATTATGCCCCATTCTGGATTCTTCTTACGGCTGCGATACAGCAGATGATTGACATATCCCGGCGAACCCATCTGAAGCCGTCCGGCTATCCATTCCACCGCCATCGCCGTCTCCGCCCGCAGCGCAACCCAGCCGCAGTTAATCCCAACCGCGCTTTGAAATGATTCAACCCTCCCGATTCCCTGCCATGCGGCACAGAATCTCGGGTTCTGCGAATCGTTATAGCAAGTATTCGTCACGAATCAATTTTCCACCCGATTTTATAGCTTTGCCATCTTTTTCTTCAAAATTCCCCTGAAACAACGCGCCAGATGAAGCTTCCATCGAAAAATCGGGCCAACGATCGCCGGGTGGGGACACCCGGCCTAAAACCTGAATGCCTCAAGGTCCATTATCGCCCACGCTGAATCCAAGCAGTGAATAGGTCCCGCTTTTTGGTCATCCAACCGTTGATCGGCCATGCTTTGAAGGCCTCGCAGGCAGCGCCCTCCAATTCGGTCGGTGATAAAGAACTTGAAACTGTTGAAACTGGCTTGAAATCCCATCCCAATCGGGAGCAAGATGGGATTGCGACACGATTCATGCGCCTGAATGAATAATATCCTCTTACCAGACCATGACTCCCTTGCCTTGCAGTTGAAAACCTGGCAAACGGTCCATCCTGAACTGGCGGGCATGATGGCATCCGGTACGCCCGCCCACGCCGCCATTTCGCAGGCAGGATGGAAAATGCTGAAACTGAACAATCCCCGGGAGGCGGTAAAGCTATTCCAGGCCGCCACCGCCCTGAACCCTGGCGATGCCGCATCATGGTTGAACCTGGGCAACGCATTCGAAAAAGCCGGCAATCTGGCGGAAGCAGCGAAAAGCCTGGGGCAATGCCTTGCGCTTGATTCAAAAAACCCCACCGCATGGGTATTGCTGGGAATGGTTCAGGCAAGACAGGGAGACAAAACAACCGGTGAGACCAGTTATCGAAACGCGCTGGCGGCAGACCCCGGCTGCCTGGCGGCATGGCAATGCCTTGGGCTGTCCAAACAGGAACAAAAACAATTGCCCGAAGCCATCGAATGTTTCAAACAATGCGCCGCGCTGGATCCCAAGAACCCGGCGGCGCCCGCCTTGCTTGGACGGCTGAGCTTCGAAACCGGCAAAGTCGAGGATGCCTCAGCCTATTATCGGGAAGCCTCGGCCATGGACCCGGCCAACCCCGCCCATCACAGGATGACGGCACGAATGGATAGGCTCACCCAAATCATTCATGGAGCAGACCCTGAGACTGTGGCAAATGCCGGAGCGGGTAACCCGGACCCAGCCCCGGTTCAGGAGCAACTGGAGGATGCTTTCCATTATTTCAACGGGTTTGGTTACAGGGACGCCGCATTGCGGACGGGTGAGGCTTTTCTTCGTCTCCACCCAGGCCACGCCGTCATGTCTTATCATATGGCAGCCTTGAAAGGGGATGGAAATGTGACGCAATCTCCAGAGGCCTACCTGGTCGAAACATTTGGAAATTTTGCCGATCGGTTTGATGCGCAATTGGTTGAACTTTTGGATTATGACGTTCCCAGGAAAATGGTTAAGGCCATACAGGAGTTTGCCGCCAAGCAAACTTATGACAGGGTCTTGGATGCAGGTTGTGGCACCGGTCTTTGTGGAAAAGCTCTCCGCCCGGTTTGCAAGCATTTGACTGGCGTGGACATCTCCAGGCAGATGCTCGAACAGGCTTCCCTGAAAAAGGTTTATGACCAATTGGTTTGCGGGGAAATTGTCTCCCAAATGAATCATCACCCTGATGAGTATGACTTGATCACTGCCGCAGACGTTTTGATCTATTTAGGCGACTTGGAAAAGGTTTTCAAAGCAGCGGCGCACTCATTGAAATCCCAAGGGGTGTTTGCCTTCAGCATTGAGGCATCGGACCAGCCGGGATTCAAGCTCCTGTCCTCAGGCCGTTTTGCCCATCATCCTTCCTATGTGCTGGAAAAATCCATGCCTGCCTTTGAGAAACTGGCGTGCCTGCCGATCACTGTCCGGAAGGAAGCCCACCAGCCTTTGGCGGGATTCATCCTGGTTTTACAGAAATCATGACCCCGTTAAATGAATAAGGCCACCTTGAACACGGGCCTCAGGTGATCAATCCCGGGAACTGATCCATTGTTTTCAGCACCAATTCGCCAAACAGGGTGTTTGCCCAGGCAAACCATGGCCGGGTAAAGTGGTCTGGGTTGTTGGCGTCAAAGGCTTCGTGCATGAAACCCGTGCCAGCATGTGTGCGCTTTAAGGTTTCCAGACACTGCCCCACCTCTTCCCTGTGCGTGCTGGTCAACCCCTGCATGATCAAACCCAGGGGCCATATCATTCCACGCCCGGCGTGAGGCCCACCCGGACCGCTGGCCACCGAACCTTGGCAATAATATGGGTTGGCGCCCGAAAGTATGAATTTGCGGGTGGCAAGATAACACGCATCGCCGGACTTCACCGCACCAAGGTAGGGTAGCGATAGCAGGCTGGGCGCGTTGCCATCGTCTATGCAGTAGCTGTTTCCGTACGCATCCACTTCATAGGCAAAAATCCGCCCGGTTCCGGCCAGGTCCACCTGGGCATATCGGTCCAGGGAAAGCCGGACTTCCCGGGCGAGGCGTTGGCACGCTCCAGCCAAATCATGGTCCTGATGCAAGGCTTCGACCATTTCGGACGCCTGAAGCAGGCTCACCACGGCAAAAAAATTGGATGGCACCAGAAAGGGAAAGACCGTGGCATCGTCACTGGGCCTGAACATGGAATAAATCATGCCAACAGGCCGGGCAGGATTGCCATAGCCGGCCCCGGCAAGAGTATCAGACTGCGTCTCGGTCCGGCGCTGGAAATGGTACGGGCCTGGACCATCCTTGCGTTGTTGTTCCCGGAATGTCCGGACAATGGCCGCGACTGCATCCCGCCATTCGTGGTCAAAAGGCGCGGCGTCACCGGAGGCTTTCCAATAGCCATGTGCCAGCCGGAGGGTGTAACAAAGCGAATCCACCTCCCATTTCCGCTCATGAACACCAGGCTTCATCGTGGTCAGGTCCGTGGACCATTCGCTGATCTGGTTTGAATCCTTGTAAAAGGCATTGGCATAGGGATCCAGCAGCACGTAACGGGTCTGGCGACGAATCACTCCGGCAATCATCATTTGCAAATGAGAATCGTCCTTCATCAATGGAAGATAGGGCCATACCTGGGCGGAACTGTCCCGCAACCACATGGCATTGATGTCGCCGGTTATGACATAAGTGTCCGGCTGGCCATCGAACCAGCCAAAATCCACGGTCGTATCCAAGGTGTTGGGGAAACAGTTTCCAAACATCCAGGCCAGTTCCTTGTCACGAAGTGCGGACTGGACCCGGGCTATGGTTTTCTCCACGGCGGGACTGGTGAAACGCCGCCTGGCCAGAGGAGTGCGAACCACCGGGAACGAGGATGAAGCCCGCGCCATGGATGGGGCTGCCAGCAAACCCGCCGCGGCCATGGATGTGTTCAAGAGAAATTGTCGCCGATTCATGCCCTCATTTAAACCGGGCATGGGGGTTTTGCCAAAATAAAACGAAAAAAGAGATGCCTTTGAATCTGGCTCGCACCGACCGGATCAGACAACAGCCATTCGAATAGGGGCCAGGCGCAAATCCGAACGGATCTGCAACAAACCAGATGCCTCGCCAGCCACCAAAAGAACCAGGCAGGTTGAAAAGGTCATTTCTTGACCGATCCCAAGGGCGATGCCAACCATCCGGCTGGCTGGCAACCAGGGACGAAGTTTTGAGGGTCCCATTCCAGAATGCGGCTTTGGGGGCGCATCTCAGTTTTTAGAATGGTGAAATTTGCGTGAAAGGAGAGCGAAGGGGCGGTTTTGGGTTTGTGTTTGACCGGGTGCAGCATAGTCATGCCCAACGGGGGGTGGATATTCCCCGCAATTTTGAATGGGTTGGATGCCTTGTATGTGCCACCCCAACGTGGCTCGGAATGATTTTTGGAGATTGGATTTCTACAAATAGGTCGCCCCTCTGGGGCTGGGGCAAATTGTCCGTTTCCGAAAGCTCCGTGCCACCCCTCCCCGGCCCTCCCCATCAATGGGATTGATGGAGAGGGAGAAAGAGGCGGTGGGTTCAACAGGGTTTTAAACCATTTCGAAGGCCTAAGGCCATCGCCATTTCAAGCGCACACAACAGCCCTGCGCCTCTGGTTTCCTCGCCCCTCCAGCGGAGCGCGGGGAGAGGATTAAGGAGAGGGAAACTCGCGAACAGCCAGCGCGATAAATGAGCAATCTCATTTTCCGAAAGCTCGGTGCCACTCCTCCCCGGTCCCCGCAACCCATGGAGATTGATGGGGAGAGAGAGCGGAGCAGTTGGTTTGTGGAGGTTTATAAAAAGTCAAACGCGGAGGCTGAGAGTGACTCTCTCAAAAACTGAGACGGTCCCCTGCTTTGGCTGCCACCATTTTAACACTTTCTTAACACATTCGCCCCGGGTCTTAACTAAACCTCCAACCCGCAAAATGCCAGATTGCAGCGATGAAGAGTCTCGACTGGATACAACTTTCATTTTATTTCGGCGCCCTGCTGGCATTCACACCGCTCCTGGGCGGCTGGATGGCGCGGATCTATGCTGGAGAAAAGCATTTCCTGCAACCCCCGCTTGGTTGGCTTGAGAATTTGTTGTACCGCTATGCCGGATGCAATCCCAGACAGGAAATGGACTGGTGGCATTTCTGCAAAGCATTGCTTTGGTTCAACGGCATCGGCTTTGCCATCGTTTTTGTGCTGCAAATGCTGCAAAGTAAATTGCCGTTCAATCCTCAAAGCATGCCAAACCTCTCCTGGACGCTTGCCCTGAACACCGCAGTCAGCTTTGTCACAAATACCGACTGGCAAAATTATTCCGGCGAAGCGACAATGAGTTACCTCACGCAAATGCTCGGGCTGACGGTGCAGAACTTTCTGAGCGCTGCAACCGGAATGGGGGTTCTGGTGGCAATGGCCCGTGGTTTGTCGCGCAAGTCCGGCCATACGGTCGGAAATTTCTGGGCGGACACCGTTCGTTCCATCCTATACATTCTTCTTCCATTATCGCTCGTCCTATCCGTGGTGTTGGTGGCCCAGGGCGTTGTCCAGACGTTTACCCCCTACGCGGTTGCCATTTCCCCGGAAGGTCATGCGCAACAAATACCCCTGGGCCCCGCAGCATCACAAATCGCAATCGCACAGCTTGGCACAAACGGCGGTGGGTTTTTCGGCGTCAACTCAGCCCATCCATTTGCAAACCCCACCCCGCTGACAAACTTCCTTGAAATGCTTTCCATTCTGCTGCTGCCTTCGGCCCTGGTAAACACCTATGGGCGGCTGGTGGGTTCAACACGTCAGGGCTGGGCGATTTTGGCGGCGATGTATTTGTTATTTATCGCAGGACTGGCGCTGGCGTTGTGGGCGGAATATCAGCCCAATCCACTCATGCCGGGATTGGCCAACATGGAGGGCAAAGAAACCCGCATAGGCATTACCGATTCCGTGCTATGGGCAACAGCCACCACGGATGCCTCCAATGGTTCGGTCAATTGCATGCACGACAGCCTTTCCCCGCTCGCCGGGATGGTGGCCATGGGCAACATGATGCTCGGCGAAGTCGTGTTCGGCGGGGTCGGTTCAGGACTCTATGGAATGTTGATGTACGTGCTGCTGGCCGTATTCATGGCTGGCCTGATGGTTGGACGGTCCCCGGAATACCTGGGTAAACGGGTGGAAAAAGCCGAGGTGATCTGCGCCATGGCCGCCACCTTGGCGCCCTTTGCGGTTTTGCTCATTCTGGCAGCAACCGCCGTCACAACCAGCGCGGGTTTGTCTGGCTTGAATAATGCCGGGCCGCATGGATTGAGTGAAATTCTTTACGCCTATGCCTCAATGTCAAATAACAACGGCAGCGCGTTTGCCGGATTGAATGGGAACACCCCTTTCTACAACCTTACCGGGGCCTTCGCCATGATGGTCGGGCGCTTTGCCGTCATCATCCCGGCACTTGCCATTGCAGGCAGCATGGCACCCAAGCGAATCGCCCCTTCCTCCTCCGGAACTTTTCCAACGGATGGCCTGCTTTTTGTCCTGATGCTGGCCGGGGTCGTCATCATCATCAGCGGCCTGACCCATTTTCCGGCGCTCACTCTCGGCCCAATCATCGAACATTTGCTCATGCAACAGGGACGAATGTTTTAACAAACGACAAAGGGAAAGACATGCCCATGAAAGCTTCCAATTCATTATTTGACCCCACGCTGGTTCGTCCGGCGCTGATCCATTCGTTCAACAAGCTCAACCCGATTGGCCTGTGGGAAAATCCCGTCATGTTGGTCACGGCGATTGGAGCCGCGCTTTGTTCCATAGTTTTTTTTCAAGACCTCTTCACCGGCCACTTCAGCGGATTCAATTTGCAGATCACTCTCTGGCTATGGTTCACCGTTCTTTTTTCGAATTTTGCAGAGGCGCTCGCGGAGGGGCGAGGCAAAGCCCAGGCTGAAAGCCTGAAGAAGTCCCGCACCCAGACACCCGCACGACGGCTGCGAGACGGACGGGAGGAAAGCATTCCAGCGCCGTCTCTGCAAAGGGGTGATATTGTGGTGTGTGAGACTGGGGACGTCATACCGGCCGATGGAGAGGTCATTGAAGGCATCGCCACCGTGGATGAGGCAGCGATAACCGGTGAATCTGCACCCGTGATTCGTGAAAGCGGCGGCGACAGGAGTGCCGTTACTGGCGGAACACGCGTTATCAGCGACCGAATTGTCATCCGAATCACCAGCGAAGCCGGAAATACCTTCCTGGACCGAATGATAGCCATGGTTGAAGGTGCGAGGCGACAGAAAACACCCAACGAGATAGCCCTGACCATCTTGCTGGTTGGAATGACAGCGGTATTTGTGCTTGCCGTATTCACCCTTCCGGCATTTGCCCACTACAGTGAAAATGCTTCCGGGCATCCCGGATCATCGGACCTCCGGCTGACGGTTTTGGTTTCCCTTCTGGTATGTCTGATCCCCACAACAATTGGCGGCCTGTTAAGCGCCATAGGCATCAGCGGAATTGACCGGTTAATCCGGCGCAACGTGCTGGCGACCAGCGGACGGGCCGTTGAGGCCGCCGGGGACATAGACATTTTGCTTCTGGACAAAACCGGAACCATCACGCTTGGGAACCGAATGGCAACAGATTTCCTTCCTGCACCTGGAGTCACGGCGGAAAGACTGGCCGATGCCGCGCAACTGGCCTCACTAGCCGATGAAACACCGGAGGGCCGCAGCATTGCCGTGCTGGCCAAGGAGAAATATAAACTGCGGGGCCGGGAGTTTTCTGCATTACAGGCGCAATTTGTTCCATTCACCGCTCAAACCCGGATGAGTGGTGTGGATATTGCCGCAAACGGCAGCCAACCGGCACGCTCAATCCGCAAGGGTGCCGCAGAATCCATGAAGCTTCATGTGAAACTCATGGGCATGCAATATCCCGAATCCGTGGACCAGCTCGTGGAAAACGTGGCGCGCCTGGGAGGGACTCCGCTGGTGGTGGCTGATGGTGGCGAAGTTCTTGGGGTCATTCAACTCAAGGACGTGGTCAAGGGCGGCATCAAGGAACGCTTCGCGCAACTTCGCAAGATGGGCATCCGCACGGTGATGATTACCGGGGACAACGCACTCACTGCCGCCGCCATTGCCACCGAGTCCGGAGTGGATGATTTCATGGCACAGGCAACACCCGAGGACAAGCTATGCCGAATCCGGGAGGAGCAGGCCAAAGGCCGCCTCGTTGCCATGGCCGGCGACGGCACGAATGACGCCCCCGCGCTGGCTCAGGCCGATGTCGGCGTGGCCATGAACACCGGCACCCAAGCCGCGCGCGAGGCCGGCAACATGGTGGACCTGGACTCGAACCCGACCAAACTGATTGAAATTGTCGAAATTGGAAAACAACTTTTAATGACGCGCGGCGCGCTGACGACCTTCAGCATTGCCAATGATGTGGCAAAATATTTTGCCATTTTGCCGGCCATGTTCCTGGGCCTTTATTCAATTGATGAAAAACCCGGACCCCTTGCCGCTTTGAACATCATGCACCTTGGCTCGCCTCAGAGCGCCATCCTAAGCGCGGTGGCTTTTAATGCACTCATCATCATTGCCCTGATTCCATTGGCTCTGCGCGGTGTAAAGTACCGTCCTCTCGGTGCCGCCAAAATCCTTCAGCGCAATTTGTTCCTTTACGGCCTGGGCGGCATCATTGTGCCGTTTGCCGGCATTAAATTGCTGGATGTCATCATCAACATCCTGCACCTCGCCTGATTTTTATGAAAACCTTCCTGCCTGCTGTCCGACTCCTCCTGGCACTCACCTTCTTGACCGGGATCGTTTATCCCCTGCTCATCACTGGCATCGCCCATGAACTGTTTCCACGCCAGGCGGGAGGCAGCCTCCTTGCATCGCATGGACGGATTGTTGGCTCTGCGCTGCTCCCAGAAAAGTTCAGCTCAAACAAATATTTCTGGCCGCGTCCATCCGCAGGAGACGATGGAACCAATTATGTCGCTGTCCCGTCGAGCGCCAGCAATTTTGGCCCAACCAGCTCGAATCTTGTTGCCACGGCTCAGTCACGCCTGACTGCCTTCAAGATGGCAAACGGATTGGAGTCCAACGCGCCGGTCCCGGCGGAGATGGTGTTTGCCAGCGGAAGCGGCCTGGACCCGGACATCAGCCCGGAAGCGGCGCGATTGCAAATCAATCGAGTGGCGGCGGCTCGAAATTTCTCGCAGGAGCAAAAACGAGCGCTTTCGAACCTTGTTCATCGCGAAATTGAACCGCCCCAATTCGGATTCCTCGGCGAACCACGCGTCAATGTTTTGTTGCTGAATCTGGCGTTGGATTCAATAAAATGAATCTGTGAACGAAGGCGAGAGACCCAATCCAGACGCATTACTCGCGTCCATCCAGGGGGAAACCGCCCGCTCCAAACGCGGACGCCTCAAAGTGTTTCTTGGAATGTGTCCCGGGGTTGGCAAAACCTTTGCAATGCTCCAGGCAGCCCAACATGAATTCAAAGGCGGGCGCGATATCGTCATTGGCCATGTTGAAACACATGGCCGCAAAGAGACGGAGGTTTTGACCAACGGGCTTCCACTCATTCCTCAAAAGGTCACCAATCATCGCGGCGTCGCGCTCCGGGAAATGGATTTAGACACCGTGCTTTCCCGCCGCCCCCAACTCGCGCTGGTGGATGAACTCGCCCACACAAACGCCCCCGGTTCACGTCATCCCAAACGCTGGCAGGACGTAAACGAGTTACTTGATGCCGGGATTAACGTTTTCACCACGTTGAATGTCCAGCACATCGAAAGCAGGGCTGAAACGGTGCGCCAAATCACTGGCGTGGAAATCCGCGAAACCATTCCTGACAGCCTTCTGGACATGGCTGAACTCGAGCTGGTGGACCTGCCGCCGGCTGAACTCATTGACCGTTTGAACCAAGGAAAAGTTTACCTGCCTGAACGCGCCGGCAGCGCCAAGCAGAATTTCTTTCGGGAATCCAATCTTACGGCGCTGCGTGAACTCTCACTTCGGCTCGTGGCGGATCACGTCGGCTTGGAAACCCAGATTTTTCACAGCAAACAGACGGACGCAGGCGCCTGGAAAACTGGTCATCGCCTGATGGTGGCGGTCAGCGCCAGTCCGCTTTCGGAATCCCTCATCCGATGTGCCCGCCGGATGGCAGATAGTTTAAAGTGTCCGTGGCTGGCGGTTCATGTGGAGGTCTCCCGCCCGCTTGATGAACGTTCCCAGTCCAGGCTTGAAAAAAACCTTGCGCTGGCCCGGACCCTCGGGGCCGAGGTGATTGACACGACAGATGACAATCTCTCCTGCGGACTGTTGCGGACCGCGAGGCAAAATAACGTTTCGCAAATCATCATTGGCAAACCGGTTGCAGGCAGCCTGTGGGAATGGTTCCGTGCCGGGAAATTGCTGCGCCGGCTCGCGCGCGACAGCGGGGACATTGATTTGCTGGTGGTGCGGGCAGAAAAGGGCGGCGCCTCGCCAAGGGTGGGCTTTTTGCGTTTGCGGCCATTCGCCGACTGGCAGCAATACATTATTGCAACCGGCGTGCTTGCCGCCGTTGGTGCGCTGAATGTGGGGATCGCAGCCCTCACAGGGCCGCGCGTGCCCGGACTGGTATTCCTGTTCACCGTCGTATTGCTTGCGCTTTTTCTTGGGCGCGGCCCGATGCTGTTTGCCGGATCGGCAAGCGCGCTGGCATGGAACTATTTTTTCCTGCCACCGCGCTTTACGCTTGTCATCAACAGCACCGAGGATGGGGTCATGTTCGGTCTTTACTTTGTCGTCGCCATCGTTCTGGGTCAATTGGTCGCCCGCATCCGGTCCCAGGAGCTTGCCGAGCGCCAGCGCGAGGAGCGTGTGACGGCGTTGTACCAGTTGACCCGGGAATTGGCCCAGGCAGGAACTCGTGACGAGGTGGTATGGCAGCTTTTGGCCCAGGTGGGGCGTGTCTTTCAGGCGAAAACCGCCGTCCTTGTCCCGGTTAAAAAATCCCTGATGGCGCATCCTGACAGCTCTCTGGTGCTGACGGAGAATGAATTGCAGGTCGCAGATTGGGTGTTCCTCAACCGGCAGGCGGCAGGGAAATTCACGGACAACCTGCCTGGCGCTGAAGCCTTGCATCTTCCCCTCATGACCGAGCGCGCGGTGGTCGGCATCCTTTCCGTCAAACTTCCGGAAAAATCCTTGTCCCTGGCCCGGCGTGATTTATTGGAAGCATACGCCCGGCAGGCCGCATTGGTCTTGGACCAGGTCGCTTTGCGATCCGCCGGGGAGCAAAGCAAACTCATTGCCGAATCCGAACGCCTGAGCAATGCTTTGTTGAATTCCATTTCACACGAGCTGCGCACACCGCTGGCAGCCATCACCAGCGCGGCGAGCGCCCTTGCTGAGGCAAAGGAGGAAGACCACTGCTTCAGCCAAACAATGGCGGCGGAAATCCAGGAGGCCGCTGCGCGCCTGAACCGGCTTGTGGGCAACCTGCTGGACGTGAACCGGCTGGAATCCGGCCATGTGCGTCCAAAACTGGATTGGTGCGATGCGGGGGATTTAGTGCAAACCACCGCGCGCTCACTGGAGCGCGAACTGGCAGGACGCGAGCTTAAAATGGATATCGCGAAAAATCTCCCGCTCGCAAGGCTGGATTTCACATTCATGCAACAAGCCTTGTCAAACCTGCTGCTTAACGCAGTCGTCCACACACCCCCTGGCACACCCATTTTTGTCAGGGCATGGCAGGAATCGGGCTGGCTGATGTTGAGTGTGGCGGATTACGGACCGGGGCTGCCCCCCAATTTATTGCCTTATATTTTTGACAAGTTTTTTCGCGCCCCGGACGCTCCCGCTGGTGGCAGCGGCCTGGGTTTGGCCATTGTCAAAGGCTTTGTTGAAGCCCACGGAGGCAAGGTCTCCGCCATGAATCGCCCTAATGGAGGCGCAGTCTTTACCATCCAGATACCACAACGTGATCCGCCACCCTCTTGATTTTTTATGAACGACCCTTCAAGCAAAACACCGGCAAAGGTTCTGGTCATTGACGATGAGCCACAAATCCGCCGGCTTTTGCGCGTGACTCTCGAATCCAACGGCTATTCGGTCCACGACGCATCAAGCGGCAAAGATGGCCTTGTTCAGGCGGCTCAAACACGTCCCGAGGTCATCCTGCTTGATCTTGGCCTGCCGGATTGGGATGGCGTGGAGGTGCTTAAGCGGATTCGGGAGTGGAGCCGCGTGCCGATCATTATTTTGAGCGTCCGTGACCGCGAGAACGACAAGATAGTGGCTCTGGATGCAGGCGCGGATGATTATGTGACAAAGCCGTTCAGCAGCGGCGAATTGCTTGCGCGGTTGCGAACGGCATTGCGCCGAAGCCAACCACAGTCCGCAAGCGCGGTTTTCCGCAGGGGCAAAATAGAGGTCAACCTGGCGGCACGCATCGTCCGCAGGAATGGTGCGGAAGTGAAATTGACTCCCACGGAATATGCATTGCTTCGCCTGCTGGTCGTCCACGCAGGCAAAGTTCTGACCCATCGTCAACTGTTGACAGAAGTTTGGGGTCCAAACGCGGTGGAGCAAACTCATTATTTGCGCGTCCACATCGCGCACCTGCGAGAGAAACTCGAGGAATCAGCAGCGCAGCCAAAATGGATCATCACCGAGCCGGGGATTGGATATCGCATGCTTGAAGAATGAATTTTACCAGCGGGGCAGCCAACCGCGGATTGAGAACCGCAGCTTCCAGCGGGCCAACCCCCCCGTTCCCACAAGGACCAACCTTCGCCTTCACCGACTTTTCGCCGGCTTTTCACCAGCTTGATTCCGGCCAGGATTTTTCCATGGAGTTCGTTTTTTGTTTTGTGGACGCAAACGGCTTCTGCGAATAGGCTGTCGGCATGGGACTCATCCGCATATTGGTGGATGGCTATTCGCTGCTGCACCATTGGCCTGAACTGGCTGAGGGTGCCAAGCGGCATTCCGAAGCGGCACGCGATGCGTTGGTGGAAATCCTGACCCGCTACAGCGACGCCTCCGGGACACCGGTTACGGTGTTTTTTGACGGAAACTCGCCGAGACGCGGCAAACCCACGGCCACGAACCCGGGCACGGTGGAGGTTTTGTTTTCCCACCAGGGCCAGACCGCTGATGATCTGATTGAACGCGCAGCGCACCTCTACCAGTCCTATGGAGAGGTGCTGGTGGTGACGGATGACCGCGCCGAGGGCCGGGTTGCTGATGGATTCGGCGCTCATGTGGTTGGCAGCGCCATTTTTATAAACATGATGGGCGAAGCTCTGGAAAATCTGGCCGAAAAACTGAAACGACATAATGAGACGGAAAAAAGGCGGTTTATCCGCCGGACCTAAATCATAGAAACATGCACTCACGCATAATCCCCGGGAAATTCATGGGACTGGCTGCAGCGCTGGCCTGGTCTCTGGCAGTCCACTCCAGCCATGCAGAAGACGCCAGCATGGCGGATCAGCCTGACCGCTGGCTTTTGATTTTTGACACTTCCATTGCCATGGAACGGTGCCTGCCTGCCACCACCACCGAATTGCAAAACCTGTTCTTTGGAAACATGAATGGGGAGTTGACCGCAGGCGATAGCATTGGCGTCTGGACGTTTGACCAGAAGCTCACCATGGGAAAATTTCCCCTCGTGGAGTGGCAGCCCCAGCAGGCCTCTGAAACAACCTCCAGCCTGGTGACTTTTCTGGATTATGACCGCTATTACGGCAAAACACACTTCGCCTCGATCACCCCTGCACTGCGGGAGGTCATCGCCCAATCCCGGCGCCTCACCATCCTCCTTTTCTGCGACGGCCGCGACAAACTGAAGCTCACCCCTTACGATGACGGAATCAACCGTGCCTTCAATGCTGTTCAACCCAAGCGCCAGAAAGACAAGGTTCCCTTTGTGGTCGTCATTCGCACGCAAAACGGCCATTTTGTGGGCGCCACGGTGAACCTGCCGCCAGGGAAAGTTGATTTGCCGGTTTTCCCACCCCTGCCTGCGCCGGCCACACCCAGGGCAGCAACTCCGGTTGCCAGCGCCCAACAGGCTGACAACACCCCCGCCCAGCCATCCGTTCCTCCACTGGTCATTGTGGGAACCAACGTGATCACCAATCCCGAGGAAATCAAAAAACTGTCCGGTCCTTGACCGGGGATGAGTTTTTTTTCATTTCATGCTTTTCTGATTCCGTGCGTGACATGGGCAAGGGTCAGCGGGTATTTTTCGGCCATGAAATTATTCTGCGTTTTTTATATTTTAGCCGCGTTGTCGCTGCCTGGGATATCCAAGGCGGCGGACGCCACCCATTCCACGGACACCGCCGCTTTGGACCCCGCGCATCTTACAGCCACCGCGCCGGAAACTTTCCGCGTCCTTTTCAAGACCACCAAGGGCGATTTCCAGGTGGAAGTGACCCGGTCCCTGGCTCCCAATGGCGCGGACCGTTTTTATAACCTGGTCCGCTCCGGGTATTTCACTGACGTGGCGTTTTTTCGGGTCGTCCCCGGCTTCATGTGCCAGTTCGGAATCCATGGCGACCCCTCCGTGTCCGGCAAATGGCGTGATGCCAACATCATGGATGACCCGGTGAAAGGCAGCAACACCCGCGGCACCATCACCTTTGCCACTGCCGGGCCCAACACCCGCACCACCCAATTGTTCATTAATTATGGAAACAACAGCGGCCTGGATGGCCAGGGGTTTGCCCCGTTTGGGAAAGTGATTCAAGGCATGGATGTGGTGGATAAACTTTACTCGGAATATGGGGATGGAGCTCCTTACGGACGCGGACCGGACCAAAACCGCGTTCAAATGGAGGGCAATGCCTACCTGAAAAAGGATTTCCCCAACTTGGACTATATCAAGTCAGCCTCCTTGGTGATCTACACCCCGCCCCTTGTCAAATAAGGTCCAACTAAAATATTGCCTATTAAAACATCATGAATGAAGTTGCCATTTTAAACACCAGCGCTGGCCGGATGGTTCTCGAATTCTGGCCGGATGTCGCGCCTGGACATGTCAAAAACTTTCTGGACCTCTCCCGAAAAGGCTTTTACAACGGCACCTGTTTTCACCGTGTCATCAAAGGATTTATGATCCAGGGTGGAGACCCCCTCACGAAGGATGATTCCAAACAGGATTATTGGGGAACAGGCGGGCCAGGCTACAAGATAGACGCTGAGTTCAATGACAAACCCCACACCCGCGGCGTCCTCTCCATGGCCAGGTCTCAAAACCCAAACTCGGCTGGCTCCCAATTCTTTATCTGCCATGGAGACCCACGTTTCCTGGACCGCCAGTACACTGCTTTTGGGCGCCTGATCAGAGGCGACGATGTGCTGGAAAAAATTGCAACCAGCCCAACCCATCCCGGGGACCGTCCGGTGGAAAAAATCACATTGGTCAGCGTGGAAGTGGTCCCGGCTGACTCCGTGAAATGAAGCCCGGCGCGCTGTCCATCCCGGCCAACTAGGAAAACGTGGAGGGAAATCGTTTGCAAGAGCTGGCCCGGTTGCTGGTCAAAATGGGTTGCCCGCCCGCCAAAGCGGAGTTTATGGCCCTGCAACTGGACAAAAGAGCCGCCCAACTGGCTGAATTACGCGGCAGGCCCTACGAAGAAGCTCTGGCGCATCTCATGGGTTTGATGCGTCAGGGCATGGCAAACCCGCCAGCCCGATCCGGAGAGGATGCCTCAGTTCAAGCCCCCGGCTGGCAACCACCGGCCTGATATTCTGAACTCTGACCAGGCCCTCCCGCCCAGCCTTGATTGCTGAATCCAAGCCCCCGGGTCTGGCGTTTGGCAGAGCCTTCCATGGCTTTGGTTTGGATTTAGAATAATTCTAAATCTTGACGAATGACCCCATCGAGTCCATCCTTTTAAAGCATGGCGACCGCAGGGCATAAAAATCCGGAACGGAGTTTGACTGAGAAGTTGAACACCGTGGGTTTTCGTTTCACGCCCCAACGCCAGCAGGTTTACGACGTGATTCTGCAAAAGAGGGATCATCCCACGGCGGAGGAGGTTTTCATCCGGGCAAAAAGGCACATGCCGGACATATCCCACGCCACGGTATATAATTGCCTGGATGCGCTGGTGAAATGCGGGTTGGTGCGCCAGGTGCAGCTCCAGAGGGGCGCGAGCCGGTACTGCCCCAATATGGAAGAACACTGCCATTACTATTGCGATTCCTGCGGCAGGGTGTTTGACGTCCAACTCCAAAAAGATTCCACATCCATGCCCCGTCCAAAGGGATTTCACGTGGACCATTATGATATAGCAGCGCATGGCCGATGTGCCGCCTGCTCCGCCAAACCGATAGATTGAAATGAGCACCTCCACCGACACGATTGAAAGCCTGGTCAAACAGGATTACAAATACGGGTTCATCACTGATGTTGAATCGGAATCCGCGCCTCCGGGATTAAACGAAGACATCATCCGGCTGATTTCCACCAAGAAGCAGGAGCCCCAGTGGCTGACCGACTGGCGTCTGAAGGCTTATCGCCATTGGCTGACCCTGAAGGAGCCTCAATGGCAATTTGTAAAATACCCGCCGGTGGATTTTCAGGACATCACCTACTACAGTGCGCCCAAGCAAAAGGGCGATGCCCCCAAAAGCCTGGACGAGGTGGATCCCAAGCTGCTGGAAACCTACGAGAAACTGGGGATACCGCTGCGTGAACGCGCGCGCCTGGCGGGGGTGGCCGTGGATGCGGTGTTTGATTCCGTCTCGGTGGGCACGACCTATCGCGAGGACCTGGCCAAGCAGGGCATTATTTTCTGCTCATTCAGCGAGGCCGTGCGGGAACATCCCGACCTGGTCAGGAAATACCTGGGTTCCGTGGTGCCTTACACGGATAACTATTACGCGACTCTCAACAGCGCGGTGTTTAGCGACGGTTCTTTTTGCTACATTCCCAAGGGCGTGCGATGCCCCATGGAATTATCCACCTACTTCCGCATCAACGCCGCCAAATCCGGCCAGTTCGAGCGCACCCTTATCATTGCCGATGACCGCGCCAGCGTGAGTTACCTGGAAGGTTGCACGGCACCCATGCGGGATGAAAACCAGTTGCACGCCGCAGTGGTGGAATTGGTGGCCCTGGAGGGTTCGGAAATCAAGTACAGCACAGTTCAAAACTGGTACCCCGGGGACGAACAGGGGCGCGGCGGAATTTATAATTTTGTGACCAAGCGCGGCTTGTGCAAGGGCAGGAACTCCCGGATCACCTGGACCCAGGTGGAAACCGGATCTGCCATTACTTGGAAGTACCCAAGCTGCATCCTGCTGGGCGACGGTTCCAAGGGCGAGTTCTACTCCGTCGCGGTGGTGAACAACCGCCAGCAGGCGGACACGGGGACCAAAATGATTCACATCGGCAAAAACACCCGAAGCACCATTGTTTCCAAGGGAATATCAGCCGGCCGAGGACAAAACAGCTATCGCGGCTTGGTGGAAATCCGCCAAAGCGCCGAAAACGCCCGTAATTTTTCCCAATGTGATTCCATGCTCATTGGAAATCAATGCGGGGCTCATACCTTTCCTTATATTGAAGTGAAAAACACCACTGCGAGCGTGGAACATGAAGCCTCCACCTCAAAAATTGGCGAGGACCAGATTTTTTACTGCAATTCCCGCGGACTCGAGACGCAGGACGCCGTCAACATGATAGTCAACGGCTTCTGCAAGGAAGTTTTCAAGGAATTGCCCATGGAGTTTGCCGTGGAAGCCCAAAAACTTCTCGGCGTCAGCTTGGAGGGCAGCGTTGGCTGATGCAATCCCATCCCGGACGGAACGGTTTCAGGTCTCCTTCCCCCCAGGACGGGCGACCCGGCGCCGCCTACCTGCCCCGGTTTAAACTCATATTTTTTACCCATGACCAAAACACCCATACTGCAAATTGACAACCTTCACGCTGGCGTGGAGGGAAAGGAAATTCTCAAGGGCCTCACCCTCACCATCCATGCCGGCGAGGTGCACGCCCTGATGGGACTCAACGGAAGCGGCAAGAGCACCCTCGCCGCCATACTGGCCGGGCGCGATGGCTATGAAGTTTCCAAGGGAACCGTCACCTACATGGGCCATGACCTTTTGGACATGGACCCCGAGGTGCGGGCCAGGGAGGGCGTTTTTCTAGCCTTCCAGTATCCGGTGGAAATTCCCGGCGTCAACAGCACCTACTTCCTCAAGGCTGCCCTGAATGAAATTCGCAAACACCGGGGCCAATCCGAACTGGATGCCATTGATTTTCTGGCTCTGGTGCGGGAAAAAATGAAACTGCTCGAACTCGGCGAGGACCTGCTCAAGCGCTCGGTCAACTCCGGCTTTTCCGGCGGCGAAAAAAAACGGGCTGAAATATTCCAAATGGCTGTATTGGATCCAATCCTCGCTATTTTGGATGAGACGGATTCCGGCCTGGATATTGATGCCCTGAAAGCCGTGGCCGAGGGTGTCAATAAATTGCGCCGCCCGGACAGCGCCCAATTGGTGATCACCCATTACCAGCGCCTCTTGAATTATATCGTACCGGAACATGTCCATGTCATGGCTGATGGCCGAATCGTCAAATCCGGTGATAAGACCCTGGCGTTGGAGTTGGAATCCAAAGGTTACGACTGGCTTCTCAAGAGTTCCTGATTACAATGGCGGCCATGAAACTAACGGATGACCAAAAACAGCAGGTAACCCATTGGATTTCTGGAGGCGCCAAGCTGGCGGAAGTTCAAAACCGCCTGATTCAGGAATTCGGCATCAAGCTCACCTACATGGAGGCACGTTTTCTGGTGGATGACCTCATGCTCAAGCTCAAGGATCCAGAACCCGCCAAAGCCCCCGCCTCCAGCGTGATTTCACCAACCCCTGCCCCTTCTGAATCCCCCAAGGAACCGACTGGCGCCCCAGGCAAAGTCTCTGTAACTGTGGATCAAATCGCCCGTCCTGGTGCCATTGTCAGCGGAAAAGTCACTTTCAGTGATGGACAGGGGGCCGACTGGTATTTGGACCAAACGGGGAGACTGGGTCTGGTCCCCAAACAGACGGGTTACAAGCCCAACGCGGCAGACGTGCAAGAGTTTCAATTGGCCCTTCAACAGGAAGTGGCAAAGCTGGGCTACTGATCCGCCCTGCCCTCGATTTCATCTTGGCAGAAGTCCCCGCCCCGCTCCATGGTCTGAATCCGAAAAGCGAAATTGAAAGGGACAAGATGCGCCGGGTAGATTGGGGCAGATGGGCTTTTTGAATTTCGTCTTTCGGGTTGAAAATAGCCCAATTTGCCGAGCCTGGAACATTACGCCGGGCTTATTGTTTCAAGCGATAAAACCCTTTTGAGGCGGGAACCGGAGTGGTAAAAACCACCTGTCCCAACCCATTGGTGCTCACCGTGTAGGATGCAGAGGTCCAATTCAACAAGTTGGTGGAAACCTCCAAAACCGACTGGGACACGGTATTGGAAGTGATCAATTCCAAGTCGGGCAACCTTTTGGAGATGGATTGGATCACCGGCGGCAGCATTCTGGCCACCCATTCCCCCGACAAGGTCACCATGGATGCATTTTGCAGCAGGGTGGTTACCTGGTAAGTCACATTAATTGGAATGACCAATTCACGCGTATTCAAATTCGTGCTCAAGGTGGCCGTGGATTGTGCATTGGAAACCGCGCCGTTCCAAAATGAGCTTCCGTTATTGGTTACTTCAGCTTGTTGGGAGGAATAATAGTAATCCGCGCTCACCACGTTGGTTCCCAGAGAGAAAACAAGGCTCCCACCATCAAACTGGCCCGAGTTCAGGTTCAGAACCTGGCTGGTCAAATCCATTTGCAGGGACCTTACCGCAAAATTTCCCGGCACATTGGCTCCCACCCCCGTGCCCAGGTCGGGATCGTTGGTGGCTCCGTAAACCGCAGGAGCGAACCCCAGGACACCTGCCACCCCAGGCTGCCACATTCCTGAGTTTTGTGCGATAACCACACTTCCCCCCGTGAATTGAATGGTCGTCCCAGTCACATCCGCCTTGATCGTGCCGCTATACTGTGCGGTAAGCGCCCCGGAAGCCTGCGCCGCAAAAGTAGCCGTATCCACCAGACCGGATAAAGTCAACTGACTGAGACTGGGGTCCAACTCGAAAGTCATTACCGTGCCCTGGCTGGAAACTCCCACGGCACAGGCAAAGATCAGCGATAAAAGGCGCAAAACTTGAAAAAAAAGAGGTGTGGATTCACTTCTGGCCGCGCTCCTATTATAGCCCATATAATCAAAAGAAGATACCACATTGGCGGACATAATTCAAACAAAACCCGCACAAAGGGTCGTTGAAATTAAATTTGCTTTGCGGAGGCAACTGATGGTCAACGTCTATTGGGACATTCCCTTGGCGCAGTTTTTGGGGCCGACCGTCAGCTTTTCTGCCACCGGTTTAAGTAGTTCACCATGGAAACTCCAAAAGCTGCCAGGTCCCTGGGGGTGCGGCTGGAGATCAAGTTCCCATCTTCCACCACCGCCTCATTCACCCAGACCCCTCCCGCATTCTCCAGATCATCCTTGATGCCCAATGAACCGGTAACCTTTTTCCCTCTTAGAATCTTTGCAGAAATTGGAATCCATCCTCCATGACATATAAAGGCCACCATTTTGCCGCTTTCAAAAAATTCCCGGGTCAGTTCCAGCACTTTCGGATCCCTGCGCAACTTGTCCGGCATGAATCCGCCAGGCACCAACAGCCCGCAAAAATCCGTGCATCGGGCTTCCTGCAACAAAATATCAGCCGCCGCAGGGTATCCGTGTTTTCCCGTGAAAACCCCCAGGGTTGGCGAGGCGCAAACGAGCTTATAGCCATTTTCCTCCAGCCGCAATTTGGGATACCAAAGCTCCAGGTCCTCATAAACGTCATCCAGAAATGCCAGAACGGATTTATTTTTAGCCATGCTCGATTGTGCCCCTTCCCTCCCCGCATGGCAAAGCTGGAATATTCCCGCATTTTTTCATTGGCGCATCCCGGTCTCTGGGCGGGTCGCTCTCAGCGCTCGAAATGATTTAAAAACTCTATTGGACCCACCGCTTCTTTCTCCCTCTCCCTAAACCTCTCCCCGCTCTCCGCTGGCGGGGCAAGGAAACCAGAGGCGGTGGGTTGTTGAATGCTCTTAAAATAAGCATCCTCTCTGGCGATCCGTTCTCCAGCCGCAGCACCTTTCCCGCTTTTCAGACAAGCTCCCTAAAAATCAAGATGTGCCCCATTTTCATGACATTATGCCCGCCTCTTTTGTCTGGACTGGGGCTTGATTTTTCTATCCGTCCGCCTCCAATACCGTGACAATGGATAACGATGTCGCAAGAATACATCCTCAAACCGTTCGGCCGGGAAATTCATCTGAACCTGGATTACGCCGCGGAATTAAACGAGCAACAATACGCCGCCGTCACTGCTCCGCCCGGTCCCTCCCTGGTCATCGCCGGGGCGGGATCTGGAAAGACCCGCACCCTGACCTATCGCGTGGCCTACTTGCTGGAGCAGGGAATCCCGCCTGAACGCATTCTGCTCCTCACCTTCACCAACAAGGCCGCAGGGGAAATGATGCACCGGGTCAGCAACTTGCTCGGCCAGGAGTTGCGCGCGCTCTGGGGCGGCACCTTCCACTCCATCGGCGCCAGGATCCTTCGCAGCCACCCGCAAAACATTGGCTACGCCCGCGATTTCACCATTCTGGACCGCGACGACGCCGGTGACTTGATCAAACTTTGCCTGGCCCAGCACAATGTGGATGCCAAGGACCCCCACTGTCCCAAGGCGGATGTCCTGGCGGAAATTTTTTCGATGGCGGGAAGCACCTGCCAGGAGATTCCCGCGCTGTTGCAATCCCGCTACCAGGATTTCGAGGACAAGGCCGACCTTGTCCAGCTTCTGCACCAGACTTACATTGCCCGAAAAAAATCGGCCAACAGCATGGATTTTGATGACCTGCTGGTTCTCTGGCTCGCGTTGTTCCGTGAAAACCCTGACATTGCGGAATTCTACCAGCGCCGGTTCCAATTCATCCTGGTGGACGAGTACCAGGACACCAATCGCCTGCAAAGTGATCTGGTGGATCTCCTCGCCTCCCGCCATGGCAACGTCATGGTGGTGGGGGACGATGCCCAGAGCATCTACGCCTGGCGCGGCGCAAACTTCGCCAACATCATGGATTTTCCGCGCCGGTATCCCCGCGCCACGGTTTATAAAATCGAAACCAATTACCGCAGCACCCCGGAGATACTGGCGGTGGCAAACGCCGCCATTGCGGCCAACACGCGGCAATTTGCCAAGCTCCTGGCTCCGGCGCGCAAATCCGGCCTGAAACCCGCCCTGGTGGCTTGCACCGATGCCGGCCAGCAGGCCGCATTTGTGGCCCAACGCGTCAGCGAATTGGCCGAGGAGGGAGCCAGCCCGGGCAACATGGCCGTCTTGTACCGGTCCCATTTCCATGCCTTGGAACTCCAGCTTGAACTCACGCGCCGCCAGATACCCTTCGCCATCACCAGCGGCATCCGGTTCTTTGAACAGGCCCACATCAAGGATGTCACCGCATACCTCAAATTGGCCATCAATCCGCGGGACGAAATCTCCTTCAAACGCCTCGCCCTGATTCTCCCCGGCGTGGGCGCCAAAAGCGCCGACAAATTATGGCAGCGTTTTGACGCCTCACACAGGGCCGCCCCGGGTCCCCAGGCCCTGGCAAAATCCCTCCAAGCCTGCGCCCTGTCCGTCCCCAAAAAATCAACCGTGGCCTGGGCCCAATTCACCGCCACCATGGCTCAACTGGATGCACCGGACTCCCGCAAAAGCGCCTCTCAAATGCTGCGCCTGGTGATGGATGCCGGCTACAAGGATTATCTCCGGGAAAACCATGACCGATTTGAACGCCGCCTCGATGACATCCAGCAACTCTCCGAATTCGCCTTCGATTTCGGCTCCGTCGAGGAGTTTCTTACCCAACTGGCCCTGCTCACCAATGTGGAAGCCGAGAGCAACCGCAAGGCTGACGATGGCATGGACAAGCTGCTCCTCTCCACCATTCACCAAGCCAAGGGCCTGGAATTCAATCACGTTTTTGTGATCATGCTTTGCGAGGGTCTTTTTCCTTCAAAACATTCCACGGAAGACCTGGAAGGAGAGGAGGAGGAACGGCGGCTTTTTTATGTGGCGGTGACCCGCGCCAAGGATGAGCTTTATCTCTGTCACCCCCTGATTCGCGGCGGCTTCGGCAGCCCGGATTCACATGGTTTTCAGTCCCCCTCCCGTTTTCTATCGGAAATACCAGGCTCTCTCATCAATGAATGGAGACTGCGCTGACCTGCCATCTTCTGAAGACTTATTTTCTTTCCTGATCCGAATTCCCGGATGGTCCGAAGGGCGCGTCTCAGTTTTTGGGAGAGTTCCCCTCAGCCTCCGCGTTTGAATTTTTATAAGCCTCCACAAACCAACTGCTCCGCTCTCCCTCCCCATCAACCTCCATGGGTGGCGGGGACTGGGGAGGGGTGGCGCCGAGCTTTCAGAAAATGAGATTGTTCATATATCGCGCTGGCTGTTTGCGATCTCCCCTCTCCTTAATCCTCTCCCCGCGCTCCGCTGGCGGGGCGAGGAAACCAGAGGCGCAGGGCGGTTGCGTGCGCTTGAAAGGGCGATTACCTTCGACCTTCAAAATGGTTTAAAACCCTATTGAACCCACCGCCTCTTTCTCCCTCTCCATCAATCCCATTGATGGGGAGGGCCGGGGAGGGGTGGCACTGATCTTTCGGAAACGGGCAATTTGCCCCCAGCTCCAGAGGGGCGACCTATTCGTAGAAATCCAATCTCCAAAAATCATTCCGAGCCCCGTAAGGGCGGCACATACAAGGCATCCAACCCATGCAGAATTGGGGGGAATATCCACCCCTCGTTGGGCTTGCACATGCTCCACATGGTCAAACACAAACCCAAAACCGACCCTTCGCTCTCCTTCCACGTAAATTTCACCAGCCTAAAAACTGAGATGCGCCCCGGTCCGAAAATTCCATCGTGGCTTGCTTGCTTTTGGCCCCATTCATGATACCCTTTTACTAATTGATTTATGCCGACAAAAGTTGAATCCAAAACCACCGAACTTTGCGAAGCCATCCTGGAAGAGTTGAATTCCGGCGGGATTCGCAAGCAAATGGACACCTTCATGGCCGATTCCAGCACCCGGGGCCAATACGAGGCGCTCATGAGCAAGGGGCAATCCCTTCAGGAAAAGCAACACAACGGGCAAAAACTGGAGCCTGCTGAAATAGCCGATTTCGAGAGCGATCGGGATGCCTTGCTTAAGAACCCTGTGGCGACCAGCTTTCTCGATGCCCAGGAAGCCATGCACACCCTGGAAAAGTCCATCAAACGTAAAATTTCCAAAACCATCGAACTCGGGCGCCTCCCCGGCCCCGAAGACCTCGAGGAAGGCTCCTGCGGTCATGGTTGCGGTTGTCACGGCCATTGATGCCTTTGGGACTCAAAATCACGGGGTCTGCTTTTAATGGGCAGCCCCGTTTTTTCTTCGTGGGCATTCACAAGGTGAATCTCAGGACCGGTTTCCAATCAGATGCCAAGTTCCTTTGATGTCGCAATCGCCCGTTTTGACGAGGCCAACGCCCGGGACCCCAACCTGGACCAGGGGCAGCCTCGTGAATGGCTCTACGCCCGGCGCCTCACGGATTGGGTGAAACGCCTCAAACCCGATGCCAGCGAAACACTTTTGCTCGCCGCCCGGTGCCAGCACGTCCGGCGCTGGGAAATTCCCCGGGAAACCTACCCTGCCACCCGCGCCGGTTATTTGAAATGGCGCGCAGACTTGAAAGTGTTCCACTCCCGTATTGCCGGGGAAATTCTTCAACAATCCGGCTTTGACCCCGACACCATCCGTCAGGTCCAGGAACTCAATCTCAAAAAGAATTTTCCATCCGATCCCAATGCCTCCGTCCTCGAGGACGCCCTCTGCCTTGTCTTTCTTCAGTTTCAATTTGCCGATCTTGCGGCCCGCAGTGATGATGACAAAATGATCAATGCCCTTCGCAAATCCTGGCTGAAAATGTCGCCTGCGGGCCGGTCCCACGCCTTGCAGCTACCGTACGGCCCAAGGGAACAGAGCCTTCTGGCGCGCGCCTTGGAACCGGCCCCATCCCCAGGTCGGGCTTCCACTCCCTGACCCGCGCATTGCCCCGCTCCCATGCTCAACACGATTTCACAAATTCTCATTGAACAGGGGAATGACCCTTTCAACAAAAGGAGCCAGGACCCGTACCGTCATCTCACCCTGCCCCTCCCCACGCCATGAATCCTGATCCGGACGATTTACAATTGGACACTCCCGACCCGGCGGACCTGTTGCGCATCAACGCTGTCCAAGGCTGGCTGGGCCTCGGTGACGTGCAATCCGCCGCATTGGAACTGGAGGAACTGCCGCAGGCTTTCCAGGCTCATCCGCTTGCGCTGAAAACCCGCGCCCGTGTGTTGATGGCATCCAAGGATTGGGACGGCCTGGTGGATGTCTCCCGAAATCTCCTTCTGCAAAACCCAAACCAACAGCAGGCATGGGTGGACCGCAGTTACGCGCTCCATGAAATGAAGCGGACACAGGAAGCCTTCGAGGCCCTGAGGCCTGCCATGGAATTTTTTCCAACCTCCTGGGTCATCCCCTATAACCTGGCCTGTTATTGCGCGCAAACCGGCAGGCTTTCTGAGGCCCGTAACTGGTTGCAACACGCTGCACTTCTTTCCGGCAAACAGGAAATCAAATGCCAAGCCCTGGAAGATTCCGATCTCCAGCCTCTTTGGGAGGAATTATCCAGGCTCTGAACCTGAACCCGCAAGCAATCAAAACCCAAAAGAACCACCATGCCCACCCTCGATCTGCCCCTCGCTGAACTGTATCAATACCAGGGAACCAATCCGCGCCCGCTGGATTTTGATGAATATTGGGCGCGTGGCCTGGCTGAAATGCAGGCGGTGGATCCAGCGGTGGAATTGGTGCCAGCATCTTTCCAAAGCCATATTGCAGAATGTTTCGACCTGTTCTACACCGGCGTGGGGGGCAGTCGGATTCATGCCAAATACCTGCGTCCGCGTGTCCGGTCCGGACGCAAACCCGCCATTGTTCAATTCCACGGGTACTCCCTGAATTCCGGAAATTGGTATGATAAACTTGCCTGGGTGGCCGAGGGTTTTTCCGTGGCGGCTTTGGATTGCCGCGGCCAGGGCGGCCTGAGCCAGGACCTCGGCGGAGTCACCGGCAATACCCATCGCGGACAGATCATCCGGGGTTTGGACGCCCCCACCCCGGACCAACTCCTGTTCCGGCAAATCTTCCTGGACACCGCCCAACTGGTTCGCATTATCAGTGGATTTGCCGAGGTGGACCCTGACCGCATTGGCGCCATGGGTGCCTCCCAAGGCGGCGGCCTGGCCCTGGCCTGCGCCGCCCTCGCGCCCCAAATCAAACGAGTTGCACCTGTTTACCCTTTCCTCTCCGATTACCAGCGCGTCTGGGAAATGGACCTCGCCGCCAACGCCTACGAGGACGTGCGCAACTATTTCCGCCTCTTTGACCCCACCCACGCCCGCGAAGAGCAGGTTTTCACCCGCCTGGGCTACATTGATGTCCAGCACCTCGCCCCGCGCATCCAGGGCCAGGTCCTCATGGCCGCCACGCTCATGGATAACATCTGCCCCCCCTCCACCCAGTTTGCCGCGTACAATAAAATCCGGTCCCAAAAATCCATCATGGTGTACCCCGATTACGCCCATGAACCCGAGCTACCCGGGTTCAAGGACGCCACCTTTGAATTCCTGCGAAAACTCTGACCCTGGCACCCTGGGGTGAATCACCGAAAAAGACTGGAACAAAACCCGGCATCCATTCATTGTTGAATCGTGCATCTGGCCAGTTTACGACTCAGGGATTTCCGCAATTACACCCGTCTGGACGTGGATTTCCAGCCCGGCTTTCATGTGTTGCTGGGCGATAATGCCCAGGGCAAAACCAACATCCTTGAGGCCATTTACCTGATGTCCACCCTGCGCTCCTTCCGCGGTGTGGGCGGCGCCCAAATGATCCGCCATGGCGCGCGCGGCTATTTTGTGGGCGGCACCACCGTGGGCCGCGAAAATCATGACATCAAAATTTACTGGTCCGCCCGCGAACGCAAGCTGGGCTTGGACGGCCAGAAAGTCAAAAGCCTAGCCGATTACCTCGGAGTCCTACGCACCGTTGTCTTTTGCACCGAAGACCTCCAACTCGTGAAGGGGTCCGCCCGGTTCCGCCGCCGTTTCATGGACCTGCTTCTCGCCCAGACACACCCCGGCTACCTCGCCCTGCTCCAACGCTACCTCCACACGGTTCGATCCCGAAATGCCCTGCTCAAAAGCCGCACCCAGGATGAATCCGCCCTGGCCGTTTTTTCCGAGGAAATGATCCGCCTTGGAACCGAGGTGGTGAAAGCCCGGAGCGAACTGATCCCCCGCTTTTCACCGCTCGCACGCCTCGCCTACCGGCGCATTTCAAATGATGCCGAGGACTTGCGTCTGGAATACAGGCCCAGCGTGAAATCGGATTTTGCCGTGGAACTCGCCCAGAGCCGCAGCCGGGAGCGCATCATGCGCATCACCCTCGTCGGTCCCCACCGTGACGACCTGCAAATGCTCCAGAACGGCCACGAAGCCGCCATCTATGGCAGCGAAGGACAGAAACGCACCCTGGCCATTTCCTTGAAAATGGCCCAGGCCGAATACCTTTCAGGCATTCATGGGTCGCCACCCGTGCTTCTTATAGACGACGTCATGGGAGAACTGGATGAAAAACGGCGTAGCGGCCTATTGCCCCTGCTCGACCTTGCCCGCAAAGGCAGCGGCCAGGTTTTCATGACCTGCACCGAGGAAAACTGGCCCCGCGAACTCGGCGCCGATCTGCACCGCTGGCAAGTGCGCCAAGGCAGCCTGGGTTGAAACCCCATTTACCACAGCCAAGTTTGCAGAGTGGATGTGTCTGTATGGTATTTGCGGGCAAACTCGGGTTGGGTCAGTGAAGTTTGCCGAAGGCTGCAAGATTCCTTTCACGCTGGGCCCGGCTTAATCGTTTTCGGATGATTGGTGTATTCATCCCACAAGAATGCATCGCTGCACGGCTTCCAGACTAGCCTAACTTCCCCCCGTATTTGCAAAACCCCCAATAAATAGTGGGTATTGGGGATTTTGTCTGGCTACATAGCCCAATCCGGGGTGGTGGCGAAGAGTTGGATGACGTCGAGTTTATCCAGCAATGCGTTGAGGTCTTTGGGGATGTCCGTCATG
>JAKAFL010000079.1 GCA_021817945.1 bacterium | reverse complement strand
CTCGCTTCTTGCAGACCCATGGCGGGTATGCTCGTCGCTCGCGCCTCGGTTGAATCCAAAATTCATTGCCGCAACATCCATCGTCATTTTCAGTCAGGCTCCAACCCTCTCCCCGCGCTTCGCTGGCAGGGAGAGGGAATAAGAGGCGTTGGGTTGTTCATGCGTATTGAACCCTCAAACGACATCCAAAAGGCCGATCTGGCCCAATCCACCGGGTGCCAGCATCCTGCCGCATCCTGACCTTTTCCATTTCGCATTTCGGGATAATCCTGGAGGGCTGCCCTACCCTATTTTTCGCACCACGGTGTCGCGGCAGGCCCATTGCGGATCGGGCCGTGGATGATCCAGGTTCTCGTGCAAACCGCGGCTTTCCGGTCGCTGCAGCGCGCAGCGGATGATCAATTCCGCAACCGTGGCAATGTTGCGCAACTCCAGAAGGTCGGGCGTGACCTTGAAATTCCAGTAATACTCGTGAATCTCCTCCTGCAGGTTGGCGACCCTTTTTTGGGCCCTTTGCAGGCGCTTGTTGGTGCGCACGATTCCAACATAATCCCACATCAGGCGGCGGATTTCATCCCAGTTGTGGGAGACCACCACCAATTCATCGGCATTGGCGGCGCTGCCGCTTTGCCATGCGCGGATGGCGCCGGTGTTTTCCGGGGGAATGGAGGAGAGGATTTTTTCCGCGGCGCGGTGGGAACAAACCAGGGCTTCCAGGAGGGAATTGCTGGCCAGGCGATTGGCGCCATGCAAACCGGTGCAGGCCACCTCGCCCAGCGCGTACAATCCCTCCAACCCGGTGGCTCCGTTCAAATCCGTCACCACACCGCCGCATTGGTAATGGGCCGCCGGCACCACGGGAATAGGCTCGCGGGTGATGTCCATGCCGTGCCGCAGACAGGTTTGATAAATGTTGGGAAACCGCCTGATGATTTCCTTGGCCGGCTTGTGGGTGATGTCCAGCACCACATGGTCCGCGCCGCTCCTCTTCATTTCGCTGTCTATGGCGCGGGCCACAATGTCGCGCGGGGCCAGCGATTTCATGGGATGGACCGTCTCCATGAATTCCTCGCCCGCCAGGTTTTTCAGCACCCCGCCCTCCCCGCGCACGGCTTCGCTGATCAAAAACGACTTGGCCTTGGGATGATAAAGGCAGGTGGGATGGAACTGGATGAATTCCATGTTGGCGATGGGCGCGCCGGCGCGGTACGCCATGGCCACGCCGTCGCCGGTGGCAATGTCCGGGTTGGTGGTGTAGAGATAGACCTTGCCGCATCCGCCCGTGGCCAGGACAGTGACGCGGGCGGAAAAAATCTCGACCTGGCTGGTTTCATTGTCCAGCACGTAGGCGCCCAGGCAGGCGTTGGTCCCGGCCTGGCCCAGTTTATGGCGGGTCACCAGGTCAATGGCCATGTGGTTCTCAAAAATCCGGATGGAAGGCTGGCGCGCAATCGCGGCCAGAAGCGTCCTTTCAATTTCATGCCCGGTCATGTCCCGGGCATGCAGAATCCGACGGCGGGAATGGCCGCCCTCCCGTGTGAGGTCCAAAACGCGCGAGCCGTCATCCGCCCGAGCACCCGATTCCGTGAACTCCATGCCCAATTGGATTAAATCACGAATCCGGGCGGGGCCCTCCTCCACGATGGCGCGGACCACATCCTCCCGGCACATGCCCGCCCCGGCCTCCAAAGTGTCGCGGACATGCAATTCAAAAGAATCGTCCTTGCCCGTGACCGAGGCTATGCCGCCCTGCGCGTAATTGGTGTTGGATTCAGCCCTGTTTTTTTTGGTCAGGATGGCCACGCTGCTCCTTGGGGCCACGCGCAGGGCAAAGGTCAGCCCCGCGATGCCGCTGCCGAGGACCAGGAAATCGAATTTTTTCATGATGCCATGGATGCTTGTTGCGCCCCTCACAGGCGGCGGTTGTCAATCAGCCGCGTTCGCCCAAAGAACACCGCCAGGGCCATTTGATCGCCCGGCGCCACCTTTGGCTTGGGAACCAGGGTGAGGGGATCAAAGAATGCGACATAATCCAGGCGCGCCAGAGGTGCCTGGGCCAGGATTTTTTGCACCCTGTTTTTCAAAAAGGAGGCCCGGCGGGGCGACTGGCGGACACAGGCCGATGCCCATTGGAGGGCTTGAAAAAGAACCACAGCCTGCGCGCGTTCTGAATCGCTCAAAAACTTGTTGCGGGAACTCATGGCCAGGCCGTCTTTTTCCCTGAAGGTGGGAGCCACCAAAACCTGCAATGGAAAATTCAGGTCGCGCACCATTCGCCGGATCACCGCCGCCTGCTGGAAATCCTTCGCGCCAAAAACGGAAACCTCCGGCTGGACGAGGTGAAACAATTTGGCCACCACCGTGGTGACACCCCGGAAATGAGTGGGGCGCGACTTGCCCTCCATGGATTGGGAGAGGCAATGCTCCACCACATGGGTGCTAAAGGCCTGGCCGCCTGTTTCCAAGGATTCGCCCCCCTCATACATCTGTCCATCCCGGGGCGCAAAAACGGCATCCACCCCCGCAGCCCGGCACAGGGCCAGGTCGCGCTTTAAATCCCTCGGGTATTTGGAAAGGTCCTCGCCTGGGGCGAACTGTGTGGGGTTGACATAAATACTAACCACCACCCTGCCCTTTGGCCCCACACTTGAGCGGGCCTTTTGCACCAGGCTCAGATGGCCCTGGTGGAGATAACCCATGGTGGGGACGAGGGCCACCCGAACGCCTGCCCGGCGCCATTTCCAGGCCTGGCGTTCCATGGACAAAACGGTGTGGATTTTTTGCATGAAGATCAGCCACCCCTTGCCGGGGCACCCAAGGGCAAGCGCGCCTGGGTTAAGGCAGGCAAGACCAGCCAGCGAGACGAAGGAACTGCCCGGAGCCGGCCCCAAGGCTCCTTTTCTTCCAGGGAACCAGGGCCAATCCCCGGCAGAATCTTAGCGGCGCAACCCAAAATTCAATGGGGCGGCTTGGGGCATCTCGTGGGCGCAAGGCTGGTTGATGGGCGCATCCGGCTTGACATCATTGGGCTGGACCACCTTGTTGGCCAGCATCCAGGCCTCCACTTCCTCGCCACTCACATCGGCCAGCATGTGGCCGTTGATCTCCACGCATGGACTGAGCATCTGCCCGCTTTTTTCAATCATTTCCTGGCGTTGAAGGGGATCGTTGATGATGTCACGATCCTCGAAAGCCAGTTGGTATTTGCGCATGACCGCACGCACACCCTGGCTCCATCCACAGGATGGTTTTAAATACGCTATGATTTTGGTTTGGCTCATAAATAAATTAACAAGGACAAGGGAACCATGCCATGAAAACGGCCCGGGGGCAAATTGAAATAAGCAGTGAATTAAAGAACGCTCGCGGATGAATGGGCGTCAGGCAGCCGTTTTTTCCTCCGGCTCAACCCATTTATGGTGTTCCTTGATCAGGTCCACCAGGCGTTCCACCGCCTCGCTTTCAGGGATATTGAACTTGATGGGGGTTTTGCCCACATACAGGTTGATTTTATTGGGAGCGCCGCCCACATAGCCAAAATCGGCATCCGCCATTTCACCCGGCCCATTCACGATGCAACCCATGATGGCAATTTTGACGCCTTTCAAATGCTGGGTTCGGGCCTTGATCCGGGCCGTGACCGTCTGGAGGTTGAAGAGGGTGCGCCCGCAACTGGGGCATGCCACATAATCCGTCTTGAAACTGCGGCAGCCGGCCGCCTGAAGAATGTTGTAAGACAGCCGGAGAGACTGGCCGGCCCCGCACTCGCCCCGCACCAGAATGGCATCTCCTATGCCATCCGCCAAAAGCGAGCCGATGGTCACCGAGGCGCGCAACAGGGCTATTCGGGGTTCCAAGGGTTGGTCATCCAGTTGAAGGGTGTCCTTCAACAAAATGGGATTGTTCACTCCCAATTGCTTCAATTTGGAAACCAGCAGGCGAAAGGCGGTGATGACCGGCAGATTCACCCCATCCTTGACCGTCACCAACTGGGTGTGGCATGGAACGGAAAAATCCTGGGTGGGGTCCAGCTCTGCCACGTTCAAATCTTCATACACAGCCTCGGGCCGGACATCATCACCGGGGCGGATTTTTGGGGAAACCTTTTGGAAGGTGGCACGGGTGACCACCACGCGGACAAGTTGTTCCCCGCCGCACCGCGACTGGTCACCCAATTCAATTTCAGGGGTGAGCCGCCTTTGAAAATGATACGGGTCAAAGGGCCAAACCGGCTCTTTCGCCAGCGGCGTGGGGCTGGTCAAAAAGGGAATCTGGCCCAGCAAATCGTTGCAAACTTGTATTTCCTGCGGGGAATCCTCGGTCAATGAAACCCTTATGGTGTCGCCCAAGCCATCGCAGAGCAGTGAGCCAATCCCGATGGCGGACTTGATCCGGCCATCCTCGCCCTCCCCCGCCTCGGTCACTCCCAGATGAATGGGATAATTCCAATCCGGCCCCTCTTCATCAAGGCGGTTCACCAGCAGGCGATAGCACTCAATCATCACCTTGGGGTTGCTGGATTTCATCGAGAATTTGAACTGATGAAAATCATGTTTCCGGCAAATCCGGGCAAATTCCAGGGCGCTTTCCACCATGCCCAACGGAGTATCGCCATATCGGTTCATGATCCGGTCGCTGAGGGAACCGTGATTGGTGCCGATGCGGAGGCAACGGCGCAGTTGTCTGGCCTGGAGCACCAGCGGGGTGAATTTTTCCTCGATGCGCTGCAACTCGGCGGCGTATTGTTCATCCGTGTATTCCTTGGTGGTGAACTTTTTGGAATCCGCATAATTGCCGGGGTTTACCCGCACCACCTCCACCCACTTGACCGCTTCCATTGCAGCCTCGGGCTTGAAATGGATGTCTGCCACGATGGGGACCAGACAACCCCGCTGCCTCAACTCGCTGACAATATGCTGAAGGTTGGCGGCATCCTTCACAGTGGGGGCGGTGATGCGCACCATCTGGCAGCCCACAGCCACCAGTTCCAGGGTCTGCCGCACGCACAGGGCGGTGTCCATGGTGTCACAGGTCAGCATGGACTGCTTCACCACGGGGTGATGGCCGCCCATGCGTAAACCGCCGTGATCGGGATCGCCCACCACAATTTCCCGGGTCAAGCGCCGCCGATAATAAAATGGGGACTGACAATAGCTCATGGAAAAATAAACAGGTCAAGGCGCGGATGAACCGGCGCCAGATGCATGGATTGGGTTTGGGTTTGCTGAAAACACCACCGGTTGCTCCCGGTCCGCCCGGGCGCTTCGCAGCCAGTCGCCGGTGTCAAAAAAGCCTATGTACAACATGAACCCAATGATCAACATGGCAAAGCCATTCTGGATGCGGTTCATGAGCTTGGCGCTGACCGGTTTCCGGCGGATGATTTCAATCAGGGAAAGGGTGATATGGCCTCCGTCCAAAACCGGCAGGGGGAGCATGTTCAGGAGTGCCAGGTTGACATTCAAAACCACACTGAACCAAAGGACGCGCCGCCAGCCATCCATGTCGCTGAAAAGGTTGCTGTAAACGCGTATGATCATCACCGCCCCGCCCAATTGCTGGACTCCGATCTGGCCCTTGGGCTCGAACAAGGCGCCCAGGGTGTTAAAAATCTGACTGGCGCTGGCCTCAATCTGCTCCATGGGCGCCGGGTGAACGAGCATGAAATTGGTGTCTCCTTTCCAGGAAAGAATACCCAGGATGGGGGGCGCGCCGACTGGCTGCGCCGGCCTGGCCGGGGTTATGGCGCGGTCAAAAAAATCGTTGCCCCGATGGATGGTCAAGGTGAGCGGGCGCACCACGCCATTGCTCATCTGTTGCTGTGCATAGTCAATGGTGTCCGGGCTGAAAATGGGGTGGCCATCCAGCGCCGTCACTTCATCGTCGGTCTTCAGGCCAGCCCGGTCGGCGGGGCTGTTGCTCACCACCTCCAGGATGGTGGCCTTGGACGCGGCATCCACCAAAATCTGCCGCAGCGATTTGCGCTCATACCATTTGGTGGGCACGTTGGTGGGAACCGCATAAGCCGTGGCTTCCTGGTTATTGCGAAGGTATTTGATGGCCACCGTGGGGCCGGTGCTGGTGATGATGCGCCATTTTACACTGTCGCTCAACGCGCCGGTGGGTAGAAAATTTTTGACCGGGTGGCCATCCACCTCCAGAATTTGGTCGCCTGCCCGCAGCCCCGCCAACCAGGCAGGACCGCCAGGTTGCACCCAGCCTATGACCGTGGAGTTGTCGCCCTCGTTGCTGGGTTTGCCCACCTTCCAAACCACCAAGGCAAATACAAAGGCCAGAAGAAGACTGAAAAGCGGCCCGGCAAAGGCGACAATGATCTTGTCCAAGGCGGAAACATTGGGGAGGACATCCTCCGGCGCCTCCGATTTGCCTTCAATTGCCTCCATTGTGGCCATTTGGGGCAATGCCACATAACCACCCGCCGGAATCCAGCCCAGGGCATATTCTATGCCGTTCACCTTCTTCTTCCAAACCGGTTTGCCGAACCAAATGGCAAACCGCTCAATCTTTAATCCACGCCACTTGGCGGCAAGAAAATGGCCCAGCTCATGCACGCCAATGATGAGGTTGAAAATAAACAACACTTCCAACGCTATAACGAGGTAATGTAAATTGGTCATCGAATTCCTTATCCTAGCGGAAATGGGGTTGCTCCGCAATCTTCAGGAGGGGATTTCACCGGATGGCAGCCGCTGAGCGGGCCCAAACATCCGCCTCAAGGATTTGATCCAGAGAGGGATGCTCCACCCAGGCATGTTCATTCATCACCCGGTCCACAAGACGTGCTATGGCGGGAAATGGGATGCGCTTGTTCACAAAAGCTTCGACCGCCACCTCGTTGGCGGCGTTCAAAACAGCCGGCAAGGTGCCTCCCTGCCTGCCCGCCCGACGGGCCAATTCCAGCGAGGGAAACCGTTTCTCATCCGGTTCCTCAAACGTCAGGCTGCCAATCCGTGGAAACGAGGTTTGCACCCGTTCGCTCGGCTTCCGCTCTGGATAGGTCAGCGCATACTGAATGGGCAGGCACATGTCCGGCGTGGACATCTGAGCCAGAATGGAGCCATCCACAAATTCCACCATGGAATGAATGACACTTTGAGGATGAACCACCACCCCCACCCGGTCCATGTCAATGTCGAACAACCATCTCGCCTCGATCATTTCCAAGCCCTTGTTAAACAGGGTGGCCGAATCAATGGTGATTTTCCTCCCCATCACCCAGGAGGGATGTTTCAAGGCATTTTCCACCGTGATTCCCTCGAACCGGTCCTGGGACCAGATTTTGGCATCGCGAAAAGGCCCGCCGCTGGCCGTGAGAATCAATCTCCGGACTGAGCTTGGGGGCTTGCCGTCCATGCATTGGAAAATGGCCGAATGCTCGCTATCCACCGCCAGGACCCGCACGCCATGCTTGCGCGCCTCGTTCATCACGATCTCCCCGGCCATCACCAAAATCTCCTTCGATGCCACGGCAATATCCTTGCCAGCCCGTATGGCAGCCAGCGCTGGCTGGAGACCGGCGGTGCCCACAATCGCTATCAAGACAATGTCCGCCTCAGGCATCGTGGCCAGCCTGATCAAGCCCTCCGGGCCGCTCCAAACGGGGAATTCTTCACCCAGTTTTTCTTTCAGCTCCAGGGCCTTGCGCGGGCTGTTTAAGGATGCCGCCAAGGGGCGGTGCTTGCGGATTTGCTCCACCAATAACTCCGCGTTTTCGCCGGCAGCAAGGCCGCAAAGGCGAATCTGATCCGGCAAATCCTCCGCCACCTTCACTGTGCTGGTGCCTATGGATCCGGTGCTGCCCAGTAGAACAACGTTCTTCATGAAAAATTCGGTTTCTCTTTATGGATGCGTCAAGATGTGCCTCAGGTACAGGTACATGATTGGAGCATTAAACAAAAGACTGTCCAGCAAGTCCAAAATGCCCCCGATGCCGGGAAAAAGTCGTCCCGAATCCTTCAACCCAGCCTCGCGCTTGAACATGGACTCAATCAAATCACCCACCACTGCTGCGGTGCTCAATAACACTCCCAAAATCAAACTGTGCTCCAAACTCATGCCGCGCAAATGGTCGTGGAAACATTTTACAAAAACAACGCTCGCCCCGGTGGAAACCAGCACGGCTCCTGCAAAACCTTCCCAGGTCTTTCCCGGGCTAATCCTGGGGATCATCTTGTGACGGCCCAAAAGCGACCCCACCACATAAGCGCCCATGTCGCTGAACTTGGTGACCAAAATCAGGTAGAGAACGTAAAATTTTCCACCGCCATCCAATCCCGGGAAAAAATTGATTTTTTGTATAAAATTCAGAAGCCATGGCACATACATTAATCCGAGAAGCGTCACAGCCATGGCCGTCATGCCGGAGGAAACCTTTCGAGAGACGAACAGCCGCACGCAAAGTCCAAGCACAAACAGAATCAAAAAGGAATTTTCGAAGTCATTAACTCGCGCGGGGGTGCCGTGGATGCCCAGCCAGCCTTGAAAGTGGGCAAAGGTGCCCAGCATCAGAATCCCCCCGCCTATCAGGCCGGTTTGGCGGAAAACCGGGAGCTGGCACCTCTCCGCCATTCCGTAAAACTCCCACAATCCGGCAAGCGCCAGGGTGCCAATCAAAAAGACAAAAACCCCATCCGATAAAATCCGGTTGCTGGAAAACATGGCAGCCAAAATCACCACCCAGAGAATGAGGGTGGAGCCTAGGCGACGCAGAAATACCTGCGCCTTGGATGGCGTGTTGCTGGCCGGACCGGGCATGCCGGCGTACCTTACCAGTGAAACTTTCAATTGCCAATGTGGATTTAACCTCCGGTGAGGTTTCGGGCGCATCTCAGTTTTTAGGCTGGTGAAATTTGGGTGGAAGGAGAGCGAAGGGGCGGTTTTGCGTTTGTGTTTGACCCTGTGGAGCATAGGCATGCCGAACGGGAGGTGGATATTCCCCGCAATTTTGCATGGGTTGGATGCCTTGTATATGCCGCCTCAACGGGGCTCGGAATGATTTTTGAAAATTGGATTTCTACAAATATTTCGCCACTCTGGGGCTGGGGGGCACATTGCCCGTTACCGAAAGATCAGTGCCACCCCTCCCCGGCCCTCCCCACCAATGGGATTGATGGAGAGGGAGAAAGAGGCGGTGGATTCAACAGGGTTTTAAACCATTTCGAAGGTCGAAGGCCATCGCCATTTCAAGCGCACACATCAGCCCTGCGCCTCTGGTTTCCTCGCCCCGCCAGCGAAGCGCGGGGAGAGGATTATGGAGAGGGGAGATCGCAAACAGCCAGCGCGATAAATGAACAATCTCATTTTCCGAAAGCTCGGCGCCACCCCTCCCCGGGCCCCGCCACCAATGGGATTGATGGAGAGGGAGAGCGGAGCAGTTGGTTTGTGGAGGTTTATAAAAATTCAAACGCGGAGGCTGAGGGGACTCATAATCATGGAACAGTCCCAGAAAGATTGTAGCAATGCCTTTTGCTCCCTCCCGCCCTTGATTTTGATGCGGTTAAACCAATCAATTCCACAAATAGTTGAACTCGGATTAATCTGCATCCAAAGCCACACCAAACCATTTATTTTTCATGCGAGGTAAACAACAGCGTTGCTTTGCTGCGTCAGGCCAAATTCAAGGTGTCTGGACGAAAATGGGTTCTTTAATTCCATACAATTTATTGAAATTTCCAATTCTCTCCAGAATCATTTCCGTTATGTAATGCCCTTTCGACAAAATCAAAGTTCCATCTTTTGTCTCCACATCTGACGCGAGAGTCATACCGATTGCCAGATCAACTGCATGAATTGAAATTTTCTTTTCGCATTCATTGTGCTCGTTTTGCAACAGACCGAAATAGGAGCGCACTGCATTAAGCAAATCGGGGTCATACCAACCCTCCCGCAAGATCATTTCATCAAGCGCCTGCAACTGGGTAAGCCCGGCTGCTTGCATGTCCAGAAAATCATTTACTGACACTTGCATAATATAGTGAACATTTATGCGGAATCCGTGTCAAAGCTGATATGGGTAATCCCAAAGGTGTGAAACGAGACTTCGCCGCGTTGGAGCGGCGACGCATGAACGCGGCCAAG
>JAKAFL010000078.1 GCA_021817945.1 bacterium | reverse complement strand
CCGATCTCCAAATCCGCCGCCGCCTCCACCAAAACCTCCGCCCCCGTGGCTGCCGCCACTGAATGAGCCGCCGCTAAAAGAGCTTCCGCCACTGGAAACGGATGAGTGAAAGCCCCCGCCCTCAGAATGAACCACGCCCCCAGAAGAATGCGATTCAGACCCGAAATTCATTCCCCTCGATGCGAAACTGGAACCAGAACTGGCAAAGGACGAATTCTGCCATCGGCTGGAGGAGGCCAGAGCTTCTGATCCGTGATGTGGATAGGCGTTTTCATTCATGAACCCATAACCCCAGGTATGGGTGGCCGGATCGGTTCCCCGCGTGGCAAAAGTGGAAGTTGAAACCCCGCCATAAGCACCGCGGTTGACTCCGCCATCCCATGAAGACTGGACGTTCCCACCCTGGTTACGGCCCCAAATTCCACTGGAACCGATCGTTTGGTTGTTGTAATTGTTCACGCTACCGTGAAAATTATTGAAACCGCCACCGCCTTGATGCCATTGATTTTGATTCCCCACGTTTGAGCGAAAGCCGCCTCCGCCCCAGCGGTTGACCCCGCCACCCTGGTTCACCATACCCCCGGCATGCCAGCGCTGAAATTCAGATTGCCGCACATTATCCATTCTTTGCATGGGAATATCCTGATGCGTGTAGCCAGCCATCAAATTGCGATTGATGCCGCCATCGAAAAACCGGCCGCCATATTCGCCAAAGCCGTTGGCCATCTGGCTGTGGTTGAATGCGGAGTTGAATGCCCAGCCGGAAAGCAGGCATGAACGGTAATTCCCACCGCAAAAATTGCCATAGCCCACAAAGTTAAAATAGTTCACGCCCAGGCCAAAATCATAGCCCAATCCCACCGCCATCCCATTGTATTGCCAGCCGCCATCCACATACATGGCTCCAGGCGGCAATGGCGCCCACCCCACACTACCATCCGTGGGATCGTTTCGCCACAACACCCATGCCGGGGCAAATTGGTAGCCAGGCACCCACACCCAACCCACCGTGGTGTAGGTCCACCTTCCATAATGAAACACCACCCCTCCCCATGGATATTCGGAATTCCAATACCATCCGGAATCGGTGTAAACCCAATTTCCACCATCGCAATAGGGACGCCAATCAGCCACCACATCCGGTTGCCAGCACAGGCCAAACCCCGCCACGTTCACCCAATTGCCATAAGGCGATAGCTGGCTCTGAAAATAGTCCATCGTGGGTGTGAAATTGGGGTCTGTGACCGGTGCCATTGCCGCCGCAGTGGCGTCCTGGGGTGGCGGGCCGCCGGCCACATTGTCCACCACCGTTGCCTGGGCCGCAGGCGCGCTGGCCGCCACGCCAGTTGCGCTGCTTGGAGGCGTGCCGGGCACCGCATTGCCCTGCCCTGCCGGACTCATAAGGGACTGGATGACCGTGTCCGACACCCCTTGCTGGTGCATGTAAACAATGTCATCCGCACTCAAATTGTAAGTGCGCCCGGAATTGGTCACGTAGGTCTGTATGAAAGAATCGCTCATTCCAGCCTTGGCCAGACTCACGATTTCCTGCAAACCCGGAGAAAAATCTGAAGGCGCTCCCTGCCCCAGGGCCAAACCCGGCAAACCCATCCCCAATGCGGCCGATGTGACGGTCAACACCACCACCCGAACCACTTTCCGGTTCATGTTTAAGAAGGTTGTTTTCATAAATCCAAAGGGTTGTTATTTCAATTTTTCTTTGATCATTCCATTCCGCATTTTTTCCCCAATCAATTTCAAGTTTTCCATCCCAACCCACTCCTGATCTCCCGTTCCGTCCACCCTCTCCGCCGTCTGGCGCCACCACCCGTCTGCCTTGCGCCGGTTCTGGGTGGGTCCGCCGGCCCCGCTGTTTGGCTTATATCCGGCTTTATTCAGACAATACCATGAATTGATCCAAATCTAAAGCAGGATATGCCGCCTCAGTGGGGCCGCCTCAGTGGTGGTATCCCCAGCCTCCGCCCCTGCCATTTTCATTTCCCCAGCCATGATAGTCTGCCCTGCCAAACCCGCCTCTTCCAAAACCTTCGCCGCCGAAAGCCCGCTCATAATGTTCTCCATGGCACCATCCGTAACCATTCCAACCTGGATAACCCCAGGCCGCGCCGCCACAGGCCACAACCGCCGCTGGCTGGCATTGCCAGAATCCTGGCACCCAAACCTGTCCACCCCATCCTGCCGACCAATAACCCGGCACCCACACATAACCCGGACCAGGACAGGGCGGCGCTGCAAAATTCGCCACCCCTCCCGCACACACAGAAACCGGAGCCACCTGGGCCTGGCAAACAGGCGCTGCCACCCTGGCGCATCCGCCAAAGGGGACCCCAACCGAAACTCCAAAAAAGCCGTCGGCCACCGCCGACCATTCGGCCACTGCCATTAACGCCATTGCCATCATGATGCTCTTTTTCATAATTAACCTTTTCACAATTTCCCCGTTTTTTGTTTTTTCCCGGCTGGATTACTCTGATTCCAGCCTTCATTCACTCATACGCCTGGCATCAAGCCATCTTGCAAATATTGGAATATTTATTTTTCATTAATGATGAACATGTTATGAATATTTCAGAGCCTGATCCAAAAATGCTGATCCGCCTACCATGCCAATCTGGCCGGTCTTCAAAAAGCGTTCGCTCGGGGCAAAAGTTCTCTGGAATGGAACTCAAAGAGGGTCTTATTCGCGTTTCACCAATCAAATCCCCATCCATAAAATGTCTTTGGAATCCTTCAGGCCCTTGCCTATCTTTAACCCTTTTGAATAAAAAGGACAAAAGGTTCCAGCCACCTGCGGAAATTTCCGGCGGCGAATTTTTTAAACGAGTTGGAGTTCTTGAATTTTGGCTGTTCTTGAATTCCTGCTTGAAAACCTGGCGTGGAATCTCTAGCATTCAGTTCGGATTTCGGGAAAATCTCGAATTTTGAGTTGGCGCGCTTAGCTCAGTGGTAGAGCATTACCTTCACACGGTAGGGGTCGTAGGTTCGAAACCTACAGCGCGCACCATCTTCTGCATTTCTTGGTGTTCTGATTTGCTTTCCCATCCTTGCTGCGGGTCCACAGCCCGCCACAGGAGACATTTCATTTGGGGCAGCATGGCATCCACCATTCTCCACATCTTCCTTTGGCAACCACGGGCAAATGAGGTAGGTTCATGGCAGCGCCCGTGGTTGAAACCCAACCCGGCGGAAATGTTTTCGGGGCATGAATCACCAAACAGACAACGTGTCCGGGGGGTTTTCGCTGATTGAATTGCTGCTGACAGTGGCACTGATCGCCGTGCTGTCGGCCATGCTGTTGAATTTTGCGTCGTTCCGCCATCCCCTCAGCCGCATGGCTGTTTGCGCCGACAACCTTCAAAAAATTGATCTGGCGATGCAAATTTATGCGGGTGATCACCAGGGCCGACTGCCGTCCGTACGCGATGCCTCTTCGTCTGGGCAACCCCTGGGCTTGCTCGTGCCGCGATACGCATTGGACCCCTCCATTTTCCTCTGCCCAGGCAGGGGAGATTCTGTCAGTGACATTCTCCATGGCAAGGATGAGACCCTCCCTACCAGCTACTCCTACTATATGGGATGCAGTTTGCAAAACCCGCAGGCCATTCTCTTGACGGATTGGCAGGTGAACACCGGTTTCAAGCCGGCTGGTGAATGGGTGTTTTCACCCGATGGCCGGCCCCCGGGCAATAACCACGGCAAAAATGGCGGCAATCTTTTGCAAGCAGATGGCAGTGTGGTGCGGGGCGGAAACCGCCTTCCCTACAGCTTGAACATTCCCCCGGGAGCCACCCTCCTCAATCCCAAGCCATGACCTGATGAAAATACAATGCGCATGCGGCGCGAAATACGCCTTTGAACCCACGCCTGAAATGGCGAAAAACCCGGTTCAATTCATTTGTCCCCAGTGCGGGTTGGATTCCTCGGAAATTGTCAATCAACTGGTCCAGGAATCGCTGGCGGAGCAGAACCTGCCCTCCGCCCCTCCTCCGCCAGACGCCCCCACCCCGCCCCCCAAACCTGCGCCGGCTCGATTGAAAATTTCCCCCGCCGTCAACCCGCCCCAAGCGGCTGCCGCGCCGGACCCCGCGCCTGCCACAGTTTACAGTTCCAAATACTGTTCTAAGCACCCCGGCATTCCCGCCACTTCCAAATGCATGGCTTGCAACAAACCCATTTGCCCGCAGTGCATGCAAATCTTCGGTTTTTTCTGCTCCCCGCTCTGCAAGGAAAAAGCCGGCCAAAAAGGCATCCACGCCCCGGAATATTCCGGGCAACGATTTGCCGTGGAACGCCGGTTTTGGCGCAGGACAGGCCTCATTTCGGGCTTTTTGGGAATCCTCATGGTTTCCGCACTCGCCTTCTGGATCTGGTACGCATGGTTCGCCTCCGTGCCTCATGTCATTTTCAGCGCCCCATTTGCCGACGACGACCGCGCCTACGCCGGCAGCGCCCATCTGGCCCCGGATGGCCAGTTGATTTTCCTCCACGGCGCCACCCTGGCACGCTACGACCTCGCTTCCATGCACTGCGTCTGGTCACGCAGCCTCATTGACACCGGCCAGGTCCAGACAATCGTTCAACAAATCCAGACCGCCCGCGCCATCGCCAACCAGCAATCCGACGGCGATTCCTATGTTCACATTCCACTGCCCAGCGCCGATGAAAGACATGCCAGGATCGAATTGCAAAGCGCCCTCACCCTGGGCGTTTCTGGCAGGGATGTCTGGGTGGCTTCCCCGGATGGCATTTTCCACTATGACTGGGCCACGGGTAAACTTCTGAAATTTGATCCTCTCCCGTCCGATTCCCCCCCCTCCTCATCCCCAGGCGGCGGACTACTGGCACAGGATGGAAAACCACTGGACCCACAGCAAGTGGCTGAGCAGGCTCAAAACCTCAACCTCCCGGCACGAATCGCCCTGCCCGCCCTTTTGGGAAACGCCAGTTACGAGGATAGACTCGAAGCCGCCCTGCGCGATACCGACAACACCCGTCCCACCCCTCCGCCGACCGCACCGGGAACCGTCCTTCTATCACGGTCCTCTCTTGTGGGCGGTCCCAATGGCCTGATCCGCTTTTCCATCCAGGAACTCAAGGCCAACTTTGTCACGCGCGAAGCCATGAAGCCCGCCGGAGGAAAATCCGTGCTCAATGACGCCAACATGAGCGTGGCCCAAACCTCTCAGGCGGCCAATGAAATCCTCAATGAAATGCAGCGAAACCGGGGAGGCGATACCGTCACCGAGGATCAAAGCCTGTATCAGGTCACGCTCCATCTCCCGGGCTTCCCCACCAACCAGGATTGGTCAGCCACCGTGACGGGTTTCCCCCAATTTTTTGCCCTGAAAACCGTGAATGTGGTCGCCGCAGGTCAATCAGTGTTTGTACTGGATCCCTCCAATCACCTGCTCTGGCAAACCTCCATGACCTATGCCATCCCCACGAGCCATGCGGGCCAAACCTCGCGCTTTGGAGCCGGCCCGGTCGTGGAACATCAAGGCATTCTCTACATTTACGACCAAGCCCTCCTGGCCGCCTTTGATATTCAATCCGGCCAGGCCCGATGGCGCCTGCCTTCCGTCGGCATTGTGGGACTGTTTTTTGACGACCACAACAACCTCTTCGTCAACACCACCACCGGCAACCCCGATGACATCCGGTACTCGAGGCAAATTGACATCACCCGCTCCACCTCCGATGTCCTGCTCAAGATAGACCCTGTTGCAGGCCGGATTTTATGGAAAATCCAGCCGCAAGGTTTTGTCGCCTATTTGTCCGGCCGCTTCATGTACACGCTTCAAGACTACGACCCCAACCCCACAGACGAGGATGTGTTGAATGACTCACTCGTGGGACTTGAAAAACCGCCTTTTCTCCGCATCACCCGCCTTGATCCCGGGACAGGACGGGAACTGTGGGACCATGAACAAGACCGTTGCCCCGTGGACGTTCAATTTGATGGCACACGCATCCTGCTAGTCTTTAAAAAGGAAGTCCAAGTGCTGGGTTATTGGGTGATAGGACAACCACCTCTGCCTTGAACGCCCGGCACGCACGGCCCGCCATAAACCAGTTGCCAATGCCGATCAGGTCTGATAATCAGTGATGCGAAGCGGGTGTGGTTCAATGGTAGAATGTGGCCTTCCCAAGGCTGAGACGAGGGTTCGATTCCCTTCACCCGCTCCATTATAAATCAAGCACTTATAACGTTGTGCAAGCAAAGTGCAAGTAAAACGAGTCTGAAAGAATTATTGGGTTTTGCATTATTCACGCTTTGATTCGACTTCGGGAATGCCATATTTTGACGGACAACACTGAATTTGTTTAAGCCGTTGCACGTCTTTTTTGATCGGAGCTTCCTTTTCTAACCGCTGCAATGTTTCGGCAAGAATCTTTTCCTGACTGCTCTCCAGCTTTTTCAAACTATAGTGAATCCATTTGCCGTCCCTTCTGGCTTCCACCAAACCCGCCCGCTTCAAATAGGCCAGGTGCCGCGAGATTTTAGGCTGGCTGGCTTGGAGGACGCCCTGCAAATAGCAGACGCAAATTTTCCCTTCCTTCATCAAATACAATAGCCGGAGACGATTTTCGTCTGCCAGTGCCGCAAAGAATAAAGGAAGGTCACGCATTCCCAAACATATACGCATTGACATATTTGTTTTCAAGTCACATATTATATTCGCATACGCGAATATGAGTTTTCCGATATGAAAAAGTTGGTTGCTGAATTTATTGGCACGTCCTCACTGGTTTTCGCTGGCACCGGCGCAATCGTCATTAACGACATGAGCAGTGGCAGCATTACCCATGTTGGCCTCGCCCTGACTTTCGGCCTCATCGTCCTCGCCATGATTTACACCGTTGGCGATATTTCCGGCGCACATCTGAATCCCGCTGTGAACAGTGCATTTTGGCTGTCAGACCGTTTTGCAGGCCAGCAGGTGCTTCCCCATATCCTCGCCCAATGCTTTGGCGCAATCGCCGCCAGCAGTGTATTGCATTTCCTCTTTCCGACTCATGCGGCCCTTGGGGCTACCTTGCCAGCAGGTTCAGACATGCAGTCTTTCGTCTTGGAACTGATTTTGACGCTCATTTTGGTGCTTGTGATTCTTAATGTATTTGCCGGAGCGAAGGAAAAGGGCGTTACGGCGGGAATCGCCATTGGAGCCGTGATCGGCTTGGAAGCGATGTTTGCGGGGCCAATTTGCGGCGCGTCCATGAATCCGGCCCGTTCGCTCGCCCCCGCCCTTGTGTCCGGTCACTTGGAACATCTTTGGATTTATCTAGTCGCGCCCGTTATCGGCGCAGGTCTCGCCGTATTCGCCTGCCGTGGTTGCCAATATTCTGCCTGCTGTCCCGTAACCTCAAAAGCAAAGTAGCATTATGCAAATATCTGAGTTCAAAACAACGCTGTCTGAAAACGCATACCGAAACATCCGGTTTATCCTGCCGACCGGCACTAAAGTTCCGCCCCATGCCCATGTGACGGAAATTGCGCTGATTGATAAAAAATTTATTGATTGCGGCGGCACGTTCCGCACCGATTCGGTTTGCCGTTTGCAAACATGGTTTGCCGACGACACCGACCACCGCCTAACCGCCGGGAAGTTGCTCGCCATTCTCGAAAAGTCAGCCTCTTTTATTAAGGCGGACGACCTTGAAATAGACGTGGAACACGAAGCCCCATTTGTTTCACTATTCCCCATCGAAAAAGTTGAGGTATCCGATGGCGCGCTGACGATTCGTTTGGGTGTGAAACACACCGATTGCCTGGCCCCGGACAGGTGCCTGCCTCCCAATCTGAATAAAACAACTATCCTTACGCCCCTGCCGAGCTTCAAAGAAAAGAAATGTTGCTAAGAGCCTGTCTGAAAAATCATGCCTGACCTGATTTCAAGCGAGTCTGAGGAGTTGGATGCGGATCATGGCGATGCAGATCCAGGCCTCGGCACTGGCGGTGGTTGTTTCGTAATCGCGCACCAGCCGGCGGTGGTGCGTTCCACGATCCAACAGCGCGGCACAACGTGGAAGCCCTGGTTCGTGTCCGAGCGTTTGACCACTTCGACCGCCAGTTTGGGACGAAGGCCTTTGACCCATTGGGCAAAGGCTTCACCGGTGTAGCCGCCGTCCACCCACAGGACGCGCAACCAAGTGAGCCAACGGAGCACCTGCGCCAGGAGCAGTTGCGCCCCGGCGCGTTCGGTGACGTTGGCCGGGGTGACGGCCACGCCCAGCACCAGCCCCAAGGTGTCCACGAGCAGATGGCGCTTGCGGCCTTTGATTTTCTTGGCGGCATCGTAGCCGACCACGCCGCGGTGTCCGGCGGACTTGACGCTTTGACTGTCGAGGATGGCCGCCGTGGGGCGGCTTCGTTTTCCGCTGGTTCGCCGCACCAAGACCCGCAGCGCGTCGTGGAGCACAGCCCAATGGTGGCTGGTGATCCACTGGCGAAAAATATGATAGACGGTTTTCCACTTGGGAAAGTTGGCGGGCAGATAGCGCCACGGACAGCCGCACTTGGCGAGGTGGAGGATGGCGTCGAGGATGCGGCGGCGGTTTTTGGGCGGGCGACCGCGTTGGGCTGGTTTGGGGAGCAGCGGCTGGAGGTAAGCCCATTGGGCGTCGGTGAGGTCGGTGTCGTATTTGGCGATTTTCATCGCCTGAATTCCGCTGCCGCGAAAGTGAGTCCCGAAAATCCCCAGTCAAATCAAGGACTTTATGCAATTATTTTCCATCACACGCCGCCAAAACGATTTTTCAGACAGGCTCTTAGATGAGCACGGGAAGGCATGGCAACTTCATAGAACCGCGAAAATAAAATTCACTCCAGGAAAACAAAAGAAACACGATTTATAAAACCATTATGGAGGCTGAAGACAGCAATACGAATTCAAGGAAATGGATCGAGAGGAGTTTACTTCACCACAGTTGCGCTCGGAATGTGTGCATATTTGGCCACGGCCTGAGAACGCGAGCGGACCTGCAGTTTCTCGTAGATGTGGCGGATGTGCGTATTCACGGTCGGAACGCTAATGTGCAAGCTGTCCGAAATTTCTTTATAAAGGTAGCCCCGAGCGAGCAAGTCCAGCACTTCGCGTTCGCGAGGAGACAGATTTTCAGGTGCCTCGCCAGAGGCCGAGTCAAGTCGCTGATAGGATTGGACAATTTTCCGCGCGATGTTGCTGCTCATCGGGGAGCCGCCGGCGTGCACTTCTTTGATGGCGGCCAGCAATTGGGCGCGCGGAGTGCGTTTGAGAAGGTAGCCAGTTGCACCGGAAGAAAGGGCTTTGAAGATGTGGTCGGGATCTTCGTAAACGGTAAGCATGACAAACTGGGTTTCCATCATGAGAGGCTTAAGACGACGAACACATTCAATGCCGCTCATCCCGGGCATATTGATGTCCATGAGCACGACCGAAGGCCTCTCCTGAGGCAATGAATCCAAAGCGCGCTCGGCGTCTTCATGCACGCCGACGCACTTCAAACCTTCAGCGCCGCGAATCCATTCTGTGAGGATGCCACGCGCCGGAGCGTCGTCTTCCACAATTGAAACGGTTATTGCCACTGGTTTTATGATACTTCGCGACAACGAAGAAAGCTTGTCATCAATTTTCATGATGGTTCTCAGCGCCCTGGAAATGCTTGAGCGACTTTACCACCATAACCTCAAGAAGCGGCAATGGCAACCAGTACCGAAACAAAAAGAATACGGCGGTTTAGGCATTCTGCCTTCTCCTGGTCAAAGTGCCGCGAAAAGTTCAACAAACTTCCCGACGACGAAACATGAGGATTACTGCAGTACCTGCTCCAAATAAACCGGTTGCCATGGGTTCGGGCACCATAGAAATCTGGAAGTTATCCAGGTAAATGGTTTCGCCCGCTACATCGCTGGCAGAGTTCTCGGCTATGCCCACCGAAAAGTAGGTCATCGAACTCACAGAGTTGATCGTGTATGGCACCTCGTACTGTGTCCACGTATGGCCGTCAGCTCCGGAAATACTTGAGGCTGCCGTCCCAAAGAACACACCGTAATTTCCGTCGTAGTTCAACGTGATGCCAAATTGATTCCAGTCGGTCAAATTACCCGCATACAAGTCAAACGTCATTACCCCAGAATACGAATTCAAAGCGCCAGGCCCATAGCTGGATTGAGCAGACCATGCGGGCACAGAACCGGGATGGTTCTTCGACGTTTCTAGTGGATAAACTGGCATAGATGGGGTAAATCGTCAAGTAATTATGATTCCCGAACAAGTGTTTCATCGGATATTGGCGTTGGGCGAAGGCTGGAAAGTGCGGCAAGTGAACTATCTGGATAAAGAGGGCAAAGTGATTATTT
>JAKAFL010000030.1 GCA_021817945.1 bacterium | reverse complement strand
TTGAACTGAAGAAAAACATTGAACGCAAACTCAAAAACTTCTTCACTGTCCTCGGTAACCTGAATCGTGAGGCAACGAACTCCTGACGGGCCCACCCCAAAGTAACATTTAGCCGTGAGTCAACGCGCGCACCCTTAAACGATTGCAAACAGCAGACTGTCTTCACACTGCAACTGCCAGCATCCGAACCGCCCATTTCATTCCTCTCCTCGAAAACATGCCGAGTTTGCCCTGATTTTGAGATTGCCTGCAATGAATCAAAAGGGCATCCATTAACCATGCGATACGTCCATCTTCTGGCGCGGGTTTTGTTGGGCCTTGTCTTCTTCGTCTTTGGGCTGAATGGATTCTTTCATTTCATCCCCCAACCCAAGGATGCCATGACTTCGGAAGCCCAGGATTTTTTTGCGGCCCTGGTTCGCACTCATTACATGATTCCATTGATTTTCAGCACCCAAACCGCAGCGGGTGTGTTATTGCTGTTGAATCGTTTTGTGCCGCTGGCTTTGGTCCTGTTGGCGCCGGTTTTGACCAACATCATCTTGTTTCACCTTTACCTGGCCCCGGGCGGGTTGCCAATGGCCACAGTTGTGGCCGCATTGGAAATCTATCTGGTTATCCTGCATCATGATGCATGGAGGGGCGTTCTGGTCTTCAAAGCAAAGGCTTCTGCGGGCCGTTGACATTCCTCCGTGTTTTCATCCCCTGCCGCGGCGGTTTTCCTGCGCAAGCGGTTCTTTTGACCGGGCCTTTTGGGATTGGAATTGAAGCCCTTTATGCGTATGATCACCGCAAATGCCTGTCTTGACGATTGCTGAAATGGCCCGGATGTTGGATGGCGAGGTCGTGGGGGATGCGGCTGCCACCCTCACTGGTTTTGCCCCTGCCAGCCAGGCCCGCCCGGGTGACCTGACTTTTGCGGAGAATGAAACCTACCTGGCGGCGGCGGAAAACAGCGCGGCCACGGCTGTGATCACCGCCAGGGGCGCCCGCCAGGGTGCGAAGGCCCTGATCCAGGTCGCCAATCCGCGTGTGGCATTTGCCCGCGCCGTTGCGCACTTTTTTCCAGAGCCAACCCATGTGCCGGGAATCCATCCCCTCGCTGTGGTTCACCCTTCCGCACAGATTGATGCCACGGCCCACGTGGGCCCTTTCTGCCATGTCGGTGAGCGGGCCGTGATCGGACCCCGGTGCGTGCTTCAATCCCAGGTTTTCATCGGGTCTGAAGTGGAATTGGGCGCGCAGGTGAATTTGTTTCCCAATGTCACCATCTATGCGCGATCAAAACTGGGGGAGCGAGTCCGGGTTCACTCGGGCACGGTGATTGGATCGGATGGTTTTGGTTATGTGTTGGATGGTGCCATTCACCGCAAAGTTCCCCAGATTGGCATAGTGCAGATTGGCGATGATGTGGAGATTGGAGCCAATGTCACTATTGACCGTGCCGCCCTGGGAGCCACCTCGATTGGGCGCGGCACAAAAATTGACAATCAGGTTCACATTGCCCACAACGTGGTAATAGGCGAGCACTGCATTTTATGCGGACAGGTGGGCATTGCGGGAAGCGCGCGAATGGGTGACTACGTGGTCCTGGCTGGCCAGGTGGGGATTGCGGGGCATCTCAAAATTGGCAGCCATGTGACCGTGGGGTCCAAATCCGGGGTGATGCATGACATTCCGGATGGGCAGACCTGGCTGGGCGCTCCGGCACAGCCTGACAAGCAAACCAAGCGAATTGTCATTGCCATGCAAAGGTTGCCGGAGTTGCTCCGCAAAGTGGCGCACTGGGAGAAAAAACTCGGGGCTTTGGAGGAATAACGCTCCCTGGCCCCGCCGAGGGCGTTGGGCCAGCAGGGTCAAAAGCGGGTCAGCACTTCAGGCCTTCAGGGCTTCCAACTCCACAGACGCGGCCTCCCATTGCGAAGTTAATTCCGGGAGCCGGTCATGGAGGTGGAGCAATTCCCTGTTGATTTGGATGGCTCGACCTCCGGAGTAGTTCTCGGGCTTTTCCAGTTCTGCGGTCAATTCCTTTTGCTGGGACTCCAGGGTGGCGATTTCTTTTTCCAACTCACGAATGCGCTGCTGAACGGCGTTTCTTTGCCGTGACCGCTCCTGGCGGGCCTCGGCTTCCCGGCGTTTTTGCTCCTTCCGGTCCACGACCGGTTCCTGGCGTGCGGGCGCCGGGGTTGGAGCCAGGCTCGAACTGGTCAGGGCAGCGCGGGCTGTTTGTGCTGTCTTATCCAGGTAATACTGGTAGCCGCCGCCAAAATGGCGCAGTTGCCCTGCCTCAACCCGGATCACATGGGTGGAAAGGGCGCGAATGAAATGAACGTCATGGCTGATAAAAACCAGCGTGCCTTCAAATTGTTTCAACGCGGCAACCAGGGCATCCACGCTGGCCATGTCCAAATGGGTGGTCGGTTCATCCATCAACAGAAGGTTGGGTGGATTCAGGAGGAGTTTTACCAGGGATAACCTGCTTTTCTCGCCCCCGCTCAGCACGCTGACGGGCTTGAATACGTCGTCGCCTCGAAAAAGAAAACTTCCCAGCACATTGCGAACAGATTGTTCCGTCACCCGTTGGGGCGTGTCCAGCGCTTCCTGGAGCACTGTATGACGCGGGTTAAGCATGGCGGCGCGGTGCTGGGCAAAATACCCGTGGCTGGCGTTGTGACCCAGGGTGCGGGTTCCCTCCAATGGTTCCAAAACCCCGGCAAGCAGTTTCAGCAGGGTGGATTTGCCCGCCCCGTTCGGTCCCACCAAAACGATGCGTTGGCCGCGTTCCACCTCAAAATCCAACCGGTTATAAATAATGTGGCTGCCATATCCAAACCGGACCTGGTTCAGTTGAATGACCCGCAGGCCGCTGCGCGCAGGTTGCGGGAAGTGAAATCCCACCGTGGCCTCAGGCCCCTGGGGCACCTCCACGCGCTCCGCCTTGATTCTTTCAATTTGCTTGAGTTTGCTCTGGGCCTGGGCCGCCTTGGTGTTTTTGGCGCGAAACCGGTCCACAAACAATTGCATCCGGTCAATCTCCCGCTGCTGCGCCTTGGCCGTGGCCACAAGGGTGGCCTCCGTCTCGGCTCTTTGCCGCAGGTAATCTTCATAATTTCCCGTGTACCGCAGCAGGCTCCCCTGGCGAAGCTCGGCAATATGCGTGCAGAGCTGGTTTAAAAATTCACGATCGTGCGATATCAAGAGTATGGACCCGGGATAATCCTGGAGGAATTCCTGAAACCAGATCAGTGTTTCCAAATCGAGATGATTCGTGGGTTCATCCAAAAGCAAAAGGTCCGGCTCCTCAGCCAGCAACCGGGCCAGGTGGGCGCGCATGACCCAGCCCCCCGATAATTCACGCGCCGGCCGATGATGATCCGATGTTTTGAACCCCAAGCTGTTCAGCATCTGTTTGACCCTGGCCACAAAATGACCGTCGTGCTCCAGATTGTGGGGAATGGCAATGTCCAGCACTGTTTCATCTCCCGCAGGTTCACTTTCCTGGGGCAGATAGCCCACCCGGGTGCCTCGCATCAGCGTCACCGTCCCGGCATCCGGCTCTTCCCTCCCGAGGATGATCTTAATGAGGGTGGATTTGCCCGCTCCATTGGGACCCACGATGGCCACCCGCTCCCCGTTTGAAAGGTTGAGCGATATTTCATCGAATAACTGTTTTCCACCAAACGACTTGGAAAGACCTGCAAATGTGAGCATGCGACAAGGGTGGCCATTCCTGCACGGTTGCAGGGGCATGGCGGCAAGGTTGGGTTATTTGGGTTTGAGCTGCGGAAATAGAATAACGTCTCGAATGCTTTCCTGTCCCAAAAGCATCATGCACAGCCGGTCTATTCCAATGCCGATCCCGCCTGCGGGCGGCATGCCATGCTCCAGGGCTATTAAAAAGTCCTCGTCCAGCTTTTGCTGTTCGCCTCCCGCCTGGTGTTCCAGCGTGGCGCGTTGAGCTATGGGATCATTTTGTTCCGTGTACCCGGGCGCAATTTCCTGGCCGTTGATGCAGCATTCAAACACCTCCACCGTGGAGGGATCCTCCACGCTGGGCTTGGCCAATGGAACCAGTTCCCGGGGCAGATGGGTCACAAAGGTGGGTTGCACGAGCGTGGGTTCAATGAGCTTTTCAAAAACCGCGCCGGTGACTTCGAAATCCTCATGGTCCCGGCTTATCTCCGCTCCCAAGTCGTGCGCGCGCTGGCGTCGTTCTGCGGGGGAAACCATGAACCAGTCGGCCCCCGCTTTTTCACAAAGCAAATCCTTGTATCGCGCGCGTCTCCACGGACGGGTCAGGTCAATCGTTCGCGTCACTTCGCCGGCTTCATTGCGATGCTGGATTTGCAGTGTTCCCAGGACTTTCTGTGCCACGGTGGTGATGAGCGATTCCACCGTCTCCATCATGGTCGCGTAATCTCCATAGGCGCAATAGGCTTCCAGCATGGTGAATTCAGGATTATGCCGCCGGGAAAGGCCTTCATTGCGGAAGTTTTTCCCTATTTCAAATAATTTGTCCATGCCCCCCACCAGCAGGCGTTTGTGGTAAAGTTCCAGGGCGATCCGCAGGTAGAACTCGCATCCCAACGCGTTGTGAAAGGTCTTGAAGGGTTGGGCTGCCGCGCCGCCGGGTATGGCTTGCATGGCGGGTGTTTCCACCTCCACATAGCCGCGATCATGGAAAAATTCACGGATCCGGCGGATGATGTCGCTGCGCTTAAGCATGACGTTTTTCACATCCTGGTTGGCGATCAGGTCCAGATACCGCTGGCGGTACCTTATTTCCGTGTCCTCAAGGCCATGCCATTTGGCCGGGGGCGGGCGCAGGGCTTTGGCGAGTATCACAAACGATTGAAGCTTGACGCTGGGTTCGCCGGTTTTGGTGCGGAACAGCGTTCCTTTCACCCCCACGAAATCCCCAAGGTCCAAATGGGTGAAAACGTTGAAAAGTTCATCGCCCAGGGTGTTTTTTTGGGCATAAACCTGAATGCGCCCGCTTTGGTCCCGCACATCAATAAACATGGATTTGCCCATGTCCCGATGAGCCGTGATGCGCCCCGCCACGGCCACGGACGTTTCCTCGGCCAGCACGCCGCTTTCAAACTGCGCTCGCGCTTCCCCGGCGCCGATGCCCGGGGTGAATTTGTTTTGGAAGGGAAAGATTCCCTTGCTCTCCAGCGATTTCAGCTTGGCCAGCCGCTGTTCTATCAATGAATTTGTATCTTCCATTTGGAATCTTCATTCTAACATAAATGAGCCGCAGCGCACGCAAAAGGTGAGACCCACCCAACATGCGGGTCGCATCTCGGTTTTTGAGCAAGTCTTCCCCGGCCGTTCCAATTTCAAAAACCTCCGCAAACCCAGTGTTTTTTTCTCCCTCTCCATCAATCCCATTGATGGGGAGGGGTGACGCTGAGCTTTCGGGATGTGAGATTGGTCATTTATCGCGCTGGCTGTTTGCGAGTTCCCCTCTCCATAATCCTCTCCCCGCGCTCCGCTGGCGGGGCGAGGAAACCAGAGGCGCAGGGCTGATGCGTGCGCTTGAAATGGCGATTACCTTCGACCTTCGAAATGGTTTAAAACCTTATTGAATCCACCGCCTCTTTCTCCCTCTCCATCAATCCTGATTGATGGGGAGGGCCGGGGAGGGGTGGCACTGATCTTTCGGAAAGTGAGATTGGTCATTTATCGCGCTGGCTGTTTGCGATCTCCCCTCTCCTTAATCCTCTCCCCGCGCTCCGCTGGCGGGGCGAGGAAACCAGAGGCGCAGGGCTGTTGAGTGCGCTTGAAATGGTGATAACCTTCGACCTTCGAAATGGTTTAAAACCCCATTGAACCCACCGCCTTTTTCTCCCTCTCCATCAATCCCATTGATGGGGAGGGTCGGGGAGGGGTGACGCTGATCTTTCGGAAAATGAGATTGGTCATTTATCGCGCTGGCTGTTTGCGATTCTCCCCTCTCCTTAATCCTCTCCCCGCGCTCCGCTGGCGGGGCGAGGAAACCAGAGGCGCAGGGCTGTTGCGTGCGCTTGAAAGGGCGATTACCTTCGACCTTCGAAATGGTTTAAAACCCTATTGAACCTACCGCCTCTTTCTCCCTCTCCATCAATCCCATTGATGGGGAGGGCTGGGGAGGGGTAATACTGATCTTTCGGAGAATGAGATTGCTCATTTATCGCGCTGGCTGTTTGCGATCCCCCCTCTCCTTAATCCTCTCCCCGCGCTCCGCTGGCGGGGCGAGGAAACCAGAGGCGCTGGGTTGGTGGATGCGCTTGAAATGGCCCATTCCTTCGAGGCTGGAAATGGTTTCAAACCAACCTCTTCACTTTTCCTCCGCGCCACCTTCGCCAGCCCAAAAGCTGGGATGCGCCCCCAACATGCGCACATCTAGCAAAACAGCCAGCCTTTGCATGCCGAGACCGGCCTTTCCTTGACCAAGCCGGTATGTAGGCGAGACGAGGAAGCATACCCCGCGCGGGTCTGCGACCGGGGGGCAACAACGCCAAACCGGCTTGGGAGCGAAAACCCTCCGGGCGACGGCGCTTATGCCCTTGGGCTTTGTTGTCGCCGTCGTTACAGCCCGCCACGGGGATGCGCCGACAGCTCCGCCTCGCCCAAGGCCAAAATTCCCAGTCGCAGCACCCTTCCCAATTTTAAGGCAGGCTCTTATGGAGTTTCCGGTAGTTTCATGCCTGTCAGGCGTTCGTAGGCCTCCAGGTATTTGTCGCAGGTCCGGCGGATGACCTCCGGCGGCAACTCGGGTCCGGGCGGTGTTTTGTTCCAGTCCAGGGTTTCCAGGTAATCCCGCACAAATTGTTTGTCAAAACTGGGCTGGCTTCTTCCGGGGGTGTACTGGTCAGCAGGCCAGAAGCGTGATGAATCCGGTGTCAAAACCTCGTCAATCAGGATCAGGCGGCCTTCGTGCAAGCCAAATTCAAACTTGGTGTCTGCGATGATCAAGCCGCGTTTGCGGGCATAATCGCGTCCGGCCTTGTACAGTTTCAGGCTCAGGTCGCGGGCCTGGGCCGCCACCTCCGCCCCCACCAGGTGTTCCGCCTGGTTAAAGGAAATGTTTTCATCATGTCCGGCTGCTGCCTTGGTGGATGGGGTGAACAGGGGTTCGGGCAGTTCAGCGGACTCGGATAACCCGCCCGGCAGAGCCATTCCGCAGACAGACCCGTTTTTTTGGTACTCTTTCCAGCCGCTACCCGAGAGGTAACCCCGCACGATGCACTCGATGGCCAGGGGCGTGGCCTTTTTTACAATCATGGAGCGGCGCGAAAGCAGTCCGGAATAGGGCTTTAATGCGGGGGGCAGTGGGTCCTCCGGCCCCGCCAGGAGATGGTTCGGCGCCAAATCCGCAAATCGCTCAAACCAGAAATGGGATATCTGGGTGAGAACTTCCCCTTTGCGGGGAATGCCGTTGGGCATGATCACATCAAAGGCCGAAAGACGATCCGTGGCCACCAATAAATAGCGGTCGCCCAAATCATACATTTCACGCACTTTCCCCGACCTCAAATGCCGGAGGCCGGGCAGATGGAGTTTTAAAACGGTTTCTTGCACGCCCCGAAAATAGAGGCCATCTGGAATGAATTCAAATCAATCCTCCGTGGCAATCGGGGCGCAGGGCCTCCGTTGCCGCGGGGTGTGGCAATTTCAGACCCGGCCTTGATGTCGCCCAATTTGTTCAGACCGCGCCCGGTCCTCTTCCTGGGGCATGTTTCACCAGCAGGGGTATGCTGGCCGCAGGTGTCCCGTCTATGCGGATGTCCATGGAATACAAGCCAGCCTCGGGAAATTGGAGTTGCTGGATGCAGGCCGTGAAATTGCGCGTTACAAAGTGCATTTCCTCCGGCAATTCCACCTGGAAGGGAATGGCGGGGAAGTGGGGCATGATATTGCGCCCATCTGCATTGATCAGGTTCAACATCAAATGATGCGATCCCTCATCGCCCGCAGTGAAGGTCACCCGCAGGGCCACTGCGCATTGCGGATGGATGATGGGCCGCTGGCCTGATGCAGGCTGGGGGGTGATGATTGTATCGAAGGCGCCCAGGAGGCTGAGCTTTTCGTTTTCCACCATCACGGCATCGCATAATACTGCCATTTGCACATTCATGACTTCATAAAGCCACGAATAAAGCGTTTTGGCACGTCTTTCTTTGGGTTCCTTTTGGAGTGGAGCATTTTCGATGTCAATGCAGGTCGCCGTCCCAGGCCATCCATGGCCATCCTGCAGGTTTACGATGTTGTTCGTTCCATTGACGGCAAACTCTGGTCACCCGGCGGTTGCGTTTGCAGGAAATCCTGAACCGCCGGGCAGCCAAGCAGCATCGGGTACAGGCGCTGCAATTGGTCTGGTGACATGCGGCCCCATAAATGATCCATCCAACGGTTGGGAAAATCCCTGCACTGGATTGGCTTTGCCTCATGGACACTGCACTGGTTGTTTTCCAGGAAAATGCACGAGTGATTCGCCCTTTCCACCAGCGCCAGGCCGCGGCGATCCTTGCGCAGGCGGGTGAGGGATTCCACGAAATCCTGTTCGGACATTTTCAGGTGGCTGGCCAGCGCGGAAATCTCCGGCGCGGAGACACGCACTTCCCCCGGCCAGCGGCAGCAGGCTCCGCATTGTTCACAAACCAGTTGAAATGGTCTGGCCCCATGTTCCTTTTCTTCGGGGGGCCTTGAGGGGAGTGGCATGGTTCAGGGCGGATTTGAGTTCTGGCCGGACGAGGGGCGGGCGTCCAGGAAGTTTTTAAGTTCCAATGCGGTCTTGCCCCCAAGGCCGGGAACCTCCGCCAGTTGTTCGGCTGTTGCAGTGCGAAGCCTTTGAATGGACCCAAATTTTCGAAGCAGCGCCTGCTTGCGACGCTCTCCAATGCCGGGAAATTCATCCAGCACGCTTTCGGAAATTTTTTTCAGCCGCAGTTGGGCGTTGAAGCTGTTTGCCACGCGGTGGCATTCATCACGGATGCGTTGCAGGAGCTTGACCGCCGGATGGGCCACGCCCAGGCGAAGGGGCTGCAACTGGCCGGGCAAATGGATTTCCTCGTGCTCCTTGGCCAGGCCAATGACGGGTATGTGGCCCAATCCCAGCTTGGCCAGTTCGTGGCAGGCCATGCCAAGCTGGCCTTTGCCGCCATCCACCATGATAAGGTCTGGAAATCCGCTGTCAGACTGGGATTCGGCGGGTGATCCGTTTTTTTCACCCGGCATGATCCCTGGATGGCCGTCCGCGCCATCTCCTGGTTTCGATGTGCCTGCGGTTTCAGCCCGCGCCAAACCACCCTGCCGAAGCAGCCTGGAATAACGGCGGCGCACCACCTCGGCCATGCTCGCAAAATCATCCTGACCGGTCACGGTTTTGATCTTGAACCGGCGGTATTGCGCCCGGTCCGGGCGGCCATTTTTGAAACTCACCAGTGAAGCCACCGCAAAGGTGCCGCTGATGTTGGAAATATCAAAGCCTTCAATGCGTGCCGGCGCTTTTTTCAGGCCCAGAACGGCGGCCAGTTCCACCAGGTCTTTTTCCGGGTGGATGGCCAGTGGCAGGGTGTAGGGCACTCGTGTGAATTTATCCGTCTTTTCCCAGGTTTCCTTGAGGTTGCGGATCAGGTCCCGGTATTGGGCCGCTTTTTCAAAATCAAGGGAGGCGGCGGCCTTTTGCATGGCGTCCTCGAGTTCTTGCTGCATTTCCCGGCTCTGACCCTCAATGAACTGGCAGGCGGCAAGCACTTGGTTCATGTATTGATCGCGAGTGACATTGCCCACGCAGGGCGCCGTGCAGTTCTTCAAATGCGCATAGAGGCAGTGCTTGTAATCCCCTTCGCCAGGCGTGAACACCCGGCATCCACGCAGGTTGAATTGCTTCCGGGCCAGCGCCAAAACCTCCCGCAGGGCCAGCGAATTGACAAAGGGCCCGAAATAGCGGGCGCCGTCATTTTTGCGAAGCCGGGTCAGAATAAAGTTCGGAATGGGGTCCTGAAGGTTCACCTTGAGCATCAGGAAGCGCTTGTCATCCCTGAGTGAGATGTTGAATCGCGGCTTGAATTCCTTCACCAGCTTGCTTTCCAGGAGCAATGCCTCGGGTTCGTTGCGCACCGGGTGTACGTCAAAATCACAAATGGCCTCCACCAGGGCCTTGAATTTCAAGTCCCAGCCCTGCCGTCGGCTGGGATGAAAATACTGGCTCACTCGCCGGCGCAAATCCCTTGCCTTGCCCACATAAATGACTGTCCCAAACCGGTCCTTGTGCAGGTACACGCCGGGTTTGTGAGGCACGGTTCCAAGCTTTTTCCGTATATGCTCGGACACTGTCATGGCATGATCATTCTTTCACCATGAATCTTGCCCGCAATCTGCAGAATGCAACAGTCTTTTAGACCGAAAAACGAAATGGAAAGGGTCAGGGTGCGGCAAGATGCTGGAGCGGAAACCCTTTGGAAAGATCGAAGCCATACCTGAAGCGGTCTGGTGAGATTTTTCCAATGAGTTTGCGCCCGGTAGATTGGGGCGGATTGACCTTTTGAATTTTGTTTTTCGGGCTTAGCCGACCGGGCCGGGAAAAGCCCGTTTCACAGGGGGTCAATCTCCAGGACATGGTCCACGGGAACAAACGCGGCGTGGACCGCCTCCGCCAGGCGTTCATGCTCCTTCTCGGCTTCCTGCACGGCGGCTTCCGTTCTCTCGTAAATGGCTTCCCTGCTCAAATGCTCGTGCTGGTCCTCAAATTGGTTTTTAATTTCATCGGTTTCAAATTCCTGCTTGGCCGCCACAGCGGCATCCACGCGGGCAAAGGCTTCACTGAACGGGTTGTGGTCAAACACCGCTGCCAGATTCACTCCCGCAGCCAATTCTGCCGCGCTGAAGTCCTTCTGTTCCGCTCCCCATTTCACCATGTACCGCCCGGCCGACCCATTTTTGGCCACCAGCATCAGCCGGTTCAGGTCCTGGTTGAAAGGCACCCATTCCATGCCGGAACGGATGCTTTGATCGCTGGACAGCGGGTCCTGTCCGCATGCCGGATAACCGGACGCCGTGGGCGGAGGGGTGCAGGGGCAAAACGGATAACGGGTGCTTTCTATTTCAAAGCGGTTTCCCTGGGCACTGGTCACCCGGTGGCCCTCCGAAACTTTCATGACATGCTTGCGCAGGTTGACCTTGTACACCCCTATGTTTCCGTCCAACCCCATCGCGATGAGGAAGGCATGCGCCATGACCGTGTGCCCGGCCCAGCCCGGATGCACCCCGTCGCCCCCATTCAGGGCGTACTCATCTCCGTAGGTTTTGCGCGCCTCATAACCTCCCTCAAGCATTGGCCAGAAGACATCGGCAAAAGCCACGCCCTCCTTTTTTGCAATGCGTGCATCCAGGTTGCGAAACTGGCACAAACTCAGGTTCAGGTCCTGCAATGAGCCATTCTGCGGGTTTCCCCAGGGTGGAATCCTGCCCACCGATCCGGCGGATCCCAGCACCACCCGGACGCCATTTTTCTTGAATGACTCCACGATTGCCGTCTGGCTGGCCTGATAAATTTCCGCCAGTTGCGGGTCAAATTTGCGATAGGCAAAATCATTCATCCCATAACAGGTCGTGGCAATCGTGGGATGGAATCTCAGGCAATCATTGGTCATCCGGGCCAAAAAACCGGGGGCTTTCTCCCCGCCCCAGCCGAATTGCCTGGTGGTGATTTCCATTTGTGGCACGCACATGGTCAGATAATCCTCCATGATGCGGGAGTAACGTTTTTGTTCCGTGATGGAATCGCCGCAAATGGCCAGGCGGTCGCCCCGGCGCAAAATCAATCCATGGCGATGAGGCCCTGGGACCGGGGAGAAGGGGGCAAAATAGGGGTCATTTGGTTTGACCAGTGAACTTTCTGCATGTGCCCTGCCATCAAGCAGCAGGCACAACGAGAGGAGAAGCAGGATTGGGCGCATGCCTGGGATCATTTCATGAAGCAGCAGGCTCGTCAATGCGGGATTGGTCCAGCCCCCGGAACAATTTTCCCAATTCAAATGTCTGCTTGAAAAGGACAAGTCATGCGGCGGATGCACCAGGGCATTCTGAGCCTCTCCGCAGGAAGGGCCAGCCCGCGTTGTTCCCGCTGGCTCGAGACCCGATGCCGTGGGATGACTTGCCTGTCTGGTGAATTTCATTGCGCGACGGGTCTTCAGGGATTTGAATAGGCGCGATTGAACCGCTGGCCTTGAAGCCGGCGGTTTGTTGCATGCAACAGGACCCATCCTCCCACGCTGCCTCCTGGGAAAAGTTACTGGAAGGCGGGTTTGACGTCAGCCAGCCCAGGCGGACACTCTGGCGGCTTTTCGCAGGCCAGCATGCGCGGGTCTATGGTGCCGTGGCCTTGTATGTGGTCAAGCAAACCCCCGCCTCACTGCTGCCCTTGGTCGTGGGCATGGTGGTGGACGCGCTCACCCGGGGCGGGCCAGGCTGTTTCCACCGCGTTTTATGGATCTCCGGCATTTACTTTTTGTTGCTGCTGCAAAATCCGCTTGTCCACACCAGCTTTGTGCGGCTCATGAGCACCGCCTTGCGGCATATGCAGTTCAATCTCCGCAGCAGCCTGGTGGACCGGCTCCACCAGCTTTCCATCAGCTATTATGAGGAAAAACAGTCCGGGGTTTTGCAGGCCAAATTGCTGCGGGACGTGGATGCCATTGATGGGTTGTGCCGGCATCTCATGCATACCGGGTTGAATGGCATCCTGATCATCCTTTATGTCACCCTTATTGCCTTGTTCAAGCAGCCTTTTCTGGCGGTTTATTTTCTGGTGACCGTTCCAGCAGGCGTGGCCCTGCTCAAGGTGTTCGATGCCCGGTTCAAGGAACAGTACAAGGCTCTCCGCACGGAAACCGAGCAAATGAACGCGCGGGTGGGGGAGATGCTCCAAATGTTGCCGGTGACACGCGCCCACGGCCTGGAATCGGTTGAAAGCCGGAGCGTGAGGGGTGTCTTCGAACGCATTCGCAGGCGCGGGGTGCAGGTGGACACCCTCACCGAATGGTTTGCCTCCAGTTCCTGGTTCACCTTCATGTGCCTGCAACTGGCCTGCCTTGTTTTTGCCTCGTGGCTCGTCGTTCATCACCGCATCACCGTGGGGGATGCCGTCATGTATCAAAGTTATTTTGGAATGCTCATCGGGGCCGTTCAACAGTTTCTCAGCATCTTCCCCGCCCTGGCGCAGGGAGCGGATGCCATTCGCTCCCTGGGCGAGGTTTTGCAATGCGGACAGGTGGAAATCAACCATGGAAAACCTCTTGCGCCGGATCCGCTCCGGGGCGATCTGGTTTTTGATGACGTCCGCTTCCAATACCCCGGCGCCGCCACGCCCGCTTTGGATGCTGTTTCCCTCCACGTTTCCCCCGGTGAAACCGTCGCATTTGTGGGCGAATCCGGCGCGGGAAAATCCACTCTGATCCATCTTGCCATTGGCTTTCGGCATCCAGACCAGGGAGTCGTCCGTCTTGATGGCATGGACTTGCGCCATTTGGATTTGCGAAGTTACCGGCGGCAGATCGGTGTGGTCCCGCAAAGCACCCTGTTGTTTCATGGCACCCTCCGGGACAATGTCACCTACGGACTGGAGGGGGTGAAGGACGACTGGGTGCGGCAGGTCCTGACTCAAGCCAATCTCGGGAGTTGGGTGGAAAATCTTCCGCAAGGCCTGGACACCCACCTGGGGGAAGGTGGAGCGCGTCTTTCCGGGGGCCAGCGCCAGCGCATGGCCATCGCCCGTGCTTTGATCCGCAACCCCCGTTTGGTTATTCTGGATGAGGCCACATCGGCCTTGGACAGCGAATCCGAGCAACTGGTGCAGGAAGCCATTGCGCGCCTCACACGCGGACGCACCACCTTGATTGTGGCCCACCGCTTCTCCACCATTCGCCATGCAAACCGCATCGTGGTCCTCCAACGCGGGCGCGTGGTCGAGGAGGGTGCCTGGGAGGATTTGATGGCTCGCAATGGCTATTTCCGCCGCCTCGCAAACCTCCAATCGTTTAGCCATGCCTCAACTTGATGCGGGTTTATGCTTGGTTTTGGAATCGAAACCCACCCATTTGAGCTTCGTACAAAAAATCTCTGTCTGTCCCTGGGTTGGATCAGTTGATGGTGGCCTTTTTCACATGCGCGGTTTGGGCCGCAGCGGCGATTTGCTCAGGCGCGCGGCTATCCGGTTCACCTCCGGCAGGGCATGGGCAAAGAATTTCTTGAAGCCGCGGCATAAATAATTCAGGCCCGGCTCGCCGTCGGGCGTGCGTATCAGCCGGTTTTTAGGGCATTCGCCCCAGCAATCGGTCAGGTAGGCGCACTCCCGGCAATACTTGGGCAGGCTCTCGCTTTTGGATTTGCCAAACCGGAATTGTTCCGGGGAAAACACCATCTCGCCCAGCCGCGCCGATTTGACATTGCCCAGCCTGTATTCGGGATAAACATAGTGGTCGCAGGAATACACGCTGCCATCGTTCTCCACCGCCACTCCCCTGCCGCAGTTTTCACTGTAAACACACATTTGCGAGGGCAGGCCCAGGTGCTGCGCCACCAGGGTTTCAAAATGATTGACCATCACACTGCCAATGTCGCGGTCCAGCCAGCGGTCAAAGACGTGGCAAAGAAAATATCCCCAGTCGTCCGGGTCCACCGACCAATCGGTGACAATCGAGCCCGGCTGACCGGGACGTGCCTCCGGTTCGCCATCCCTGGGAAGTTCAGCGTCGTTCCATTTTTGCGGGGCGACTTGCGTGAATTGTTTGTGTTCCACAATGGGTATGAACTGGATGTAACGCGAGTCCAGTTCCTGCCTCAAAAACTGGTAAACGTCCTTGGGACGGCGCCCGTTGTAACGGTGCACGCAGGTCAGTGTGTTGAAAGGCACGCCCCGCCGCTGAAGCATTTTTGCGGCGGCAAATACCTGGTCAAATGTCGGGCGCCCTCCCTTGGTCACCCGGTAGTGGTCATGGATTTCCTTGGGGCCATCAATGCTCAGGCCCACCAGAAAACGATGCTCCTTGAGAAAATCGCACCATTCCTCGTTGAGCAATGTGCCGTTGGTTTGCAAATCGTTTTCGATGCGCTGACCCGGCCTGGCATGTTTCCCCTGGAACGCAATCACCTTCCGAAAAAATTCCAGCCCCAGCAGCGTCGGCTCCCCGCCTTGCCATGAAAAAACCACCTCGTTTCCGGCGGTGCCTTCAATGTATTGCTGGATGAACAGATCCAGGGTCTCGTCCGACATCCTCCCCGCCCCCGGTCCCCGGTCCAGATGTTCCTTGCTCAAATAATAACAATAGGTGCAGTCCAGGTTACAGGTGGACCCAACCGGCTTTGCCATCGCATGGAATGACATGGCGCTGCCATGGGCCGTGACACCATCCCTGAAGCTTTCCGTATTTTTGTCCTGGGTGGGTGGTTTCATGCGCGCATTCGTTATAAACCACCGGCCGCAGCATGTCCACCCATCAGGGGCGGGTCCCTGGCTGAGGGCAAGCCCCCAGGCTGTTGGCGGCATCTTTGTTTTGGGTTGAATGGGTTTAAACCCGAAAAGCGAAATGGAAAGGGTCAAGATGCGGCAAGATGCTGGAGCGGAAACTCTTTGGAAAAATCGAAACCATACCCGAAGCGGTCTGGTAAGATTTTTCCAAAGAGTTTGCGCCCAGTAGATTGGGGAAGATTGGCCTTTTGAATTTCGTTTTTCGGGTTAAATTCGTGGCAATGTTCAAATAGGTATGGATTCAAATACCACCACCACGCTTCAAGTTCAGGACATGACGTGCAATAATTGCGCGCGCAAGGTGACGGAAACGCTCCAATCCACGCCCGGCGTGCGCAGCACCATGGTCTCGCTCTCCCAAAAGTCCGTTGTGGTGCGATGGCAGGATGCGGAGCATAAAAATGTGGCGGCCGCGCTTCAGGCACTGGATCGGTGCGGCTTTCCTGCCCGGGAAATTCCTGATGAACAGGTGACCCCTGCGGACGGGCGGGTGCAATGGGATTGGAGGCTTTTGCTGGGGTTGAGTGTCACCGCGATACTCATGGCTGTCGAGTGGGGCGGCGGCTTGGATCAGCAGTCTGCTTTTCGATGGATGGAATTTTTCCTGGCTGGGACGGTCCAGTTGTTTTGCGGCTTTAATTTCTATCGCGGGGCCTGGCGCCAGCTTCAGGCGGGCATGTCCAACATGGACACTTTGGTGGCATTGGGATCCACTGTTGCGTTCGGTTCCAGCGCTTGGACTCTTCTGGCCTACCCGGGAGGGCATCTTTTTTTCATGGAATCATCGGCCATTATTTCCCTTGTGTCCCTGGGGCATTGGCTTGAATCGCGCGTGGGTGAAAAAGCCGGCGCCACTTTGAAAGCCTTGCTGGCGCTGGCCCCGCCCACCGCGCGCAAACTGGCATCCCAGCCCGAATCGCAAGCCGGAAAGGCCAATGACCATTCCGGGGGTGTTGGGTTTGATTTGCGAAAAGCCTGCTTTTCCGGCCCAAAACAAGGCGATCCAAGCCCCCCGGCGGAAATGGTGGTTCCGGTGTCTGAACTCAAGGAGGGGGACCGGGTGGTGCTGGCTCCGGGTGAGCGGGTGCCGGTGGATGGCAGGGTTTGCGCGGGTTCTTCTGCGGTGGATGAATCCATGATCACGGGTGAATCTTTGCCGGTGGAAAAAGCGGTGAACAGCCCGGTTTACACCGGCACTTTGAATTTGGATGGCAGGTTGGTGGTGCAGGTCCAAGCCACCGGGCAAGCCACCGCATTATCACATGTCATCGAGGCCGTGCAACGAGCCCAAACCAGTCGCGCGCGGATTCAGCGCCTGGGTGACCGGGTGAGCAGCATTTTTGTTCCCTGGGTTGTGGGTTTTGCGGTGGTGTCGGGTTTGTTATGGGCCTTTGAGCCATCCCTGCTCGCCCACGTTCATGGCGGTTTGGCCGGGTTTCTCTGGCATGCCCGGCCGCCGTCGGGGCCGCTCGCGGGTTGGATCATCGCCGCAGGTGTCCTGATCGTGGCATGTCCCTGTGCCATGGGACTGGCCACGCCCGCAGCCATCATGGCGGCAGCCAATGCGGCAGCTCGTCACGGCATCCTTATCCGCGATGGCGTGGCTCTGGAAAAAGCAGGGAATATAACCACGGTGGTATTTGACAAAACTGGAACATTGACCCGTGGAATTCCCAAGGTGCTGGCCCACGAGTGCCTTGGCCAGCCATCCGGTCCAGTGATGGCGCTGGCCGCCAGTCTGGCCCGGCCCTCTCTGCATCCCATGAGCAAGGCCCTGGCGGATGTGTCCACGGACACGGTGGTTTTGGGCGAATGGCGCGAACTAAGGGGCAGCGGTGTCCAAGCCCGGTCGCCAACCGGGGACCTGTTTCAGATGGGCTCCATTTCCTGGTTGGAAAAGGAGGGTGTGATTCTTGAACGAATCCGTGCCTTTGCGGAACTGCACCTTGCCACAGGGGCCACCCTGATTGGATTGGCCAGGAACCATGAAATCCTGGCCGCATTTGCAGTGAGGGACGAGATTAAACCCGATGCGGCGGCAGTGCTGGCTGTTTTGAGGCGGCGCTCTTTCAAGCTCCGGTTGCTGACGGGAGACCACCAAGCCGCAGCCCAAGCCATTGCTTCGGGCATTGGCCTGAAGCCGGATGAGGTCATTGCCGGGATGCGTCCGGAGGCCAAGGCCGGGTTTATCGCCCGGCTCCAAGAACAGGGCGAGCGGGTGGCATTTGTGGGGGATGGCATCAATGATGCGCCGGCGCTGGCCCAGGCAGACTTGGGCATCGCTGTCACCAAGGCCTCAGACCTGGCCAGGGAGGCTGCGGACATTGTGCTGCTCACCCCGCAATTGAGCGCCGTCATGGAATGCCTCCACCTGTCCAGATTCGCGTTGCGAATCATCAAGCAGAACCTTTTTTGGGCCTTTTTCTACAATGCCCTCTCCATTCCACTTGCCGCCTTGGGGTTTCTCAGCCCGGTGGTGTGCGCCGTGGCCATGGGCGCTTCCGACCTGCTGGTCCTGGGCAATGCCCTCCGGCTTCTGCGATCTTCCCCGCAGACTGTTCCAGCCACAAAGTAAATCCAGGACAGCCGGCCTCATTTGGGGGGCATGCGCGATTGTTGCCCGCGCCATGATTGAATCCAAAATCCAATTCGCAAATGGATGGTTTTTTAGAGGATGCTGCACTAGACTTTGCACATGAATTTATTGCCCTTTGGCGCGCTGGCGCCCGCCCGGCCACGGTCTTTCATTCCTTCAGGTGTGGACCTTGGTGATTGGTCTCAAATCAAGCCCTTGTATGACGCCCTGGCAGAAAAGGCGGCAGGCATTCAGGATGCGCAGGCTCTTGAGCGGTGGCTTCTGGATTGGAGCGAGCTTGGGGCGGCGCTGGATGAGGAATCGTCGCGGCGTTACATTGCCATGACCTGTCACACCGACCTGCCCGAAGCTGAGCAGGCCTACCTGCATTTCATTGAAAACGTGGAGCCGCAAATCAAACCCGCGCAGTTTGCGCTCGAAAAAATTTATGTGGAGCATCCCCAGAGAAAAAATCTGCCCAAGGCCAGGTACGAGGTGCTGGACCGGGATATTCTGAACCATGTCAGCTTGTTTCGTCCCGAGAATGTGGAGCTTGAAACAGAGGAGGCCCGGCTCAGCCAGCAATACCAGAAATTAATGGGCGCGCAAACCGTCCAGTTTCAGGGCCGCGAGCAAACTTTGGTCCAGATGAGCCGTTATTTGGAGGAGCCGGACCGCGCCCTGCGCCAGCAAGCCTGGGAATTGGTTTCGAAGCGCCGACTCCAGGATGCCCCGCAATGCGAGGACCTTTTTCAAAAACTGCTGAATATCCGCCATCAAATCGCCACCCGCGCGGGATTCCCCAATTATCGTGATTATGCCTTCCGCCAAAAAGGCCGCTTCGATTATGGGCCAGCCGATTGCGAGGCTTTTCACGATGCGGTGGAACGGGAAATGGTTCCCGTGGTGCGCCAGCTTCAGGAGCAGCGCCGCAAACAGTTGAAGGTGGATTCCCTGCGTCCCTGGGACCTGGGTGTGGATCCCCTCAATCGTGCCGCCTTGAAACCTTTCACCAATGCCTCCGAGCTTCTGGAACGCGCCGGCAGGATATTTCAACATGTGGACCCGGCGCTTGCCGCCCACTTCCAGGAGATGCGCGATCTCAATCTTCTGGATTTGGAAAACCGAAAGGGCAAGGCGCCAGGGGGGTACCAATCCAACCTTTCTGAATCGCGCCATCCCTTTATTTTCATGAATGCGGTGGGTCTGCAAAGGGATGTGGAAACGCTTCTGCATGAAGCGGGGCATGCTTTTCACGCGCAGGCTGTGCGGCATGAGGACCTTTATTCCTACCGCAACGCCCCCATTGAGTTTTGCGAGGTGGCATCCATGGCCATGGAACTCCTGGGGAACGAGTTTCTGGAGGAATTCTATTCCCCCCAGGATGCCCGTCGCGCCCGTAAAGTTCATTTGGAGGGCGTGATTGGATTTTTCCCGTGGATGGCCACCGTGGACGCCTTCCAGCACTGGATTTATACCCATCCCAACCACTCCTTGGATGAGCGCCGCCAGGCTTACCTTGGCTTGATGGACCGGTTTGGCGGGATGGTGGATTGGTCTGGCTACCCGGAGGCGCGAGCCAATTCATGGCACCGCCAGTTGCATATCTTCATCCACCCGTTTTACTACGTGGAGTATGGCATTGCGCAATTGGGCGCGATTCAGGTTTGGGTCAATTCACGAAAAAACCGGCTGGATGCGGTCAAATCCTATAAACAAGCGCTCGCCCTGGGTGGCTCCCGTCCGCTACCTGAACTTTTTGCCCAGGCTGGCTGCCGGTTTCAATTTGACAAGGATTTTATACGGCCCCTGATCCAGTTCACGCGCGCTGAACTTGAAAAATTGGATGGGGCCTGAAATGGCATCCGGCATCTTCCCGGCGCGCAGAATGTTTTGATAACCTGTCCGACCCACCGCACCTCCATCCCTCGCTTTCAACCCGGGTTCAATGGGACAAATGGCGGCGGTGGGTTCTGGCCGCTGAGTATTCGGCGTGAGGTGGTGAAATGATCAAAACCAAGATCATGCCATGGCTGGCTTCCCATTGAAGGGGATTGGCCAGGCAAGGGCACGATTGATTGAAAGGGGTTGCCTCAGGTCTCGATGCCGTAGGCTTTGATCTTGTTGTAGAGGGTTTGCCGTCCTATCCCAAGGCGTTTGGCGGTCTCGAGCTTGTTTCCCGTGGTTTCCTTGAGCATTTGAATGATGGCATTGCGCTCCACGCCCTCCAACAGTGTGAACCCGGTGTCATGGCCCTCGGTGGGAATAAATTTGACCTCGCTGATGGACAGGTCCGTGACATTGACCTCCGGCCCCTCGGATAAAAGAACGGCGCGTTGAATTTCATTTTGAAGCTGGCGGACATTCCCGGGCCAGTCAAACGAGGTCAGCCGTTCGATCGCCTGGGGTGTGAAGCCTCTCAGCGTTCGGTTGGCTTGGGCGGCGTACCGCCTTAAAAACGAGTTCGCCAGCGGTGAAATGTCATCGCGCCGCTCCCTCAAGGGTGGCAGATAGACCGAAATGGCGCTGATCCGGTAAAACAGGTCTTCGCGCAGTTTGCCGTCCTTGATCGCCTCCTCGGGCTTGCGGTTCGTGGCTGCGATGATGCGGCAGTTGGTCTTGTAACTGGTGGTTCCACCCACTGGGCGCACTTCCTGGTCCTGCAGGACGCGCAGCAACTTGCTCTGCGTATCTATGGGCATCTCGGAAATTTCATCCAAAAACAACGTTCCCCCCTCGGCTTGCCGGAACAGGCCGTCACGGTCCGCGTTGGAACCCGTGAATGCCCCTTTTTTGGAACCGAACAATTCGCTCTCGATCAGTTCGCGGGGGAGTGCGGCGCAATTCACCTTCACAATGCGGTTTTTGGCGCGCGCGCTCAGGCTGTGGATCAGGTCCGCAATCACTTCCTTGCCAGACCCGCTCTCGCCGGTGATCAGGATGGTCACGTCGCTTGGCGCCACGCGTTCAATGGTTCGCACCACATTTTGAATGACCGGGCTTTGGAACACCGGGGCGGATCCGCCGCTCATGGTGGAGAGCGCCCGGCGCAGGGAATTGTTCTCCTCTTTCTGCTGGCGGTTTTCCACCGCCCGCTCCACCGTCACCTCCAGAACTTGCGGGTCAAATGGTTTGTTGATGAAATGGTACGCCCCGCGTTTGGTGGCGGATACCGCGGCTTCAAACGTGGCCTCGCCGGTCAACACAATCACCTCGGTCTCGGGCCAGGTTTTCTTGATCTCCGGAAGGAGGTCCAGGCCGTTTGCATCCGGCAGCTTTAGATCCAGCAAAACCACGTCGGCGGGGTCCTGCAAAAGCGCCTTTTTCAAGGCTGCCCCGTTTTCCGCCTCCGTGATGTTGTAATCCGCCTCAAGAATGGTTCTGAGGAGCTGTCGCAAATGCGGCTCGTCGTCAACGATGAGAATTTTGCCTTTCATGTTTGTTTAATGGTTCCTCTGCTCGCTGCCACAAATCTTTCAAATATCTCCAGATGGCGCCCGTTTCGCTCCATCAGCCGCTCTGGGTGAAATTGCACACTCAGAAAAAATGGCAGGCCAGGGTCCAACCCCAATTCCATGGCCTCCACTATGCCATCCCGGCTTACTGCGCTTGCCACCAGGGGCCACACCGGTTTGACAACTGCCTGATGATGCGTGCTGTTCACGCCCAAGACTTGTGACCGGCAAATTTTGGACAGTAAAGACCCGGGTGTCAACTGCGCTTCATGCACCGCCTCCAGGGGCCGGTCCATCCGCTGGTGGTTCAAGGCGCCTTTCACCTGCTGGCGAATGTCCACCACCAGGGGTCCTCCAAACGCCACTTGCAGCATCTGGTGCCCACGGCATATCGCCAGCATCGCTTTTTTCTGCCGGAACCCTTCCCGTATCAACACCAGTTCCCGCAGGTCCCGCGCGCCGCCATCCGGGGTTTGACCCACCGTGGCCAGCACCTTTCGGGAGGGCTTTTTTTCATGGCAACCATCGTAAAGCCGTGGGTTGATGTCGTCTCCGCCGGTCAGGAGCAACCCGTCCGCATGCGCCAACGCCTCCACCAGCACGCGTTCATCGGTCGTGGCCGGAGCCACCATCGGCAAACCCCCTGCCGCTTCCACCGCCCACTCATAACGAAGTGATAAACTGCTGGATAAATCCTGAAACTCCACCCCCTGGCTTTCAATGCTGGGTGTGATCAATATCAAGGGTCGCCGCGCCATGGCTTCAAGTTAAGCCCTTCAATCTATTTTGCCAGCAGATTTGATTGGAATGCACTGCGCGCGCCGCAATTTAACCGGCTTCCACCGGTTCCCAGCCAGCCCAAGGCATCCAGGATCAAACCTCCGCTTCTGGAAAATGTTCCAGAATCTGCCGTCGCAACAGGGTTTCATCATCCGGCTGGTATCGCCTGCGGGTGATCAGCCGCTGGACCGCATCCAAAAGCGCCAGCCAGTCCTCCAGCGGCGGTTCGGCCACCGGCTCCCAATTCTCAAACCGCCGGCGCCGATGGAAAAACCGCCACTCCCTTTTTACTCTCTGGACGTAAACCTGAAGTTTTTCGCCGTCGTCAGTCACCCTTTTCCAGCTTATTTCTGCTTTTGGCATGATCTCAATTCATTGACCTGGGCCTTGTTTTTTTCAGTATGACAATGCGCGTCGGGCGTTTCTCACCAATCCACCGCAGCCACCGCCATGGCGGCCATGCCTTCTGCGCGGCCTAAAAACCCCATCCTCTCGTTGGTCGTGGCCTTGACCCCCACCGCTTTGCTGTCCATTCCCAATGCCTTGCCCAAGTTCTCCTTCATTGCGGCAATATGCCCGTAAATCTTGGGTTCCTGCGCCACCAGCGTCGCGTCTATGTTCACAATCCGTCCGCCCCGCATGGCCACATGCCGGGCTGCCTCCTCCAAAAAAATCCGGCTGGCCGCGCCTTTCCATCGAGGGTCCGTGTTGGGAAAAAAATGGCCGATATCCTCCTCGCCCAGCGCGCCCAACACCGCATCACAAATGGCATGCATCAACACATCGGCGTCTGAGTGCCCATCCAGACCGCGGCTGTGCGGGATTTCCACCCCTCCCAGTATCAGCTTCCGACCCGCCACCAACTGGTGAACATCATAACCTATTCCCACATGTATCATGGCAGCATGTTAGTTTTACCATGACCCGCGCAAAAGGATAAAAGAGCCGGTTACCCCCCCTTTGGGCGCGTCTCAGTTTTTGAGAGAGTCACCCTCAACCTTCGACCTTCGAAATGGTTTAAAACCCTATTGAACCCACCGCCTCTTTCTCCCTCTCCATCAATCCCATTGATGGGGAGGGTTGGGGAGGGGTGGCACTGATCTTTCGGAAAGTGAGATGGTTTATTTATCGCATTGGCTGTTTGCGAGTTCCCCTCTCCTTAATCCTCTCCCCGCGCTGCGCTGGCGGGGCGAGGAAACCAGAGGCGCAGGGCTGTTGTGTGCGCTTGAAATGGCGATTACCTTCGACCTTCGAAACGGTTTAAAACCCCATTGAACCCACCGCCTCTTTCTCCCTCTCCATCAATCCCATTGATGGGGAGGGCCGGGGAGGGGTGGCACTGATCTTTCGGAAAATGGGATTGGTCATTTATCGCGCTGGCTGTTTGCGAGTTCCCCTCTCTTTAATCCTCTCCCCGCGCTGCGCTGGCGGGGGGAGGAAACCAGAGGCGCAGGGCTGTTGTGTGCGCTTGAAATGGCGATGGCCTTCGACCTTCGAAACGGTTTAAAGCCCTATTGAACCCACCGCCTCTTTCTCCCTCTCCATCAATCCCAATTGATGGGGAGGGCCGGGGAGGGGTGACGCTGAGCTTTCGGAAAGGGGCAATTTGCCCCACAACCCCAAGGCCGGCTTCGGCCCGGTTCCGAGATGCGGATTGGATGCCCGAAAAGGGTGAGGCACGGACACCGGCAAGGACTGGTTGAATGGCCGCAGCCTGGCTTGGATTTTCAGGGCTTTTTTTCGGCAGGATGCGCGGTTGTTGCAGCTCCGGGCGATTCCTGACCCTTAGTCCGGGCCAATTGTTCCCGAGCCAGTCTTTCGGTTTCCACTTGGTCGCTGTGTTCAAACGCCTTGATCAGGCGCATCATCATCCACGCACCCAACCCCAGAATGAGGCCCGCAGCCGTCAATCCGGTCAGAACATCCCTGCAATCCCTGCCTGATATGAAATACAGGGGGAATGACAGCCAGTAAACGCTGGGCGCAGCTACCACCAGGAAACCTTTCAGGACGCGTGTCCGGGTCGGCCCCTGGACCGCCTTGGCGGGCCACAGCATGGCCCAGAAATAAACGCACGTCCCCCCTCCAACCAACCCCCATACCAAAGTCCTCCAAATCCACGCCCCTTGCGCTCCTGTCCCGTCAACCCGGCCAAACGACGCCATCCAGCCATCCGCCAAAGCCATGCTCAGGACTGTGGAAATGATGACCCACCGCCGGAGCGGACCGGAGGCGGAGGCAGATTCAGGTTGATTGATCAGGGCGGGTTTGGCGGGGGCTGCATCCAGTGTTGTCATACCAGACAATCAACGATGTCCGCCCTTTTGGCAAGAACCCAGCGACCCATGGCTCGCCAAGCGGGTTGCGGTTGCCATTATTCCGAAAACGAAATTCAAAAGGCCAATCTACCCCAATCTACTGGGCGCAAACTCGATGAGCCTTTCTTAAAATTGGGAAGGGTGCTGCGACTGGAGATTTTGGCTTTGGGCAATTCGTGCGACAGCGCCTTTTGTCATTTCTTAATCTTCCATTTTGGCATCCTGTTCATCCTGTCTCAATTTTCTGCCAGGATTCCCATGGAGGCATTGGACAGGATAAACAGGATGAACAAGATAAAATCGTTTGGCACCGGTTTGGGACGATGCGGCCCCTTCTTGAGCATCCTTCCGAATTTTCAGACAGGCTCCATGGGAAAACCTCACCAGACCGCTTCGGGTATGGTTTCGATTTTTCCAAAGAGTCTTCGCTCCAGCATCTTGCCGCATCTTGACCTTTTCAATTTCGCTTTTCGGGATTATGGGGCTGATTTGGCGGGTCTTGGGGGTTTTCATCCTTTGCACCGGATCAAAACACTGGTTTCCACTTGCTGGACGGGGCTGTTGCACTATTTTGAGGGCAGTGAGACGCTTCGCGGTGATCATTTTTTCCTGGCTGGCTGCCGGAACGGGTTGGGCTCAGATTGACCCTGAAAGCCGTGACCTGGTTCAATTGGGTTACAATGGCGCCTTTGAGGGGGAGCAACCCATAGCGGGGTACGCGTTTTATTATCATAACCAGCCGGATTTCCTGCGCACCAACCTGACCCTCCGTCTGGCGGTGGCGCCGGTGTACGTGGATTCCGAGCTGGGCATCCACCAGGTTTTTGGACCCAACACAGACGTGGGTTTGGGCATGGCCGGAGGCGCGTTTGGCGATGACTACAATGAAATCCACGACGGCGCCTACATCCCCCAGCAATCCTTTTTTGGGAATAACATTGAGCTTTCCTCCAGCTTGTATCACCTGATCAATCCCGGGGACATGATCCCGCTGAATTTTGTGCTGCGGGGCGCTGCTGACTATGTTTTTTACAGTCCTGGCGACCAAACCGCCTCGAATTTTCGCCTGCCTGCGGATACCGGCGATTTGAGCGTGCGCACCGGCCTGCGGTTCGGCGGCGTGGAACCCACCTTGTTTCCCGCCCTGGCCATGGAATTATCCATTTGGTACGAGGGCCATTTCCGCACCCAGCCGGGCAACTACGGCTTTGCCGCCAGCCCTTACACGGTCAACCAGGTTTCGCACCTTTTTTGGTCCGAGGCCGCCCTTGCCTACACTTTCCCGCACAGCGGCCAGTCTTTTTACGTCCGTCTCACCGGCGGCACCAGCGTGGATGCCGATCGTTTCAGCGCCTACCGGCTGGGTGGTTTCCTGCCCTTGATCGCCGAGTATCCCCTTTCCCTGCCTGGCTATTTTTACCAGGAAATCAGCACCCGCCAGTTTGTGCTGCTTAATGCCAATTACATCATTCCCATTGACCGGGAAAAACGCTGGAATCTCAATGCCAACCTGGGCAGCGCCGTCGTGGATTATCTTCCAGGCGAATCCCAGCCCGGCAACTGGCTGAATGGTGTCGGCGGTGGCGTGCTTTATTGCTCCCCCTCAGACCGATGGAAGGTGGCCGTGAACTATGGTTACGGCATTGATGCCATACGCAGCCACGGACGGGGCGCCAATAGCATCGGATTCTTCCTGCAAGTGGACCTGGGCAAATTCCCCAGCCATTTTTTCAAGGGAACCCAGCCGCTGCAATGGAGCGGGTTGAGTCATTTGTTTGACTGACCGCGCCAAGGGCTACGGTGACGCCAGCCGGTAAAACATCGCCTGTGGCCCTCCCGATGCGGGAGGCGTGTAGGGATTCGGGGTCGCCGGCAAATCCACCCACGAACCGTTCGCCAGGCTGTTTGTGCATGCCTGCAAGTGGCACACAATCGCGGACGGCCATGAAAAGGAGGGGCGGCCATTGGATGAGCTGATGGATAGTTGCAGCGGCGCGGTGGGTTCATAGACCCGGACATAGTCCACCTGCATTTCCTGGGGAAAGGAGGTTCCCGAGTTGATGGCATTCGTGGTGGGCTGCCCCACATAACTGCCTCCCACGGCCACATTCAGTAAAAAGAAGAAAGGCGCGTTAAAGGGAGCCCCCGTCGTCTGGGTTTCATACCATTGTCCATCCACATACCAGGAAATGGAGTTGGATTGCCAATCCAGGTCGTACGTATGGAAGTTGGTGGTGCTTTCGCCTGAGGGCAGATAATCAATGGCCGTGGGATTGAACCCATTGGCATGGAGGCTGCCCTGCACAAAGTCTGGCGTGGACCCGTCGTTTTCCACCACGTCTATCTCACCGCAGGACGGCCAGCCCACCACGGGGTAATTGGTGCCCATCATCCATAAAGCCGGCCACATGCCAGTGCCCGATGGCAACCGGGCCCGCCATTCAAAACGCCCGTAGGTGGGCGTGGCATACATCCCCAAGGTTTTCATCCGCGCCGAGGTGTAGTTAAATCCGTTCATGGATTCTTTTTGCGCCACAATGTGCAGCAGTCCTCCTGCCTCATAAGCATTGTTGGTTCGTCCGGTGTAATACTCCAGTTCGTTGTTGCCCCAACCTGAATTGTTGCCCGTCTCAAAACCCCATATTTTCGTGTTGATGCTATTGCTGTTAAATTCATCGTCCCACACGATGTTCCACTGCTGCGCCGCCGCATTGGTCAGAGCCACATGCCCTGTCACATTCAGGCTTAAATCATCAAAATACATCGAGCCATTGGCATTGTCAGACCCTTGCTCAAAGACCACCTGATACCGGACCGTGGCTGTGCCGGCAGGCGCCTCCAGCGCGGAAACGGTGTTGGTGACCGTCCCAGGCTCCAAGATCAGTGCCGGGGCATTATTAAATGAACATTCATTGGTGATTTGCAGGTTGAACCACGTATTAACCCCCCCAAAGGAAGCCAGGTTCGACCCCGTGACCACCGCAGAGCGATACAAGGCCAGCGCATTCCCCAGCGAATCCCGGAAACTCACTTCCAACCATACCGAATCCTCGCCGTGGATTGCATCGGTTCCCAAGTTAAACAGCCAACCATTGGCTGAATAAACCGTTCCAGGCTGTGAAACATTGTCCTGATACACCCCTGAATCATTTATGGCGCCCGTGAACTGCCCGAATGTCTTTAAATAGTAATTGCCCGAATGGGGCGTCGTTTCGTTGCCTTCCACCAAAACGTTGGGAATGGTATTTCCAAAGGAAGTCCAACCAGCCAGTGAACCTGTTTCGAAACCGCCATTGGTCAAAACGGTAGCCCGGGTTGAAAAAACACAAGCCATTAAAAACAAATGATTTAACAACAGTTTCGCTGAAATTCGATTTATCACGGAATTTGTAATTTGTAATGATTTTGAGCACATCAAAATAAGCCAAATTTTTGAAATGTCAAACCGGAGCATCCATTTTTTGCGCACTGGACATTTAAATTTTAATCCGAAAAACAAATTCAAAAGCCAATCTGTCCCAATCTACTGGGCGCAAACTCTATGGGCCTGGCTGAAAATTGGGAAGGGAGCTGCGACTGGGTATTTGGGCTTTGGGCAATTTGTGCGACAGGGCCTTTTGTCAGTTCTTAATCTTCCATTTTGGCATCCTGTTCATCCTGTCTTAATTTTCTGCCAGGATCGCCATGGAGGCATTGGACAGGATAAACAGGATTTAGAGGATAAAATCGTTTGGCAACGGTTCGGGACGATACGTCCACGTCTTGAGCATCCTTCCGAATTTTAAGAAAGGCTCCATGGAAAATCTCACCAGACCGCTTCGGGTAGGGGTTCTATTTTTCAAAAAAGTGTCTGCTCCAGCATCTTGCCATAGCTTGACCTTTTCTATTTCGCTTTTTTGGGTTGAAAGGAGATGCCATTCCACCGATGTTTCGGAAATGGCACAGTTCAGGGGGGATCTGAATTTTTTAAATGGCATCCATTTTCTGCTTCACTTGGGGGTGCCTGCGCCATAGACTGATCCCTGCGCGGATATGGTGGAATTGGCAGACACGCTACTTTGAGGTGGTAGTGCCGCAAGGCATACAGGTTCAAGTCCTGTTATCCGCACCACTCAATTTTCGGTATTTGCCCCGAAAACCGAAATTCAGAAGTCCAATCAGGCCCAAATCTACCGGGCGCAAACACTACACACCGGCTTGGGCACGAAAACAGCATCCTTCCGAATTTTCAGACAGGCTCCATAGGAAAAACTCACCAGACCGCTTCGGGTAAGGTTTTGATTATTTCAAAGGGTTTCCGCTCCAGCATCTTGCTGCATTCTGGCCTTTTCAATTATGCTTTTCGGATTCAAATGAGTGGTTTTTGAACGCGCGCTCAACTAGTTTGGTTGTGCAGGGTTGCTCCCGTAGCTCAAATGGATAGAGCAGCGGATTTCTAATCCGCGGATCTGGGTTCGATTCCCGGCGGGGGCACCAGAAAGCCGGAGGGTCAGCGTCCGATGTCCTCATTCCACAAGCCTGGTTTTTGGGAAATAAATTCACGCATGAGGCGCATGCAGGAGGCGTCCTGGAGGATTTCCAATTCCACGCCCTGGGCGCGCAGGTGGTCTTCGGGACCTTGAAAGCTCACGTTTTCGCCCACCACAACCCTGGGAATGCGGTAAAGCAGGATGGCGCCTGAGCACATGGGGCAGGGGGAGAGCGTGGAATAGAGGGTGGCCTGGCGGTAATCCGCCGCCTTGAGGCGCCCGGCATTTTCCAGGCAGTTCATTTCAGCATGGTGAATGACACTGCCTTTCTGCACGCGCTGGTTATGACCCCGGCCGACAATTTGGTCTTCCAAAACCAGCACGGATCCAATGGGGATGCCACCCTCTGCCAATCCCAGCCGGGCTTCCTCCAGGGCGACCTGCATAAACCGGTCCATCCCCGCATTGTCGCGCAGTCCGGAATGGTTTCCAAATATTTTCTTGAATTCATGGCGGCATCGGTAAGGTTGGTGGCTGTCAATGAGCCAAACAAACCTTCAGGGACCCAGCCCGCATGCGGAGCCCGGCGAAAGCCCGTTGCGGGATTTGGAGGCGGTGGTCCGATCGAGAACGCCCTTGATTGCCATGGAAAGCGGCGAGGAACCGCTGATCGTGAACCTCGCGCGGCAGATTTGCCGGCGCCAGCAGCTCAAGGGATATCGCTGGACCATCACGGAAGGCCTCGTGGCGCTGTCTGCGGAGGACCAGCCGACGGTGTCTGTGACCACCTCCATCGAGGTGCTTCAATTCATTCATGATTCAGCGACGAGATCCATCTTTTTGCTGCTGGATTTTCATCCCCACCTGAAGGATCCCATCCATGTGCGGCATCTCAAGGATATCGTCCTGACAGCAGCGGAAAGGATGATCACGGTGATCGTGGCGGGGCTGAACCTGAAGATGCCGGATGAGTTGCAGTCCTTCACCGTGAATTTTGATCTGCCTTTGCCCACGGCCGAGGAGGTCCGGGGCATTGTCATTGACGTGGCGGGAGAATGGGGAGCCCGTCATGGCCAGCGGGAGGTGCAGACCACCAACAAGGCCATTGACCTGCTGGTGCGCAATCTCATCGGTCTTTCCACCATGGACGTGCGCCGCCTGGTTTACAAGGCCATCAATGAAAACGGAATGATTTCGGAATCGGACATCCCGGGGCTGATGAAAACCAAGTATGAACTTCTGGGTCGCGACGGGGTGCTGACCTTTGAGGGTGACACCGCCAGTTTTGCCGAGGTGGGAGGGATGCGGCGCCTGTGCAAATGGCTGGAGGTGAGAAAACATTATTTCCTGGAGAATGACACGGGCCTGCTGGACCCTCCCCGGGGCATCCTGCTGCTGGGGGTTCAAGGTTGTGGGAAGAGTCTCATGGCCAAGGCTGCGGCGGGCATTTTCCGCGTGCCCCTGCTGCGCCTGGATTTCGGGGTGTTATACAATAAGTATTATGGCGAAACCGAGCGCAACCTGCGCAAGGCTCTTTCCATGGCCGAGGCCATGGCCCCGTGTGTGCTTTGGCTGGACGAGATTGAAAAAGGACTTGGCGCGCAAAGCGATGATGATGGATTGTCCCGCCGCATCCTGGGAACTTTTTTGACCTGGCTGGCCGAGCGCAAGCGGGCCGTTTTCACGGTGGCCACCGCCAATGACATCCAGATACTGCCACCGGAGCTGGTGCGCAAAGGCCGGTTTGATGAGATTTTCTTTGCCGACCTTCCCCAGCCAGCCACAAGGGAGTCCATCTTCAGGATCCATTTCCACAAACGGTCCCTGGACGCAGGCGCTTTTGACCTGCCCGCCCTGGTGGCCGCCACAGAAGGGTTCTCCGGATCAGAAATGGAACAAGCCATTGTCTCTGCGATGTACAATGCCCATGCCCAAGGTGAAAAACTTGCCCAACAGGGATTGCTGGCTGAAATTCATGCCACCCGGCCCTTGTCCGTGGTCATGGCTGAAAAGGTGGAAGCCCTGCGACAATGGGCCATCCCGCGCACGGTTCCCTGCGATTGAACCCGGGAACCCCGTTCTCCCTACTTCAGCCCGTTTTCCCGCGCAAATATCCGGCGAATGACGTCCTCGATCGGCACTTCCTGGATGTCAATGTCGGTGACTGGCAATTCATCCAGCAAGGCCTTGCAGGTGCTGATGACCCGGTCTCGATTCACCTTGAGCAGGAGGTTGCCGGCCTTTTTTTCGACCACCTCGCCATACCGATCCAGCCGGTCTGCAGGCAAATCCTTTTCAGGAGGAAACTGGATTCCCACAAGCTTGAAGTTGGCAAAACGATCCACGATCTCGTCCAGCTTTCCATCAAAAAAAAGTCGTCCATGGTCAATGATGATCACCCGCTGGCACAGTTCCTGGATGTCGGCCATATAATGGCTGGTCAAAAGAATGGTGGTCTTTTGCTGCTCATTATGGGCGCGGAGGAACTCTCGAACCGTTTTTTGGGAAACCACGTCCAATCCTATTGTGGGTTCATCCAGGAACAAAATGGCGGGTTGATGCAGAAGGGAGGCTATCAGCTCCATTTTCATGCGCTCGCCCAATGACAGTTCCCGCACATTGACATCCAGTTTGTCGCGGACTTGCAGCAGGCTTGTCAATTCGTCCACCTTTTTGAGGAAAAGGCTGTGTTCTATACCATATATCCTGGCATTCAATTCCAGGGATTCGCGGGCGGGAAGATCCCACCAGAGCTGGTTTTTCTGCCCTAAAACCAGGGCAAACTGCCTGCGATAGCCGTCCAGCCGGTCCCATGGGGTGTAGCCCAGCACCCGGGCTGTTCCCTGGGTGGGATGCAAAAGCCCGGAAAGCATCTTCAATGTGGTGGTTTTTCCCGCTCCATTGGGGCCTAGAAAGCCCACAAATTCCCCGGCTTCAATCTGAAAACTCACCTGGTTGACTGCCGTGGTCTGCTCGTATTCCCTCCGCCATAATCCCTTCAGGGCGCCGGCAAAACCGGGTTGCTTCTTGAATGTCCTGAAACTTTTGGTCAAACGATCCACTTCAATGACGGCCATGAGGTGAATGTTCAATGCATGGGCCGCAGGTGTCCAGCCTGGACTGCGCAAAGCACGGTTGAAACCGAAAAGCGAAATTGAAAGGGTCAAGATGCGGCAAGATGCTGGAGCGGAAACTCTTTGGAAAAATCGAAACCCTACCCGAAGCGGTCTGGTGAGGTTTTTCCAAAGAGTTTGCGCCCAGTAGATTGGGGCAGATTGGCCTTTTAAATTTCGTTTCTCGGGTTGAAATCACAATGGACCCCGTTCAGCCTCTGGCCCGGCTCCGGGCGCCAATCCTGCCCCAGATCTCAGCGCAGAAGCTGCTTTTCCAGGTAATTCACCACCTGCCGCACATTGGAATCCACCTCCATGCGGTCTTTGACCAGGCGACAGGCATGGAGCACCGTGCCATGGTCCCTCCCTCCATAGGCCTCGCCTATTGTGTTGAGCGAGCTTTCGGTCATTTGCCGGGAAAGATACATCGCGATTTGCCGGGGAAAAGCGATGTTTTCCGGCCGCCGCTTGCTGGTCATGTCGGCCAGCCGAATGTCAAAATGTTCCGCCACTTTCTTCTGAATGACCTCGATGCTGATGGTTTGCCGGCCTTCCTCGTGCAGGATTTCCCGCAACAAACCTTCCACCACCTCGATCGTGAGTTTTTTGCCGGTCAGGGAGGCGTAGGACGCCACACGGATCAGAGCCCCTTCCAGGCGCCGGATATTGGTGCGGATGCGGGTGGCTAGAAAGTTGATGACCTCCTCCGAAAGCGCCACGTTCATCAACTGCGCCTTTTTATTCAAAATCGCCAGGCGCATTTCAATGTCCGGGGGCTGCAAATCCGTCACTAAACCCCATTCAAAACGCGATACCAACCGGCTCTCCAATCCCTGGATTTCGCTGGCAGGCCGGTCGCAGGTGAGCACAATCTGCTTGTGAGCCTCGTGAAGGGCGTTGAAGGTGTGGAAAAACTCCTCCTGTATCCGCTCCTTGCCCGCCAGAAACTGGATGTCATCAATCAAAAGCACGTCCGTTTGCCGGTATCTCTTCCGGAACTTGGCAAGTTGGTTGTTCTGGATGCCATCAATATATTCATTGGTGAATTTTTCGGATGACACATAGGCTACCCGAGCCCCCTTGCGGGTGGCGGCTACGTGCTGGCCAATGGCGTGAAGCAAATGGGTTTTGCCCAAGCCCACTCCGCCATAAAGAAAAAGGGGATTGTAGGATTTGCCCGGGGCCTCGGCCACGGCTTTGGCTGCGGCATAGGAGAAATTGTTGTTGGCTCCCACCACAAAGGTGTCAAAGGTGTTCTTGGGGTTGAAATGCAGGTCGCCATTGATGATGGCCCGGTCGTGGCCTGCCTCATGATTCCTCGGTTTGGGCGCGACTGGAACCGCTTCTTTCGGCTGCGACACCGGCGCAAGGGGGGGCTGCGCTCCCACATGAGCCACCTTGAAGCGCACCTGTAGCCGACAACCTGCCGCCACCCCCACAGCGTCCTGAATCAAGCCCAGGTAGTTGTCCTTGAGCCAGACTTCTGAAAATTCATTGGGGGTTTCCACCACAATCTGGTGTCCGTCCAAATCGCAGGCCCGCAAGGGGCTAAACCACATGTTGAAGGTGTCCCGGTTGAGCTTGGCGCGAAGATGATCCAAGGCCGCTGTCCAAATTTTTTCAGTGGAAATCTGCATGTTTTTAATGGCAAAAACCGGGTTTTACAGTTATTTATTCACTTCACAAATCCACCGTCCTTCCGCCTATTGCTTCCCTAAGTCATACGCTGCTTTGGGCCAGATTCAAGACAAAAGGAGAACCTTTTGGCAAAACCCGGTGGACGATGGTTCTACAAACAATATATACTCCTGATTAACAGCACATTAGAGTGTTTAAAACTGATTCGCCGCCTATACACTTCAAGACAATCCCGGCTGTGTGCTCAATCGGACGTGCTGTATGTTTTTAGAGTATTCCAAAGAAAAATTCGAGGACAACATATTAACTTTTATTAACAAGTTACTCACTTTTCCCTTGGCGCCCCCTCGCCAGCCCAAAAATCACCCCAATTTTGCCGGTTTAAGCAGGAGTTGACCGCTGCAAAAGAATTCCAGAAAAGATGTGGAGCGGCGCATAAACTGTTCCAAATCCATGGAGATTTCTCTGCATCATCCTGGTTTTTCCACGCCCAAAGCCTTGGGGCCGCCGCGAATATGGAGTTTTGCCTGATTTGAAATGATGGACACAATCCGGGGGATGTTGGGGCGCATCATTTTGTCTTTGAGACAGGGTTGTTGCGCCCACCGCGAGGGAACATCAGCAAATGACTGATTTTACTGTGCATTTTCAGGTTCAAGGGAAACCCTTCGCCATTCTTGGATCTTCCAGTCGAATATCCGCAAATGTATTTTATCGTTGTGTGGGTCCATCGCGTTTTTTTGCCCTGAGAAATGCAGGCTTTGGCGTGGCACATTTCCGCCGCGTGGACCAAGGGGGTTGCGGGTTTGATTGAACTTTTTTGAGGGTTACCCTGTCTGATATTTAGCAGCCGTTAAGAGTGGCCAGTTTAGATTGGCTTGTTGGCTTATGGAAAACGGGTTGACAATTAAAATTTCTTATATCTTGTCATTGGTGTTGACAATAATAAGAAGTCGTGATTAAATTGTAGGCGTGATGAGGGTGCTGTGGCATCCCGCAGGTTTAAAAGACCAATCACATTGATCTTTGATTTTTAGACTTTCGGCCCAGTCTAGAGTGCAGGCTGGCGCACGAGTTCTCCGTAATCCTACGTTGTACTCATTCTGAATTCCCCGGGTCTTTCGGCCACCCTCTGGCTGACTGGCCCGGTTTTTTCTTTTCCGGGGTGTGTTTCCCCAGGCCCCCTTCCATGGTTTGCGTAAATCTCCATGCTCCCGCCCAATGCTCACTGTACGAGGATCCACTCAAGGTTCGCCGGGACCGGGGAGGCTGGATTGACACGCATTTTGCGGGCTGTTACCGTGCTGCTTTTAATATGCCCACGGATTACAAGGATACGCTGAATCTGCCGCGAACCGATTTTGCCATGAAGGCTGATCTGGCCAGCCGGGAGCCGGAACGGCTGCGAAAATGGGAAAATGCCGGTTTATACGCCGCCATTCAGTCCGCCAGGTCCCAGGCCCCGTCCTTTGTGTTGCATGACGGACCGCCTTTTGCCAATGGCGATGTCCATATCGGAACAGCCCTGAATAAAATTCTCAAGGATTTCATCCTCAAATACCAGACGCTCTGCGGAAAACGCGCTCCTTATGTTCCGGGCTGGGATTGCCATGGTTTGCCGATTGAATTCAAGGTTTCTCAGGAAATGCGCAAAGCCAGCGAGGCTCCCGGTTCCACCGTGGAAATCCGCAAGGCTTGCGAACGGTACGCCCGCCAGTTTATTGATTTGCAAAGAAACCAATTCCGCAGGTTGGGCGTTTTGGGGGATTGGAATAATCCCTACCTGACTCTGGACAAGGATTATGAAGCCCAGGAACTGTCGTTGTTTGCCGATATCGTGGAGGCGGGCTACGTTTACCGCGGCAAAAAACCGGTGTATTGGAGCATCCCATGCCGCACTGCCCTGGCAGAAGCAGAAGTGGAATACCAGGACCACATCAGCCAGAGCGTTTATGTCCGATTCCCGGTGTCAGGAAAACCCGACACCTTTATTGTGATCTGGACCACCACGCCCTGGACATTGCCAGCGAACCTGGCTGTGGCCTTCAACCCCGCTTTGGACTATGTGCGGGCGCGTGTTGGATCGAGCCATTATATAGTGCATCGCGGACTTTTGGCCAGGGTGGCGGAGAAATGTGGATGGACCGTGGAGGATGAAGCGCCCGTGTCTGCGGCGGAATTGCAAGCTCTTCAATATCAGCATCCTTTCATTCCCGCGCGGACCGGCAGGGTGTTGCCTGCAGAATTTGTCACGTCAGACACCGGCACTGGCTTTGTTCACATTGCCCCTGGGCATGGGCTGGACGATTACAATTTGGGGCGCGCACATGGCCTGCCGGTTTATTCTCCAGTCAATGACGATGGAGCCCTGGCTCACACGCCTGATTTTCCAGTCTCCCACCAGATGCCAGTCCATCTCACGGGCAAATCCATTTTGGAAAAAAAAGGGATAAGCGAGGCCAACGCAGCAGTATTGGATGAATTGAAGCTGCAAAACGCCCTGTTATGCCGGGAGGATTATCATCATAGCTACCCGCATTGTTGGCGCAGCAAAACGCCGGTGATATTCCGGGCCATGGACCAGTGGTTTATCCGGATTGACCATGACGGGTTCCGTGAGCGGGCATTGCGGGAAATCGAATCCGTGCGCTGGGTTCCCGATTGGGGGGTCAACCGGATCAAGGGCGCCGTTCAATCCCGCCCGGATTGGTGCATCAGTCGTCAGCGGTGCTGGGGCGTTCCCATTCCTGCCTTTTACGATGCGCAGGGCCAGGCCATCCTGGACCCGGCCATCATCCGCGCGGTGGCTTCATTGGTGGGGCAGCACGGGTCGAATCTTTGGTTTGAGAATTCGGCTGAACAATTATGGCGGCAAGTGCGGCCGGACAACTGGGCCGGGCCGGAGGCTGTGGCCAAGTCCAATGACACCCTGGATGTGTGGATAGACTCGGGAAGTTCCTCCCGGGCCGTGATTTCCAGGCGGGCAGAATTGCGCGGAAGCCAGGCTCCCTTTCAGGCCGATGTTTATCTGGAGGGCAGCGACCAGCATCGTGGGTGGTTTCAATCCTCATTGTTGCTCTCGCTGGCCGGCAATGGCGCGGCTCCTTTCAAAACCGTGCTCACCCACGGGTTCATGGTGGATGCGGATCGCGAAAAAATCTCCAAAAGCAAGCAGGGCGCTTATGAAAAGCCCCAGACCGCCGAGGCCTATGTCAAAAAATATGGGGCCGATGTGGTGCGCCTGTGGGTTGCCTCCCAGGATTATCGCAATGACATCGTGGTGAGCGAGGAGCGGATCAACAAGGTGGGGGAAACCTACCGGGCGCTTCGCAATACCCTGCGGTACCAGCTCTCCAACCTCTACGATTTCAACCCGGAACTTCATGCCGTCCCACCCAGTCAATGGGCGGGCTTGGACCGGTGGATGATGGCCCAATTCATCCGCCTGGATTCAGAGGTTCGAGCTGCTTTCGACCAATTTGATTTTCACGTGGTTTATCAAAAAATCAGCCAGTTTGTTTCAGTGGAATTGTCCTCTGTTTACCATGATGTGATCAAGGACCGGCTCTACACGGACCCCGCCCATTCCAGGCGGCGGCGAGCCACCCAGACAGTACTGGACGCCATGGCCGGGGGACTGTGCAAATTGCTGGCACCCATCCTGGCATTCACTGCGGATGAAGCCTGGGAAATGCTGCCCGGCAAACCCCGGGGATGTGTCCATGAGCAGTCCTTTCAACCCATGGCCTTCACCGCAATCCCGGGGGAGGATGAATCCTGGAAAAAATTCTTTGCCCTGCGCGAGACCGTCCTGCTGGAGCTGGAAACGGCGCGAAAACAAAAAATCATCGGGAAAAGCCTGGATGCCAAAGTCCAGCTTTCCGTCACGCCTGAATTCTTCGTCGCTGCTGACCATGTGGAAGACTTGAGGGAACTTTTTAATGTTTCCCAACTGGAAGTGAGGCGGGATGATTCCTCCGCGGCGGGAACAGTCCCCTCTTGTGTCATCCTCCGTGCCGAAGGCCAGAAATGCGAGCGTTGCTGGCATTGGGAAACAGATATAGGCGCGCATGCCGCCCATCCCACGCTGTGCGGACGCTGCAACCTGGCGGTCGAAAGCAGCCAGCCTCTTCCATCGTGACCCCGCCGGATCACGCCATGATGGATTTCCGTCCCGGCCTGGTGGAGTACATCCGGGCACAAGCCAGGCCGGTGGAAAAATTCAGCCACCAGGAGCGGCTCTACCACCTGACCCGGCAAATCGGGGCAGGCCAGGTTTACGATGATGACATTGTATTTGCCGCCGCGTGGATGCACGACATCGGGGTTTTCATTGGACATCGTCCGGAATCCCTGGCCGAGCTGGAAAAATGGGACCTGATCGCTTACGCGGAACGGACCGTGCCCGGGATTCTCCTGGTCCACGGTTTTCCGGGGGAAAAAATCCCTGCGGTGATGGAAGTCATCCGCCATCATCAACCTGCTGGAAAGCCGTCAACCATGGAGGGTGTTTTGGTCCGGGACGCGGATATTCTGGAGCAATTAGGCGCGGCAGGCATATTGCGCACCGTTTGCAAGGTGGGGCGGGACACGCGGTTTCGGGTTTTTCCAGATGCCTTGGAGGCATTGCAGCGCAGCGCGGACACATTGCCCGGCCAGTTGCGCCTGCCAGCCTCCCAAGCCCTTGCTGCCAACCGCTTGCGCATCCTCAATCTCTTTCTTGAAGAAGCCAGACACGAAGGATGTTTCCATCGTGGATGATCCCCGGAAATAGGGGGGACATCGGATGCCTGCCGCAGCCCCAGCGCCACTTCCAGATGGGTATTCCCCGCGCTTCGCTGGCGGGGCCAGGAAACCAGAGACGCAGGGCTGTTGAGTGCGCTTGAAATGGTCCATTCCTTCGAGGCTCGAAATGGTTTCAAACCAACCGCTTCACTTTCCCTCCGTGCCACCTTCGCCAGCCTAAAAGCTGAGATGCGCCCCGCAAAAATTCATTTTTCAATCATGGGTTGACTTAATAATATTTAACCATGCTTAAAATCGCGTCGAAATGAAATCTCCTTTTCTCTTGGTGGCCGCGCGGATGGATTTCCGTCGGATTTTGGTTCTGATTTTTCTGGCGGGGCACATTTTTTCGGCAGCGGCTCAAAACAACGCCTGGGATGTGGCGGTTCTGGACCGGATACTGGCAGCAACGCCTCCCGGCCAAAAACTGGCCCAAGTCGGGGACATGCAAATCCTTGTTTCCCGGCTTTCGGAATGGAGGGACAGGCTGGCTGGAAAACCTGTTCCGCTATTGGCGTTTGATGGCGTGGCGGCCAAATGGCCCGGCGGTGTGATTCCGTATTCCTTTGACGGGTCGGTGTCGGCGGTGGACCAGAAGGTGTTTTTGGATTGCGCGCAGGAATGGGCCACGTTTGCCGGATTGCAGTTTGTGGCAAGGTCAACCCAGACGGATTATGTCACTGTGGAGCAGGTGGGTCTGCCCGGGGAAGGCGGGCAATCCGCAGTGGGCATGGTAGGGGGGCAGCAATTTCTCGAGATCAGTCCCGGCTCGTGGAATCACGCCACTGTCTGCCACGAGATCGGCCACACGCTTGGGTTGGTGCATGAGCACCAACGCTCCGACCGGGATGGCTTTGTGACCATCCTCACCAACAACATAGAGCCGGGTTATGAGGGCGATTTTGTCAAGCTGGCGGATTCACAGAACATCAATGCCTACGATTTTCTTTCGATCATGCATTACCGGCGCGACTCTTTTTCAGCGAACGGCCAGGACACGATCGAGCCGCTTCCCGCATATCAGCAGTACCTGACGGTGATGGGAAACCCGGATCCTGTGCTGAGCCATGGCGACCGTTCGGGGATGGCCGCCGTTTATGGGGCGGGGCCCGTGGTTAATTCGGTGGTGACGAACACCCAAGCCACCGGGCCTGGGAGCTTGAATGCGGCATTATATTTTGCATTTGATCATCCCAATACAAACGTCACCTTTGACATTCCCACCAGCGACCCTGGCTACAGCAACCATGTCTTCAACATAGAGCCGTCCGACCAACTCCCGGAACTGGCGCATGGCACCAGCCTGGATGGCAGCACGGAGCCGAACAATCCCAACCCTGATGGCCCCGCCATTCTGTTGAGCGGCGCACAGGCTCCCGTCCCGGACACCTATGCCAGCGGTCTTTACCTCGCGGGAACCAATTGCCGGGTGAAATCGCTCATCATCAATGGATTCAGCGCCGACGGCCTTCGGATTGATGGAACCCATGCGACAGGCAACGTGGTGAGCGGTTGTTATATCGGCACCGATGCAACCGGGGCCGTGGCGGTGAGCAACGATGTTTGTTCCCTTGAAATCATGGAAGGCGCGTCTGGGAATCTTGTTGGAGGCTTGTCGGCAGCCGGGCGGAATGTCATTTGCGGCAGCACTTACCAGGGGTTGGTGATTCGCGACCCAGGCACGGTAAACAACACTGTGGAGGGCAACTATATTGGAATAAACGCCGCCGGCACGGCGGCTCTATCCAACACCTGGTCTGGCGTGGCGATCTTCAACGGGGCGCAATCGAACCTTGTTGGCGGGGCCATGGCCGGGGAGGGAAATGTGATTTCGGGCAACGGTCTGCAAGGCATGACCATTTCCGATCCTGACACCAGCGCGAACCAGGTTGAGGGGAATTTTATTGGAGTGGGGCCTTCCGGGGCGAATGCCATTCCCAATGGGTGGTCCGGGGTGCAGATTTTCGGGGGCGCTCACGACAATACGGTGGGTGGGCCGGCTCCGGGCCAGGGGAACATCATTTCGGGAAATTCTTTTCAAGGCCTGGCGGTTTCCGACACCAACTCCAGCGGCAACTTGATCGAGGGGAATTGGATTGGCACGGATGCGAGTGGAACGGTGGTGGTGTCCAATGGGTGGTCCGGGGTGGAGGTGTTTGGCGGGGCCAGTGGCACACAAATTGGCGGGTCGCAGGCCGGGGCTGGCAATATTATTGCCGGGAACGGGAATTACGGCGTGTTGATTCATAATCCAGGCTGCAACAGCAACGTGGTGCAGGGAAATCTTATCGGATTGAATCATGGCACGGCCATGCCCAACGGGTACTCCGGAGTGGGTGTTTTTGATGGCGCACAATTCAATGAGGTGGGAGGTTCGCTTCCGGCCATGCAAAACACCATTTCAGGCAACGCAGATTATGGCGTAGAGATGGCGGGACTTGGAGTTGTGGGGAATTGCGTGGAACGAAACCGCATCGGGACTGATCCATCAGGTTTATTGGCGCTGGGCAATGGATGGTCCGGGGTGGGGATTTACGGCGGGGCGCAATCCAACATCATCGGAGGCGTGGCAATGGATGAAGGCAACCTGATTTCCGCCAATGGCAATCAGGGGGTTTTGTTGAGCGATGCCGGCACCACCGGCAACGTCATTCAGGGAAATGTCATTGGAGTGGATGCCACAGGGAACGCCGCCCTGCCCAATAATTATTCCGGAGTGGGTGTTTTCAATGGGGCCCAGTCGAACCTGATTGGCGGCGCGGTGCCTGGAGCGGGGAATGTGATTTCTGGCAACAACAACCAGGGCGTGGCCCTGGCCGGCACCAATACCGCCTATAATGTCCTGGCAGGAAACCTCATTGGCTTGAATGCATCCGGGACCTTTCCCGCGCCAAATGCCTGGTCGGGAGTGGAGATTTTCAACGGCGCACAGGCCAACATGGTGGGAGGCGGCATTGGCTCGCGCAATACCATTTCCGGCAACGGAAACTATGGCTTATTAATGGATGGCGGCAGCGCGGGCAACCAGGTCCAGGGCAATGTGATAGGCTCGGATGTTTCCGGTTTGGCGCCTGTGCCAAACCTTAGTGGCGGAGTGGCCTTGTGGGGTGGGGCGCAATCAAACGGCATTGGAGGAATTCAACTGGGGGATGCCAATGAAATCGCCTTTAATAACAATGGGGGAGTTCAATTGTTTGATCCCGGCACAACCAACAATTCGATTCGTGGAAATTCCATTTTCGGGAATACCAACGGTGGAATCCTCCTGAACACGGGTGCGAATCATTCAGACCCGGCGCCCGTTCTTGCCGGGGCCGTGCTGGGTGTGGGCACAACCATTACCGGCAGCCTGGGGGGGCTGCCGAAGGCTCTGTACCATGTGGATTTTTATTCCAGCCCCCCGCCGGCCTCGTCCTCCCAGGCCGCCACCTGGCTGGGAACCATGGATGTCACGACGGATGCAAGCGGTTCCGCCGGGATCCTTGCGACCGTTGGCTCCGCCATTCCAGCGGGTGATGTCATCACCGCCGTGGCGACCGATGCAGCCGGCAATTCCTCCTCATTGTCCGGTGGAGTGGTCGTCACCACCACCGACAGCGTGGGGGATGGCATTCCCGATGCGTGGCGGGCGAAATATTTTGGCGGGAACGGCACCACCACCAACCGCCAATCCGCCGCCTTGGCAGACCCGGATGGGGATGGCATGAACAATTATCAGGAGTTCATTGCCGGGACAAATCCAACCAACTCGGACAGTGTGCTGAAGTTGGATTCTGTGGCCAAATCCGGGGCGGATATTGTGGTCTCGTTTGCTTCGGTTCAAGGCATCGTTTACCGGCTGCAATCCAGCTCCGGTTTGAATGCGGGCGCATGGCCCGCCTTGCTGGATCAAATACAAGGAACCGGCACCAATATCTTGGTGACCGATCCCGGCGTGGCGCAATGGCCCCGCAATTATTATCGCGTTCTGGTTTTGCGGTGATGAAGCAAAGGGAGTGGCGGCTGACCCGCCTTTTGAATTTTGCTTTTCGGGCCAACGAGGTTCCAGACCCCAGGCAAAGCGTCGCCAGGGAAAGTGCGGGAGGAGAAAATCAGTCTGCCGCCGGATAGGTGGCTGAAATGCCGGAATAAGCGCGCCACGCCTTCCAAAAATGAAGCGGAGTCATCGGCGCCCATCCACGCCGCCGGTTTTCGGCGCCGATTGCAAAGACCAATTCCCATTGCTGGAAAAGGGTGCGATAGGCGGAAAACAAGGAATACCGCGAATCATAAATGCTGGTGGCCTCGGCTGCGGCCCCGTTGAGTTCAATGATTTGAAATCCCTTTCCATCGCGCAAATCCGCCTCGTTTGAATACCGAATGTCGTAGCGGCCAATAAAAAAACCATCGAGTTTCATGGATATTACATTGATCTGCTTTTCCAGGGCGGGGGTGTTCAAATGCATGCCATCGCGGAAAATGCAGCCTTGGGCATGGTTGCCCGCCTTGACGAGTTTTATGATTGAGCCGGTGGGCGGTATCTCATTCTCCCGTCCGCGGAATCGGGACAGGTATTTTTCAGCCATGAACCGGGCGCGGAGATCTTTCCAGACCAGTTCAGCCAGGGTGGAACGTCCATCGCCGGTGACAAAGGGAAAAAGTTTTTCTGTGATGGAGAAAATGCGTCCGCTTGGATCGCCCGGAAAACGGTGGTAAAAGATTCCCACCTCGTGAGGTCCTTCAGCAAAGCGCTGGAGCAGCAGCGCCGCGCTGGTTTGCCGGAGATAGGCGCTTGCCTGTGACTCGTCCCGGATCAACTTGATGCCCGCGCCGCGCTGGCCCAGGTCGGGTTTTAAGATATAAGGATGGGATATATGCCTTCGCGCGCAAATCTCCCGGATTGAGGCCATGCGTTCTTCAGGCGTCAAGCCGGTGAGCAATTCCGCCTCTGCGGTGAATTCCGGGCTGGTGACCATGAGGTCGCGCAGGGTGGTCATCTTGGATTCACCCACCATGCCGCCTGAAAAAATGCCCGGGTTTGCCACGGTTGGCAGCATGGTGCCGCGATATTTGATGGCCAGCCAGAAATAGTGGGCCACCACCGGCGGATAAAACAGCCATGCGGGCCAGAATTCCCAATGCCGCCATCGTCCGAGCTTGGCGCCCAATCTCCGTGAATCGAACCTGGCAGCGCACTTTCGGATGAACTGAAGCAGGACATAGAGGGCCAAGCCGGCTCCCAGGACGATTAACCCGTCCGATTTACAGGCGGCAAGCCATTTGAAGAGTTTGGAGCCAAAAGCCTGGGTTAGGAATAAAATGACAAAAGTCCATGCGAGGGCCGCCAGCCCGGTGATCAGGAGAAAGCGCGGGGCAGGGACCCGCAGGAAGCCCGCGGCAAGATAGGTCGGCAGACGCGTGCCGGGCAGGATGCGGCTGAAGATCAAAATGGGTGTTCCACGCCTGGTAAACCATTCTTCACTGCGGGCCACTTCCCTGGAATACTTTTGCCAGCGGGAACGCTCAAACCAGCCGCGCCCAACCATCCGTGCCAATGCGTAAAGGCCGGCATCCCCCAGCCAGATTCCAAAAAAACAGGATGTGAACGCAAAAGGCCAGGCAAGGGAACCATTCGCCAGCAGCAAGCCAGCACCCACTGCCGCCGCATCCTCCAGCACAAAAGTCGCCATAAAAACCCCCGTCGCCCTCCAAAACTGCATCCATTCGGAAACCCCGTGAGTCGTCATTGGAATAACTTCCATCATTTCAAATCAGGGATTGGCGGATGGATCGGGGCAGGGGATTGATTCAGAGGGAGCAAAACCCCCTTGCCAGCCAGCCCGGTTGAGTTCCCACGTCCTGTAGGTCATGTCCAAGAGTGTGTCCTGACCTGCCATCGGGTCAATCGAACAATGATTCGCCGTTCAACCGTTCACTGCATGAAATCGGCTGGCGTCATCCAGACGTTTGCACCCAAAACCGGCCTTTCCGCTCACAGGTCTGCCCGCATCCAGCGAGCAATCGTTTCAGGTTGGGTGGAAAAATGGTTTTGTGCGCCGCCCGGGATGGAAACCTCCAGCATCTTGCCGCATCTTGACTTTTTCAATTTCGCTTTTCAGGTTTAAGGCGGTCATAAACGCTCAGAATTTGGTTTCGGTGAAGGAACAGAACCACCAGGCTGCAAAGGGCAACGGTCAGCGCCAGCCCAAACAGAAGCCCATGGTCATTCTGCACCACGATTCCCAACACGGTCAGGTGGCAAAAAATGGCGCCTCCCATGACTCCCAGCGCCAGGAAGGCACCCACCCAGGCTGTGGGGTTGATCAGGAGCAAAATGGATGCGATCAACTCGGTTACGCCTGAGCCATAGCGTCCCCACGGCTCCATGCCCACCTTGGTGAAAATGTAAATGGATTCCGGCGCGCCGGTGAACTTGAAATAAAGCGTTTGCAGAAGGATGATTGCCGCAGTGATGCGGACAACCCAACTGATGGTTTTTTGGGGATTGGAGAGGGTGTTCATAAAAAAGGCGTGGCAAAGTGCGGGGGATCTTTTATTCCGGGGCTTTGGCCGTTATTTTCCCTTATCAGCCACTAAAACTGTCCAATTGGCCCGGGCTTTGGCCAGGTTGCCCTGAGTGTCCTCATTGAAATCGTCCCGCACACCTTTGCTATACTGGAGCAGCAATTTGCCATTCACGATTTGGAAGGCGTTGACATCAATTTCCACGAGTTTCTTGCGGGAAACGCCGTAGGCGCAATAACCGCCAAATTCAGGGGTGTATTTGTCCGGGTCCGCTTTGAACAAATCCTTGTGCTCCTTGCTGGCAAAAAAGTATATCGCCCCGTCATGTTTGAGCAAATACCGGTCGCTGCCTTTCACCGGTTTGTTGTCCGTGAAGAAGGCCACAGGGTCATAGCCTTGTATGGCCACGCCGTCGTCATTCAAGTTGAGAAGGTTTTTGGCCTGTGCTCCTGCTGAAAAAGCCAGAAGACCCAGCGCCACGAACAAGGATGATATGATTTTCATATGTTCATTTGACGCGCTGGATTCCTGTTCCTTACACAATATTTCAATCAGGCTTTCAGGCGGGAATTTGGCGCGAGAGGTTCATTTTTTCACCTGCCAGGCACCGAGCCTGTCCCGGACATCCTTCAGGACAAAGTCCCAATCGCCGGGGGAGGGCTGCCTGAAAATTTGCATGGTTGGGTACCACGGACTGTCACAGCGCCGGGTCAGCCAGCGCCAATCCGGTGCATAAGGCAAGAGCAGCCACACGGGCCGCCCGAGCGCCCCGGCCAGGTGCGCCACTGAGGTGTCCACCGAAATCACCAGGTCCAATTGTTCCATGAGGGCGGCCGTGTCGGCATAATCCCCGATCAAATGCGCCAGGTCCACCACCCAATCAGCGGTTCCCGTTTCTTTTCCAAAATTGGATGCGCCTCGGGGTTGAAGACTGTAAAAAACCGCCTCCGCCCCTTCCAGTCTTGTTTGCATCAAAACCTTGGGGATGGAACGCCGGGCATCGTTTTCATGCGCCGGATTGCCTGCCCAAGCCAGGCCCACCCGCAGGGGTTGTGGACCGGTTGCATTTTCCATTGGCAGCCGTGGTCCGCCTGGAGAAGGCCGCAAATAGGGTATCCTGGCTGGAATGGAATCGGGACCAGTTCGAAAAAGCCGGGGCAGGCTGAGCAGGGGGCATTGGAAATCAAAATGCGGAAATGCATCGCCCCGGGCGAGGACTTGGTCCAGGCCATCCAAGGTTTGCAGCAGCCGCACCAGCGGGCCCGGACATTCCAGAGTCACCCTTGCGCCGCGTTCGGTCAGCAGCGGCAAATACCGGGCAAATTGGATCGTGTCTCCCGCACCTTGCTCGGCATGGACCAGCAGGCGGCGGCCCTGTAATGCCTCGCCCTGCCAGGCCGGTTGTTCGAATTGGCGCGCAGGATAATCCGGGCGATTCCAGCGCCATTCATATTCATTCCAGCCTTCCTCAAATTTACCCTGCAGGAGGAGTGCAAACGCGAGGTCCCAATGCGATTCAACCAGCGGGCGGTCCACTGCCAGCGCCTGGCGGAAGGCCGCCTCGGCTTCGTCCGGACGCCCGGCTTCGCGCCATGCGTTGCCCAGGGTGTGCCAGAGCATGGCAGATTGAGGAGCCAGCCGCAGCCCTTGATGAAGAATGCCGATGGCTTCCTCCGTGCGGTCTCCTGCGCGAAGGCTGTTGGCCAGGTTTCTTTGGAAATCAGCATCAACAGGTTGCAACCGCACCGCCTCTCGATGCGCCGAAACGGCGGACTGCCACTGGCCAAGTTGTTTCAGCGCCACCCCGAGATTATTCCAGGTCGGCGCATGGCCGGGTTGCAAGCGAACTGCCTGCTCGTAGCAGACACAGGCCTCCTTCAATTGTTTCAATTCCTGCAAGGCCAGCGCCAGGTTGAATAGCGCATCGAAATAATCCGGCTGCAACAATAAAGCCTGGTGAAAATGCCGCGCCGCCTCCAACTTGGAGCCTCGCCCGATGGCCGCCATGCCCGCGCGAAAATGGGCCAGTGCCTTGGCACCCGGCAACCCAGGAGGGTCCACAGGTACGGGCACGTCACTTTGCATGTTTATGAATACTCATGGCACCAGTGGGCCGGCTTACGATTCGGCCATTCTCGGCCAGCCGCTAACGCCTGCTGAACCTAAGCCGATAATGATTGCAGTCTGTCGCATTGGCGATGTGCGTGCAATTCTTTCCACCGGTTAGGTTCCTGCTTCAATTTTCCTCCCACCGCGCTGGCGCGATGCGTGGACCCGGGGCAGCGCAGAGGCGAGGGTCGGAATCGGCCAGATTTCCCCGCCGTTGCACCTCTAATATGCCTGATTTCATTGGGTATTCAAGCATAAACGGTTTTATCCGACCGTATCGTTTTTAATCCGTTTGGTGTCCGTTGAACCAATGAAAATGAGCTGTGAGGCATTGCGGTGCTGTGACAGTCAAATATTAGTGTCAGATAAACAAGACGGTCATTGACTTAATGTCGGCAATACAGGACGCTATTGTCATGTCGAAAACAAGCTCGATTCCGTTGCCTGCCGCCCATGCGCTCCGCAAGTTGGGCCGCGACCTCGCGCTCGCTCGGCGCAAGCGCGGCATCTCCACGAGTGATATGGCGACCCGTCTTTTTGTCAGCCGCGATACGCTCTGGCGTCTGGAGCGCGGTGATCCAACGGTGGCCCTCGGCACTTTGGTGACGGCGACTTTTATTCTCGGGCTGCATGACCGGCTGGCAAACCTCGCGTCACCCGCCAGCGACGAACTCGCGCTCAGTCTGGATGAAAGTCGCCTGCCGCAACGAATCCGCCGCTCACGCTCATGAGTATCGAAGTCCATATTGATTGGCAGGGGCAACCCCATCTGGTCGGGCGGTTCCACGCGGCTGAACGGAGTTCGTCTATTTTGTTTGAATATGAGACTAAATGGCTCCAACGTGCTGACGCCTTCGCCATTGACCCGACATCACTTCCGCTGCAACGGGGTGCGCATCATGGCGGGGCGCTCTTTGGAGCAATCCATGACTGCGGCCCTGATCGCTGGGGCCGGGTCCTGATTGAGCGCGCCGTTAGCAAGAAAGTTCTGGCGCAAAAACCCTATCGCGACATTGATTATGTGCTGGCGTTGGACGATGCAGCTCGCGTCGGTGCGTTGCGTTTCCGAGTCAACGCCGAGAGTCCATTTCTCGCCGCCACGTCCGGCAAGCTGCCACCTTTGGTGCGTTTGAACGCGCTACTTCGTGCAACGGACGCCATTCATAGCGAAACTGAAACCGCTCAGGATTTGCGTTTTCTTCTCGGCGCTGGCTCGCCGCTGGGCGGCGCGCGCCCCAAGTCGGCGGTCAGTCTGGCGGATGAACGGCTCGCCATTGCGAAGTTTCCCAAGCCGGATGATACGCGGGACATTGCAGCGGGTGAAATCCTCGCGCTCACGCTTGCGGCCCAGGCGGGCATTCAGGTGGCGGAACATCGGCTCGTGCCGGTCGGCGGGCACAGTGTGGCAGTCATCACCCGTTTTGATCGCACGGGCAAAAACCGCATTCCATTCATTTCCGCATCGAGTCTGTTGGGATTGTCTCAAGGTGATCCAGGTGCTTACACGTTACTGGCCGACGGCATCCGTCAATTCGGCAATGATGTTCCTGGCGACCTGCGCGAGTTGTGGCGACGCCTCGTCTTCTCGCTGCTTGCCAGCAACTACGACGACCACCTCCGCAATCATGGTTTCTTAATGCACGAACCCGGACGTTGGTCGCTCTCACCGGCCTACGACATCAACCCCGTGCCGGAAATGGATCGTGTCCGCATGAGCAAAACCGCCATCACCGAAGATCAGGACGAACCGACTATCGCCAGCGCGCTTGCTGCTGCGCCGCGCTTTGGCCTCAAGGCAACCGAGTCAAAGAAAATTCTCCGAGAAGTTTTAACGACGGTTTCCGGCTGGCGACAAACCGGACTACGACTCCGCCTCAAGGCATCGGTCTTGGACACATACGCCAGCGCCTTTGAGCATCCACTCATGGATGAAGCCAGGCGACTGCTAGGCAAATAGTCTCTTTGCAGCAGGGTTGTTTGCCGTGTCTTGCTTAAATTCGGAAAGGCAGTTCAAACCAAGCTTGAATAATTGCGACTGAACGAAGCAGATGGCGCGATGACCATTGCCCTGATTCAAAACCAAACATGCACACTCAAAGCGTATAGGGGTCAGTTCCTGATATTGACCTATTTGAAAGTTGCTGTATGATGTGAAGCATGGCGCGGAAACTGCGAATGGAATACGCCGGGGCTATTTATCACGTGATGAATCGCGGCGACCGGCGGGAGCTGATTTTTCATGATGACGAGGATCGTCGGCAATTTCTCAGCACCCTGGGGGAGACCTGCGGCAAAACCGGGTGGCAAATACATGCTTTCTGCCTAATGCCCAACCATTTTCACCTGGTGGTTGAAACCCCGCAGGGAAACCTCGTGGCTGGCATGAAATGGTTCCTCGGCACCTATACGGGCCGCTTCAACCGGCGGCACAAATGCTTTG
>JAKAFL010000029.1 GCA_021817945.1 bacterium | reverse complement strand
TTTCCTCGCCCCGCCAGCGAAGCGCGGGGAGAGGATTATGGAGAGGGGAACTCGCAAACATCCAGTGCGATCAACGAACCATCTCACTTCCTGAAAACTCAGTCCCACCCCTCCCCAACCCTCCCCATCAATCAGGATTGATGGAGAGGGAGAAAGAGACGGTGGGTTCAATAGAGTTTTTAAACCATTTCGAGCCTCGAAGGAATGGGCCATTTCAGGCGCATCCACCAACCCGGCGCCTCTGGTTTCCTCGCCCCGCCAGCGGAGCGCGGGGAGAGGATTATGGAGAGGGGGAAAAACAACACTGGGTTTGCGGAGGTTTTTATAATTTGAAACGCCAGGGGGAGACTTGCTCAAAAACCGAGATGCGCCCCGAGGCCAGCCTCAAATCCTGCCTTAAAATTCGGAAGGATGCTGTTTTGTGCCCAAGCCGGTATGGATGGGCGAGACGAGGGAGCATACCCCACGTGGGTCTGCGACCGGGCAGCAACAACGCCAGACCGGCTTGGGCGCGAAAACCTTCCGCCGTCGCCCTTTGGGCTATGGCGGGACAAGCCGGGCGACGGCGCTTTTGCCCTTGGGCTTTGTTGTCGCCACCGTTACAGCCCGCCACGGGGATGCGCCGACAGCTCCGCCTCGCCCAAGACCAAAATCCCCAGTCGCAGCACCCTCCCCCATTTTAAGACAGGCTCAAAGGAGCATGGGAACTGGACAAACCGGTCAATTTGTGGAGAATGCCTTTCAATCTGCCTCCCTCGGGGAAATGGCCTGCGGCGGGGCGAACATCACAACCTTTCTCATCAAACCCGGCCATGGCCCGTTCCTAAATGAAACGCCTCGATCAGATCATGGTGGAACGCGGTTTGTGCGAGAGCCGTGAGCGCGCCAAACGGCTTGTATTGGCGGGCCAGGTGCGCATTAATTCCCAAATCGCCCGCAAAGCCAGCGACTGGGTCAAACCAGAAGACCAGGTTCAATTGGATGGTGGGGAAAAATATGTCAGCCGGGGCGGCCACAAATTGGAGCATGCCCTGCATTCATTTGGCCTGGATGCCACGGGCTGCATTGCGGTGGATTTGGGGGCTTCCACCGGTGGGTTCACGGACTGTCTCCTCCAGCACGGCGCCGCGATGGTTTATGCGGTGGACGTGGGCCATGGTCAACTGGCCTGGAAACTGCGCCAGGACCCACGGGTGGTGGTGATGGAACGGGTCAACGCACGGCATCTCACACCTTCGCTTTTCCCCCGCACCCCGGACTTTGCCGTGATTGATTGCTCTTTCATCAGCCTCAAGATGATCCTGCCTACAGCCATCTCCATCCTCACGCAAAAGGCCCGGCTGGTGGCCCTGATAAAACCCCAATTCGAGGCGGGCAAAGCAGAGGCCGACCGGGGACGGGGAGTCATCACGGATTCAGCCATACACCAAAGGGTGGTGCAGGAACTAAAACAGTTTGTTGGGTCACAGGCTGGTGTTTGCTGGCGGGATGTGATTGAATCACCCCTGCTCGGCCCGGCCGGCAACAAAGAATTTTTGGTGACGATTGAAAAAGAGTCCTGAATCCATCCAGCGGATAGGCCTGATAGGCAATCGCGACAAGGCTGCATGCGGGGCCTTGATCCGGCGGGCCTCGTCGCTGATCCGCCGCGCGGGCCGCGAGGCACTCTGCCTGGACGACGCGCCACGACTGGCCCGGGAGTGCGATCTTTTGCTGGTTTTTGGCGGGGATGGCACCATGTTGCGGGCCGCCCGGGAGACGGCAGGCCTGGGCACCCCCCTGCTGGGCGTGAACATCGGCGGCTTGGGTTTCCTCACCGCAGTACCCTCGGAAAAACTGGCCCACGCCCTGAAACAAGTATGGTCGGGCCAATTGCTCTACGAAAAACGCGCGCTGCTCGAGGTCGCAGGCACCCTTCAGGGCAGGCCTCTGCGCTGCATCTCCCTGAACGATGTGGTGGTGAGCAGGGGCGCTGTTTCCAGGTTGATTGCCCTGGATGTCAGAGTGGATGGTGAGATTGTCACCCGCTACAGGGGGGATGGCCTAATTGTCAGTTCACCCACTGGATCCACTGCGTATTCACTGGCAGCGGGCGGACCCATAGTCCTGCCCACGGCGGATGTGGTCACTTTGACACCCATTTGCCCGCACGCGCTCTCCAACCGCTCGATGATCATTCCCCTGACCTCAGACATCCACATCACCGCAAACAATGCCTCCCCCTCGACGCTATTGAGTGTGGATGGCCAGGTGATGGCCCATTTTGAGGCGGGGGATGCGGTGACCATCACCCGCAGCCGCCGCGCAGTTCATCTGGCGCGTCTTCCTGATGGATCGTTTCTGGAGGCGATGCGGCAAAAATTGCACTGGCGGGGCGCCTATCTTTAAAAGAAACTTAATTCGCTTCAAGCCATGGTACGACTCAAGGATATTGCCCAAAGCGCGGGGGTTTCGATCATGACCGTGTCGAAAGCCTTGCGGGACGAGCCGGATGTTTCCCCCGCCACAAAGGGGCGGATCAAACTTTTGGCGGTGCAAATGGGGTATGTGCCTGATTCCAGCGCGCAGGGTTTGCGGACCAGGACCACGCGACTCCTGGGCCTGTTGATTCCCGCCCCCACCAACCCCATTTATGCCCGAATCGTTTTTGCCATTGAAGAACGGGCCCGCGAATTGGGTTACGATCTGCTCATAGCCCATAGCCTCAACAAGCCTGAGCGGGAGGAGGAAGCGTTGAAAAGATTCCTGGCCCGGCGCGTGGACGGGCTTTTGATCACGCCCGTTTACCGTTTTGAAGCGGATTCCCGCATCTACCAGGAAATTGCAGCACGAAAAATCCCCACCATCCTGCTGGGACCGCCCGCGCCCTTTTGCCGACAATTTCCCTCCGTGGAAATTGAGGAAACCCTGGCCAGCCACAATGCCACACGGCACCTGGTTCAACTGGGACACCGCAAAATTGCCTATCTCACCGGCCCTCCAGCCACGCCCTGGGCACACGAACGGTTTGAAGGTTACCGCCGGGCGTTGCGCGAGGCTGATATTGAAGTGGATGACCGGATGGTGTTTGCCGCCGGGACCACCATTGAGGACGGCATCAAAGCCACCCTGCAAATGTTGAATGAGGGAATCCACCCCACGGCCATTCAGGCGGTGAATGACTTGGTGGCCGTTGGCGCAGCGGAAACCATGCTGGCCCAGGGATTCAAAATTCCTGCCGATGTGTCCATCATCGGGTTTGGAAACATCCTGGTGGCGGAATTTTACAAAGTGCCTCTCACCACGGTTTCCCAACCCAAACACAGGCTGGGAATGGTGGCCATGGAAGCGATGATGAACCTGATCCGCACCGGGGTGGAAGGAAACAGCCCCGCCCGCAAGCTGGTGGCGGAATTGGTGGAGCGCAAAAGTTGCTCCCCGCCCCGCCCGGCGGCAACCTGAATTCCCGCCCCAGATCCACGCTCAAGCCCGGCCTGGTGCTTCTAGTGCGGTTGGGAAGCCAGAAACCGCTCGGCATCTATGGCGGCTGCGCATCCCGCGCCAGCGGCGGTTATCGCCTGCCGGTAAACCCGGTCCGAACAATCACCGGCCACAAACACTCCTGGAACACTGGTCATGGACCCTTGGTGAGGCGTCACAAAACCTTGTTCATCCATTTCGATCTGCCCCTTGAAAATGCCGGTGTTGGGACCGTGCCCAATGGCAATGAACACACCTGCGCATTCCAGAAAGGATTGTCCGCCATTTTTCACGTTACTGAGCTGCACCCCGGTGACCTTGCCCTGGGCCACATCCAGAATGCCGGTCACTTCCGTGTTCCAAATCGGCTTGATTTTGGGATGCGCCAGCACTCTCTCTGCCATGATGCGGGATGCGCGCAGGCTCTCCCTGCGATGGACCAAATGCACAACCGATGCAAACCGGGTCAGATACAGGGCTTCTTCACAGGCTGAATCGCCGCCGCCCACCACCACCAGCGGTTTTTGACGAAAAACCGGCAGGGCGCCGTCACACGTGGCACAATAAGTCACGCCTTTTTTTTCCAATAAATCCTCCCCCGGAACACCCAAGTGCTTGTGGCTCGCTCCCGTGGCCAAAATCACAGTCCGGGCCTGCACGGATTCCCCATCCACCACCAAGCTGAATGGTTTCCTGGAGAAATCCACAGACTCGACCGTGCCATGGCTGATGCGGGCGCCAAACCTCTCGGCCTGTTTCTGCATGCGGACCATCAATTCGTAGCCATCCACGCCCTCGGGAAAACCGGGAAAATTCTCCACGATGCTGGTGGTGGTGAGAAGCCCGCCGGGTTGGACACCGGCGATGACCAGGGGCGACAGTTGGGCGCGGGCGGTATAGAGCGCGGCAGTCCATCCCGCACAACCGGATCCAATGATAACGACATTCTCCATAATTAAATTCCAAAATAGGGCCGCTCCGCCACATTGGCAAGGTTGCCTCCCTGCTGGCTGCCCCGATCCGGCGTCAACTTCCAAAAGCGCGAGCGCACCGCCGGGCCCTCTTTAAGGCAAAGGCTCCCGCCCGGTGAAACCGCTGTCCAAATCGTGCCAAAATTCCACGCTGGGTTCATCCACTTCCCAGCATAAAAACACTTCCCGGGAATTGATGATGGCAGGGAAATCCACCAACCCCCGCGCCAGGTCCTTGATGAAAATCTGCCGTCTTTGAAACTCAGCCAGGATGCCCTGCATTTCTGCCAGGGCGCGAATCCATTGGTTGACGGTATTTCCGCCAACATCCAGGCCTTGCTCAGTCATGCCATGCAGACGCGTTTCGTAACGCCCCAGGTTTTCGCGCAAACGATTGAGCGCCACGATCCATTCCCGGATTTGTGGGAGAAGCTGCTGGGCTTCGTTCCTGGTATAGTGTTTCTCAAACTTGTATTTCACAAAGCGAAAGAACCCCATTCACCGCACACGAAAATAAGCCTCAAGTCCACAAGCCTCATAGCCATGCCGCAAAAGTTTGCGGACGGCCGTCATCAAGACGCCGCCCGCAACCTGGCAAAGAACAGCAACAGGCAGATCACTTCTGCCACGTTCGCTTCTTGTGACGATTCAAGCGCAGCTTCTTGCGCCTTTTATGTTTGTTAATTTTAGCCTTGCGGCGCTTTTTGATGGAACCCATGTGGCCAACAGATTATGAAAATTAATGAGAAAGCCAATGTTTTTTTTGAATTTTTGCGCAACAAAAAACCTTGACCTCAAAAGGCCTGGCCTCACATGGCAACCCACCTGCAGGGCAAGAATAACGCCAGTGATTAAATTCTCATCCTGTTTTCCGCTTCCTAAAGAACCTCAGTCCGCCCCGCGGCTGCCGGACAAAACTGCGTTTTTAACATAACCATTTTGAATAAACCATTGGATCGCCTCGGCAAAGGCGACCTTGGGCGGGGTTTGCGGCAAGCCCAGTTCCCGGATCGCCTTACCCGGATCAAACCACATGGTGTACCGCGCCATCCGCACTCCCGCCAGGGGCGCCCGGGGCGGAATACCGGTCACAGAGGAAAAGGCCTCATTACCAGCGGCTGCGGCCAACGCCAGCCAATAAGGAATTTTAAATGAGGGCGAGGGGCGCCCGGATAGTTCGCGAAGCATTCCCAGGGTTTCCTTCATGGTCCAATTGCCGTCTGCGTTTCCGAGAATATACCGCTCGCCAAGGCGGCCTTTTTGGGCGGCCAGCACATGCCCCGCGGCCACATCGCGCACATGAACCCAATTCAAACCCGTGTCCAGATAAGCCGGCATTTTGAGATTCAAAAAATCCACAATCACCCGGCCGGTTGGCGTGGGTTTTGCATCCATGGGACCCACCGGCGCCGATGGATTCACAATGACAATGGGAAGCCGGTCCTGCCGCCAAAGTTCCAATGCCACGCACTCGGCCTGGTACTTGGACTTTTTGTAGTGGTTCGATAACTGGCCCGGTGCCATGGCATCATCCTCGGTCGCCGGCCTGCGGGGTCGCGGTCCTGCAGGCTTCAAGCCAATGCAACCCACCGTGCTGGTGTAAACAATCCTCTTGCACCCGGCCTTCCCCGCCGCTTTCAGCACATTCCTTGTACCTGTGACATTGGATTCGTACATCGGCGCATAATCCCTCATCCACAGGTGATAACTGGCGGCCACATGGAAACACCAGTCGCAATCCTTTAGCTCACGCTCCAAAAGCTGCGTGTCCAAAAGATCGCCCTGGACCACTTCATGTGCCACGCCTTTCAGAACCCCGGCATTGGCCGGGGTACGAAGCAGAACCTTCACCTGATGGCCTCCTGCGGCCAGAACGTGCACCAAATTTGCTCCCACGAACCCCGTTGCTCCCGTGACAAAACATTTCATTCGGTTATTTTTTTGGAAAGCCCGCTGACAGGCCGGTTTTCCACCCGGGCCTCTTTCCACACAGCTCTCTCGCAGCAAGGTAGATAAACCCGCCGATCAAGACAATCTTGACTTGGGCAGTGAGTTGGGAAAGATTCCCAAAGTCTTATGGCGGCCAAGAACAATGAAAAGAAAAAGTTAGATCGCGCCACCCAACGCGACCTGGACACCAAAATCCGGTTCATCGAGGGCATCGTTCGGCGTGATCCTAATTACGTGGATGCTCTTCAATTGTTGGGGGACCACTACACCCAGCGGGGACTTTTTTCCGAGGGTTTAAGGGTGGACGAACACCTTGCACGACTGGAACCCCAAAATCCGCTCGTTTTCTACAACCTGGCTTGCAGCTATTCCCTGACCGAGGAGTATGACAATGCGGTGCTGGCCTTGGATCGCGCCATCGCTCTGGGCTACCGGGATTTCACCTGGCTCTCCAAGGATCCAGACCTCAAAAAACTGCGTGCTCAACCCATTTTTTTGGAATTAAAGGCCAAAATAAGGGAATTAAAGGCCAAATCGCGTTGATGGCCGGTTGAATCAGGTGGCTGGGCGCGCCTCCTTCGCCATTCATCATTTTTTCATGCTTCACAAATCTTACCGTCTTCCAATAAGAGATTCACTGGCTCCACTGATATTTCCCTTTCAACCATGAAAGTCCGCATAGGCCGCAAAAAGATACAACATCGAACCGTTTCATTTGATGCCGCCCAGAACGCGGTGCTGCTGATCGAGCAACGCCTTTTACCCCATCGTTTTGAGGTCATCACCACCAAGGATTACCCGGCAACAGCCCGGGCCATCCGGGACATGGTTGTTCGCGGGGCGGGAGCCATAGGGGCCACGGCTGCCTATGGATTGGCGCAGGGCATGAGAGCTTTTCGCGGCGCCAACCCGGACGCTTTTGAACGGCATGTGGAAAAGGTTTTTCAAACGCTGGCGAACGCCCGACCCACTGCGGTGGACCCTGTGAATGCCATGAAACAGGTTCGCCAGCGCGCCTCGCTGGGCGGCACGGTGGCACAGCGGCAGGCACTGGCCCTGGAGGCGGCTGAGGCTTTTGCCTCCGAAGATATCGAACATTGCAAGGCCATAGGCCGGCACGGATGCAAGCTTATCCGCAACGGGATGAACGTGTTGACCCATTGCAACGCGGGTTGGCTTGCCTTTGTGGACGTGGGTTCCGCCACCGCCCCGCTCTATGCCGCCCAATCCATGGGCAGGCAATTTCATGTTTTTTGCGATGAAACCCGTCCACGCTCACAAGGCGCCTCACTCACCGCTTGGGAACTGGCCCAGCAACAAATCCCCCACCACGTCATCGCAGACAATGCGGCAGGGCATTTGATGCAGCGCGGGGAAATTGACCTGGTCATCGTTGGCAGTGACCGGGTGATCGGGCGGACCGGCGAGGTGGCCAATAAAATTGGAACTTACACCAAGGCAGTGCTCGCTGCGCGCCATAAAATTCCATTTTACGTGGCCATCCCCTGTTCCACCATTGACTGGCAAATGCGGCGCGGTCGGGACATTCCCATTGAGGAGCGGCATGAAGACGAAGTGCTTGGAGCCTGGGGTGTGGACCAGACAGGCCGACGTTCCTTCGTGCGAGTGGCCAATCCAACCAGCAAAGCCAGAAATCCCGGTTTTGATGTCACCCCCCCGGACTTGATCACCGGAATCATCACCCCGGCGGGAATCATCAAGCCAAGCCGCATCTGGGCCGAGCGGCATCAATTAGGATTTCCAGGCCCGCAGCCGGTTTGAGGTCCTGGTCTAAGCAGGGGCGCTGCGGCGGAAGGTTCTGGGTGGACCCAGTTTTACCACCATTGTCAACCCAGCCAGTGGGTCAGAACCCTGTAAACGACCCATGAAGCCGCGTAAGCCAGGCCGGTCATGTAGAAAATTTGAAACAACGGCCATTTCAGGCTGTTGGTTTCGCGTCGCACCACCGCCGAGGTGGAGAGGCATTGGGCAGCTAAAATGTAAAAAACCAGAAGGCTGGCACAGGTGGCCGTGGTGAATACCGGCGTGCCATCGGTTCGCACCGCCTTTTGCAAGGTCTGATAAAGCGATTCCGGGTGGTCATCAGCATTCTCGCCGAGTCCATAAACAATCGAAAGGGTGGAAACCACGGCTTCACGCGCGGCAAATGAGCTTAAAATGCCAATGCCGATCTGCCAGTCAAATCCCAATGGTTGAATCACCGGCTCGATCAAATGGCCAATCCGGCCAGCAAAAGAATGTTGAAGGGCGTTTTGAGCAGTAAGCCGTTCAGCCGAATCCCGCAACTCATTGGCGGCGGAAAGATTTCCCGCCCGGGCCAGTTGATCCGCCTGGGCGCTCATGGCGACCACCTGGGATGGAGCATGGGATTTGGGGTAATGGGAAAGGGTCCAGAGCACCAGTGAAATGACCAGGATGATGGTTCCGGCCTGCTGCACAAAAATTTTTGCGCGGTCATAGGTGTGGAGCAGCGCGGTTCGCCAGCCGGGAATGCGGTAGGGGGGCAATTCAATGACCAGGGCCTGACTGCCACCCGGCAGCAGGGTGCCGCGCAACAACAAAGCCATGCCCGTGGCAAACACAATGCCCGTGGCATAGGCTCCTGAAAACAACAGGGCCGCCTTCAACGGCGAATGGGGAAACAAAAGGGCCGTCACCATGGCATAAACGGGAATGCGGGCTGAACAACTCATCAAGGGCGCCACCAGGATGGTCACCAACCGGTCTCGCCAGTTGTCAATGATTCGAGCAGACATGATTGCTGGAATGGCGCAAGCATGGGCGGAAAGCAGCGGAACAAAAGCCTTGCCGGGCAAGCCCAGCCGACGCATCAATTTGTCCGTCACCAACGCCGCGCGCGCCATGTACCCGGTGTCTTCCAGCAGCGACAGGGCAAAAAACAAAATGCAAATCTGGGGCAAAAACACCAACACACCGCCCAACCCGCCCAGCACACCGTTAACGAGAAGACTTTGCAAATCCCCCGCCGGCAACGCCCGGCTGACCCATCCGCCCATCACCGCAAAAAGCGTGTTGATCAAATCCATGGGGATTTTTGCCACCCAAAAAATGAGCGTGAACAGGCAAAGCATCACCCCGGCAAAAACCGCCAAGCCCAGCGTTGGATGAGTGAGGACATCATCCAAAAGCTCGGTTCTTCGGGTCTTTCTCGCCACGGCCACATTGCTGACCTTGCCGGAAACAGCCTCAGTCCAATCATAACGCGCCTGAAAAGGGCATCCGCCACAGCCATGGGCACAATCATTTTTATCCGGCCTGACCGCCGACAAAGATTCATCCGGCGCTGTCAGTCCGGCAATTTCTCGGCGCAACTCATCCAATCCCCTGCCCGTCCGCGCTGAAATGGGAACCACTGGACAACCCAATTCCTGCCGCAAACGGGCGACGTCAATATGGATGCCATCATTCAGGGCCATGTCCATCATGTTTAAAGCCACTATGACAGGCATTTGCAACTCAAGCACCTGGCTGGCCAGGTATAAATTGCGTTCAAGATTCGTGGCATCCACGATCACCAGCGCCGCATCGGGCCGTGGACTCCCATCCAGACGTCCGTGCAACACATCGCTGGCCAGTTTTTCCTCCGGGGCCGCGCTTTCCAGACCATAAAGACCAGGCAAATCCACCACCAACACCTCCCGCCCTCCCATCATGGCCCGCCCCGTTTTTTGCTCGTAAGTGGTTCCGGGATAATTGGCTGTTTTGGCCCGCAATCCAGTCAGTGCATTGAATAAAGTCGTTTTGCCTGCATTGGGATTTCCAACCAGGGCCAAGGTCCAGACATGACCGGGCTTGAATGAAACCAAGTCGCTGGAGTCCTTGAAATTGAAGCTGTTGCGTTTATCCCTGCGGTTCAATTGCAAAAAACCCACTGCTCGACCGGCTTTTTCAGTCTTTTTCATGGTTCAGAAGCCGGATGCAGCGCGCAGTGGCCTGGAAGGCATAGTTCCAGCCAGACTTGTGAAGCCAATGAGGCTGAAATCCCTATCTTGGAACTGAAAATGCGAATAATCAGGGGATCGCCGACACGGATCAATTCCACACGGCGGCCTACGCACAGCCCCAGCATTTTCAGACGCTGCACCTCCTCACCGTCACTCTCCACCCGGCGCACCACAGCACACTGCCCCAACTTCAGTCGGTCTAGCGCAATCTCATGATTTTGCGAGGATTTGTTGCCCATCATCGTACTTGTAGAGTATGCCATGCCAGCAAGATCAAGCAAGCCCACCTTTACCCCAAGGGCGTTTGGGTTGCTCTCAATGCCAGCCAAACGCCTTGGCAAGTGTTGGGGCATTACAACAATTTGGTGGCGGACTTGGTTGGGGATGGGACACTGCGGGCGCAGGGAGCCAGAATGGCCTCGGACATGCCGTGCACGATTTTTTTGTCTGCAGGCACGACCGTGGCTAGCACACCGCCCAGTGCAGGTCGGGCGCGGTCGCCCTGGCCACTCACGAAGTAGTAGGGACAAAGCCGGGCGCGCCCGGGCATGTCCACCATCGCCTGCCGGCTGAAATCATACCAGCGGGAGGCGACTTGAGCCGGCTTGAGAAAACGCTGCAGCACATGAGGTGAAGTTTCAAAATCTCTCAGCGCCGCATCCACAGCGGCAGACCATTCGGGGGTGGATAGGTCGCTCCCCAGGTAAACGCCGCGGGCGCCCCAGGCTTTCTCGGAAAAGCCGGATATTTTGAGAATCAGATCGCGTTCTTTTTGGGACAAAGCCTTGAGTTGGTTCCAATCGGTCAAATCCAATCCCCCGGGGATGGCGGCTTGCGGCGGCATGGGTGCTGGATCCATCAGCCAGGTGTAAGGAATCCATTTTTCAAGCCGGGACATGAATCCCTCACCCAATTCCTGCCGCCAGAAAGATCGGAGATTTCGGTTCCAGAACAGGGCAAACAACATTTTTTCCTCGAAAATGGGTTTGGGCGGAGGGGTCAGGAACACGGCACCATTTGACGCAAGGTCGAGGATTTTTGCGGCAGATTCCACCTGGGACAAGTCAAACAGCTCAAAAAACCGGTACACTGAATCTCCGTTTTGAAAATCCAAAAACCGGGTGTCGCGCACGGTGAAGCGCGAACCCAGTTGCCGGCAAAGCCATTCCATTTCCGGGCGGTACATTTCAGACTCCCTGGACACAACGACGTGGACGGCGGGGGAATCCACGAAAATGGAATCGAACCCGCGCACCATGCCATCCTGACCACCGAGAATTGCGAGATTGGAATCAGGAGGAAGTTGGGAATAGGTCTGGTTAAGCCAGGCTGTCAGGCCAATGCCGCCAGGAACAGAATCGAGTTCCGTGATGCATATTCCTTTTGAAGTTAAAAGAATATCCGGGCGGATGACACGCGGTGTTTCGTTTTTGAAAGCATGGGAACGCTGGAATTCAATCAGGGACTGAGGTTTGCCCATGTCCAGCCAGCGGGCGACCCATCCCGGGGACCGACCATCCACAGAGCGCCGGTACAATAGGTTTACAGCGCGGTAGAATTGCAAAAGGATCCGCCCCATGGACTCAATCTCATCAGCAATGGAATCATCCAGGGCAAATGGGTCCGGGGAAACCCGCCAATTCACGCCGCCAAAGAGTCCCGCCGAGGGCATGGATTCCCGGACAAACCGGGCACGGTCAGCGCCGGTTATCCCGGACAATGGGTCTTGGTCTGGCATGAATGATGAAGGGGTGAACGGAAAAAATTCAAGCCCGGACCTGGCCATTGCCAAAGCCCAGCCATTTATAGGTGGTCAATTCATCCAAACCCATGGGACCACGGGCGCCTATTTTGTCGGTGCTGATTCCGATCTCCGCGCCCATCCCAAACTCGCCGCCGTCCGTGAACCGGGTGCTGGCATTCCAATAGACCGCAGCGGAATCCACTTCCTGCAAAAAACGGCGGGCGTGGGCCTCATCACGGGTGACGATGGAATCTGAATGCGCGGAGCCATAGTGGTTCACGTGCTCCACCGCAGCTTCCACCCCGGATACCACGCGGAGATTCAGGATGAAATCGCCGTATTCAGTGTAATAATCCTGCTCAGCCACAGGACGGAGCCTGGCCGAGGGGAATTTTTGAAGCAGGGGTTGAAGCAGTTGGATGGAGGCGGCATCCCCTCGCAACTCGACATGCCTGGAAAAAAGTTCATCGGCCACGGCGGGAAGAAACTGTGCGGCAATGGATTGATCCACCAGCAGTGTTTCCATGGCATTGCACACGGCAGGACGCTGCGTTTTGGCGTTTAAAACGATATTCCCAGCCATGACAAGGTCTGCCTGGGCATCCACAAACACATGACAAACTCCCTTGTAATGCTTGATGACGGGCACCTTGCTGCAATCAGCCACGGCGCGAATCAGGCTTTCGCCACCGCGCGGCATGCAAAGGTCCACATACTGGGTGAGAGAAAGCAGAATGGGGATGGCCTCACGATCGGGAACGGGGACGACCTGAATCGCATGGACAGGAAACGCGCTGTCCAGATTGCTGGCTGCGGCGATCATGGTCTGGGCAATCCATTGGTTGGAATGCAGTGCTTCCTTGCCCCCGCGCATGATGGTGGCATTTCCAGATTTGAAACAAAGCCCGGCGGCATCGGCGGTGACATTGGGCCGGGATTCGTAAATGAACACCACCACGCCTATGGGGGTGGTGATTTTTTGCAGGCGCAGGCCATTGGGGCGCACCCGCTCATCCAATATTTTCCCGACAGGGTCCGGCAGCGCGGCCACCTCGCGCAATCCGGTCGCCATGGCGGCGATGCGTTTTTCATCCAGGCGCAAACGATCCAGCATGGCGCTGGACAGGCCGTTCCGGGTGGCATAATCCATGTCCAAGCTGTTGGCCTCCTTCAAGCCGGCGGCATTTTGTTCCAGGGCATCAGCCATGGCCAGCAGACAGGCATTCTTTCTGGCGGCAGACCAACTGGACAACTGGCGCGAGGCTTCCCTGGCCTGCCGTCCAAGCTGTGTCATGGATTCAAGTAAATTCATCGCGTCAATATAGCCGAATCCGGGAAAAGTTGAAGTCACGAAAAATCCCGTCCAAACCAGTGCAAATGAATTGGCTTTTTTGGAGCGGTTATGGAGCCTGGGAAAACGGGCTGGTTGTGTCTCAGGGTTGAACCATGGCAGCCTGACGGATGGCTGCGGAAAGCTCGGCAGGAGTCCAGCGGTTGCCGTCGAATAGGGCGCTGATCCTGCCCCGGGCATCCACCACCACAGTGCGCAGGTTGTGCGAAAGGCTGTTACCCTCATGGATGACCATCAGGTCGAGTTTGGGTGCCAGTTCCCGGAGCGTTTCAGGCAGGGCGGTGGCAAACATCCACTGGCGGGTGTCACTCCCTCTGAATAGCATTGCAAAACTGGTCAACACTTCAGGCGAATCAAAATCAGGATCAAACGAAATGGAAAGCAGCTCCCAATTGGTGGGAGCCCCATGGTCAGCCAACAGCAAATCCCGGGTGGCGGCAAAATTCCGGTTCATCCTCGGGCAATAATCCGGCAGCGGACAGCGGGTGAAAAAAAATGTGAATGCCAGCGCTTTGCCACGAAAATCGGATAGATGCCGGGTGACCCCATCCTCGCCCCGCAACAGGCCATCGGGCATTTCATCTCCCACACGCAATTCACCGGAGACGGATGGAACGGTGATGGAATGGCTGGGAACATAACCCACATGATGAGAAATGAGTTGGACGGATTGAATCCAACTGTTGGTCTGGCCCACATCGAGCGTGAAATCAATCTCATCCCCAGCGGACAATCCCTTGAGGATACCAACATCCTGCACATTGAACTCCATGGTCATGGCCATCATGTAGCCTTTGATGGCGTCATGCTGGATGACTAGTGAATGCCGGTCGGCGGCTATTTCCTTGACCAAGCCATGGCCTGCGTAGGATTGCCAATCTGAGGCAAAAACCCTGCAGGCGGGAGCCAAAACAAGCAGCGCCACAAACAACCAGCGAGCCTGAACTGAAATGACTGGCCATGGCGCTTTGGAAAGCCAATTCGAATGACAGGATCGAATAACCGGAATTTTCATGATTTAGGAGCGTAAACGGGCAATTTCTGCAACCACTGCGGCAGCCGCATTCGGGGCCAGGCCGTCAAAATAGGCACGCACGTTCCCTTGTGGATCCACAACGGCGATCCGCTCGGTATGAGACCAATTGCCGGGCATGTAGGAAAAGGGGTCGTTTAGGTCAGCGTTTAAAAAGCTCTGGCCAATAAGGTTATAGATTTCGGATTTTTCACCGGTGAGAAACCACCACCTGTTGGTGTCCGCCCCAAAATGAAGCGCGTAATCCCGCAACACCTGCGGGGTATCGTCCCTCGGGTCCACGGTGATGGAAACCAGGCGCACGTCAGGTTGCCCCGCAGTGAGTGCCTGAACGCGGGCCATTTGGGTGTTCACACGGGGACAGGTGAGCGAGCAACTGGTGAAAAGAAAATCCACCACGACATATTTCCCTGCCAGATCAGCACGGTTGATGGTCCGGCCCATACTCTCAGTGAGCGAAAAATCCACCAACTGGCGGGCCCGGTCTGGCGCCAGCGGCACGGCATCCTGGCTGGGCACAGGCACGAGGGGGGTTGCCTCGCGATGATGAAGAGCCATGATCAGAAACACGTACCCCGCGCCAAGCAGGACCGCCGCCAATACGGCAATGCCAAAAAGAAAACGCTCGTCCTGCCGCGCACGCATGGTTTGTTCTTCTTTCATGAAGCTGGTTTGTATTAGACGGGGCAATCAGGCAATTTTAGCCGGATAGGAACACATCTTCCAGACAAGACCATGCCATTTATTGCTTGAAGCCGCAACCCAAAGGGCAGCGAGAAAAAGTCTGCCGATATTTTGCGGCTCAAACAGCCGGATGAAGGTGAATGCACCCCTGAGAACATCCACCGAGCGGCAAAAAGGACGATGCAGGTTTCGGCTGCGACCCACACCCTACTGCGTTCACATTTTTCGGCACCCAGCGCAGGCATCATCCGTCTGGCCACACCGGGGTTTTTGGAAGGTAATGTCGCTGATTTATTCACAATTAATTTCAAAACATATAACTCAAGTTGACCTTGAATGCCACGGGTGCGACGAGTTGGTATCCGTTGAAATGCTGGACAACTGGAACCTCCACATCCGCGTATAAATCAAAAGGGTGCATGTGAATCTCCAAGCCCGGCGAAACCAGCAGGCGGGTAAAACCGGAATTGGGCGAATTTGCGTCACTTCCAAAATCCCGCGTTCGTTCAGAAAACAGAATTTGGGCAATGGGGGCAACATTTGCGGATCCGATCCGGAATCCACGATAATTCATCCCCAAGGCGCCATCCCACTCAAACCCAGGCCGATAGTTGCCCTGGGTCATGACCGGCAAATCTGATTCCTCCTGAAAAAACCAATCCAGCCGAAAATGATCACTCAGGTTGCCGCGATGGAAGCCCCCCAGCAAGACATCCGTGCTGCCGGTTCCGATCTGGGTATCCCGGTCAATGTCGTTGCCTGGATCCTCCTGGTTGAAATTGCCGGTGGGCAGTTTTAACCCAAAATCAATTCCGCTTGAAAGGTCCTCGGAAAAGCCCGTGTACAATCCGTGCAGGCGGATATCGCCGAGCGACCACCATTTCATATTCACCTGCCTGCCCGTGAGACTGCTGATGGTGGAGAAAGAGCGGTAAGCCCAGGGCAGTTCCGCTTCCACGCCCCAACTGCGATTGAACATATACTGCAAACCCACGGATTGAAATGCGGTGGCAATGTTTTTATCCGGGTTGTAAATGGATGGACGCTGTGAATTGCCTCCCCAGTTCTGATCCTGGTTTTGGTAGGCAAACGTGTTGAAAACCATGCCACCCGTCCCCTCGGGGAACATGGCGCTGGTGCCCACTTCAAACACGCCACAGCCGCAGGCGCAACCCATGGCCAACCCCGGGGACAAAATCCCCAACGCAGCCAGCCAAACCCCTTTTCCCGACAACGAGGCCTTTCCTCCCATGCGAAAACCCACATTCAAAGCCAACAAATTCAGCATCATAAAATCCAAAAAATAGGTTAAAGTTTAAAACAATTCCAAGAGCCGCAACACCATCCAGGACGGAGTTGTTCCGCGCGGCGCATGTCATGCCGATTTCAAGCACGGATGGTTCCGCGCTAGAAACGGGAAAAAAGGGACCGGGACGACTCGATAAAGCCCCAGCCTTGCAACAGGAAAGAATTCAGAGGGCCATCGGCCGGGGAGGAGGCAGAGGCGGTTCAGGACGCTGTTCAGCAATGGCGGCCAGCCTGCCAGCCACCGATTGAAATCCGAGTGGATGAAAAAACCACGACTCCTTCTGGATCGGCGGAAATTCCATTTTTTGAATGGAATTCAATACGGCATTTTTTTGACCTGCTTTTTTGGCCATGGCTATGGCCCGGCAAATAGGACAGGGATATTGGCCGCTGAAAGTGCGGGAGACGGCGCTCTGAAAAGTTTGATGCCGAAGGTTGCCTGCCAACATGGAGGTCCAAGCCACGGTCTGAAGCAGCGACCAATCCGAGGTGGAAACAACCACCATGATGGCTATCAGAAATAAATGGACAACCCTGCGACCCACCAGACAACCCTATGGAATCCCATGCGGGAGGCAAGACAAAAGGGTCTTCTTTAACCCGAGAAACGAAAATTCAAAGGGCCAATCTGCCCCAATCCACTGGGCGCAAACACGATGAGCCTGTCTTAAAATTGGGAAGGGTGCTGCGACTGGGGATTTTGGCCTTGGGCGAGGCGGAGCTGTCGGCGCATCCCCGTGGCGGGCTATAACGGCGGCGACAACAAAGCCCAAGGGCAAAAGCGCCGTCGCCCGGCTTGTCCCGCCATAGCCCAAAGGGCGACGGCGGAAGGTTTTCGCGCCCAAGCCGGTCTGGGGTTGTTGCTCCTCGGTCGCAGACCCACGTGGGGTATGCTCCCTCGTCTGGCCTAGTGTAGTGTCTCATAAATGGCTGGTTTTTTAGTTGTGGTATGATAAAAAACTTTGGCTGGCCGTCATCATTGATTGTGCCGACCGCATGGTCATCGCCTGGAAGTTGCAGGTGCGGTTGACCGCACTGGAGATTGGCGAACTTCTCCGCGAAGCCCTCTTCCAACGCTTCGCCTACCAACCACACCAAGCCAAAGGTCTGGAGTTCCTCACCGACAACGGACCGGAATTTATCTCGGATCACCTCCGGCAATTGGTAACACGTCTAGGCTTGATCGCCTGCCACACCCCTTGCCGCAGTCCCCAATCCAATGGATTGGTCGAGTCGTTCTTCGGCAGCTTCAAACGCGATTACCCATTACAGCGAACTCGCTCCTCACAGCGCTCTCGCCATGCTATCCCCAACCACTTTCTATCAACGGTAGTTGACAAAATCACACACTCAAACCACATAAATACCTGTCCAGTTTTAACTGGGTCACACCACCTGGCTCCAAAAACAGGAATTAAAGAACCTCATCAAGCTAACCTCGTGTTGGCCCGGCGGGATTTTTTTCCCCAGTGCCGTCCGCACCGGAAGCAGGTTACCACTGTCCAGAGTGTCTGGCCAAAATGACTAAAGCCGGAAATTCTTTGGGTAGATGACACCCCTTAGTTCATTCAGCTAAAACAGGAAATAACGTTGTGCCAATGGAACTGTGTTGGAAGGTTCGCAAATCAATTCCTCACCGTCAGCCGTCACCAAATACGTCTTCGGATTCACCAAAATCTTTGGTAAGGCATCGTTGAGTTTCATGTCCTTCTTGCCGATTCCCCGGCATTTGCGCACAGGTTCGAGTTTCTTTTTAAGTTCATAACTCTGAACCGCGCCTTTCTCTAGTGACACACCGCTGACAAACGTAACGCAAGCGGCCCCAATGGTGCGCCCGAGACTTCCAAACATGGGACGATTTAAAACAGGTTGTGGTGTCGGAATGGTTGCATTGGGATCGCCGATTTGCGCACAGGCGATGATTCCCCCCTTGATAACCATATCAGGCTTGGCTCCAAAGAAACCCGGACGCCATAGCACGAGGTCAGCGAGCTTTCCCTTCTCAACCGAACCGATCAAATGTGACATTCCGTGTGCAATTGCAGGATTGATTGTGTATTTCGCAATATAACGTTTAATCCGGTTATTATCATTGTTGCGGTCGCCTTTGAGTGAGCCACGGCCCTGTTTCATTTTGTCTGCGATTTGCCAAGTGCGGGTGATCACTTCACCGGCACGTCCCATGGCTTGTGAATCGCTGGTCATCATGCTAATGGCGCCCATATCGTGTAGTATTCCTTCGGCAGCAATTGTTTGGGCACGAATGCGACTCGCCGCGAACGCCACGTCTTCCGGGATTTTTGGATCAAGATGATGACAGACCATCAGCATGTCCAAATGTTCGGCCACGGTATTGATGGTATAAGGGTTGGTGGGGCTGGTTGAACTTGGGAGAATATTTGGCTCACCTACCACACGAATCAAGTCTGGCGCATGCCCGCCGCCGGCGCCTTCGCTGTGATACGTATGGATAGTCCTGCCATTGAATGCGGCGATGGAATCTTCAACGAAACATGATTCATTGATTGAATCGGTGTGAATCGTCACCTGCACATCATATTCATCAGCCACGCTCAAACAGGTGTCAATGACTGATGGAGTCGTGCCCCAATCCTCGTGCATTTTCAGGCCGGCGGCTCCTGCGAGAATCTGTTCCGGCAATCCCTGTGTCATGGACGTACTGCCCCGGCAGGTAAAAGCAAAGTTGACTGGAATGGAATCTGTCGCTTGCAACATTGCACGGAGGTAATTTGTGTTTGGTGTGCAAGTTGTGGCAAACGAACCAGTCGCCGGGCCAGTACCCCCACCCAAAAGTGTGGTAATACCACTGGCGATGGCGGTCAAAGGTTGTTGCGGGCAAATATAATGAAAATGGCTATCGAAACCGCCCGCCGTCAATATCAGTCCCTCACCGGAAATGACCTCGGTGGTAACACCCACAATCATGCCTGGCGTTACGCCTCGCATCACATCGGGGTTGCCCGCCTTACCGACACCCGCAATCATTCCGTTTTTTATTCCAACGTCCGCTTTGAAAATGCCGGTGTAGTCCACCACGAGCGCATTGGTGATGACACAATCAAGAGCGTCAGCATCCGAAACGCCGCTGGCCATGCCCATACCATCACGGAGCACTTTGCCAGCACCAAACTTGCATTCGTCGCCGTAAACCGTGAAATCTTTTTCAACTTCAAGGATGAGCGAGGTGTCTCCGAGGCGGACTTTGTCACCCGTCGTTGGTCCAAAGATGTCCGCATAAGCGGCGCGTGATATTTTTGCAGCCATATTATTTTGTCTCCTTTTGGTTTGCATATTTGCCAGCCTTTATGTTTTCCAAGGCAGCAGTTTTACCTTCTTCACTCACTGGTCCACTGGCCAGGCGATTGCCGCCACGGATAATCTTGTTCCCATCAATATCGACCAGACGGACTTTTTTGGTTTGGCCGGGTTCAAAACGGATCGCCGCACCGGCCGGAATATCCAATCGCTTTCCATAGGCCGCACCGCGGTCAAATCGGAGAGGGCGATTGGTTTCAATGAAGTGGAAGTGACTGCCAACCTGTATGGGGCGGTTGGCTTCGTTGGTCACAGTAAGCGTTATGGCTTTGCGCCCCTCATTGAGAGTCAGATCACCTTCTGCCAGAATAAATTGCCCCGGCTTCTCTACCGCGTCATGGCCGTTTGCAAAAATGGAAATGTCAGGAACGGGCAGGAAACTTCCATAGAGCGCCATTTTCAAATCCCCGTTATCCTGTGTGATCGGATGGTGGACCGACACGAGTTTGGTTCCATCCGGAAAAGTTCCTTCCACCTGCACTTCGGTGACCAACTCAGGAATCCCTGGCATGACTTGACTTCGACCTAGGAAGGATCTGCCAAGTTCCATCAATTGAGCCACCGAGTGTTTGCCATCGCGGATCAACTCGAGCGTTACGGTCGCAATCAGTGCAATGGCTTCGGGGTGGTTCAGTTTGACGCCGCGGGCCAATCTACGCTGGGCAATGAGCCCGACATTGTGCAAGGTCAACTTGTCAACTTCGTGGGGGGAGAGAAACATGTCATTCCTTTCATTGTTTGTTGATTCATTTCACTGTTGGAAAAATTTCAAAATGATCCTGTTTGATCCTTTTTATACTGTCAGATGTTTCTTGACGATTTCATCGTTTAGGTGGGCGATGGGGCCTTCAGCCACTACCGCGCCACGGTCCATGATGTAAAAGGTGTCCCCAACGGTGAGGCAAAAATCGAGGTATTGTTCTACGAGAAGAATGCTAATTTTGCCCTCTTTTTTTATTTTGAGAAGAGTGTCGCCGATAAGATCAATAATGTTCGGCTGGATGCCTTCGGTCGGTTCATCAAGAATCAGGATTTTTGGATTCGTGAGTAAGGCGCGGGCGATAGCAAGCTGCTGTTGCTGGCCGCCGCTTAATACGCCGCCCTTGCGTTGGAGGAATTCCTTGAGGATTGGAAATAGTTCCAGCACCCGATCCACTTGGCCGTTGGCCTTTGTACCGTGGACCACGAGACTGATCTTCAAATTTTCCCAGACTGTAAGGTGCGGAAAAATATCGCGCCCTTGCGGGACGAACCCGATGCCCTTCCTCGCGCGAACATCAGGCGGAAGGCCAATAAGTTCGGCACCGTCCAGTTTCACCGAGCCTAAGTCGGATTTCACCAGGCCGACAATGGATTTGAGAGTGGTGGTTTTGCCAACCCCGTTCCGGCCCATCAAGCAAACAAGGCTTTTTTCCGGAACGCTCAGGCTGACTCCACGGAGAATGCGGGAGCCATCGTAACTGACATTGATGTTGGAAAGATTCAGCATGATGGCCTAATTCTTTTTTTTGCGGCCAAGGTAAACTTCTCTAACACGCTCGTTATTCTGAATGTCATCCACTTTGCCTTCGCACAACACAGTCCCCTGATGCAGTACGGTGACTTTGCGGGCGATCTGGCGGACGAAGGTCATGTCATGCTCGATGACAATGATGCTGTGTTTGCCTTCGAGGCCAAGCAGTAACTCGCCAGTCTTGTGGGTTTCCTCATCGGTCATGCCGGCGGCGGGTTCATCCACGAGCAGCAACTTCGGGTTTTGGGCGAGCAACATACCGATTTCCAGCCATTGCTTCTGACCGTGACTCAGCGCGCCAGCTTTCCAATCCGCTTTTCCGTCGAGGGCGATGATTTTGAGAACTTCATAGATGCGATCTCGGCGTTCGGGCGTGACACGGGAAAACAATGTGCTCCACACGCTACGGCTGCCTTGCAGCGACAACCAGATGTTTTCAAATACGGTATGATCAACATAAACCGAAGGTGTCTGGAATTTACGGCTGATGCCAAGCTGATTGATTTTGGCTTCATTCAGCTTGGTCAGGTCTGTATCCCTGCCAAACTCGATTTTTCCGCTGTCCGGTTTGGTGCGGCCGGTAATGAGATCGAGCATTGAACTTTTACCCGCGCCATTCGGTCCGATTATCACGCGTAATTCACCCTCATCCATATACAAGGTGAGGTTCGAGATGGCCTTGAAACCCTCAAAGGATTTGTTGACCTCCTCAAGCATCAAGATGAATTTGTGTGATTCAGACATGATTTCGTTAATCGGGCTTTGTCAAAGGGGCTTCCTCGACGACAACCGGCTTGGACTCATCGACTACGGGTTTGGCCGGCCAAAAACGTTGTTTTACCACGCCCAGTTGAGCAGGCAAACCGACAATGCCTTTGGGCATAAATAGGGTCACCAGAATAAAGGTCAGGCCCAGGAACAACAACCAGAGATCGGGGTAAGCACGGGTGGCCCAGCTTTTCATGGCGTTCACCGCGAACGCACCGATCACAGGGCCGATGAGTGTGCCGCGTCCGCCCACGGCAACCCAAATGATGGCTTCAAGTGATTTGTCCGGCCCCATTTCGCTGGGATTAATGATGCCAACCTGGGGCACATACAGTGCACCGGCAAGACCGGCAATAATCGCGGCGAGAACAAACACGAATAACTTGAAATGAGCCGTGGCATAACCGGAAAACAAAACACGGTTTTCGCTATCGCGGATGGCCTGCTGCACCTTGCCAAATTTTGTCGCAGTCAGCCACTTGCAGAGTGCATAGGTGCCAAGTAGCAGCAGGACCGTGCAGATATAGAGTCCGCGTTGAGTGGAGGCATTACGCAGGTCGTATCCGGCAATGAATTTGAAATCAGTGAAGCCGTTGTTGCCGCCCATGAGCAAATCATTACGAAAGAACAAAAGGCAACCCGCGTAAGTCAATGCTTGAGTAAGGATAGCAAAATAAACACCTTTGATGCGGGAGCGGAACGCTAGAAAGCCGAACACGAGCGCCAAGACCGCAGGTAGAAGAATCACCATAACCAGGGCGAAGGCAAAACTGGAAAATGGCTCCCAGAAAGTGGGCAATCTGCTCCAGCCGAGAAAAACCAAGAAGTCAGGAATGGGTTGATGATATTGGCCAAGGTCGCCGATCATGCGCATGAGATACATGCCCATCATATAGCCCCCGAGCGCAAAGAACAGGCATTGGCCAAGGCTCAACAGGCCTGTGTAACCCCAAAGCAAATCCACGCTGATCGCCAGAATGCCGTAGCAAAGATATTTGCCATAAAGATTAATGGTAAAATCGCTGACATGCATCAAGCTTTCCGGAGCGGTAAAGGCATTCAAACTCGGCAGCACCGCGAGTAGAGATACGGTGGCAACCGCCACGATCCACAATTCCCATTTTGTGGTTTTTACCAGCATGATGTTAATCCAGGTTACGACTGCGAATGGAGAAAAGGCCGCCGGGTTTCCATTGCAAGAACAGGATGATACAAGTCAACACGATGATTTTGCCCATGACCGGCGAACCAAGTTGCTGTTGTAAAACCTGATCGGACACGCCGATGCCCAGTGCCGAATAGACCGTGCCAATGATACTGCCCACGCCGCCGACAACCACGGTCATGAAACTATCAACGATATAATTCTGGCCCAGGCTGGGTCCGACATTGCCAATCTGCGAAAGAAACGCGCCCGCCAAACCGGCAAGGCCGGAGCCAAAGGCAAACGTAATCATATTCACCCGCGTCGTGCGCACCCCCATGCACGAAGCCATCGAACGGTTCTGCATCACGGCGCGAATCAACAGGCCAAGCGGCGTCTTCGACAGCAGCAGCCAGGTCCCAATCACGATCAAGATGGCGAAGGCGACGACAAAGACACGATTGTAGCCAAAGGACACATCATCAATCGTAAAATGACCGAGTAACCATGACGGCGAATTGACCTGCACGTTGTTGGCGCCGAAAACCATGCGGAATAGTTGTTGCATCACCAGTGAAACACCCCAGGTCGCCAGCAGCGATTCCAAGGGACGACGGTACAGGAACTGAATAACAGTGCGTTCCAGCACCAACCCCGCCAGTGCCGCCATGATGAAACTCAACGGAATGGCGAACAGGAAATAGCTTTGATAAAACCAGCCGGTTGCATTCAATCCCGGCAGGTTTAAGCCAAATCCAAGTGGCCTACCAGCAATGCTGAATGGCAGATTGATGGCAAACGAAAACCCGGCCCCGAATATATTTTGAATAAAATAGGTGGTATAAGCGCCGACGGCGATCATCTCACCGTGTGCCATGTTGATGACACCCATGAGGCCGAAAGTGATGGCCAAGCCAAGCGCAACAATCAACAAAATGGAACCGAGGCTGACACCACGAAAAATCGTGCCGTAAAAATTTACCCACCAGATGTGGTGTTCTATTGAACCGACTGCCTGATTTGCGAGTTTCACTACTCGTGGGTCGCCTTTGGACGTGGCAAGTTGCTTTAAATTATCCAGACTGCCAATTGAATTGAGCCCAGCCAATTGCGTGATCCCAGTGATTTGGATGGTTGGGTTGGTGTCGAACAATTGCAAGTCGGCAATGGCCTCAGCAATGGCTTTTTGGACACCAACATCCTTTTCCTTGGTCAAGCGGGTTTGCAAAATGGGAATGTAACTTTCCTTTTGCGAATTACCCAATTTAGTCACGGCGGATGACCGGGCGTCGGAGTCGGGATCGGCCAGCGCAAGCATATCGAGGGTTTGTTGAATTTCGCCCCGCAGGCGCATATCCGTATCGGCTGTGTTCAAATCACTGTCGCCAAATTTCATATCCTTGCCGCTCGCGTCTTTGACAGGTTGCCCATCAATGATGCGGATTCCGCGAGCCCGACCCTCGACATCCTGCTGGTCTTCGAGCATGACTGGAACTTTTGAACCATCCGGGGCAACGTAGATATAAATACCGTCACGTGTCCATGCAAACAACACGTCGCTGGCGACTTTGGAACCGGAATCCGCAATTTCAGTGAGAGCTTTTTGTTGTTCAGTTCCCTCGCTCAAAATTGCCTGCACCAGTTTGGCACGCGCGGCGGTCTCATCCTGAGCCTGGACAGAGGCAATGGAAAAGATCACACACAATAAAGCCAGGGTAAGTCTGAAGATGTTTGTCATTTAGGAAAGGCGGAGGTGTTAACCTCCGCCTTCGTTGTTGGTGTCAATGCTGGAGGAACTTTTGGCTAATGGACAGGCCAATCAATGCCAGCAAAATTATTGTTTAGCAGCCAGTTTATCATCGAGGTCTTTCAACAGGAAGGGCTCGCCAACGACCTGCGGGAAAGTCTCCAGAATCTTGAACTGGCCATTGGCCTTGGTTTCGCCAATGTAAACGTTCTTCGTGCAATGATGATTGGCCTGCACGGTGATTTTGCCGCCGGGACCTTCAAAGCTGATGTCGCCGGATTCGAGCACTTTGCGAACTGCATCCACATCAAATGTACCGGCTTTTTCCACAGCTTCCTTCCATAAATAAACACCATCATAAGAAAGTACCATCGGGCTATCCACAGCGCGCTTTTCCTTGATGACGCCAGGATAGCTTTCGGTTTGCAACCAACTGTTCCAGTTGTTGAGGAAAGTTTTGTTTTCCGGGGTTTTGAGCGACATAAAATAGGTCCAACACCCGAGTTCGCCCACCATGTCTTTGGTTGGCATGCTGCGCAGTTCATCTTCCGCCAGACTGAAGGAAACCACCGGACAATCTGCCGGCGTCAAACCCGCCGCTACGATTTCCTTGAAAAATGGGACATTTGAATCGCCATTGATTGTGTTGATCACACAGGCATCACCCGAAGCGGCGAATTGCTTGATGTCCGCGACGATCTGCTGGAAATCGGTGTAGCTGAACGGAACATATTTCCCGGCGGAAATGACCTTGCCGGAATCATCCTTGCGGAAGCCGCCACCAATGTTTTCGGGCGGAACGCCATGCAAGAGCAGATATTTATAAAGAATCAAATCCGTGGTTTGCGGATACACATAATCGGTGCCGATCAGGTAGAATTTCTTTTTGCCCTGAGCCAGCAGGTAATCCACGGCCGGTATGGCCTGTTGATTCACGGCTTCTGCGGTATAGAAGATATTCTTGGACAATTCTTCACCCTCGTATTGGACGGGATAAAAAAGCAGTCCATTATCCTTTTCATAAACCGGCAGCACGGATTTCCGGCTGACCGAAGTCCAGCAGCCGAACGTAACAGCCACCTTGTCTTCTTCCAAAAGTTGTTTGGCTTTTTCAGCAAACAACGGCCAGTTGGAGGCGCCGTCCACAATCACCGGGTCAATTTTGTAGGATGTGTCGCCCACCTTGATACCACCGGCATTGTTGATCTCGTCAAACGCAAATAACAATACGTCGCGCAAGGATGTTTCACTGATGGCCATCGTTCCGCTTAATGAGTGAAGGACGCCCACCTTAACCGTATTTTGAGCTTTTACCTGACTGGCCAGGGACAACCCGGCCACCAAGGATATTACCTGCAATAAGTATCTTTTCATAATTATAACTTTTTTGAATTGTTTACGATTTGTAGAATTTGTTTAAGGTTTTGTTTTAGAACAGATAAGAAGCGCCACAGCCGAGAATGAATTGATTATCTTTGCCATTGAATCCGCCGGCGTAGGATGTGTTATTGAAACGAATCTCCGGTTGGATCTTGATGTTCGGAACCGGCTTGAGGTTCAGGGTGAGAGTGAAGCTGCTCAGGTTGCCGTGATCGTCCGGCGAACTAATGCCGTGACCGAAAGGCGCCGGGGCCAGACTGTTTGGGTCAGCCACATTGATACCCACACCGTTCGGGTCATCAATAAATTCAGCACGAAAAGCCAGACCGACCTGGGACGTAAAATCATACCAAACCCAGCCACCAAGGGACCAGAGGTCCCCGCTCGGCCCCCCGCCCTCGCTTAAATAGAAATAATCTCCCTCAAAACCGGTGCCCAATTTGGAGGTGACCTGGTAACCAGCCAAAACCTCACCGCCATCCGCCTCCTCAGTCCCGCCGCCTTCGCCACCGAATCCGGTCAGGTCAAGCCATAATTTGCTGGTAGGATTAAGTCCAATTGTCCCCATTACTCCTTTCTTGGCCGTCGTCGAGACAGGCCCGGCATACAAGCCGTTGGATACACGAAACTTCAAGTCCAGCCAGTCGGTAAAGGCATAATCAAACTGCACGCCCGCCGCCGGCCCATTGCCAGTATAATACCATTGATAACCTTGTGAAAAGTTTTCGTTTGCCGCGCCGCCGTCGCCGGATTCATAATTCAAAAGGGAAATCAATTCACCCGCCTTCACGTTCAGGCCCGTGCCGATGGGGACATTCAAGTCCACATACGCTTCACGCAATAAGTTAAAGCCCGTGATGCTGCTGCCGGAATTCAAAATGGGGGCATCCTGACCCGCCATCAAGGACACGCGATAACCGGCAGCCCAATCCGTGCCGCTGCGGGCGGCCGGCGGACTGGCAAAGGTGAATTTGACTTTGTTGAGTGAAAAGTTGTTGTCTTTGGTGTTCCACAAATAACCGTCGTTATAACCACCTGCGGGCCGATACACATTGTAAAAATAAGAAGACTGAACAAATCCGCTGATGGTCATGTCGCTGACGGCGGACACCCATTTGGGCGACGATGAACCGCTTGGCATCAGACCGTCCTTTTTAGCCAGGTCTTCCAAGGCATTGAGTCGTTGTTGCAACTGTTGATTTTGATTTTCCAACGCGGAAAATTGGGCGGGGTCAACTGAATTGGTTTGGGCATGTGCCTTGATTCCACCGCCCACCATGACCCCGAGGCAGGCTCCGGCGATGGATAAGCGGCGATTGGTTCGCACTTGTTTTTTTCGTTTTGGAGATTTCATGTCGGTCGCTTTCGTATCTGATATGGTTGTTTTCAATATGAGCAATTCGAACCCCTGATACCCGCAAACCCACAAACACTTCCGAGAGGATTTAAAAATACAGTTTTCGAATTTGCCCTGTCTGCCAATGGTTTTAGCAATCCAAATGCCAGAGAAGGTCATTGATCTCGGAAATGAAGTTGAATATATTTACGAACAACTGTGAAATAATTGCACACATGAATGAATCATTAGACAGCAGGCAACTGAAAGCTTTTGCGGTTCTCGCCAAAACAGGCAGCTATACCGAGACTGCCAAACAACTTTGTGTGACTCACTCGGCGATCAGTCACTCAATGCGCGCGTTGGAAGCGCAAGTTGGCTGTCGCCTTTTGCGCACATTGAATAAAAAAACAATCCCGACCGAAGCAGGCGAAGCATTATTACACCATGCGCTTCGCGTTCTCGGGGAATTGGATCAAGCTTCCCGGACGCTGACTCATTTGAACAAATGGGGAACCCGGCGATTGCGAATGGCGGCAGATACCATCTTTCTTTCAATTTTTCTCACGCCGGTCTTATTGAAATTTCACAAGGAATTTCCCAATACCTTGCTGCAAGTCCAATCATCTGATTCCGATGAATCGTTCGAGCTGCTCGAGAATAATCATGTGGATGTTGTTTTGACCGAAAAACCAGCGACCAACGACACTGTCGATTTTTTCCCATTATTGGCTGATCGGTTTCATCTGGTAGTCAAATCCGGACACCCCTTGGCCGTCAAAGATGATGGGCTTCGAGACGAATTCGGCAAATATCCCTGCTTCTTGCTTAAGGATTCCAGTCAACGACGGAAGCAAGTGGAGGATTTTTTGTTAAGGCAAAAAATCAAATTGAACATCCTTGGAGAAATTGAAAATCTGGCAACCATCAAGGAATTAGTGAAAAACACATTGGCCATTAGCTTTTTGCCAGGCTGGAGCATCACAACGGAATTGGAAAATCATTCGCTTGTTGCCCTGCCCCATGGTCGTCGCACTTTCGAGCAGACGTGGGGACTGGTGTATTCCCGAAGCCGTCCACTCAGCATGACCGAATCTGCTCTGCTGAAACTCTGTCGGAAGCGCGTCATGGAAACCGAATTAAAGGCTGAAGATACAGTAAAGGTGGGCGTCCTTCACTCATTAAGTGGAACGATGGCCATCAGCGAAACATCTTTGCGCGATGTTTTGCTATTTGCCTTTGATGAGATCAACAATGCTGGTGGCATCAAGGTGGGCGACAAATCATATAAAATCGATCCAGTGATCGTCGATGGCGCGTCTAATTGGCAATTGTTTGCCGAAAAAGCCATGGAGCTCCTGGTGGAAGACAAAGTGGCCGTCACCTTCGGTTGCTGGACCTCGGTCAGCCGCAAATCCGTATTGCCGGTCTTTGAAAAGGAGAACGGTTTACTTTTCTATCCGGTCCAATATGAGGGGGAGGAATTGTCCAAAAGCATTTTTTATACCGCCGAAGCGTTCAACCAGCAGGCCATACCGGCCGTGAATTACCTGCTGGCTAAGGGCAAAAAGAAATTCTACCTGATCGGCACCGATTATGTTTATCCGCAAACCACAAATTTGATTCTTTATAAATATCTGCTCTTGCATGGCGTTCCGCCCGAAAACATTGGTGGCGGCTTCCGCAAGGATGATTCCGGCAAGGTCATTTCCGCTGGGAAATACGTTCCGTTCAGCTACACCGATTTCCAGCAGATCGTCGCGGACATCAAGCAATTCGCCGCTTCGGGTGATGCCTGTGTGATCAACACAATCAATGGCGATTCAAATGTCCCATTTTTCAAGGAAATCGTAGCGGCGGGTTTGACGCCGGCAGATTGTCCGGTGGTTTCCTTCAGTCTGGCGGAAGATGAACTGCGCAGCATGCCCACCAAAAAGCTCGTCGGTGAACTGGGTTGCTGGAGTTATTTCATGTCGCTCAAGACTCCGGAAAACAAAATCTTCCTCAAAAATTGGTACAATTGGCTGAAAACTGAAAGCTATTCTGGCGTCATCAAGAAAAAACGCGCTGTGGATAGCCCAATCGTCCTTTCTTATGATGGTGTTTATTTATGGAAGGAAGCTGTGGAAAAAGCCGGTACATTTGACGTGGACGCCGTCCGAAAGGTGCTTGAGTCGGGTGACATCAGCTTTGAAGGTCCCGGCGGCAAAATCACCGTGCAGGCCAATCATCATTGCACGAAAAACGTTTATATTGGTGAAACCAAGGCGAATGGTCAGTTCAAGATTCTGCAAACCTTCCCGCAGGTCGTCGGAGAACCTTTCGTTGGTGAGCCTTTTCTCTTGAAAGGCTTTGATAAAAAACCGTCCACCAAAATTTAATTATTCGGGACTGGTAGCTTAAAGCTTTTGTGATTCTTGGAGTCGAAAGAAATGAGCTCCCACGGCCAGACGTAGTGTAGTGTCTCATAAAAAGCTGGTGTTTTAGTTGTGGTATGCTATTAATTGCTCATGCCGCGACATGCACCGCCCGTGAATCTGACCCAAACCGACCGTCAAGAACTGGAGCGCTGGGTGGCAGCGCATCGGACCCCGCAGCAGGTTTCGCAACGCTGCCGGATCATTTTAGCGGCGGCCCAGGGTCAACTGGACAAGTGGATCGCTGATGACTTGGAGATCAATTTTAAGACCGTGTCTTTGTGGCGGAAGCGATTTATCAGCGAGGGGTCTGACTGCCTGTGGGAAGTCGCCGAAGGGCGAGGGCGCAAGCCGACATTAACTCCCGAAACGATAGACAAGATTGTGGCGGCGACGCTCCAAAGCAAGCCGGCAGGGGCCACGCACTGGAGTTGTCGGACGATGGCCAAAGCGCAGGGCGTCAGCAAAGCCACCGTGAATCGGATCTGGCAAAGTCATCAAATTAAACCGCACCTGACCAAAGGATTCAAGCTGTCGCGCGATCCGAATTTCTTGCAGAAGCTAACCGATGTCGTTGGATTATATCTGAACCCTCCGCAAAAGGCATTGGTGCTCTGTGTTGATGAAAAGAGCCAAATTCAGGCCCTGGATCGCACCCAGCCGGGATTGCCCCTCAAAAAGGGCCTGTGTGGAACGATGACCCATGATTACAAGCGCAACGGAACCACCACGCTGTTTGCCGCCTTGGAAGTGGCGCAAGGCAAGGTCATCGGGCAGTGCTATGCGCGCCATCGTCACCAGGAGTTTTTGAAGTTTCTACAGCGTTTGGATGCGGAGTTTGTCGGCGAGGCCAAGTTACATGTAGTGATGGATAATTACGGCACGCATAAACACCCAAAAGTGGAACGCTGGCTCAAACGGCACGAGCGCTTTATTCCGCATTTTGTCCCGACCAGTTCGAGTTGGCTGAACCTGGTGGAGCGGTGGTTTGGTGAGTTGACCGGCAAACGCATCCGTCGCGGGGTCTTTTTCAGTGTCGAGGATCTGCAGAAGGCCATTGAGGAGTTTCTCGCCGCGTGGAACAGCGACCCCAAGCCGTTTGTGTGGACGGCGACCGTGGACTCAATTGTCGAGAAGCTAAACGGGTGCAAACAAACGCTGGAGCGGATCAAACCCGGTTGCACTCGCCCCAGAATACGAAAAAATAAAGGGAAATAACTCCAGACTTTTGTGAGACACTACACTAGCCAGACCGGCTTGGGCACGAAAACAGCATCCTTCTGATTTTTAAGACAGGCTCCATGAAAGAACCTCACCAGACCGTTTCGGATATGGTTTCGATTTTTCCAAAGAGTTTCCGCTCCAGCATCTTGCGGCATCTTGATTTTTTCAATTTCGCTTTTCGGGTTTAATTCAATACCCTGTCTTCAAACCAAAAATCAACGGCTTGGCTGGCTGGTTCCTTTCCAGCCTTGCTGCCTCAACCAATCCAAACCAACGTTCCCGTTGGAACTGCATCAAACAAAAAAACCAAATCCTCGTCGTTCAAATGAACGCAGCCATGAGAGGCTGGTGTTCCGATGGAAGATTGGTCTGCCGTACCATGGATGTAAATAAACCGGTCATGAGAATCCACGGAGCCGCCCAGGTTGAAACCCGGGTCCAATCCAGCCAACCACAAGATGCGGGTGGTGATTTTGGATCCAGCCCACTTAGGATCGGATACATGGCCGACCATTTGGCGTGCCTTGAAGACAGTGCCGACGGGGAGATTTTGCCCGATTTTCTCGGCAATCCGATGCAAACCCAGCGGAGTACACTGGGAATCCTTGAATTGACCTGTGCCGAATCTGGATGTGGAGCAGGAAAACCGCCGGGTCTCCTCATAAACGCCCTCCGCATTGGGACTGGAGGGTGGTTGTTGAATCAAGAGTGAAAGTTTTTGGGTGGACACCTCCACAAGAAGCAAGTGCCGTGTAGGTTCAACCTTCAACCTGAGGCAGGCTTCCAGGCAGCGGTCCAGCATGGAAACATCATTCATCTATCGGATGGTGGCCGGGACCACAGAGGATGGGGGTCAAAACAAATCGTGACACGGAATGATCCGACGTCATGGCTTTATTTTTTTCACCAACACCTTGGAGTTGCGCCCGCTTTGCTCATATTTTTCCCTGCGGGCGGGTGGTAAATTCTCGGGGGTGCCCTCGGAAAACCCCCCTTTCGATTGGAAATAGGTGAACGCCTGCGTGGAAAGCGTGATCAACTCGTTCAACCCCATCTCCCTGGCTTTGTTTTCGACAAATTGAATTAATTTGCGGCCAATGCCCTGGTTTTCATTGGATGCGCTGACATAAAGGCAGGCCAGTTCACCCACTTTTTGCTCTGCATAAACATGCAGCGCCACGCAAGCCACCGGATTTCGATCTATTTCGAATATGAAATAATCGCCCAGGCTTTTTTCAATGGTGGCCCGGGTGCGTTTGACCAATTCGGCGGATTCGACTGCTTTTTTGGTCAGCATTTGTATGGCCCGGACGTCTTTTTTCAAGGCGCGGCGGATTTGCTGGTATTCATTGGCATAAATCAGAGTGCCGATGCCATCATTTGAAAACACCTCGGCCAGCAAGCCTTCCTCCACCCGCCCGTTAATGACATGAACCCGCGGGATTCCCGCCTTGCAGGCTACCACGGCATGAAGAGCCTTGGAGAGCAGTTCCGTGGGAATGTCGGCTTTCTGAAGGGCAAGCACGGATTCCAAATCAGCCACCAGCATTTGCCGGATCAAACGGCCCTGAACCAGGATGCCATCCGAAGAGGTGATGAAAATCAGCTTGATGGCTTTCAGGGCTTCCGCCACGGCCACCGCCACGCCATCTGAATTGACGCGATAGGTTCGGCCATCCCCATCAAAACCCAAGGGTGGAATGACTGGAACGACTCCCTGGTTCAGCAAGGATTGCAACAACTCAACATCCACGCGTTCCACCTTTCCAGTAAACTGGTGGTCCACGCCCTGGATGATTCCCATGGGATGCGCAATGACCACGTTGGTGCAGGCCGCCCTCAAATCATTGGCGGAGAGCCCCTCCAAAATCTCGTGGGTCAGCCGGTTCGCTGCCGTCAGGGCCACCTTCAGCGTGTCCGCGTCCGTGATCCCCGTGCCATCAAGGTCTGAAACCCGGACAGAGGTTTCCTCCGCCAGAGCCTTGATCTGGGCGGAAGCTCCGTGGACAAGCACCACCCGAATGTTCAAGGAACGCAGCACTGCCACGTCCAGCAGCAATGTGGCAAAATTCTCGTCGGTGACTATGGCCCCATCTATGGCCAGTATGAAGATTTTTTCCCGAAATTGGGGAATGTATTGGAGGATGCCCCGTAGGTCGGTGAGTTTCACTTGGTAATCATGTTTGCGCCCCAAGATTAGTAATCGGTTTTGCTGACGAATCAAACAAGAAAGTGAGAACTTTTCCATTTGCCATCATCCCTTGCGCCAGCCCGCAATCCGATTAGGCGGCGCATGGTTTCAGCCCGAAAAGCGAAATTGAAAGAGTCAAGATGCCGCAAGATGCTGGAGAGGAAACTCTTTGGAAAAACCGAAAACCATACCCGAAGCGGTCTGGTGAGATTTTTCCAAGGAGTTTGCGCCCAGTAAATTGGGCAGACTGGCCTTTTGAATTTCGTTTTTCGGGTTCAATCCACAAACGATTTTGAACACATCCCAACCCGGGATGGCTCGGATACTCTCAGAGCCTGACTGGAATCCAAAACGGATGGGGCCGGTTTATCCCCTCTTAAAACTGGCCGAGGAAACGGACATCATTTTCATAAAAAAGGCGGATGTCCTGGATGCCATAGCGAAGCATGGCAATGCGTTCGATCCCGAATCCAAAGGCCCAACCGGTCCACTGCGAGGAGTCGTAACCCACATTTTCAAAAACCTTGGGATGCACCATGCCGCATCCGGCAATTTCCAGCCATTCCTTGCCCATTTTTTTGACCAGGGCGTTGGTGAAATCAATTTCAAAGCTGGGCTCGGTATAGCTGAAATAGTGAGGGCGAAACCGGATTTTGACATCGGTGCCCATCAATTCGCGAAATACAAACTCAACCGTGCCTTTGAGATCGCCCACGGTGACATTTTTATCCACATAAAGACCCTCGATTTGATGAAAGGTGGGGTTGTGGGTGGCATCGGCATTGTCCCTGCGATAAACCCTGCCTGGAACGATGATCCGCACAGGAGGGGCCTGTTTCTCCAACACCCTGATCTGGACTGACGAAGTGTGCGTCCTCAAAAGTCGTTTCTCTACTCCCTGCAAATAGAAGGTGTCCTGGGCATCGCGCGCCGGGTGGTCGGCAGGGGTGTTCAAGGCGTCAAAACAATGATACTCATCCTCAATCTCCGGGCCGTCCGCCACGGCAAAACCGATCTTCCTGAAGGCGCGCACGATGTCATCGGTAACCTGCGTGAGGGGATGGAGTTTGCCGGGGATCCTGCGGCGGCCCGGCAGGGTGAAGTCCGATGGGACGGAGGGAATGGCCATCTTCAATTCCAATTCCTCACGGCGGGAAAGCAGGATGGCCTCAAGGGCCGCCTTGGCGGCGTTGATTTGCTTGCCGGCCGCAGGGCGTTCCTCCCGGGAAAGGCCGCCGAGCTGCTTCATGAAGCTGGTGAAACGACCATGAGGCCCTATCCATTTGCCCTTGGCTTGTTCCAAGACAGCCAAGTCGGCTGCCGCCTGAAGTTCAGCCCTGGCGGCATTCGTGAGGGGTTCGAGTTCGTCCAAAAATCCTGCCATATTGTATATTGTTATGAGACATTTAACCCCAATAAAGCCTTAAGGACACGCACAAAATGAAACGGGCACCGGCCACTGATTACCCGGGCCTAAAAACCCGCCTTTCTGAACTGCCACCAATTTATTTCCCATTCTGAACGTTTTGGGCTATTTTGAATCAAATGATGCGAATTCCGATGCGATGCATATCTTTTTTAATGCAGGGGCCGTGGATGACAATTCTTCTTCTACTGGGCGCGACCCTTCCAGGACTTCGCGCCCAGGAAACCATACCCAAGGATTTCCACATGCCAACCGTGTTCAAATCCGACCCCAACAACCCCCGCATTGCCTATGCCACGGCCATGCTTTTGGGCCAGTACCAGTATCTCCAGCATCCCATGGACACGGAGATCGCCTCCCGCTTTTTTGACGAGTACATCAATTCCCTGGACCCGCGCCACGAGAATTTTCTGCGGTCCGACCTGGATCAGTTCAACATTTACCGGACGAACCTGGATGTTTTGACCACGGGCGGACGGGGGGTGTCGGATTTGACGCCGGCCTACGCGATTTACCAGCGGTATTTATTACGCACTGCGCAGCACACGGATTACGTCAAAAAACTGCTTCACCAGGGTGATTTTGATTTCAGCGCTCAGGAGACCATTGAAGTTGACCGGCGGCATTCGCCCTTTCCCGCCAACTTGGATGAAGCCAAGGCCTTGTGGAAACAGCGGCTGCGCTACGAGTACTTGCAGGAAAAATTACCCGAGGAAATCACCGAAACCAATGGCGAGGTGCTTGTGCATTTGAAATCCGGTCTGGACACAAACATCATAGAAACCCTCACGCGACGCTACCAGTGGCTGCAACACATGACCACCAACACGGATGGCGATGCCATATTGCAAACCTATCTGGAGGCCCTGGCCCACGCCTATGATCCGCACTCGGATTATTTCAGCGCCCCGCACGCACAGGATTTTTCCATAGACATGAGCCTGTCCCTGTTTGGGATTGGAGCCCAGCTTCAGGAGGACTACGGGTTTTGCACCATCAAGGAACTGATCCCCGGCGGACCTGCCGCCAAAAGCAAACAGGTGAACCCGGAAGACCGCATCATCGCCGTGGCACAAGGAGACAAACCCCCGGTGGACGTGGTGGACATGGACTTGGAAAAAGTGGTTCAACTGATTCGCGGCCCCAAAAACACGGAGGTGCGCCTGACGATCAGCCCCGTGACCGACCGGTCCAGCCGCCATGTGATCACGTTGATCCGGGATGAAATCAAATTGGACAACATGGAGGCAAAGGCTCAACTGATTGTGGAACCAAACGGTCGGCGCCTGGGTGTTTTGGATGTGCCCTCTTTTTATGCCCCGGTTGGATCGCAGGGGGGCCAGAGTTATGTCTCGTCCGACGTGGCAAAGCTGATTCGCAGGCTCAAGGCGGAAAAGGTGGATGGAATCATCATGGACCTTCGCAGCAACCCGGGAGGTTCCCTGGAGGAAGCGGTGCGTCTCACCGGTTTGTTCATCAAGGATGGCCCGGTGGTGCTGGCGCGGGACGCGGACGGACAGGTGGCGGTGGATTCGGACCCGGACTCCAGCATTGACTACGATGGACCATTGGTGGTGATGATCAACAGGTTCAGCGCATCGGCTTCGGAAATCGCGGCGGCGGCATTGCAGGATTATGGCCGCGCGCTGATCGTGGGTGACACCTCCACCCACGGCAAAGGAACCGTTCAAAGCCTGACTGCGTTAAGACCCTATGTCTGGCCAGCCACCCCCACTGCAACCAATGATCCCGGAACCTTGAAAATCACCAAGGGTAAATTTTACCGCATCACAGGCGCCTCCACCCAATTGAAAGGGGTGGCATCCGACATCGTGCTTCCAGACATTTTGGACCACTCCCCATTCGTGGGTGAAAGCTCGCTGGATTATCCCCTGCCTTGGGACACCATTGACCCCGTGGAATTCAACCATTTGGACCGGGTAAAACCCTATCTGGCCAAATTGAAAGCGTTGTCTGAGACGCGCGTCTCCACAAACCAGGACTTTGACTATATCCGGGAGGACATTGTTGAATACGAAAAAATGCATGAAGATCGTGAAGCCACGATCAATGAAACGGAAGCCATTCAGGAACGGAAACAGGCCATCAAGCAGGCTTACGCACGGATGATGGAGCGGGAGGCGCGGCCCGCGCCGTTGGAAAAGATATACGAATTGACGGTGGAAAACGCCCAAAACCCGGAATTACCCGCGCCCTTGTCCTTTTACTCCACCAATGTCATCACCACCGCTTACAACGGCGTGCCCGCCCTGATCTATTGTCAAAACGGTTCCCGGATGCTCCCTGTTCCCGGCAAAGGTGCGGTCGTGAGTGTGTCAGGCACCAATATCGTGGCCCATTGGGCGCATCCGGCAATGGCAGATCTGCCCGCCGGATTGAGTCAATCGCCCGGGGTGATCCTTGACAGCCATGGCCTGAGCATCACCAACCCAATTGAACTGGACCGAAACGTGCCAGACGCCTACTTGGATGAAACTCTGAAAATCTTGCAAGATTACATCAGTCTATCAAAGGATCAGAGCCTGCAAATAGCGAGCCATTAAAATCCCCGGAAAATATGAAAAAAACCATCCTCGGCTTGGCACTGGCACTGGCATGGGTCACAGCGGATGCAGACCCCTACTCCATGGCTATTCAACAGGCCAACCGCGTCAGCAACCAGAACAATGCGGAGCAACAGCGGATAGCCAGTCAGGAAAATGAAGGGGCGTCATCCCCCGCAGGCCAGGGGCAAGCCCCTTCCACCGCCAACCCACTGCTGGCCGCCACCCTGCAAAACATCAAGAGCTTGGGCAGGGATTTCACTGATTTAGAACAGTCACCCGTTGGCCAGCCTGATTCTTCCGGGGTTGTGGCTCTCATGAACGACCTTTCATCTGCGGCTCAAGGCCCCAAGGCTTCGACGCAATCTGTCAAGGAACTGGCTAAAGACCTCGCCACCGCCCTGGCTGGTAATCAAAAGATCAAAGCCTCTGAACCGGAGTTGGCCAGGTACATCCACGCCATTTTCAACAGTTCCCATCTGAATTCCACCCAACAATCAAACATTTGCGACCGCGTGAACAAACTTCTGGCCAACGCCGGAGTGCCGCTGGGGTCCGCCACGGACGTGGTCACGGATTTGCAAACAATCGGGGGTGAAACCAAATGAAACAGGGGCGGTTCATCCCCTGCCCCTCCTGTGGCAAGAAAGGCGACTGGCTCGCCGCCTCTTCAGGCCCGTTTTGTTCATCCCGCTGCAAGTTGGTGGACCTGGGCAATTGGCTTGGCGGAGAGCACGTCATTTCAAGCCAACTGCAAGGCGATGAAAATGTCGGCCCTGAGGAAAGCGGCATCCCAATCTCCTCCTCAAAATCGGAGCCTGTCCTTGGATGACAAAATTCAACCATGAAAATATTCACAGCCTTCCTGGCCTTTTTTTGCGCGGCCACATCCTGCCACCCTTCACCCAGCACCGATGCCCCGACCATGAAAACAAATCATCCCATTGAAATTGCAGACCTGGGCGGCGGTTGCTTTTGGTGCATGGAAGCTGTCTTTGAAAGGCTGCCCGGCGTGATCTCCGTCACCAGCGGGTTCTCCGGCGGCACGACGGTCAATCCCACCTATGAACAGGTTTGCACCGAAACCACCGGCCACGCCGAGGTGGTGGAAATTCAATTCGACCCTGAAAAACTTTCCTATTCCAGTTTGCTGGACCTTTTTTGGAAGGCACACGACCCCACCACCCTCAACAGGCAGGGCGCGGATGAGGGAACTTCCTATCGCTCGATCATTCTTTACCGCAGCGAAAAACAAAAATTGATCGCGGAAAAATCAAAACTGGAGGCCCAAAAATCATTCCACAATCCCATTGTCACGGAAATTGTGCCCTTCAAGGTTTTTTATCCAGCGGATGCGGAGCACCAGGAATTCTACGACAATAATACGGACTACGGCTACAGTCAGGTGGTGATCGCCCCCAAATTAAAAAAACTGGAAAAGGAAAATTGGATCAAGCCCACACCCCAGACCGGCCAGGTTCACTGACCGGCTGCCGGCACGGCGCAAGTCTGAAAAAATAAAACCTGGCACGCCGTGGGGATTTCTGGTCATGTCCCTGTCTGAATCGAAAGGAGCAAGAAAGCAAAGGATGCCGACCTCTTTTATTCCCCTCTACCATGCAACCAGCGCGGCTGCAATTTCTTTGAAATCTTCTTAGTTGACCACATAGGGTCGAACCCTGTCCGCCAGAAGACGGTAGCCTGCCGCATCAAAGTGAAGGCCGTCAGGACGATACAGGCTGGGTCGGGGCAGCTTGTCTGGACCCAGGGGAATATCGTAGGTTTCAATGTATTTCAGGTAGGATGTTTTGGCCGCGTACCCAGCCACCAGCGCATTCAACTGCCTTTCCTCCTCGTGCTCGCGCCAGCGCGCCACGCTAGGGCTCCAGGAAATAAAATAAATAATCGCCTGGGGTAGATGAGCATGGACTGCCGTGGCAAAATCCTGAAAATCGTGAAAAACCTGGTCCGGTGTTTTTCCAGCCCAAAGATCATTGCCTCCCGCCCGCAGGAACACTTTCCGGGGATGGTAGGGGTATAATATCCGCGGGGCAAAATGTGTGGAATCCACGATCTCTGATCCGCCAAAACCGCGATTAATCACCGGCACACCCGGATAATCCGCCGCCAGGCTGGACCAAAAGCGAATGGTGGAAGACCCAATGAACACAACGCCTCCCTGCACCGGCGGATGTAGCGCATCCATTTTTTCAAACGCCGCTATTTCCTTTTCCCATTTTTGAAAGTCATGAGGACCGGTTTGGGCGATGCCGCAGAAACCAGGAATCCAGAGAGCCAAAACGACAATGGAAATAAAAAGTGTCCGCAGAGCTGTCATGCCTGCCATCGTAACGAGCCTGCTTCAAAATACCAGCAAACTTGATTCAACGCAGAATCCAGCCGCCCCCGACCACGATATCGTCCTGGTAGAACACTGCGGCCTGGCCCGGGGTGATGGCCCGCTGCGGCTCATGAAGCGTGACAGCAACCCTGCCGCAGCCATCAGGAGTGATCCTGGCGGCAGCACCGGGATGGTTGTAGCGGATTTTCGCCACCACATCCATGGGTTCACTTAATTCCTCAAACAAATGCCAGTGGCAGCGGTCCGCCTTGAAGGTGTCCCTGCTCAGCGCGGCATCCTCGCCCACCACCACCCGGTTGAGTCCCGCATCGAGGTCCAGAACATAAACAGGCTTGGATGTGGTGATGCCTAATCCTTTCCTTTGACCAATGGTGAAAAATTCAATGCCCTGGTGGTGGCCCAGAACCCGCCCTTCGGTATCCACGATTTCACCCGCATGATTTGAGGCCATGCCGGATTTCCTCAAAAATCCACCGTAATCATTATCCGGGACAAAACAAATCTCCATGCTTTCCTCCTTGTCGGCCGTTTTAAGCTGGCAATGCCGGGCAACATCACGCGTGTCTCCCTTGGTTTTCTCGCCGAGAGGAAACAAAGTTCGCGCCAGTTGCTCCTGCCTCAGGGAAAAAAGAAAGTAACTCTGGTCCTTTCGCGTGTCTCGTCCACGCTTGAGCAGGTAACGCGAACTCTCGCCATCCTTTTCCACCCTGGCGAAATGGCCCGTTGCAATGTAATCCGCCCCCAATTGATCCGCCCAATTGAGAAGCCGTCCAAACTTGAGGTTTTGGTTGCACATCACGCACGGATTGGGTGTGCGCCCAGCCTTGTACTCGCTGGCAAAATACTGGATGACATGCTTTTGAAATTCAGCCGATTCATCCACGAGATAATAGGGAATATCCAGCTTGTCACAGACCGACCGGGCATCGGACACCGCCTGTGGACCGCAACACTTGTCCTCGGCGCGTTGAACGCAATCCTGGGGCCATAGCTTCAATGTGATGCCGATCACCTCGTAGCCCTGGGCCAATAACAAGGCCGCCGTGGCGGAGGAATCCACACCGCCGCTCATACCACAAACCACACGTTTTCCGTTCGATGCTGCCACAAAGTTAAACTCCAATTTTCAACATTCGGGGATGATTGCAAACAGGCCCCGCCCTCCGGCCCTTTCAAGTCCTTGCCCCTTGATCCTTAAAATTAAATGGGATTAAAAATGAACCGCATCATCCAAGTTCGGCAGGCAAGCAGGGGTTCCAGCAGGATTTCCCTGAATCGGGCCTGAAGTGCATAGGAAAATGGGGCCGGCAAGATACCGGCCCCATTGATTAAAACCACTCAAAAACCGGGACAAGCCCGATTAATAGCGCTCACGGCGTCCACCGCCATTAAACTCGCGGCGACCACCGCCGCCTCCTGGGGGACGTTCTTCACGGGGACGGGCCACATTGACCGTCAATGCGCGTCCGTCCAGTTGGGAGCCGTTCATTCCAGCAACGGCCTTTTGAGCTTCCTCAGCGGTGCTCATGGTCACAAAACCAAACCCACGGGGCCGGTTGGTCATACGATCCATCATCAGGATCGTCTCAGTGACGGTGCCGAAGGCTGCGAATGCATCCTGAAGGGCGTTTTCGGTGGTGTTGAAGGAGAGATTTCCTACAAACAATTTGTTACTCATTTGATTTGACACTGTCCGACTAACACTGCACTCACCAGACTGTTCCCGAACCTCGGGTTTCAAATCATCACTGAACCAGGTTCACTTGAAGATTTTCCATGCCATGGGACTGACAAGCTATCTAACAGATGCCCCTAATCTACCGCGCCCGGCAAAAATAGCAACGACAAAATGACAAACTTTCAACGGATTTAAATTAGCATATCTAATGACAATCCAGGAAACACCAACTCCTGCGCGCCTGTCGCGGGCATTTCCCTAGGCTAAAAAACCCTCCCCTTCCGGCAATTGGGCCAAAATCACCTTCAGGGTGGAACCAACGGCATCCATGACCGTTTTTCGTGTTTCAAAACCCAAACCGGAAAAATGGGAAGGTGGTGTGCCCTTGTTAAAAAGGCTATTCAACGGTATGTTTCCCGCATGAGCGACCAAACCAGTTATGTTCATGAGGATCCGTGGAGGATTTTCCGCATCATGGCGGAATTTGTGGATTCATTCCAAACCATGTCCCAGGTCGGTCCGGCGGCAACCATCTTTGGGTCCGCCCGCACCAAGCCGGAGGATCATTACTACCAGGCGGCAATGGCCATCGCCAAGGGGTTGGCTCATCAAAACATCGCGGTGGTGACGGGTGGAGGCCCGGGCATCATGGAGGCGGCCAACAAGGGAGCGGCACAGGCCGGTGGAAAATCGGTGGGTTTGAACATCGAACTGCCCCACGAACAAACGGGCAACCGCTTTTCCAACATCCCTATTCATTTTCATTACTTTTTTGCGCGAAAAGTATGTTTTGTCAAATACAGCCTAGGATTTATTTTCATGCCGGGCGGTTTCGGGACCTTGGACGAATTTTTTGAGGTGCTCACCCTGGTGCAGACCCAGAGAATCCCGCAGTTCCCCCTGGTGCTATTTGGAACAGATCATTGGCGCGGCCTGCTCTTGTGGATGAAATCGCGGCTGGATAAAAATCATTTCATAAGTCCTGGAGATTTGGACTTGGTCCAAATGACCGACGACCCTGAGGAGGTGGTTAAAATCATCATGGATTATGAACGCCGCGTGGGAACGCCCGGCAACCTCTCGAAAGCCTTTTCATGATCAAAATGGCCCAAAATCTTTGCGGAGCGGATGACCAACCCGGTGCCCGCATGCTTTCGAAGGCGCTGATGGCTTCAATGAAATGCATCTCTGTGGCAGGGATGGCATGGCTGATGTCAGGCACTCCCGTCTGCATGCCAGCCCAGGCTGACCCGCCCCAGACTCATTCCGAAACAGCCGCCGCCGCAAACACCCACGCTCAAAACATGACGCCCTTCACAAAACCCCCTGATACGGTGTTGCGCAAGCAACTGACCCGGGAACAGTACGAAGTTACCCAGAAAGCAGCCACGGAGCCTCCATTTCGCAATGCTTTTTGGGACAACCATGAGCCGGGCATTTACGTGGACGTGGTCTCGGGAGATCCTCTCTTCAGTTCCTTGGACAAATTTGATTCCGGCTGTGGCTGGCCCAGTTTCAGCAAGCCTGTCTCGTCCGCCAAGGTGGTGGAGAAGGAGGATTATTCCTATGGGATGGACCGCACGGAAGTGAGATCTTCCATGGCCGATTCGCATCTGGGCCACGTTTTCGATGATGGCCCCGGGCCTTCGCACCTGCGATATTGCATCAATTCCGCCGCCCTGCGTTTTATTCCAGTCCAGGAAATGGAGGCCAGGGGATATGGCAACCTGCTTGGACCTTTTATCAAGGCAGGACTTTACAAGGCACCTGGCACAAACGCCGCACCCACCAATCCGTGAGCTTGCGCCGGGGGAAAATAAAGAGCCCCGTGGGCACGCGCCAACCTGCCACAGACCGCCAGCTTGGAACACTCCCATGCAGGCATTGATTGAAGAAGTTCGCTCACCGCATACTCCCGACACATTGGTGGATCATCTCCTTCGTGCCGGCGAGGATGGGGTTGCATTGCTTCAAAGCACCGTTCCCATCTCCCCCTGCGCGCGCTTCTCCCTTGTCGCCGCCCGCCCTTTTCTCAAATTCCAGTCCCGCGGTTTTGCTTGTGAAACCTGGGGTAAGAACCATCGCATGGCGAGCTGCCATTTCGCAAATCCCTGGAATCGCCTCGAAACCCTGCTCGCCAGGTACGAGGAATTGGAAGGTGGGAATCTGGGGTACCCATTGGGCGGCATCTTGGGGTATTGGGGTTACGACCTTAAACAGTCCGTTGAACCTAAATTAAGGCATCGTGCAGAAAATGACCTGGACCTGCCGGATTGCAGGCTGGGCTTCTACGGCAGCATGGTGGTATTTGATCATCTCCAGGATAAAGTCCTGGCGGTTGCCACCGGCCTGCAGGAGGATGGCAGCCGCGATGTGCAGCAGGCCCGAAAGGACCTGAAATTTTGGAAGGAATGCCTCACTTTATCCTCTGCACCTGCCACCATCCCGGGCAACCCGCCAGATCAAAACCGCTTGCGGACGCGAGGTTTCAAACCCGCATGGTCCTCAAACCTGTCGCGGCAGGATTTCATCGAGTCTGTGGCTCGGGCCCAGGCCTATATCCAGAGAGGAGACATTTACCAGGTCAACCTATCCCGTCGCATCAGCGCTCCCGCCATGGGAACAGGTTGGGCCTTCTACCGGCGCCTCGCCGCAGCATCCCCCGCTCCTTTTTCCGCCTACCTGGACGCGGGACATTTTGCCGTGATCTCCTCCTCTCCCGAGCAGTTCCTCCATATGCAGGACCGCCATGTGGTCACCAGCCCCATTAAAGGCACACGCCCCCGCGGAAGAAATGAGGCGGAAGACAAACGACTGGCCGTGGAATTGCAAACCAGCGCCAAGGAGATGGCGGAACTGGTGATGATCACCGACCTCTTGAGAAACGACCTGGGGCAGATCTGCGAATTCGGATCCATTCACGTGCCCACCCTCGCCGCGCTGCAAAAATTCTCCCAAGTCCAGCACCTGGTATCATCCGTGGAAGGACGGTTGAAACCCGGAAAAACCCACTTGTGCGCCTTGTGCTCGTGCTTCCCGGGCGGCAGCATCACCGGCGCCCCCAAGTTTCGCGCCATGGAGATCATTGATGAATTGGAACCGGTTTCCCGCGGTGTGTACTGCGGGGCGATTGGGTACCTGGGGTTCAACCCCTCGAGCCGTTTGTCAGTGGCCATTCGAACAGCGGTGCTGACCGGCAAGCAGATCTATTTCAATGTTGGCGCCGGCATTGTGGCAGACTCGGATCCCGAGGCGGAATTTGAGGAAACCGCATCGAAAGCCGCTGGGTTTCTGGCAGCACTGGAATCAACCGGGGATTTGCACGAATCCAAGCCCATCCCGCAAGCCCGCCTTCAATGACTGACTTTGACCATCCACCCTCCGCATCCACGGGCGCTCGTTGGGCCATGACAAGGAGCACTGGTTTTGACGAAAAGGCCGGGCACCCTTTTGCGCGCACATGTTTCCGCATGAATTTTCCGGCCCCCATTTTGACATGGTCAGCAGGTCAGTTTCAGGTAAACTTGTTGGCACAAAAACATTGAAATCGCTGGTTCATATCGAAAAAACCCGGTTGGAACGCGCCTTCCTCGTGGGCGTGGAGATCAAGTCCAATGGCAGGTCCGGCGTCAAGGATTCCCTGGCTGAGCTGGCCGAACTGGCCCAGACTGCGGGGGCGGAGGTGGTGGCAGAGGGCATTCAAAAGATGGATAGCTTCAATGCCGCCACATTCATTGGCCCGGGCAAGGCAGGCGAATTCAGCCGTTTCTGCAAGGATCAGGGCGTGGACACGGTGATATTTGACGATGAACTGTCCCCCGCCCAAAGCCGCAACCTCGAAAAAATTTTCAACTGCAAGGTTTTGGACCGAACCGCATTGATTCTGGATATTTTTGCGCAGCGGGCGCGAACCCGGGAAGGCAAACTTCAGATTGAACTGGCCCAGTTGCAACACCTCCTGCCAAGGCTGACCCGGTTTTGGGGACATCTTTCACGTCAATCCGGCGGGATTGGCATGCGCGGGGGCGAAGGCGAATCACAATTGGAAGCCGATCGCCGCAAGGTATCCGAGCGGATAGACCGGATCCAGCGGGACCTGGACATGGTGCGGCGACAACGTCAGACCCAAAGGGCCGGACGGCAGCGCAGCCAATGGCCCCTGGCTTCGATCGTAGGGTACACCAACGCCGGCAAATCCACCTTGCTCAACCAATTGACAGGGGCGGATGTTCTTGCAGAAGACCAGTTATTTGCCACGCTGGACCCGACCACCCGGCGGTTGCGGCTGCCCACCAACCAGAATGTGCTGCTGACAGACACAGTGGGGTTCATCAAAAAACTGCCCCATGGATTGGTGGAGGCTTTCAAGGCCACTCTGGAGGAGGTGGTCCAGGCAGATTTACTGCTGCATGTGGTGGACACCAGTCATCCGCAGGCCGAAGAGCAAATCATGGCAGTCAACGCCGTTCTGACCGAAATGGGGGCGGTTTCCAAACCCACCCTTATGGTTTTAAACAAGGTGGACCAGCCGGTCGAAGCCGCCTCACTGCAAAGGATTCGCGACCTGCATCCCGGGGCGGTGTCCATTTCAGCCAAAACCGGTGAAGGCATTCCATCCTTGCTGGCCGAGTTGGGCACCCAATTGCGACCCGTGCGCGACCTGGTGGATTTGAAGATCCCGCATGAGTCCGCTGCGGTGATTGCCCGGCTGCATGCCGTGGGACAGGTTTTGGAGCAAAAGTATGCCGCCAAACATGGACGCTTCAAGGCCCGCATTCCCCCCAATTTCCAGGCGGAATTTGCCCCTTTCCTGGTCACAGCCAAATCTCTTTAATCCGAAAAGCGAAATGGAAAGGGTCAAGATGCCGCGAGATGCTGGGGCGGAAACTCTTTGAGCCTCTCTTAAAATTCGGAAGGATGCTGCGACTGGGGATTTTGGCCTTGTTTAATTCGTGTGCCAGCGCCTTTTGCTGTTCTGGATTCTCCATTTTAGCATCCTGTCCATCCTGTTAATCCTGTCTCGAATTTCTTCCGGGGTCCCCATTAGCGTCCTTGTCCTTGCGCATGATGTCGCGCGCGGATTAAATCAATGCGCCGGGGGATTGGACCGTAGTTGGTAAAGCCATCGGACTGGATGAACAGGATTTACAGGATAAAATATTTGGCAACGGTTTGGGGTATTACATCCGCGCTCTGCATTTGAATTCAAGCATCTCCGCTCTGAAATTGAACAGCAGTCCCACCTCGATGCCGGTGGCTGCAAGATATGCATCCATCCAGAATGCCACCTTATACCGCTTCCAGACCAGACCGGGTTCGAGGGACAGATACGATACAAGTCCAAAGTCCAGAAGCGCCGTAGGTGCGACATATTTGTAGTTGCACCCGCTAAAAGATTTTTAAGCTCCGTCAGGAGCGGCATATGCAGGCCCATGGCTACAAATATTTTAGAAGGCGGAATTTACCCCCACCGCTTGCAAAGCCGATCACCTCAAAATCCCCTGACATCCAGGCAGTCTATCACATCCAAACCGCCTCACCAAACGGGGTTGCTGACACGAATACAAATAAAAGGTACATTTTCGCCAACGCCTTTTGCAGTTCGTGTTCCTCCATTTTAGCATCCTGTCCATCCTGTTAATCCTGTCCAGGTTTTCTGCCATGATTGCCATTCAGGCCCCTGTAGCTACGCATGATGTCGTGCCTGGATGAATGCAACCTTATACGGCTTCCAGACTCGACGGGGTTTATGGGACGGAACCAGACGGGTAACTGAACGGATCACCTCCCGCAAGGGAGGAAGGCATCCGAACCAACGACAGAAATGACAGGCACGAATTGCACCTTGGACGCCGCCCGCAACGGCCCGGAAAAGCCAGGACAGCTTTCAAGAAATGAAAGGCTGGCTTACGTTTATCTATTTTTGCTACTGACCGCTCACACTAATGGGTGACCCCGTTTTGACCCCTTTTACGCTAATGCTTCAAAACGGCGACGATCTCGGTTGCGCCCAGCAGATGCGTGGTCACGCCCGGTTGAACACGACCGAAATTCACACCCATGTCAACATCCAGAAGCTGATCGAAGTCTGCCGACAGAAGCATCCGGCCAAACTGCCGGAAACGCAACCATGCAGCGGCCAGGCCGCCGGTTGAAAATGATGTGCATTGGATGCACTTTTGCGCCACCGCTGCCGCCCCTTGCCAAAACCTCCATAAAAGCCGATAATAGCCCCATGAACGAACTGGTTTTTGAAGTGATGCATGAGGCCGACGGCGGCTTTTGCGCCGAATGTCTTTCGGAAAACATCTTCACGCAAGGCCAAACCTGGGAAGAGGTGCGCCGGAACGTGCAGGAAGCCGTGCGCGCCTATTACTTCGACCAGGCCGACAAAGCTCCCCGGCAAATCCGGCTGCGTCTGGTTCGTGACGAACTGCTGGCCGCCGCATGAAAGTGCCACGGGATTTAAGCGGGACGCAGTTGATCAAAGTCCTCTGCCGCGATTGGGGCTATCACCAAATCCATCAGGAAGGCAGCCACGTCATTTTGCAAACCGAGACGCCCGCCCACCAGCGGCTGTCGGTTCCCAATCACAACCCACTTCGCATTGGCACGCTCAATGCCATCTTGCGGGCTGTGGCTGCGCACAAGGGCGTGGATCGCCAGGCCCTGCTCGACTCGTTGCGGTAAGGAATTAAACTGACGGATGGCAGGGTGGTCCTTAATGACCCTTATATAAGGGCTTTATAATTGCGGGGCCCGCTTTTCCTGAACCCGCTGCGGTGGTGGATTTTCGCGAACCGGCTGCGGATTTGGTTGAGATCATCTTCCGGGATTTCAATGGATTTTGGAATGATGGGCATTCCAAGAGGCGTGAGAAAGGTTCGTATCCGTGTCAACAACCCCGTCTGGAAGGGGCTGCCCTGCTATAAAGGGGCCACAAAGGGGTCTTAATATTGTCATATTGTGCCTCTCTTTGAGTTCTGCTTACGGCTGCGATATAGCAGATGATTGACTATCCCGGCGAACCCATCTGAAGCCGTCCGGCTATCCAATCCACCGTCATCGCCGCCTCCGCCCGCAGCGCAACCCAGCCGCAGATAATCCCAACCGCGCTTTGTACCCGAAAAGCGAAATTGAAAGGGCTAGGATGTGGCAAGATGCTGGAGCGGAAACTCTTTGGAAAAAATCGAAACCATACCCGAAGCGGTCTGGTGAGGTTTTTCCAAAGAATTTGCGCCCAGTAGATTGACGCAGATTGGCCTTTTGAATTTCGTTTTTCGGGTTGAAACAAACCAACCCTCCCGATTCCCTGCCATGCGGCACAGAATCTCGGGTTCTGCGAATCAATTGGGCATAGATTCGTCACGAGCCAATCTTCCACCAGAGTATAATGTTTTGCCATCTTTTTCTTCAAAATAACCGTGAAACAACGCGCCGGATGATGCACCCGGCGAAAAATAGGCCAACGAACGTCGGGTGGGGACACCCAGCGTTCGCCAAACCATCACGGCCTTTATCCGGTTGGAGCCCCCATGCCAGTCGCAATTTGAAAACAAATTGCAGGCACAGGTCCAGAAGCGCCGTAGGTGCGACATATTTGTAGTTGCACCCGCTAAAAGATTTTTAAGCTCCGTCAGGAGCGGCATATGCAGGCCCATGGCGTGAAAATATTCCAGATGAAGCAGGTAACATCCACCGTTCGGATAGCTTTCCACCTCAAAATCTCCTGACATCCCAACAGAATATCACAGCCAGACCGCCTCACCAATCTGGATTTCTGGAACGGATACAAATAAACGGCACATTTTCGCCAGCACCTTTTGCAGCTCTTGATCTTCCATTCCGGTATCCTGTCCATCCTGTTCATCCTGTCTCGAATTTCTTCCGGCGTCCCCATTAACGTCCTTGTCCTTGCACATGATGTCGTACGCGGATTAAATCAATGCGCCGGGGGATTGGACCGTGGTTGCTAAAGGCATTGGACCGGATGAACAGGATTTACAGGATAAAATCTTTTGGCAAAGGTTTGGTGTGATACGTCCGCGTCCTGCGATTGAATTCGAGCCGCTCCGCTCCACATTTCAGCAGCAGTTCCATCTTGATGCCGGTGGCTGCAAGATATGCATCCATCCAGAATGCCACCTTATACCGCTTCCAGACCAGACCGGGTTCGAGGGACAGATACGATACAAGTCCAAAGTCCAGAAGCGCCGTAGGTGCGACATAT